>JBDTAV010000015.1:0-10137 GCA_039924385.1 Steroidobacteraceae bacterium
AGGGCGTTAGGGCTTTAGGTTCTGATCGAAAAACCGTTTGATCATTTTGTAGCCGTGCCGCCCGTCGTTTTGGCGCATGAGTCCGTGCTTGGCGCCCGGGTATACCATCACGTCAAACGGCTTTTCCAAGTCTTGCAGGCGGCGAAACAACTTGGTGCTGTTGAGAAACAGTACGTTGTCATCGGACATGCCGTGCATCACCAGGAGCGGACCCTTGAGATCTTTGGCGTAAGGCAGCACGGAGCTCGCCGCATAGCCGGCAGCGTTGTCCTGAGGGCGATCTAGGTAGCGTTCGGTGTAGTGCGTGTCGTACAGCGCGAAATCCGTGACCGGCGCGCCGGACACGCCGGCGCGATAGATGTCGGGGGCCTTGAACATCAAGTTGAGCGTCATATAGCCGCCATAACTCCAGCCCCATACGCCGATGCGAGAAGCATCCACGAAGCTCTGCGAACCCAGCCAGCGCGCACCCTGAACCTGGTCGACGACTTCGACATCGCCCATCCGATCGTGAATCGGATTCTGGAACGCAGTGCCGCGAAATGCGCTGCCGCGATTATCCAGCGTAAATACCACGTAGCCTGCGCGCGTCAGAATTTGCGTGAATATATTCCCGTGCCAGTTGTTGATGACGCGCTGCACCCCCGGTCCGCCGTACACATCGACGATGGCGGGATAGCGCTTGGCGGGATCGAAATGCAGCGGCTTGAACAATTGATAGTACAGCGTCTGACCATCGGTCGCCGTGAGCGTGCCGATCTCCGCAATGGAATTGTCCGCAAGATAGGGCGCGTCCGGGTGCTGCGCGTCCAATCGATTTTCCAGCAGCCATGACTTGAGGGTCCCATCCGCGGCGTGCAAACTGACCTGCGGCGGTTGGCTCGAGCTGGTGAAGTTATCGATATAGAACCGCACATCGGGCGACATGGAAATGCCGTGCACGCCGGCTTCTTGAGTGATCCGGTGCACCCGGTGCGGATCGGCGGTGTCGAGTGAGGTGCTGTACAGATGCCGCTCGGTCGGGCTCTTCTCGGTGGCGGAGAAATACACCGTGCGCTTCTTTTCGTCGATGCCCATCACGGCGCGTTTGCGAAAATCATCGACGACCCAGTCGCCGGCCGTCAGCCGGCGGATCAAATGGCCATCGGTGCCGTACAGATACAGATGGGTGTAGCCATCGCGTGCCGATGCCCAGATGAATTCCGGAGACTTCTTCAGAAACGTTAGCTCATCATTCAGGTCAATCCAGGTATTGCTGGTCTCCGTCAGCATGGTTCGAGTCTTGCCGCTGTCGATGTCTGCAAACAGCAGGTCGAGTTTTCGCTGGTTGCGGCTTTCGCGTTGCACCGCCAGTGTTTTGCTGTCAGGCAGCCAATTCACCCGGGCAAGATAAATATCTTGCCCGGCGCCCAAGTCCACCCAGGTCACCGCGCCGCTCTTGACGTCGATGATGCCCAGCCTGATCAGCACGTTGGGGCCGCCGGTGGTGGGGTAGCGCTGCGCAAAGGTCGACACATTGTCGGCGGCGATTTCGAATCGCTCGGTCACCTTGATCGGACTTTCATCGACCCGCGCGAATGCAATGTGGCGCCCGTCGGGCGACCACCAATATCCGGTGCTGCGGTCCATCTCTTCTTGAGCAATGAACTCCGCCATGCCGTTCTTGATGGCGCCGCCTCCGTCGCTGGTCAGCGCCTTTTCTGATTGGGCCGCGATGTCGTAGGCGTAGAGATTCTGATCGCGTACGTAGGCGACGGTGCCGCCCGCCGGCGAGACGGTGGCATCGGTCGCAAAACCATGCGTATCGATGAACTGCACCGCCGCCTTTTGCTTTTTGGCCGCAAGTTGGCAGTAGTACAGCTTGCCGTTCAACGGGAAGAGCACGGCGTCCCCGGCGGGCGCAAAGGTGTATTCCAAAATTCCCGACAAAGCAGCGGTTCTTTGCCGTTCGCGGCGCCCGATCTCCTCGTCCGAGAGCTTCTCCTGTTTGGGCGCCAGGGCCTTTGAATCGACCAGCACGCGGGCTTGTCGGTCGTGAATGTTGTATTCCCACAGATCGAGTCGATCTTTGTCGTCTGCTTTGCCCTTAAGATACGTCACCCGTGCGCCGTCGGGCGAAATCTTCAAGCCCACTATGGTTGGCCCCGCCAACGGCGGCGCATCGAACAATCGGTCGATGGTGAGTTCTGCGGCGCTGGCGCCGGTGGCCACCGCGCAAGCGACCAACGCAGGGGCCAAGTATCTGCCCGAGTTTCGCGAATCCGTCATGGAATTTCAGCCCTTTTCGTTGTGCTAGTTTTCAGAGGTCGACATATATCGCGAGACTAAAGTGTATTACAGCCGAGTCATCCGATAGCAAACCTCGCGCAATTCAGTCAGCCCGCGCGCCTCGAGACGAGGTTCAAGCTCCAATACCTCATGCCGGCCCAACTCCTCGATTGAATAATGCCGCGCGTAAAGGCTCTGGATGTCTTCGCGGGTCAAAGGGAAGGGCGGTCCGTGCATTTGCTCCGGCGGGTACTCAACCACGATTAACAGCATTTGCGTGCCGGGGTTCGTCAGCGAGGTGAGATGCTCCACGTAGGCTTCTCGCATTGCAGGGGTCCACGCAATCAGTGCGGCGCGGTCGTAAACGGCGGAGACGCTGCCGAGCAGCGCCGGCGTCAGTTTGAAATAATCGCCGCGAAACAGCGTGAACCCGTCGGCCTCGTACACGTCGAAATAGTTAAGCACGCGACGGCTGGCGAGAATGCCGTGTTCCATCAGGAAGGATTCCAGCGCAATAGGCGAGAGTTCCGCGCCTTTCACCGCGTGACCTAAGCTTCTCAGCCACATCAAGTCGAGACTCTTACCGCAAAGAGGCACAAATACAGGGCTGTTTACGGGCAATTTAAGCCGCGGCCAATAGACTTTTAGATGTCGATCGACCGCTGCTTGATGAAAGCCGATCTGCGCCATGCGCCATCGATCGAGCCAGAAGTCAGGCTGCATGCCGGGAGCCTGTCTGAGTATTCCACGTGAGCCGCGTTGGCAGCGCGAGGCAGCGGATGCAAGGCGCGCGGCGCAGGCCGTGGCGGATCCCACGGACAATCCGCGCAACACCGCAGACGCACCTCTCGCTGCCAACCCTTCGGGATCGGGCAGATTTCGCTTCATGCATTGTTGTCGCCTCCTCATTGGGTGTATACCCAACCGCGCCGGCTCCGCCTCGCCTGAAGCGAAATCTGCCACGGTCGCGGCCACGGAGAATACTCAGGCAGGCTCCTAAGATTCCTCGGCGGAGTCGGAGTGCAATTGATCCTCCGCAGTTCCCGTTTCGTCCGGGATCTTGTGTTGTTCGGTGAGCCACGCTCCCAGATCGATGAGCCGGCAGCGATCGCTGCAGAACGGCCGGTACTGGGATGCCGGCGACCACTCCACATCGCGCCGGCAGGTAGGACATTTCACACTCGTCGCCATTGAACCCAGCAAGCCAAAAAATCAGGCGCAGCAGGTCAAGAGGAACGGAACGTCTACTTCGATGTGCGACGGCCGCGCGGTTGCATCGAGCCAATTCAAAAAGCGAATCGTGCAGCGATGCTGATTGCCGCTCATCTCGGGAAACAGGTCGGTGTCGGAAGGCAAGGTGATGCGCACCAACTGGCACGGGTTCTCACGATCGAACTGCAGCTGGAAGATGCCGCCCACCGCGACTTCGGATTTGCGCTTGGCATTTTGACGCGTCAGCCAAAGCAATTCGGCGATGCTGTCGCACAATGGCCGGATCAACGACAGCCAACTGTTGAATTCAGCGGCGCGGATGTCGGCCGGACGATTGAGCCAATAAGAATAGTCGGGCAGGTCGAAGTCACAGGTGCCGCCGGGGATGGCGCTGCGATGTTTCACCGCACTCAAGAATTCCGAATCGCGCAGCGGCGCCATGTAATTTCCGCCGATCGACGCCAAATCACTGCGCAGCTTGACCAGATTGGACATGAGGGACTTCAAGCGCGCCGGATCGACGCCGGTCTTGGATTGATATTCCCTGAGCACGTTGACTTGCCGCTCGAGTTCCTTCAACACGTCGCTGCGCGAGTCGCCGCGCGCGGTGATGGCCAGGATCTCGAGCAGGCTGGAGACTGCGGCACGAGAACTCCAGGGACTGGGCGACTCACTGTGATAGGTGGCTTGAGTGTAAAGAAATTCGAGCCGCAGAAAGTTGCGCATGCGCTCGTTGAGCGGCTGCTCATAGACAACCGGCGCAGCCTCAGTCTCTATCTGGGAGGAGATATCAGGATAAGAGTTCATAGCCCTATTGTGAGCCAACCCAAGCCTCAGGGTAAACCTTGGATTTAGATTAAATGTCGTCGCGAAGGCGATGTTTGCGCCAGCTGTAGATATTGCTGGTGCAAACGATCGACGGCCTGACGCAGTTCCGCGACGCTCCCGGTGTTCAAAAGCACGTCGTCCGCTATATTTAAGCGTGCGGTGCGGGTGGCCTGCGAGGCGAGAATCGCGCGGGCCTGCTCTGCCGAACTGCCATCACGTGCTTGCAGCCGCTGTAGTTGCAGTGTTTCGTCCGCATCAACCACTAATACGCGATCCACCCGCTTAGCGGAGCTGCCGCTCTCGACGAGCAAGGGTATGGCCATGATCACGTAAGGCCCCTGCGCCTGCGCGGCCTCGCGTTCCATCTCGGCGTGGATCAACGGATGCAGGATGGCATCGAGTGCCTGCCGCAAGGCTGGGTCCTTAAATATGAGGTTTCGCAGCGCGCTGCGATCGAGGCGGCCGTCCGCATCGAGGATATCTGCGCCAAAGCGCTGCAAGACCTGTGCGAGCCCCGGTGTGCCCGGCGCCACCACGCTTCGGGACGCCACGTCCGCGTCAATCACCGGAACGCCGAGTTCCGTGAAACGTTGGGTCACCGTGCTCTTGCCGCTCGCGATGCCGCCCGTGAGGCCGATTCGCAGCGGTTGCGTCATGGCTTAATGCTTGAGACCTGCGATTCGCAGATAGCCGTTGAGCAACGAATCGCCATACATCATGGCCAGCCACCCGGCCGCGGCCAGATAGGGCCCGAAAGGCATGGGTGCGCGGCGATCACGGCCTTGCAGGGCAATCATCAGTATCCCCAGAACAGCGCCGGTGGCGGCGGACAGCACGATGACCATGGGCAGCACCTTCCAGCCCAGCCAGGCGCCGAGGGCCGCAAACAGCTTGAAATCTCCATACCCCATGCCCTCCTTGCCGGTGACGAGCTTGAATGCATGAAACACCAGCCACAAGCTCGTATAGCCCGCCGCTGCACCAATGAGAGCGTCCTTCGGGGAAACCGGCAGAGCCGCCCCCGGCATCGGACCGATCGCGACGGCGGCCAGCAGGCCCGCCCACATCAGCGGCAGGGTGATGTTGTCGGGCAGCAGCTGATGATCAATGTCGATGCCTGTCAAGGCAATGAGTGCCCAGGTGACCAAGAGAGCGCAAGCAGCGGGCACCCCGAAGCCGAAATGCCAGGCAACCCAGGCGGACAGCAC
This sequence comes from Steroidobacteraceae bacterium, assembly GCA_039924385.1. Taxonomy (GTDB): domain Bacteria; phylum Pseudomonadota; class Gammaproteobacteria; order Steroidobacterales; family Steroidobacteraceae; genus Bog-1198. The sequence continues at coordinate 5,517 of JBDTAV010000015.1, forward strand.
GCCCGTGGTCAGTTCCACCAGCGGGTAGCGGGCGGAGATTTTCGTCTTGCAGGAAGCGCAGCGGCCGCGCAGCACCAGCCAGCTCACGATCGGGATGTTTTGCAGGGCCGTGATGGGCGCCTTGCACTTGGGGCAGGCGGAGCGGGGGGTGCTTAAGGTGAAGCGGTCGAGTGGGACTGCGGGGGGAGGCGGGTCGGTCCCCGCCGACAGAACGTCTACTGCCTGCGATCGCCACTCGCGCTCCAGGATGATGGGAAGGCGATAGATGACGACGTTGAGGAAGCTGCCGATGATGAGGCCGAGCAAGAAAACAGACCCCGCGAAGAGCGCGGGATCTAAAGAATAAAGAAAAACTACGTCGTTCAGCATGGGCCAAACAACGATAGCGGTCGGATGTCCGAATTACGACTTAAATCGCTTGGCCGAGCTTGAAGATAGGCAAGTACATGGCGATGACCATGCCGCCGACTAGAACGCCAAGGACTGCCATGATAATTGGCTCCATGAGGCTCGACATACTGTCAACTGCGTTGTCGACCTCAGCCTCGTAGAACTCGGCGACTTTACTCGACATTGTGTCAAGCGATCCAGATTCCTCGCCCACTGCGATCATCTGCACCACCATGTTTGGAAACAATCCCGTGTTCTCCATGGCGCGCTGCAAGCGTTGGCCTGTGGCAACCTCGTCTTTCATACGCAGGGTACCTTCTTCATAGACGATATTGCCCGTAGCGCCCGCCACGGATTGCATCGCCTCGACTAAGGGCACGCCGGCCGCAAACATCGTGGAGAGGGTTCGCGCAAAGCGTGCGATCGCCGACTTCACCAATATCGGCCCAATAATCGGAAATTTCAGCGACGCTCGATCAATTACACGCCGCATATTTCGCGAGCGCTTGTGGAAATACATGAATCCGTATACCGCGCCGCCAGCCATGAGTCCGACAATCCATCCCTGGTGCTGCATGAACTTCGACGCGTTTACGACCATTTGCGTGAATGCGGGCAAATCCGCTCCGAAGCCTTTGAACAGCGACTCAAATTGAGGGATCACGAAAATCAAGAGAATGACGGACACAATGACTGCGACAACGAGGACAGCCGTGGGATAGAACAGCGCTTTTTTAATTTTCTTTTTCAGCGCCTCAGTCTTTTCCTTGTAAGTCGCAATTTTGTCCAGAAGCGTTTCCAACGCGCCCGCGTGCTCGCCCGCCTCCACGAGATTCACGAAGAGATCATCGAAATAGAGCGGGTGTTTGGCAAGCGACTCGTGCAACGTGCTGCCGCCTTCGATGTTGGACTTGATATCTAGCACCAGTTTTTGCATCGACGGCTTTTCGTGACCGTTGCCGATAATCTCGAAGGCTTGAACCATGGGAATGCCGGCTGACATCATGGTCGCGAGCTGGCGGGCAAATACCGCGATATCTTGCGGCTTAACCTTCCCGCCACCCACTCTGCTTTGGGTTTTGACGCGAGTGGGTGCCACTCCCTGACGTCGCAGGTCCGCACGCAGTGCCTGTTCGTTTGCGGCAAGGGCCTTACCGCGCACCCTATGGCCGCGTTTGTCCTTGCCCTCCCATACAAACTGAGTTTCTTTCTTGCCAGCTGTTGCAGATATCGCCATAAATCAGTCCCTCGCGCCAATCACTATTCGATCGTGACGCTGTTTACTTCTTCCAAACTTGTCGCGCCGGTCTTTACTTTTTCCAAACCGGAGCGACGCAAATTCCAGACGCCGTCCTTGACGGCCTGATCGTTGACATTCATCGCGCCGCCGCCTTCCATGATGATTCGGCCAATAATTTCCGTAACCGGCATGACTTGGTAGATTCCCAATCGTCCCTTGTAGCCGTCCGTGCATTGACCGCAGCCAACGGCCCTGAAGACTCTGATTCCGCTGGCAATGTCTGCCGGCTCGAAGCCTTCTTTCTTGGCGGCTTCGGTTGGGATGTCGATCGGTTGCTTGCAGTTGTTGCACAGCTTGCGGGCGAGACGCTGCGCGATGATGAGGCTCACCGAAGTGGCAATAGCATAGGGTTTGACGCCCATATCCACCAATCGAGTCAGCGTCTGCGGAGCGTCATTGGTATGCAGCGTTGAGAGAACCAAGTGGCCGGTCTGCGCCGCTTTGATGGCAATTTCCGCGGTTTCCAAGTCTCTGATTTCGCCGACCATGATCACATCGGGATCTTGTCGCAAGAATGCTCGGAGTGCCGATGCGAAGGTGAGTCCGACCTTGTTGTTGACGTTCACTTGGTTGATGCCCGGCAAATTGATTTCTGCCGGATCTTCCGCAGTTGAGATATTCGTATCCTCTGTGTTTAGGATATTAAGACCGGTGTAGAGCGACACAGTCTTACCGCTGCCAGTCGGCCCAGTGACGAGGATCATCCCTTGCGGTTTGGCCAAGAACTTGAGGTACAGCTCGCGCTGGAAGGGTTCATAGCCCAGGGCGTCGATGCCGAGCATCGCGCTGGAAGGATCGAGAATACGCGTGACGACCTTTTCGCCAAACAGCGTTGGGCAGGTGCTGACGCGGAAATCGATGGCCCGATTCTTGGACAAGCGCATTTTGATACGCCCGTCTTGCGGAACGCGGCGCTCGGCAATATCGAGTCGGGCCATGACTTTGAGTCTGGCTACGATCTTGACCGCCAATTGCACCGGCGGCACTGCTACTTCTTTGAGAACGCCGTCCAAGCGTGTACGAATACGAAACAGCTTTTCATAGGGTTCAAAGTGAATATCCGAAGCACCTTTCTTGATCGCGTCTAGCATTATCTTGTTTACGAAACGCACGATTGGCGCGTCTTCGACGTCGTCGCGACCGAGCGCATCCGCACTGGGGTCTTCATCGCCACCGCTGACGTCCAGATTCTCGAGATCGAAGTCGTCGTCGGTCAGGCTGGGCATAATTGCCTCGGCTTGATCGATGGCTTTAGTCACTGCGGTCTGTAGTTTGTTGTCCTCGACGACAACAAACTCGATGCTCATCGAAGTCTGAAAGCGGATCTCATCGAGGGCATGCAGGTTAGTCGGATCGGCGACTGCAAGGAACAAGCGTTTACCGCGCTTCATCAGCGGTAACACGCGGTGTTTCTGCATGAGCTTATCGCTCACCGCGCGGACGGCCTCCTGATCGATGGCTACCGCGTCCAAATCCAGCAAAGGCACCCCAAACTCGTTGGAGGCGGAAATGGCAATGTCGCGCGCGGTCGCCAGATTCATCGATACTAGATGAGTGACCAGATTGGCGCGCCTTTCCTTTGCTTTGACAATAGCGTCCTGCATGGCGTTCTCATCCAGCAGGCCGTCCTGTACAAGTCGCTGGGCAAGACCGCCCAACGCTACCCGACTGGTGCTGCTAACCGACGCTATTGCGTTGTCATTCATGGACTTACACTAAACCCCATGGTTGCCCTAGTCTACCATCGGTAGTAAGCAGGGCAATTGTCAAATCATCCCCGAATAGTCGCACATTGGCACCGTCTCACTCGTGACATTGATCGCAAAATACGGCTTCTTGCGCTGCCGCGGCGAGACGGGGCGACAAAAAAAGAAGCCCCTCGGGGGGAGGGGCTTCCAGTCTTTGCGGAGCTTAGACTGTTACTTGCACTGCGTCGGCGCGTAGCGAGTCGGGACGTCGCCGGCAACCGCGGCGGCCAAACCCAGGCCGTTGGCCGTGGTTTGCGCGGCAGAAGCACACGCCCAGTCGATAGCACCGTTTGCACCCGCAACCAGTACGGCCTTCGGAACGCCGGCATACGGGGTCAACACGATTGTCTTACCGGCAATCTGCGCCACATTTTGGAACGTAACCGTGATCACGCCCAAGAGACCGGCACCGGTGCCGATGGTGATACCCGATACGTACTTCGTAACTACCGGGTTAGCAACCAACTGGGTTGACGCAGTCTTGACACCCGCGGCGTCATTCGATTGAAAACCCTCGGCCACCGCCGTCTTCTCCGCATCCGCCACGCTCAGGCCTTCCGTCACTTTCGCGCGCACGGTGTAGTCCTGGTAGGCCGGAATGGCGATCGCCGCCAAGATACCGATGATGGCAACCACGATCATCAATTCGATGAGCGTGAAGCCCTGCTGTAATTTCTTAAACATTTTGACTCCTGTTGAACACACAAACTAATCCATAATTCGAACAACGGCCGATGCCGGTGATAGGAGAGGAGCAAGCGGTGTGCCAATGCTCGATCGTTGCACATAGGTCCATGAAATCCCGCGTATTAATTGAATCCCGGCGGCGGCGATTTGACATAGAATCGTCGTCGTCCGGCGCCGTTGCTGGCGCGCAGCGTCATCGAGTGACAAATTCTGTCACGGCCACGCGCCCAGAGCGCTGGGCAGCCCGTGAAAGGCTCTCCAGAAAACTCAGCGATACTCTACTGTCTCAATCCTTTCAGCGGACCGACGAATTTTTCGTAATTGCGCCAGCGTTCCACGGATTGCCGGTAGACCTTTTGCCGCACCTGCCAGGCGCTTGCCGTGACCACTGAGCGCTTGGTCTCGTGGAATGCCAGGCAGCGCTCATCCCATTCGAGGCCGATGAAATTCAGAATCTTGCGTGTCCAGGCCTCTTGGTCGGACACTAGTTCTTCAT
>JBDTAV010000016.1:0-53820 GCA_039924385.1 Steroidobacteraceae bacterium
GCGCCGGCGCCTACATTTGCGGCGAAGAGTCGGCGATGATCGAATCGATCGAGGGCAAGCGCGGCATGCCGCGCCTGCGTCCGCCCTATGTCGCGCAAGTCGGACTGTTCGGCCGGCCGACCTTGGAGCACAACTTCGAAACGCTTTTCTGGGTGCGCGAGCTGCTCGAGAAAGGCGCAGCCTGGTTTGCCTCGCAAGGGCGCAATGGCCGCAAAGGTTTGCGCAGCTTTTCAGTCTCCGGGCGCGTGAAGAGTCCCGGGATGAAATTGGCGCCGGCGGGCATCACCGTACGTCAATTGATCGACGAGTTCTGCGGCGGCATGAAACAGGGCCACACTTTTTACGGTTATCTGCCGGGCGGGGCTTCCGGCGGCATTCTGCCCGCCTCCATGGGCGACATCCCGCTGGACTTCGACACCTTGCAGCCTTATGGCTGCTTCATCGGCTCCGCCGCGGTGATCGTGCTGTCCTCGCAAGATACCGCCAAAGCAGCCGCGCGCAACATGATGCGTTTCTTTGAACATGAATCCTGCGGTCAGTGCACGCCCTGCCGGGTCGGGACCGCCAAATCCAATGCGCTCATTGCCAAGGATCACTGGGATACGCCGCTGCTGGCCGAACTCTCGCAGGTCATGCGCGACGCATCGATTTGCGGCTTGGGGCAGGCTGCGCCCAATCCCGTCGATACGGTCATCAAGTACTTTCCGAACGAGTTGACTTAAAGGCAACCAGCATGAGCGTCACCTCTCCCAATATGCGCCTTGCACCTGAGGCCCCCACGGTTACCTTCCTGCTGGACGGCCGTGAAATGACGGCGTTGCCCGGCGAAACCCTGATTGAGATCGCGGATCGCGAGGGAGTCGAAATCCCGCGGCTCTGCTACAAGGCAGGCATGGATGCGGTCGGCAATTGCCGCGTTTGCATGGTTGAGATCAAAGACGAACGAGTGCTTGCGGCTTCCTGTTGCCGCGCACCCACGGCCGGCATGCAGGTGACCACCAACAGCGAACGCGTGCGCAAAGCGCAGCGGATGGTGATTGAGCTGCTGCAATCCGATATGCCGGAGCGGGAATACACCCGCCACAATGAGGTCGATGAATGGGCCACCAAGCTGAATGTCGGCAAGCCGCGTTTCGCGCCGCGTCCCGCGGTGCAAGCGGATCTTTCGCATGCGGCGATGGCGGTCAATCTCGATGCGTGCATCCAGTGCACGCGCTGCGTGCGCGCATGCCGCGACGAACAGGCGAACGATGTGATCGGCTTGGCCTCTCGCGGCCAAAACGAGAAGATCGTATTCGACATGGACGATCCGATGGGCGCCTCCACCTGCGTGGCGTGCGGCGAGTGTGTGCAGGCCTGTCCGACCGGCGCACTCATGCCGGCGCGCGAGGTTGCGCTGGCCGTGCCTGATAAATCCGTCAAGTCACTCTGCCCCTATTGCGGCGTGGGCTGTCAGCTGACCTACCACGTCAAGAACGACAGCATTCTTTACGTTGAAGGACGCGATGGTCCCGCCAATCACTCTCGTCTGTGCGTCAAAGGGCGCTATGGATTCGACTATTCGCGTCACCCGCAGCGACTCACGGTGCCGCTGATCCGCAGATCCGATGCACCCAAATCCGGCAAGTTCGCGATGGATCCGAACAATGTCATGCAAGTGTTTCGCGAGGCGACGTGGGAAGAGGCGCTCGCCCTGGGCGGCGGCACGCTACGAGAATTGCGCGACACCTATGGCCCGAAATCGCTCGCCGGATTCGGCTCGGCCAAGGGCAGCAACGAAGAGGCGTATTTGTTTCAAAAGCTGGTGCGCATCGGCTTCGGCAGCAACAACGTCGATCACTGCACGCGCCTCTGCCACGCCTCGAGCGTTGCGGCACTCCTCGAGGGAATCGGTTCCGGTGCGGTGAGCAATCCGGTCATGGATGTCACCCAGGCTGCGGTGGTCATCGTGATCGGCGCCAATCCAACCGTAAATCATCCGGTCGCCGCCACCTTCATCAAGAACGCCATGCGCGCCGGCACCAAGGTCATCGTCATGGATCCGCGTCGCAGCGACCTGACGCGCACCGCGTATCGCTTTTTACAATTCAAGCCCGACACCGATGTGGCACTGCTCAACGCCATGATGCACGTCATCATTGAGGAGAATTTGGTCGACGCGAAATTCATCGCGGACCGTACCTTGGGCTACGCGGAACTCGCGAAAAACGTCCAGGGCTACAGTCCCGATCTCATGGCGCCGATTTGCGGCGTTCCGGCGGACACCATTCGCGAGGTCGCGCGGCTCTATGCGATCAGTTCGGGCTCCATGATTCTCTGGGGCATGGGCATCAGCCAGCATATCCACGGCACCGACAACGCCCGCTGCCTCATCGCGCTGGCATTGATGACAGGACAAATCGGCCGGCCGGGAACAGGACTGCACCCGCTGCGCGGACAAAACAATGTGCAGGGCGCTTCGGACGCCGGGCTCATTCCAATGATGTATCCGGACTACCAGCGCGTTGATGACCCCAAGGCCATCGCGCGATTCTCGAAAGCCTGGAACGTCCCCAGCGAAAAGCTCGACAATAAGGCGGGTCTGACGGTGGTCGAGGTCATCAAGAACATCCTCGCCGGCAATGTCAAAGGCATGTACATCATGGGCGAAAATCCGGCCATGAGCGATCCGGACGCGGATCATGCGCGCGAGGCGCTCGCGAAGCTCGATATGCTGGTGGTGCAAGATATTTTCCTGACTGAAACAGGTTATCTCGCCGATGTCATTTTGCCGGCGTCATCGTTTGCCGAGAAGACCGGCACGTTCACCAACACGGATCGATACGTGCAGTTAGGACGGCAAGCACTCAATCCTCCCGGTAAGGCGCGCCAGGATTTGGAGATCATCATCGATATTGCGCAGCAACTCGGTCTGTCGTGGTCTTATGGCACGGGGGAGACCGCGGTGGCGGCCGTGTTCGACGAGATGCGCCACACCATGCCCAGCATCGGCGGGATCACCTGGGAGCGGCTGCAGAAGGAAGACAGCGTCACGTATCCTTGCGAAAAGGAAGGCGATCCCGGCGACTCGGTGGTATTCATCAATTCATTTCCCACACCGACCGGCAGAGCGAAATTCGTGCCCGCCGATATCATTCCAGCTGATGAACGGCCGGATACTGAGTATCCGATGGTCTTGATCACCGGCAGGCAGTTGGAACACTGGCACACGGGCAGCATGACGCGCCGTTCCGGCGTACTCGATGCCCTCGAGCCGGATCCAGTCGCGATGCTGAATCCTTATGATATGGCGGCGCTCGGCGCCAAGCCGGGGCAGCTCGTCACGATCCAGTCGCGTCGCGGCAAGGTCAGCTTGTATGCACGGGCAGACGAGAGCTCGCCGCCTGGCGCCGTATTCGTGCCGTTTTGCTTCTACGAAGCTGCGATCAATAAGCTGACGAATTCAGCGCTCGATCCCTTCGCCAAAATCCCTGAGTTCAAGTATTGCGCCGTGCGCCTGAGCTTGGGCGGCACGGCGCCGCTGCAGTCGAGTTTCGGCGGCGGGCAGATTCTCGAGCCGGTCATGGCGGGCGAGGATTGATTTGCAATTCCGCCAACTCGCCCGGGGTGTTGGCATTCGCAAACGCTGCAGCGTCATCGAATATGACTTTCGCGCCGTGATGCCGCGCGGCGAACAGACCGGTTTTGCGCTCGCCGCTTGCGATAAAGGCGCGCAGAGCGTCGCGCAGCGAGGTCTTTATCAGGCAGAACACCGGCTGCGCCCGCAATCCGCCTTGTTCCCGCGTGTACGCGGTCGCCAAATCCGCCTCGGCGTGCAGCAGGCCCTGCGCCAGACGCTCGACCAAGTCGGCGGGAAAATTCGGGGAATCGCACGGCACCGTGACCAGGTAGGGCGTACGACAATGCATGAGACCCGCAAGCATGCCGGCGAGCGGCCCGGGAAAGTCGGCCATCTCATCGTGCCAAACGGGAACGCCCATCGCTTGGTACGCGGGCAAGTTGCGATTGGCATTGAGCATCAACGCGGCAACTTGGGGCCGCAGGCGTTCGAGCGCGTGCTGCGCGAGCGGTACGCCCAGATGCAGCTGCAATCCCTTGTCAACGCCTCCCATGCGGGTGGCGCGCCCGCCCGCGAGAATCAGCCCGCTGATGTCATTACTCTGATTGATCATGAGTGTTCACTGCAGTGGAGCATCGTAGCGCGCGCAGGCGGAGGCTGCCATCGAGACCCCTAGTATCGAGGCCTTTGAAGTGCAGCCCGAGGCGCGCTTGATGCAGCCGGTCGCAAACGCTCCGCGGCTTAGCGCTGCGGCGTCCGACTCGATGCGCGAGATCAGCATCGTCGATGAACTGGGGGTGCGGCGGGCAATTTTCATCCCAGCCGAGCGGCCCTTGACGGTGATGTTGGGTGGTCGCGAGCTCGTCACGCTGATGACGCTCGGCGCCTCGCCGGAATTGCTGGTGCTGGGCTTCTTGTTCAATCAGCGATTGATCAAGAACGCGGCGACCGTCGAATCAATTTCGGTGGATTGGAAGTCAGGCACAGCCACGGTCAGAACCCACGGCTCACCAAGCGATATTTCCGGCATACCGCTGCGCATCGTGGCCTCGGGCAGCGGGCAAGGATCGATATACTCGCGTTTGCTCGATCATATCGATGGCATCAGGCTGCCAGGCGCCGCGCAGGCGCGCATTCGAGGCAGTGCCTTGCGCAGCTTGCTGAAGACGATGCGCCAGCATGACAGCATCCATCGGCACGCAAGATCCGTACACAGCTGTGCCCTGTTTCAAGACGCTCGCTTGCTCGTGTCAGTCGAGGATGTGAGCCGGCACAATGCGCTCGACACGATCAGCGGCTGGATGGCCTTGCACGGCATTGAAGGCGGCGACAAGGTTCTGTTCACCACGGGCAGACTGACCGGCGAAATGGTCATCAAGGCGGCGCAGAGCGGCGTGCCGATCCTCGTGTCGCGCAACGGCGTGTCCGTCATGGGGTATGACCTGGCAAAAAAATTCGGTATGGCGCTGTTTGGTCGCGCGGCGAATCGGCGCTTCCACTGCTACGTCGGCGGGGAGCGTCTCGACGCTGATTAACCGCCGAGTACGCGAAATCTGTGACTTCTAACGCACAACATATGCTCCTGCGTTCATATTGTTGGGCCACCCCTCCCATGTTACTTTTCCTGCGGTATTTCTGCTTGTAGAGCACAGCTCGCAAGCGGCCGTCGCGCCGCCTTCAATCCATTCGACGAGATTTCAATGACCCGGTCGATTCGCTTCGCAATATTGATTGCTCTCTCTCCTTTTGCCCGCGCCCGAGGTGCGGCTGCCGATGACGCCGCCTTCGCCGACACGCCGCAGACGCAGCCCGGACTGCCGCGGGTGACTGTAGTCGGCAACAAAGAAACCGACGACTACCGGGTTGAGTCTGTTGATTCGCTCGGACCCTTGGGCTCGCTAAAAATTCTCGATGCGCCGTACACAATCGGCGTGCTGTCGGAAGATCTGATTCAAAATTCCATGGCGACGAACTTCAAGGATGTCTCGAAGTACCTGCCGCTGGTCGCGTATCAAGAGCAGCAGGGGGCGGACATCCTGAGGCCGCAAACTCGCGGCATGCAGGGCGGAAATTTTCAAAACTCGCGCATGGACGGCATGCAAATGTTCATTACCGTCGCCAATGCGATGGAACAGTTTCAGCAAATCGAAGTGGTGAATGGCGTGTCCGCCTCGCTATACGGACCTGCCAATCCATCCGGCATGTTCAATTTCGTCTCCAAGCGCCCGACCGACTATGACCTGCGCGAAGTCACCGTGAGCTATGCCGCGGACAGCCTCGGAACTGCTCACGTGGATCTCGGCGGCAAGATCGACGGCAACGGCATCGTTAGCTACCGATTCAACGGCGTGTTCGGCGAGGGGGACGCGTGGGTCGATCACAGCCACGCCAAGCGGGTGCTCGGCAGTCTTGCCGTTGATGTGCGTCCGATGCCAGACACCGTCATCGAAACCAACTATAGCTACTACCACCTGATCGACACAGGCTATCCAGGATGGTTTGCCTACAGTGAAAAAATTGTGCTGCCGCCGGCGCCCGATCCGACCACGGTGGGGTATGGCCAGAACTATGCGGGCGTCGATTTATTGACGCGCATGGCCAGCGCGCGCTTGAAACACGATTTCAATTCCGACTGGCACCTGGTGGTGGGCGGACTCAATCAAGACGCGTCGCGCAATATCAACACGCCGGTCAACAATTTGACCGGCAACAACGGCAATTACACCACGTCGTTGGGCGCGGGCTTCGCGCCGCGCTTCATCATGACCAGCGATGCCGCGTATCTTGACGGCAACTTCACCACCGGGGCAATTGCGCACGACCTGACGATCGGCACGACGGGCTACAAGGCCCAGTCCTACTCGGTGATCACGCCGGCGACGCCCGCAAGCACCTTGTTGGGCCGCGCGAACCTCAATAATCCGCAGATCTACCCGTTTCTCGTGGCGGGCCTGCCGAATGTAGGATTGAATTTCGATTCCTCGACCTCGTATCAGCAGGGCGTGAATATTGGGGACACCATCCGCTTCACCGAAGCATGGTCGGCGCGCCTGGCCGTGAGCCAAGATTGGTTTCACACGGACAACTTCAACGCCAAGGCGGTCGAGTTGCCCGAATATGCGGATCACGGCTTAAGTCCCACCGCGAGCCTCATGTACAAGCCGGCGAGCAACATGACGTGGTACGCCACGTTTGCCAGCAGCTTGCAGGCGGGCGACTTGGCGCCCACCAGCTCGCCGCCGCTGGTCAACGCGGGCCAGAGCCTTGCGCCCTATCGCAGCAAAGAGTACGAGGTCGGTTACAAAGTGTCGTTGGACAAAATCGATCTCACAGCGGCGCTGTTTCTGATTCAACGGCCCTTTGCGAACATCAATACCGTCGACAATGCATTCGAGATATCCGGCCTACAGGTCAACAAGGGTCTGGAGCTGTCCGCGGTTGGCGAGATGGTGCAAAACCTAAGGGTCTATGGCGGCGTGACGCTGCTGAACGCGCGGCTCGAGCACACGTCGGTGCCGAGCACCAACGACCAGATTTATGTCGGGGCGCCCAAGGTCAAGGGCAACACCTTGTTCGAGTACAGCATTCCGACGGTTCCGGGATTGGTCGCCAGGTTTGACTGGCAGTTCTCGGGTCCGCGCGCCGCGGACGACACGAATTCGTTCCTCGTGGCCGGCTATAACTTGTTCGACCTCGGTGCGCGCTACACCTCGAGCATCCTGACGAAGAGGGTGACGTGGCGTCTGTCGGTGGACAACCTCACTGACAGGCACTATTGGTCAACGGTCGCGCCGAGCAATCTGATCGGCGCCAATGCGGGAAATCTGCTGGCGCACTTCGGCACGCCGCGCACGCTGCTCGCGGCTGTGAGCTTCGATTTCTAAAGGCTTAGGAGAGCGCCATGACCCGTTTCTGCATGGGGTTGACTGCCTTGCTGCTCGCCGCATTGTCCGCGGCCGCAGCGGATGCGCCTGCCGTGCGGCTGCACGCCGCAGGCAGTTTGCGGGCCGCGATGTCGGATATCGCCAAGGCCTACTCGGAGGCCTACGGCGTCGCCGTCACACCGACGTTTGGCGGTTCCGGTTTGCTCAAGGATCGGCTGCAAAAGGGCGAGCCTGGCGATGTTTTTGCCTCAGCGGATATGGGGAACCCGCGGGCACTCAGCAGTACCGGAAAATCAGGGCCAACCGTACTGTTCGCGCACAATCATTTGTGTGCCATGTTGCGGCCGGGCCTGAAAGCCACGCCGGCGACGCTGCTCGCAACGTTGCTGAGTCCCGCGGTCAAAGTGGGGACATCGACGCCCATTGGAGATCCGGGCGGAGACTATGCATGGGCAGTATTCAAAAAAGCAGACGCCGTGCGCCCCGGCAGCCGCGCGACACTCGAAGCCAAGGCCGTCAAGATCGGCAAGGGGTCTGGATCGCTGCCGGTCCCGGCGGGCGTCGGCAATGCGGTCGCGTGGCTGTTCAAGGAGAAGCGGGCGGACGTCTTTCTCGCCTACTGCACCGGCGGCGCGGCAGTGGCTGCGGCGCTGCCCGGCGCAACCATGATTCACCTCCCGCCGGCACTTGCCGTCGAAACCAATTACGGACTGACTATCTTAAAGGATGCGAATCAGGGTCAAGCGGCGCAATTCGCGCTCTTTATTTTGTCGCCGCAGGGACAGAAAATCCTGGCTGACAACGGTTTTGACGCGCCGCTGCTGATCTCACCCTAGGGTACAATTGCGCCATAAGAAAAGGGCTAATCGCGGGGCGCTGGATGCGGTGTACCAAAGTTGCAACGAAGGCCGAGACCTGTCTCGGATTGCACTTGCGGTATGCCTTCGAGCCGGGCGAGCAGCGTGGGGCGACGCTCGGCAATCCGCTCTTTGATCTTCTCAGCGCAGTTTTGGAACTGGGCTCGATCCGGCACGCGGCGCAGTCCCTCGGATGCTCTTACCGCCACCTTTGGGGCTCGCTCAGAAAGTGGGAACAGAAGCTGGGCGAACCGCTCATTGTCTGGTCGCAAGGACAACGAGCCCGGCCGACGCAGTTTGCGCAAAAGCTGCTGTGGGCCGAACGGCGCGCGCGCACGCGAATGCAGCCTCACATCGAAGCTTTGCGTTCCGACCTCGCGCGCGTGGTTGACGAGGCCCACGATCAGCGCCACCAGCTGCTCGCGGTACAAGCCAGCCACGACATGGCGCTGTCCGTGCTTCAGAAACATGTCGCCGACAGCGCGGACCTGCACCTGGATATTCGATTTCAGGGAAGCGAGGATGCGCTGCGGGGGTTATCCGACCGGCAATGCCTCGTGGCGGGCTTTCACGTCCCGGCGTTGCGTGGTGCCGCGCCGGTGTTTGCCAAGGCCCTGAAGCCCCTGCTCAAGCCAGGGCGGCATAAGTTGATCGGTTGTTCGCGGCGCATGCAGGGCTTGATGGTAAGGCGCGAGCATGCGGCGCTCATTCGCACTTTCCCTGATGTGGTTCGGCACCGGCTGCGATTCGTCAATCGGCAGATCGGTTCCGGCACACGAATGCTCATCGATCATCTCATGCATGAGCATTCGTTGAATCCCAGCGACTTGCCCGGATACGGCGGACTGACCGAAGAAACCCACGTTGCCGTGGCGTTGTGCGTGGCCAGCGGCTTGGCCGATGCGGGCGTCGGCGTCGAGGCCGCCGCCCTCGAGTTCGGACTGCACTTCGCGCCGTTGGTGGAGGAGAACTATTTTCTCGCCTGCCAAAAAGACAATCTTGGGCATACCGCGGTGCTGCGCTTGTGCGCGGCGCTGGCCGGGCCCGGCTGGCGCGACATTTTGAAGAATTTACCAGGTTATCAGCCGGCCCTGGCCCCCGGAAAGGTGCTGGTGATGACGGAAGCGCTGCCGTGGTGGCCTAAAATTAAATCCAAGCCGAAGCCGCGAAAAACAACCTTGGCGCCGAGCGTCGCCGGCACTGCCGGGGCAGAGCAATTGGTTATTTAGCGGTCGACCATTCGGCATTCGCGGTAAAGCGCTGCGGATTCGAGTACACATTGCAGTGCTTGTCGCGCACAAAGCCCGCCAGCGTGAGGCCGGAAGCGAGGGCCAGATTGACCGCAAGGCTCGAGGGCGCGCCAATGGCCGCGAGAATACCGACGCCGGTGCGCAATGCCTTTTGCGTGAGCTCGAAACTCGCGCGGCCGCTCAAAAGAATAATGTGCTCATTGAGCGGCAAACGTCCGGCCATTAGCAGCTCACCGACCAGCTTGTCGAAGGCGTTGTGACGGCCGACATCTTCCGCCACCGCGATGAGGCCGCCGGAAAAATCAAATAACGCGGCGGCATGAATGCCGCCGGTGTCGCCGAATTTGGACTGAGCCGCGCGCATGCGTTCCGGCAAACTGAACAACAGCGCCAGCTCGATGGCGCGGGTCGGCGCAATACGGGTTGCGGCCGCACGGGCGATCGCCGCATCGAGCCCGGTCGTGCCGCACACCCCGCAGCTCGAACCGGCTGAAAAACGCCGCGTCGCGGTTTGCGTTTCCATGTGCACCTCGGGGCGCAGGCGCACATTGACCACGTTGGGGCGGCGCGTGCTCGATTCGACGGTGTCGATGTCGCCGGCCTGATTGACAATGCCCTCGCCGTATAGCAAACCCACCGCCAGGTTTTCATCGTCGCCCGGCGTTCTCATGGTCGTGCCGAATGACACCGGTTCGAGCCCGAGCGCCGGATGGTGCAGCATGTACTCGAGCGGCGCCTCGACCGCGACCCGATCCTCTTTGTCGACGTGAGAGTCAAGGGAGGCACGAATGATGTCGATTTTCATTGTGCCGCCCGCAACGGGCGCCAAGATGCCTGGGGGGATGAATTCTGCGCTGCTCACCCATCTATAATACCGCTGTCCCTTTTGAAGGCTGCGAAACCGTTTAGAAACAGTATGTTAGAATTTCGAAACGACGCCGTCCGCGGGTTTCCATGATCAAACTTTTGTCACGCCTGCCTTGGGCCGCGTTATACGCATTTTCTGCGTTTCTCTACTTTCTCGCTTACTACATGGTGCGCCACCGCGAGCACGTCATCCGCGAGCAGCTAGACAAAGTCTTTCCTGACCTGAGTCCGGCCGAGCGCGAGGTCATCCACAAACAATTCCTGCGGAACTTTTGCGACGTTTCGATCGAGATGTTGAAGTCGGTGTCGATGACCGAGGATGACATGCGCCGCCGCATGCGCGTGATCAACGGCGAATTGGCGCGGCAATACCTGGACGCCGGGCAGTCCATCATGTTCATGACGTCGCATCTCGGCAATTGGGAGTGGCTGCTGCACGGTGTGACGCTGCAGCTTGGCTATCCCGTGGATGCGGCCTACAAGCCGCTGCACGACGCCTGGGCGGAGCGCCTGATGTTCAAGCTGCGCTCGCGCTTCGGCGCGCGACTGGTGCCCGCCAAGGATTTGCTGGCGGATTTTTTTCGCCGGCGCGGCGTGGTGCGCGCGGTGGGCATGAACGCCGACCAAGCGCCGGTATCCACGGAGCAGCGCTATTGGACCCGATTTCTGGGCCAAGACACCGCATTTTATATAGGTGCCGAACAGATTGCGCGCGCCCTGCGCCTGCCGATCCTGTATGCCCATGTGCGGCGCGTGCGGCGCAGTTATTACGAAGTCGAGTTCTTGCCGCTGTGGGACGGCCGCGAGGCGGTGGCCGCCAATCAGGTAACCGAGCGTTATGCGCGCGCCTGCGAAGTCGATGTTCTCAAGAGTCCCGCCGATTGGCTCTGGTCCTACAGACGCTGGCGGCTGAAGAAACCATTATACGGTGCCGCCGCTTGAGCACGGCCTATGATGCGCAGCTCAGCATGCTGAACCTACGAGCCGGAGATCGACTATGAAACTGGATGAAAGCCCCCGTAGCGACAACGTCGAGGACGAGCGCGGTTCGGGAATCGGTCGGGGTGCCGGCATCGGCATTGGCACTATCGTCATTGTGGTGATCGGTTATTTCATGGGCATCAATCCGTCGACGCTGCTGAGTCTGCTGAACGGCGACTCGCAACCGGTCACTGCGCCCGCGCAAGCGCCGGCGGCGATCAATCCCAACGATCCGCAAGTCGATTTCGTGCGCGCGATTCTGGGCGATACGGAAGCGGTCTGGGGCGCGTACTTCCAAAACATGGGCAAGGTTTATACCCGGCCCAAGCTGGTGCTGTTCAGCGGTCAAATCGGCTCGGCGTGCGGTCTCGCGAGTTCGGCCGCCGGACCGTTCTACTGTCCTGGCGATCAAAAGGTCTATGTCGACCTTTCTTTTTATCAGCAGCTCGCCACGGAATTTGGCGCCCCGGGAGAGTTCGCGCGCGCCTACGTCATTGCTCACGAAGTGGGGCACCATGTGCAAAATCTCTTGGGGATAACCGACAGCGCGGCGCAGTCCGAGCGCCGCGCGGGACGCGTCGGCGCCAATCAGGTGTCGGTGCGGGTTGAACTGCAAGCCGACTGTTTTGCCGGCGTGTGGGCCCAGCAGGCCAATCGCGCGCGAAAAATTCTCGAGCCCGGCGATTTGGATCAGGGCCTGGCTGCGGCCTCGTCGGTGGGCGATGACACTCTGCAAAAGCGCACTCAGGGGACCGTCGTCCCGGACAGCTTTACCCACGGCACTTCTGCGCAACGGGTCCGCTGGTTTCGCCGCGGATTCGATTCGGGGAAAATCGATAATTGCGATACCTTCAGCGCGGGGGAATCGCTTTGAGCTTGCCCTCCAGATGCTTCGCCAGCTGCGCGATGGTGGGGTAGTCGAACAATTCGGTTAGATCGATGAGTCCGGGAAAGTCGCTGTCGACGCTTTCGTGGATTTCGATCAGCTTGAGAGAACTGGCGCCGATCTCGAACAAGTTGTCGTTCACATCGATTCTCTTTCCCGGCAGCGCGGCTTCGCACAGCGCCTGCAATCGAGCTTCGAGACCTGCGCCCGCTTCGCGATCCGGGGCGCCGCGGGCTTCGCGCAGCGCCTTGAGTTCTGCCAGTTCGCTGTCGAATTCGCCCTCGATATAGGCCTGTTCCAAAAGATGGCGCTGAACCTTGCCGCTGGTGGTCTTCGGGATGCGCTTGGTCGGAATGACTTGCGCGACCTCAAGTCCCGTGTATTCGTTGATGAGCCGGCTGACTGCATTCGCCGTCGGCAGGAACGTAGGGATGTTACCGCGATGGAGCACGAACATCACCAGCTCCTCGCCTTGGGATCCGGGCCTTGCAACGCCTGCGGCGACGATCTTGTTCAAATCCATGCCCGGCGCGTGCTGCGCGATGTTCTCAAGATCATAGGGATAATAATTTTGACCGTTGACGAAGATGATCTCCTTCGCACGTCCAACGATATAAAGCGCAGCCTCGTGGAGCACGCCCAAATCGCCCGTGTCGAGCCAGCCGCTCGCGTCGATGGCTGCCGCCGTGCCTTCCGCATCGCCAAAGTAGCCGCTGGTGACGCTGGGACCTCGAATCAAAATGTGGCCGACCGTCTGGTCCGCCAGGCCGGTGCGCGAGTCGTCGGCGATGAGCAATTCCGTATTGGGCACGATGTGGCCCACGCTCACCACCTCAAACGCGTCGCGCGCTTCGATGGGATTGAGTTCAATTTTGGAGCCCACACCGAGGCGATGGCGATTCAGACGGATCCAGCGGAAATCGGTGTTTTGCGGCGGAAAAGCCACCGCGAGACTGGCCTCGGCCAGGCCGTACACGGGATACATCGCGCTGCGCTTCAATCCGGTATACGCCAGCGCATTCATGAATTCATTGCACAGCGAAACGGAAATCGGCTCGGCGCCGTTATAGATGCTTCGAATCGAAGACAGATCGGTGTTCTCCAGACGCCGATCGCCCAGCACTTTCAGGAAGTGGCGGTAGCCGAAGTTGGGCGAGCAAATCAGCGTTACGCGTTTCTTGGCGGCGATCTGCAGCCACAGCACCGGCCGCCGCACGAACAATTCGGTCGGCATGAGGTTGATGTGCACGCGATTCGCGAACTGCATCAAGTAAAATCCGATCAAGCCCATGTCGTGCGTGAGGGGCATCCAACTCAAGGAAATATCGTGAGGGTTGAACTTGCCGACCGCGGTCGCACCCTGCGTATTGGCGATCAAGTTCGCGTGGGTCAGCATCACGCCCTTCGGTTCGCTGGTCGATCCGGAGGAAAACTGAATGAACGCCAGATCAGAGGGCGCCGGCCGGACGATTTTACCGGCTTTCGAGATGTCCGTGATCGATTCCACCAGAAACACGCGGCCCTTCAGCTGTTCGAACAATTCGCTTTCGCCCACCTGCGAGGCGAGGGCGCCGAGACGTTCCAAGCTCTTCGCGTCGGTATAAAGCAGCGGATTGCCGAGTTTGCGCGCCACGCGCAGCAGCTTGTGGCGATGCTCGTCGCTGATGCCGACCGCGAGCGGCACCGGCGCGATGCCGCCGCACAGCGCCGCCCAGAATCCATCGAGAAATTGCTCGTTGTTGCTCAAGAAAATGATCATTTTGTCGCCGCGGCGCGCACCGGCAGCCTGCAGGTGATACAAAATGCCCAGGGCGCGGGCATGCACCTCCCGGAACGGTACGTGCCGTTCGTTATTCTCGCCTTCAACGTAAGTCACGCTTCGATCGACGTCCTGATTGTCTTCGAGCACCTCGACAAAGGTGGTGTACGTACCGAGCCTGTTTGCATCGTTCATCTTGCTTCCACCGTCATCATGAGATTGGAGCGGGGCCGCAGATTGATTTGCGCCTCGAATTCAATGGGTTCGTCCGTGGCCCGCCTCAGGCGAAAACGCCGCATCATGGTGCGCAAGTGCACCAGCATTTCAAACATGGCGATGTTCTCGCCGATGCAGTGGCGCGGGCCTACTGCAAAGGGAATATATGCAAATTTGTGACGCTCGTTGGCATCGGCGTCGGCGAATCGCTCCGGTTTGAATTCTTCGGCATCGCTCCAAAAATGCGGATGCCGGTGCAGCATGTAGGGGCTGATGAACACATCGGTGCGAGGGGCGATTGGGAAGCCGCCGAGCTCGTCGGCTTCGATGGAGCGGCGCGTGATGAGCCAGCCCGGCGGATAGAGCCGCAAGGATTCCTGCAACACCTGATGAGTAAAGGACATCGCCTCGGCGGCACCCAACCCCAGGACGCCTGCGACGCTCGTCTGGTCCGCCTCCGCGCGCAACTGCTCGGCGGCCTGCGGATGACGGCTGACCAAGTACCAGGTCCAGGTCAGCGCGGCGGCCGTGGTTTCGTGGCCCGCGACAATCAGCGTCAGTACCTCATCGATCAATTCCTTGTCGGCCATCGGCTCGCCGGTTTCCCGGTCCCGCGACAGCATGAACATGCTGAGAAAATCGAAGTGCTCCTCCGGAGCATGACGGCGTTGTTGAATCAGCTCGCCAACCAGGCGGCCGAGCGATCGAAATTGAAACGCAAATTTCAAATCGCGATTTGATTGCTTGGCGACCACCTCGAACGGGTTGACGCCCATTTGCTGCGCCAACCGGTCCAGGTCGGTGCCGAAGATGGACTTGAGCACGATCTCGAGCGTCATTTCGCTGGTGTCGATCGAGACATTGACCGGTTCGCCGCGCGCGGCCATCGCCGCCCAGCGTGCGGCGTACTTTTCGTTGACCTCGTTGATCAGATGGCTGAACTGATCGATGACGCGCCGGTGAAAGGCGGGCTGCATCATGCGCCGTTGCCTGCGCCAAAACGCGCCCTCGCTGGTCATGATGCCGTTGCCCAGCAGGATCTTGACCCGATCGATGCCCTCGCCCTTGGTGTAGTTGCGGTGATTGGTCAAAAGCACGCGCTTGATGTCATCGGGATGATTGATGACATAGTTGAATACGCCGCGGCTCGGGGCGAATACCCGGTAGAGATCGCCAAAGCGGACAAAATAATCCTGCATGCGGGCCAGCGACTCCTCGCTGCCGCCGATATCGAAGCCTTCGGCCGGTCCCGGCGGAATTGCCATGGTTTGCATGCCGGCATTGTAACTTAGGCGTTGCGCCCCACGGAGCGCTTCCCGACAATACCAGCCGTGCAAAAGAAACGAGAAGACGGCGGCCTTCGCAACACCATTTACGATCAACAGACGCGCTCAGGCCGTCGACTGACCAAGGGTAGGCAGTGGCTTTACAAGATCGCGGCGCCGATCGTGCTGGGGTTGATGCGTCTGGTGATCGGGTGGTGCAAAGTGGTGCGAATCCTCGGTGCCGAGCACATCAGCGCGTCGCTCGCGCGCGCGCCTTCGTTCATTCCCGTGTATTGGCATCAGCACCAATTGTTCTGCGCCAAATATCTGTTCGATCAGCGCGATGCCGGCGTGAAACTGGGCGTCTTGATCAGTCCCTCGGTCGACGGCGAATTCGGCGCAATGCTCGTGCGCCGTCTCGGCGGCGAGGTGATCCGCGGCTCCTCAACGCACACCGGTGCGCGTGCACTACGCGATTTCTATCAGGCGCTGGTGCATGAGGGCATCTCGCCGGTCATCGCTCCGGACGGCCCTCGCGGACCGCCATGGAAGTTCAAATCCGGAGCGCTGCTGCTCGCGCAACTCTCGCAGCGGCCCATCGTGCCTTTGAGCTATTGCGCGTCCCGCGCTTGGAAAATCAGCTGGGATCGATTCGTCATCCCAAAATTCGGCGCGCGCATCGTCATTGCGGTCGGTGAGCCCGTGTACGTTGCGAAGGGTCTCGATGCCGCAGGGCTGGAAGCGTTGCAGGCCGATATGGAACAGAGGCTTGCGAGGTTATTCGAGTCGGCGAGAGCGGCGCTGAACTGAATTTCACAGGCTTTTGACGGATCTTTTGCCCGAAGCCCTATTAATACAATCGCTTAGCTTGTATTCCTGATAACTTATGCGAGAATCCGGCTGTAGCTGCGAGATTGCGAAGCGACGGAACTGTGTGACGCATTCGCGTTTCGTTCGGGATTGAGTGGCAAACTATTGATATACAACCGTTACTCTCTTGGGACCAGTGAAGGCGCATGGCCATAGCTCCAAACGATCCCCGCCATCCAGACCTGAGCGCCTCGGACATATTGTCGCCGCAATCTTGGCCGCGGCGCGGTCCCAAGCCCATCGTAGGCTTTGATGTAATTTGCACCAAAATTGCGGTCGACTTTCAAACCATGACCGCTGCGACCGCGCTCGATACCATCATTGCCAATTTAGAACTGTTGCGCGAGGCGACCCGCGTCGACACGGCATTTCACGTCGCGCTGGACCCTGAGCTGGGTGTCATCGGCGATGTCCAAGTTGCGCGCGGCATGTTGGCCACGGGCAACCCAGAACAGTTGCGCGGCCAATCCCTGGATGAACTGCCCTGGCTGCAATCGCGACTGGCGCCGCTGCGTGTGTCCGAGGTGCGCGATTCCAGCGCGCCTCGCGAAGACCAGGCCGACGATGCGGCAGTGTGGAGTAACCTAGGGATCGGTTCGGTGCTCATGATCGGCTATTCGATCAAAGGGCGGCCCGCTGGCCTGCTCGGCATCGCCAATGCACGGCCGCGCGACAACTGGGATGTGCAGCTGCATCTGCTCATGAAGCTGGTGGGTTCAAGTCTTGCGACCGGTCTTGAGCGCATCGAGATTCAGCGCCACCTCGAAGACCTGGAAGAGCGCAACGAGCTGGCCATCCATAGCGCCAACGACGGGCTGTGGGATTTCGATACATTGAACAACCGGGTCTACTTGTCGCCGCGCTGGAAAGCCATGCTCGGCTACGATGAAAGCGATGTGGGTCAGGCGCCCGATTGGCGCACGCTGGTGCACTCCGATGACATGTCGCGAGTGCAGGCCGCGATCCGCGATCACGTTGCCGGCAAGACGCCGATTTTCGAGAGCCTGCATCGCATGCGTCACGCCACCGGCGAATGGCGTTGGGTCATCAGCCGGGCGAAGGCCAAGGTCGACGATAAGGGCCGCTTGCTGCGCCTGGTTGGTGTCGAACTCGACATCACCGAGCGCAAGCTTTACGAGGAAGCGCTGTTTCGCGAGAAAGAAAGCGCGCAGATCACCCTGCAAAGCATCGGCGACGGCGTCATTACCACCGACGCCAAGGGCGTCATCGATTACGTCAACCCCGTGGCTGAGGCATTGACGGGATGGCGGCTCGAGGACAGCCAGGGCCGCGCCATTGAGGAAATCTTTCGCGCCTTCCACGAGGAGACCTGCGAGCCGTTGGAGAATCCTCTGGCGGTGGCTATCCGCCGCACCCGTTCGATAAAATCGGTGCGCCCGATGCTGCTCATCCGCCGCGACGGCAATGAAATCTACGTCGAGAGCACCGCATCGCCGATCCGCGACGGCAGCGGTGCGGTCTCAGGCGGCGTGCTGGTTTTCCACGACGTCAGCGAGGCGCGCGAACTCAATCGGCGCTTGAGCTATCACGCCAGTCATGACGTGCTCACAGGCCTCGTCAATCGGCGCGAGTTCGAGAGCCGTATGGAGCGGGCCTTGAAGAGCGCCAAAGCGCGCGAAACTTCCTACGCACTATGCGTCCTCGACTTGGATCAATTCAAGATCGTCAACGACACCTGTGGCCACAGCGCCGGCGATGCCTTGCTCGGCCAGGTCGGCGCGCTGCTCAAATCCAAGGTCCGCTGGCGCGACACGCTGGCCCGCCTGGGCGGCGATGAATTCGGCATTTTGCTCGAAAGCTGTTCGCTGGATGAAGCGATGCGCACTGCGGAAGCGCTGCGCGAAGCGGTGCGCAATTTCAAGTTCACCTGGGAAGAGCGCACCTTCCGATTGGGCGCCAGCATCGGCGTGGTGCCGATCTCCGCGGACAATGCCGATGTCGCTGCGGTCTTGAGCGCCGCCGACAGCGCCTGCCAGGCCGCCAAGGAAGCCGGCCGCAATCGCGTCCATAGCTTTGAGGAAAATGACATCGATCTAATGCGCCGCCGGCGCGAGATGCAATGGGCCGCGCGCATCAATAACGCGCTGGAGGAGGGTCGCTTCGAGCTGTTCAGGCAGACGATCATGCCGCTGCAAAAGACCGAGGCGGGCGCGCACTACGAACTGCTGCTGCGCATGCGCGATGAGGCGGGCAAGATCGTCGGGCCGGATAATTTCATGACTGCCGCGGAGCGCTACGGCATTACACCGAGCATCGACCGCTGGGTGATTGAAAACGCCTTCCGCTGGCTGGTCTCGGAAGCCGACGAGCGTGAAAAGCTCACCATGTGTTCGATCAACCTCTCCGGCCAGAGCCTGGGCGATGACAAATTCCTGCCCTACGTGATCGACCAATTTCATCGCAGCGGCCTCGACGCCACGAAGATTTGCTTCGAAATCACCGAGACCGCGGCGATCGCCAGCTTCTCGCAGGCTAATCGCTTCATCCAGGCGCTCAAGGAATTGGGCTGCAAGTTCGCGCTGGATGACTTCGGCACCGGGTTGTCATCGTTCGGCTACTTGAAGCATTTCCCGGTCGATTACCTGAAGATCGACGGCAGCTTCGTCAAAGAGATCCTGCACGATCCCATCGATCGCGAAATGGTGCGTTCGATCAACGAGATTGGGCATCTCACCGGCAAGCAGACCATCGCTGAATTTGCCGAGAATCAGGAAATCATCAATATGCTGCAGAGCCTGGGCGTGGATTACGCGCAAGGCTACGGCGTCTCCCAGCCGACGCGCGTGCTGAAGGCTGCCAACAGCGCTTGATTTCCCGCCGGCCGCGGGAATCCTCAGTCAGGCGCTTACGCGCGCCATTCAAATCGCATCGACAGATCCACCGCATGCAGATGCTTGGTGATGCTGCCGACGGAGATAAAATCCACGCCGGTCTCCGCGATGGCGCGAATCGTGTCGGTTGTGATGCCGCCGGAGGCCTCGATTTTCAAAGGACGTTTTGCCGCGGCGTTCCGCGCCACGCCTTCGCGCATGGCCTCGAGTGAGAAATTATCCAGCATCGCGATATCGGCGCCGGCGTCGATCGTCGCCTGTAATTGCGCCAGATCCTCGACTTCGACTTCCACCGGCACTTTCGCAGCGTTGCGCTTCGCCGCGGCGACCGCTAGTGCGATGCCGCCGGCCGCTGCGATGTGATTTTCCTTGATGAGAATTCCGTCGAACAGCCCCATGCGGTGATTGTGCCCGCCGCCCACGCACACGGCGTATTTTTGCGCGGTCCGCAACCCCGGAATGGTCTTGCGCGTATCGAGCAGGCGGCAGCGCGTTCCGGCCAGCAGCTGCGCGTACCGATGCGCCGCGGTCGCGGTGCCGCTCAGCAATTGCAAGAAATTGAGCGCGGTCCGCTCGGCCGTCAGCAGCGCCCGTGCCGGTCCATCAACGCTGAACAAAACCTGATTGGCGCTGATCGACTCGCCCTCGAGGACACGCCAGTCGAAACTCACGCGCGCATCCACCTGCCTGAAAGTTGCCTCCACATAAGGAATGCCGCAGAGAATTGCCGCATCACGTGTAATGACCGTGGCACGGCCGTTTTTTTCGGGCGGAATGAGCGCAGCGCTGAGATCACCGCCGCGGATATCTTCTGAAAGCGCCGCCGCAACCTGCTGCGGCAGGTCGGTAGGAACCGTTACGGGCGGCTCCAGATCCGGCCGCGGCGCCGCCGTCATTTAGAAGGGCAGTCCGTGCATCGGTCCGATCATGCACATCAGCATGGGCACGGACAGCAAAAAGTTCATACGCGAAGCATACAGGGCGACCTTGCGCGCCTTCGCCTTCTGCTCATCGGTTGCGGGCACGATGCCCAACAGCTTCTTCTGATTGGGCCAAATCAGTCCCCAGACATTGAAGAGCATGATGGTGCCGAGCCAGGCGCCAATTCCAATGATGAGGTTCGGGCGCGAAGTCGGGTGATCGAGCAGGCTCAAGGTAAAGGCACTGACAAAGCGGCCGTGAGTCTGTGAGAGCAGCCAGGCACCCAACAGCCACGTGGCGAGGGCCGACCAACGAAACCAGAGCAGCGCACGCGGCGTGATGTACTTGTTGACGCCGGCGCCGCCCGGACCGCCTTTATCGGCGGCCGCCACGGCCATGGCGGGCGTCTGCACCGCGTTAAAGTAGTACAACAGCCCGATCCAGAATATGCCGGCGAAGATGTGCAGCCAGCGGGTGAACGCCGCCAGGGTGATTGAGTTGAAGGTCAAGCCGCCTTCCACCAGGGCTGCTATGACGACAGCAAGCAGGAATCCTAAGATCAGGGGCCATTTGACGGTGTTTAATGGGTTCATGCGATTCCCCTCCATAAGTTTTTTGCGTCGGATCTCAGTCGAGGCGCGCATCGTGCGTTGCGGCAACCTGGAAGAATAGGGGACTGACCCCAATAATTCAACGATGCGAATGGGTGCCGTCTTGACGGTTATCGTACAATTGGCTGAATAACGTGGAGATTATCGACTATGGACGCGATTGAACGAATCAAAAGCCAGCTATCTGCCGCCCCCGTGGTGCTTTACATGAAGGGGACGCCGGATTTTCCGCAATGCGGCTTTTCCGCCCAGACCGTGGGCGCTTTGAAGGCCTGCAAGGCGAAGTTCGCGCATATCAATATTTTCGAAGACCCGGAAGTTCGTGAGGCGCTGAAGACCTACTCAAAATGGCCAACCTTCCCGCAGCTCTATGTCAACGGCGAGCTGGTTGGCGGTTGCGATATCGCTCTGGAGATGTACAAGAGCGGCGAATTGCAGCAGTTGCTCGCCGAAGCCGGCGCCGTAGCCGCCTAAGGGGCCTCCGGGCCTGCGACCTCGGGATCCGGCTCGACTTCGAGGGGTCCCATGGCCGCCAAGCGCCTGCGGCCCGCATCGAACACGCCTTGAAATTGATTGCACACGATGCAGAAGAGATCTGCCGTGCGCTCCGCGTCGTAGGCTGCGGAATGCGCTGAAGAGCTATCCCACTCGAGACCCGCGGCCAAGGTGGCCCGCATCAACACCGTCTGGCCGAAGGCGATGCCGCCCAGCGTGGCGGTGTCGAAACAGGAAAAAGGATGAAAGGGATTGCGCTTCACCTGCGCGCGCGCGACCGCGGCATTTAAAAAGTTCAGGTCGAAGGATGCATTGTGGCCGACCAGCACTGCGCGGGTGCAGTCGGCCGTCCGGATCGCCGTCCTGACTTCTTTGAAGATGCGCTGTAGCGCATCTTCTTCGGAGATGGCCGGCCGCAATGGATGATGCGGATCGATCCCGGTCACCGCCATGGATGCCGGCTCCATGTTTGCCCCCGGAAAGGGGATGACGTGGTAGCGATGCGTCTCGCCGCGCGCCAGCGTGCCGTCGCTGCGCATCTCGATCAGTACCGCGGCAATCTCGAGCAGCGCGTCGGTCTGCGCATTGAAGCCGCCCGTCTCGACGTCGATTACCACCGGCAAAAATCCGCGGAAGCGCGTTGCAAAAGTAATCGGTGGAATCTGCGACATGCTTAAGCTGGGGCCAGGCGCCAGCCAATCGGTTCGCCGGCGCGATAGGGTATCAAGGTACCGCTGCCGAAGGCGAACTGCTGCGGACCGCTCCAGGATTCCTTGAGCAGGGTAATCTTGTCGGTGTGCCGCGGCAGACCATAAAAGTCGGCGCCGAAGTGACTGGCAAATCCTTCCAGTCGATCGAGCTTTCCGGCGGCGCCAAACGCCTCCGCATATAACTCGATGGCCGCATGCGCGGTGAACATGCCCGCGCAGCCGCAGGCTGTCTCCTTGGCGGCGCGCTCGTGCGGCGCGCTATCGGTACCCAGGAAAAAGCGTGGATTGCCGCTGGTCGCGGCTTCGATCAGCGCTTGCCGGTCGCGCTCGCGTTTCAGTATCGGCAGGCAATAATAGTGCGGCCGTATGCCACCGGTGAAAATCGCATTGCGATTGTGCAGGAGATGCTGCGGCGTGATGGTGGCGGCCACACCGCTGCGCGCGGTGCGGACAAATTCAACCGCTCGCGCCGTGGTGATGTGCTCGAATACCACGGACAGCGCGGGAAATCGTTCTAGCAGCGGCGCGAGCGCGGTATCGATGAAGTGCGTTTCACGATCAAATACATCGACGTTGCTCTCTGGTGACTCGCCATGCACCAGAAGCCGCATCCCGACTTTTTCCATGTGCGCCAGCACGCCATCGACATGCTTGAGATCGGTGACGCCGGTCTGCGAATGCGTGGTCGCGCCGGCAGGATAGAACTTCACGCCATGGATAAAGCCGCAATTCTTGGCGCGGTCGATTTCTTCCGTAGCGGTGTCGTTGGTCAGATACAAAGTCATCAGCGGTTCGAATCGGCTGCCTGCGGGCAGCGCTGCGACGATGCGCTGCCGATAGGCGCCGGCCAGCGCGGTGGTGGTGATCGCGGGATTGAGATTCGGCATCACAATGGCGCGCCCAAAGCGCTCGGCAGTGAAACGTACGACTGCCTTCAAGGCATCTGCGTCGCGCAAATGCACGTGCCAGTCATCAGGCCGTTGGATGGTGAGGCGATTCATGCGGCTGCCGCCCCTGCAGGCCAGCCGCGGCGCAAGAGATCGAGCGTGTAACGCACGCCAAATCCGGTGATCTCCGTGGTGATGTGCGCCAGTCCGCCATGGCGGGTGCCTGCGGCCAAATCCAAGTGCAGCCACGCAATGGCATTCGGCACAAATCGACTCAAGAACCGCGCCGCCAAAATGTGATCGCCCTTGGCATCGGCAGAACATTGCAGCACATCGGCAACGTTGCTTTCCAAATCCGTGTCGTAATCTATGTCCATCGGAAAGCACCAGACGCGCTCGCCGCTGCTGATGCCGGCGGACTCGATCAAGCCGCGGGTCTCGGGGCGATTGGTGAATGCGCCGCTGTAGCGCTCGGTCAGCGCGTGGATGCAGGCGCCCGTGAGCGTTGCGTAGTCAATGATTGCGCGGGGCTTCTTGCCCGCGGCGAGACACAGTGCGTCAGCCAGCACCATCCGACCCTCGGCATCGGTATGAATGACTTGAATGGTCGTGCCGTTCGCGGCACGCACCACATCCTGCGGCTTGTAGGCGAATGAGCCGATGCGGTTTTCCGTGATGGCGAGCCAACAATCGACCGACAGCGGCGAGCGCAGAGTCTTAAGCGCATACAGGCTGCCGAGCGCGACGGCGCTGCCTTCCATGTCGGTATGCATGTCCAACATGCTTTTGTGGGCCTTCAAATTCGTGCCGCCCGTGTCGAAGCAGATGCCTTTTCCCACCAAGCTGACGGCGGGTGCTGCAGCGCCACGGGGACGGTAAGACAGCAGTGCAATGCCGGCATCGCGCATGGCGTTGCCGCGCGCCACCGCCAGGAAAGCGCCGCACCCCAGGCGCTTGAGCTGCGTCTCGCCATAAAATTTGAAATTCAACTTCAGGCGCTTTGCAAATTGCTTCAGCAGACGGCGATAGACGGCAGCATCCAGCGTGTTGGGCGGTAAAGCGGTCAGCCAGCGGGCAAGATTGTTGCCGGCGGCCGTTGCGAGGGTTAGGTCCATCTCATGCAACTTTCCGCGCCGCGCGAGGTCAATCCTGACGAGCGGAGTTGGTGTTTTGGGCTTGCTTTTGAAGGTCGCAAAGCGAAAAGCAGCGGCTTCGAGCGCCGCAAGGAGAGCGTGGAAGGTCGCGTCGGCACTTGTAGAGCCTTGCTGCCACACCAATACGGTTTTCGGATCGCCTTCCAGGGCGCTGCGCGCGATTTTACCGGCAGCTTGCAGGCGCTCAAAGGTGCCGGCTTCGGCGGCAACGCAGGCGACTACCAATAGAGTTTGCGCCTGCGCGCCCACTCGCAGGTGAAAGGTGTCGCCGGGTTTGCGCACCCTACGCCCATGGAGCGCGCGCAGCATCGGGGCGTGCGGCAGCGCCTCCCAATCCGAGGCGGATGGCGCAAGCGGCAAAAACAGCACGGCGCTCGGGTAGCGCGCGAGGGTTGATGCGCTGACCCGCGCGCTGATTTGGCGCACCGGCACGAGAAGGCGGTCTAAGGGCAAGCGAGTCGGCATATCTCAAAAACGCAAAGGTCGCGACCACGCGCAATACTCAGACAGGCTCCTTCTTGACCGTGAAAAACCAAACCCCGAAGATAGCGCTGGTAAACAACGTAATGGCAGTTAGCGCAGGGGCGCTGTAACGTGCCTGCCATCTTAACAGGACACGTGGGTGAGTGTGCATTTCTATGACGCAACAATCGCCGTTCGAAGATATCGATCCGACCGAAACTCAGGAGTGGCTTGAGTCGATCGATTCGGTCATGCGCGCCCAAGGCCCGCAGCGTGCGCATTTTTTGCTTGAAAAGCTGGTGGATTTCACGCGCCGGTCGGGCGCGTACCTGCCATTCAAGCCGAACACTGCGTACCTTAATACGATTTCCAGGGCGCAGGAACCGGAATATCCGGGCGATCGATCGTTGGAACGGCGCAATGAAGCCTATATACGATGGAATGCGCTCGCCATGGTGGTGCAGGCGAACCGCACGAATTCCGAATACGGCGGCCACATTGCGACTTACGCCTCGGCAGCGACGCTCTACGAGGTGGGCTTCAATCATTTCTGGCGC
Organism: Steroidobacteraceae bacterium; assembly: GCA_039924385.1. Classification (GTDB taxonomy): domain Bacteria; phylum Pseudomonadota; class Gammaproteobacteria; order Steroidobacterales; family Steroidobacteraceae; genus Bog-1198. The sequence goes on from JBDTAV010000016.1 coordinate 25,044, forward strand.
GCGCGCAGCGCGACCAATCTTGGCGATATGATTTTCATGCAGGGGCATTCCAGTCCCGGCATCTATGCGCGCGCGTACCTGGAAGGCCGGTTGGATGAGAGCCAGCTGCAGCGCTTTCGCCAAGAAGTGCGCGGCGGCGGCTTGTCATCCTATCCGCATCCGTGGCTGATGCCGGATTTTTGGCAGTTCCCCACCGTGTCGATGGGATTGGGCCCGATGATGGCGATTTTTCAGGCGCGATTTCTGCGCTACCTGGAGCATCGCGGCGTTGTCCCCACCTCCGATCGGAAAGTCTGGGCATTCTTGGGCGACGGAGAAATGGATGAGCCCGAGTCGATGGGCGCGCTCACCATGCCGGTACGCGAAAAACTCGACAACCTGATTTTCGTCATCAATTGCAATCTGCAGCGGCTCGACGGGCCGGTGCGCGGCAACGGCAAGATTATTCAAGAACTCGAAGCCGCCTTTCTGGGTGCGGGCTGGAACGTCATCAAGGTTCTGTGGGGTGGGCGTTGGGACCCGCTGCTGGAAAGCGATCAAAAAGGCTTCTTGAAGCGCGTGATGGAAGAGTGCGTCGACGGCGAGTATCAGAATTTCAAATCCAAGGGCGGCGCCTATACGCGCGAGCATTTCTTCGGCAAATATCCCGAACTCAAGGAAATGGTCGCCAACATGTCGGATGAGGAGATCTGGCACCTCAACCGCGGCGGCCACGATCCGGAAAAAGTGTATGCAGCCTATGCATCCGCAGTCGCTCACGTGGGCGCACCCACCGTGATTTTGGCGAAGACCGTCAAAGGCTTCGGCATGGGTAAGGCGGGTGAGGGCCTGAACTCGACCCATCAACAGAAGAAACTGACCGACGAAAATCTCAAGGAAGTGCGCGATCGCTTCAACATTCAAATCACCGACGAAGAAATCGCCGGTCTGTCGTTCAGAAAGCCGGCCGAAGACAGCGAAGAGATGCGCTATCTGCAAGAACGCCGCGCCGCGCTCGGCGGCTATCTGCCGGCCCGCATTTCCCTCGCGCCTCCCTTGGCGATTCCGCCCCTCGAAGTCTTCAGCACGCTGCTCGAGGGCACGGGCGATCGGGAAATTTCCACCACCATGGCGTTGGTGCGAATGATGACGACCCTGATCAAGGACAAGAACATCGGCAAGCACGTTGTGCCCATTGTGCCCGATGAAGCGCGAACCTTCGGCATGGAAGGCATGTTTCGGCAAGTGGGCATTTATTCCTCGGTTGGACAGCTCTATAGGCCTCAGGACGCCGATCAGCTCATGTTCTATCGCGAGGATAAGCAGGGACAGATTCTTGAAGAGGGCATTAACGAAGCCGGAAGCCTGTGCTCGTGGATCGCCGCAGCCACGGCGTATTCGAACCACGGCGTGAGCATGATCCCGTTTTATATTTATTATTCCATGTTCGGCTTTCAACGCGTCGGCGACTTTATTTGGGCCGCGGGCGACAGCCAGGCGCGCGGATTCCTGGTGGGCGGCACCGCCGGACGAACCACGCTCGCGGGCGAGGGATTGCAGCACCAAGATGGGCACAGCCAGTTGGTGGCGACCACGGTGCCGAACTGCGTCGCCTACGATCCCGCCTATGCGTACGAATTGGCGGTCATCGTGCATGACGGCCTGCGCCGCATGTATCAGCAGCAGGAAAGCGTCTTCTACTACATCACCGTGATGAACGAAAATTACGCGCATCCTGCGATGCCCGCCGGCGCGGCGCAGGGCATTCTAAACGGCATGTACCTGCTGAAAACCGGCGGCCGCGGCAAGGTGCGGGTAACGCTGTTTGGTTCGGGCACGATTTTGCGCGAAGTGATTGCGGCCGCTGAGCTGCTCGAAAAAGGTTATGGAGTGCCGGCAGACGTCTATTCGGTGACGAGCTTCAGCGAGCTGCGCAGAAGCGCCCTCGCGGTGGAGCGCTGGAACATGCTGCATGCGGGCGAGCCGCGCAAAAAGACTTATATCGAGCAAATTCTGGCGGAACGGGGCGGACCCTTCATTGCCGCCACCGACTACATGAAGACGGTGGCGGATCAGATCCGGCAATGGGTGCCGGGACCTTATACGGTGCTCGGAACCGATGGCTTTGGCCGCAGCGACTCGCGCGCGGAGCTGCGCCGATTCTTCGAAGTTGACCGCCACTACGTGGTGGTTGCCGCGCTCAAGGCGCTATCCGATGAGGGCAAGATCGACGCGCAAACGGTGAGCAAGGCTATGCAGAATTTCGGCATCGATCCGGAAAAACCCAATCCCGTGTCGGTCTAGACGAACATGGCAAGCCCAATTGAAGTTCGGGTACCGGATATTGGCGGCTTTAAGGACGTCAACGTCATCGAGGTACTGGTCAAGGATGGTCAGCAAATCGACAAGGAAACGCCCTTAGTCACAATTGAAACCGAAAAGGCCGCGATGGATGTGCCGGCCCCCGCGGCAGGCAAGATCACTCAGGTCAAACTCAAGACCGGCGACAAGGTTTCCGAAGGATCCGTGATCCTGCTGCTCGAACCCGCTGCGGCCGATGCGCCGGCGGAAAAGGCACCCGCACCCGCGCCGGCAACCGCGCCCAGCGACGCCAAAGCGCCTCCGCCTGCGAAACAGGCGGAGGCGGATGAGAAGCCGCCGGGCCCGCCTGCGGCGGAAAAACCGAACAGCCCGCCCTCTGCAGCGCAGAGCGCGCCGCGCGAGTTGCGACTGATCGCGATCGACGAACAAGGATTCTCAACGGCTCACGCCAGCCCGTCGGTGCGGAAGTTCGCGCGTGAGCTGGGCGCTGATTTGGGCAAGATCCAGGGCACCGGCGTCAAAGGCCGAATCACGCAGGACGACGTCAAGGCTTACGTCAAAGGATTGCTTATCGCGGCCGCCACCGCCGCGCCCGTATCGCCGCTGCCGCGAGTGCCGGTCGTGGACTTCGCGCATTTCGGGCCGGTCGAAGTCAAACCGCTGTCGCGCATCCAGAAGATCTCCGGCACCCGATTGCAGGCTAGCTGGCTGAATCTGCCGCATGTGACTCAGCACGAGGATGCCGATATCACCGATCTGGAGGCAGCGCGCGGCGCGCTCAAGAATAAGGCGGCGCAAGAGGAAGTGCGCCTGACTCCCTTGGTCTTCATCATCAAGGCCTGCATTTTGGCGTTGCGGGAATTTCCTCGATTCAATGCCTCGCTCGACGAGAGCGGAGAAAATCTGGTTTTGAAGAAGTACTTCAACATTGGCTTCGCCGCCGACACGCCCAACGGATTGGTGGTTCCGGTCATCGTTAATGCGGATCAGCTCAGCATCTATGACACCGCGCGCGCGTTGACGGCGCTATCCGAGAAGGCGCGGGCGGGAAAGCTGAAGGCCACCGAAATGCAGGGCGGCAGCTTTACGATCTCGAGTCTGGGCGGAATAGGCGGCACCTACTTCACGCCCATCATCAATGCTCCGGAAGTGGCCATCCTCGGCGTCTCGAGGTCGACTCAGAAACCGGTTTACGAGCGCGGCGCCTTTGTGCCGCGGCTGATGCTGCCGCTGTCCCTGTCCTATGATCATCGCGTCATCGACGGCGCCGAGGCGGCTCGCTTCGTGGTGTTTCTCGCTAAAACACTCGGCGATGTGAAGGCGTTGCTGTGAGCACCGTTGAGGTGCGGGTTCCGGATCTTGGCGACGTCAAAGGTGTGACCGTTCTTGAGGTGCTGGTCAAGAAGGGCGACAAGGTTGCCGTTGAAGATCCGCTGATTTCGCTCGAGTCCGATAAGGCGGCAATGGACCTGCCGTCGCCGGTCAGCGGCGTGATCAGCTCCGTTGAAATCAAGAAGGGCGACGCGGCCTCGTCAGGAACCTTGATTGCAATGGTGGAGGCGGATGCTGCGGCGCCTACGAAGGCCGCAGGTCTCGCTCCGGCACCGGCACCCGCAAAGACCGCGCCATCCGCGGTGAGTTCCGCGAAACCTGCATCCAAACCGGTGAGCGCCGCCCCCGAAGGAGCCGTCGATCTGGTTGTGCTCGGCGCCGGCGTCGGCGGATATACGGCGGCATTTCGTGCGGCGGACCTAGGGCTGAGGGTGACGTTGATCGAACGCTGGCCGGTACTGGGCGGTGTGTGTTTGAACGTTGGGTGCATACCTTCCAAGGCCTTGTTGCATGCGGCAAAGGTCATCGAAGATGCCGCCGACATGTCGGCCAATGGGATTGTTTTTGCTCCCCCGCAGATCGACCGCGATCTGCTGCGTGGGTGGAAAAACAAAGTCGTCACGAGATTGACCAACGGCCTGGTGCTGCTCGCGAAGCAGCGCAAGGTCACGGTCATCCAAGGCGACGCAAAGTTTGCGGGGGGCTACTCTCTCGATGTGAAGGGCGCGAATGGAACGCGGCGTGTGGATTTCAAGCAATGCATCATCGCGGCGGGTTCCGAATCGGCTCTGCTGCCCGGATTGCCGAAGGATCCTCGAGTCATCGATTCGAGCGGCGCGTTGGAGCTGCCGCCCGATTGCAAACGCCTGTTGGTCATCGGCGGCGGAATCATCGGTTTGGAAATGGCCTGCGTCTACGACGCGCTCGGCGTCGAGGTGACGGTGGTGGAACTCTTGGACGGTCTGATGCCGGGGACCGATCGCGATCTGGTTCGTCCACTGCAAAAACGCATTGAAAAGCGCTATAAGAAGATTTTGTTGAAGACCAAGGTGACGAAGCTCGAGGCGCTTGCGGAAGGTTTGCGCGCAAACTATGAGGGCCCGGACTCGCCCGAACCGCAGCTGTTTGATCGCGTGTTGGTCGCGGTGGGCCGCACGGCGAACGGAAATGCCATCAATGCAGGCGCGGCGGGCGTCGAGGTGAGCGCCCGAGGTCTCATCGAAGTCGATAAGCAAATGCGCACCAACGTGCCGCATATTTTCGCGATCGGCGACATCGTGGGTGCGCCCATGCTGGCGCACAAGGCCAGCCATCAGGGCAAAGTCGCGGCAGAGGTCGCGGCCGGACACAAAGCGGCATTCGATGCACGCTGCATTCCCTCGGTTGCCTACACCGATCCCGAAATTGCATGGGCCGGCCTCACTGAGACCGACGCGAAGGCACGCGGCATTGAATACGGCAAGGGTACGTTTCCCTGGGCGGCGAGCGGGCGGTCGCTGGCGCTCAACCGCGACGACGGCTTCACCAAGCTGCTGTTCGACACACAGACTCACCGAGTTCTCGGCGCCGGCATCGTCGGCGTCAGCGCCGGCGATTTGATCGCCGAAGTGGCATTGGCCATCGAAATGGGTGCCGACGCGACTGACATCGGCCTGACGATTCACCCGCACCCGACCTTGTCCGAAACCGTCGCGTTCGCCGCGGAGGCCTTTGATGGCACGCTCACTGATCTCTACATCCCGAAGCGCAAGCAAGATGCTTAGGAGCATTTATTGTTCGATGGCTCTCGCAACGGCGTTTGCCGCCGCGGCTCCTGTGCTTGCGGATGATTCTTGCGTGGATTTCAAATGGGATGTGTCGCATGAGCGCGCGTTGTTCGCAGGTTCAGCAACGCCTGTGGCCGCAGGCGCGAATCAGAAGTCCGCGCCGGTACTGCAGTTGAATCATTTGTACGAGCTTAAGCTCTCAAAGCAGGAACAGGTCAGCTTTGCGGTCACACCCGCGAAGAAAAATCCGCGTGACGGATCAAACGGCGGCTTGGTGGCTTTTAAAATCCCGGCGGGCGGCAGCTATCGAATCGCGATCGATATGCCGTTCTGGATCGACGTGGCGTCAAACGGTGCGTTGGTTGCGGCGAACGATTTTCAAGGCCAGCACGGCTGCAACTCGCCCCACAAAATCGTTCAGTTCGATTTGCTCGGAACGCGGTCATTTTTTCTACAATTGAGCGATGCCGCACCGGACAGGGTTCGGCTGACGATCACTGCAGCGCCGGCGCGGAAGCTATAGGCTCACGGACGATCGGGCGGTATTTGCCGGCTTGCCGAGATGGGCTCTTGCGGCGCCTCGATGCAGCTCTTTAGAAACGCGGTCCTATCCGCCCCAATCAGCTTTTTAGTTCTGGCCTCTTTGAGGCAGGCGGTGCGCTTCAGATGCTTTGCGGCGGCATCGCCCGCGACCGGGGCCGGGGTTGTAGCGGTGGCGGCGGGCATCGCATAAGCCGTGGCCGCCAGAGGCGTGGCGGCTTCGGCGGCCTGAATCAAAAGGCTGAAACTCAGAATGCTGAGACACACGGTGCTGGCGGCAAATGCAAGACGCATGGCATTTCCTAAAACGGCTGATTCAACTATCAGCACATCAGAATAGCGGTGGCCTGCAGCCGTCCCGATGAAGCGCGCATGAAGCTTCGTTAACCTTTCGCCCGGGAATTATCGGGCGGCCAGGCGATTGCGCGCCAAAACCAGATATTGCCTTTCATCGGGTGCCCGGCCATCGCGTTGAGCCATCCATAACTCCTCGCCCAGGGCCTCCATGAGGGCATGCTCCGCGCGATGCGTATCGCCGAAGTGCGCCTGCAACTGCGCCAGCAAAGCGCGAATCCCCGGGGGACGGTCAACGGCGAGTTGCTCGCGAACCGCAAGATGCAGCCCCATATGTAAAAACGGATTCTCCAGTCCTTGTGCGGAGTTTTGCTCAAAACCGATCGCGGTGTCGGCATCGGCAACGGCGGGCTGATACTCCGGGTGCGCTTCGATCACATCCGCGATCTGCGCCTCGAGCGGCGCAAGGGGTGTGCGCGCCAGGTGCTTGGCCCAGGCTTGCGCATAGGCGAGGCGCAATTGATCGCGTGAGTAGCCGTCGATGAGACTCATGCAGGCGTCTTGTGACGATACTCGCAGAGATCCGCGATGATGCAGACCGGGCAGGCGGGGCGCCGGGCTTTGCAGACGTAGCGGCCGTGCAAGATCAGCCAGTGATGCGCATCCAGGCGGAACTCCAGCGGCACGAACTTCATGAGCTTCCCCTCGACTTCACGCACCGTCTTGCCCGGCGCGATTCCGGTGCGATTGGCGACGCGGAAGATGTGGGTGTCGACTGCAATCGTGGCGTGGCCAAAGGCGGTATTGAGAATGACGTTGGCGGTCTTGCGTCCCACGCCGGGCAGTTCCTCCAGCGCTTCGCGGGTCGCCGGCACCTCGCCGGCGTGACGCTCCAGCAGCAATCGACTCGTGGCAATGATGTTCTTGGCTTTGGAATTGTAAAGTCCAATGGACTTGATGTACTTCGAGAGACCCTTGGTGCCGAGTGCCAGCATGGCAGCCGGAGTATTCGCCACGCGGAACAATTCCGCGGTCGCCTTGTTGACGCTCTTGTCGGTTGCCTGCGCCGAGAGGATGACGGCGACCAGCAGTTCGAACGGTGTTATATAAATCAGTTCTGTACGCGGCTGTGCGGTTGCCGCCCGAAAGCGCGCAAAGATTTCCTGGCGCTTGTGCGGATTCACGGCAGCGCCGCGCGCCGCGCCGCGCTCGCCTTCCTATCATCGAGCTGCCGTTGCCGCTCCGCGGCCTGAGTTGCGAGGCGGCCGGTATGGGCAGCGTAGCGCTGCCTATTCAGCGCGGGCTGGTTGACGGCAGGCGGCGCGGGCCGCATTTCGATGCAATCAACGGGGCAGGGCGGCAGGCACAGTTCGCAGCCTGTGCAGCGATCGGCCATCACGGTGTGCATGTACTTCTGTGCGCCGACGATCGCATCCACCGGACACGGGGTAAGGCAGCGTGCGCAGCCGATGCAGCGTGTCTCGTCGATCCAGGCGAGCAGCGGCGGCGACTCGGCGCCGTTCGCTGGATTGAGGGGCAGCGCCGGGCGATTCAGCAGGCGTGCCAGGGCATCGATGGTCGCTGCGCCGCCGGGCGGGCACTGATTGATTTGCGCCACGCCGTCGGCGATCGCGGCGGCGTACGGACTGCAGCCGGCATAACCGCATCGGGTGCATTGGGTTTGCGGCAGCAATGCATCGATGCGCGCCGCGATCTGTCGCGCTCTCTCGCTCATATCACTTTATGCGCATGCCGGGTTTCGCTCCCGAGTCGGCCGACAGCGCGAAAATGTCCTTGCCGCCGGGACCCGCGGCCAGCATCATGCCCTCCGAGACGCCAAATCGCATGGTGCGGGGCTCCAAATTTGCAACGACAACGATCAGCTTTCCAACCAGGGCAGCGGGGTCGTAAGCGCCACGGATACCGGCAAAAATCTCGCGCTCGCCTAACTCGCCCACATCGACGCGCAGCTTGAGCAGCTTGTCAGCGCCGGCGATGAAGTCGGCGGCCAAGATTTTGGCCACGCGCAGGTCGATGCGCAAAAAGTCATCGATTGAAATCAGATTGCCCTCGACCGAGGCGGCCGCCGCCAACGTCGCGGCATCCGAGGCCCCGCCCTTGCTAGGTGCCTGAGCGGGAAGTACCGAGGCGGCAGGCGCAGGCGCTTCCGGCTCGACCAGGCGGGCCACTGCCTTCAGGTCCAGTCGAACGGCCAACGCCTCATAGGCATTGATCGAGGTGGAAAGCAGCGGCGCCGCCGCCGCGGTCCAGGTCCAAGCGGACTCCCGCAAGAAAGCGCGCGCACGCGCCGCCATGTTCGGCAGCACCGGCTCAAGGTAAATCATCAGTACTCTGAACAGGTTCAAAGCCTGAGTACAGACGCTCTGCACTTCGGCGGCATTCTTCGGATCCTTGGCAAGCATCCAGGGCTTGCGTGAATCCACGTACTGATTGGCGCGATCGCAAAGCGCCATGATGTCGCGGATGGCAGCGGCCGTATCCCGGCCGTCATAGCTGTTAGCGATGCCCTCGCCGGCGCTGACAAATCCCGCATACAGGTCGCGATCGGCCAGGCTGTCCGCCAACTTGCCGGCCGAAGTGCGCGTAATGAATCCGGCGCAACGGCTGGCAATATTCACGAGCTTGCCCACGATCTCGGAATTCAGGCGAGTGGCGAACTCATCCAAGTTCATGTCCATATCATCGATGCCAGTCGCTAATTTGGCGGCGAAGTAGTAGCGCAGGTATTCGGCCGGAAAGTTCTGCAGGTACTTGCGCGCAGTGATGAATGTGCCGCGCGACTTCGACATCTTCTGGCCATTGATGGTGAGAAAACCATGCGCATGCACGGCAGTGGGGCGGCGCATTTTCGATGCCTGCAATACCGCCGGCCAGAACAGCGTGTGAAAATACAAAATATCCTTGCCGATGAAGTGATGCAGCTCGGCGCTCGAATCGGGCGCGAAGAAATCATCGAACTTCAAGCCGCTGCGCGCACATAACTGCGCAAAACTCGCGAGATAGCCGATCGGGGCGTCAAACCAAACGTAAAAATACTTGCCGGGCGCATCGGGAATCTCAAAGCCGAAGTAAGGCGCGTCGCGCGAGATGTCCCAATCCTTAAGGCCCTGAGTGAACCATTCATCAAGCTTGCGCACGACGCTTTCCTGCACCGCGCCGCTGCGCACCCAGCTGTGCAGGGCTTGCTCGAATGCACTGAGCTTGAAGAAATAATGTTCCGACTCGCGCCAGACAGGGACGGTGCCGCTGACCACGGAGACCGGGCTCTTGAGATCCGCGGGCGTATACGTCGACCCGCAATTTTCGCAGTTATCCCCATATTGATCGGGGGTGCCGCAAACCGGGCAAATACCTCTGACGTAACGGTCGGGAAGAAACATCTTGGCCGTTTGGTCATAAGCCTGGCGCACGCTGCGCCGGTCGATGTACCCAGCTTCGCGTGCAGTTAGATACATGCGATTGCACAGCGCTTGATTCTCGGGCGAATGCGTCGAGCCGAAGTTGTCCAGGCCGATCAGCATCTCGTCCAGATCGCGCTTGTGGTCAATATGCACTTGCGCGATCAATTGCTCAGGCGTGATTCCCTCGGCTTGGGCCTTGAGCATGATCGGCGTGCCGTGCGTGTCATCGGCGCAGACATAGTAGCACTCATGGCCGCGCAGCTTCTGAAAGCGCACCCAGATGTCGGTTTGAACGGCCTCCAGAATGTAGCCCAAATGCAAGGGACCATTGGCAAAAGGCAGCGCGCTCGTGACGAGAATTCGGCGTGATTGGGTCATATCGAATTATGCCATGACAAGCAAGCTTAGGTCGCGGCGGCGAGCGGCGCCGCGCGGCGAAGCTTACAGTGAAGGCGGCGAGGAAGCGTCGCGGAACTGTTCGAATTTAGATTTGTTAATGGCCTTTTTAAAGGCTTCTTTACCGGAAATTTGCCGCGAATCGAGCAGCGCTTGAATTGCCGTATCCATCAGCCTCATGCCGTTGGCCGCGCCGCTTTGCATGGCGTTCTCCAGCTGGTCCATCTTGCCCTGACGAATTAGGTTGGCGACCGCGGGGGTATTGACCAGGATTTCCAAGGCCGCGACGCGGCCTTGCGTGTCGGCCTTTTGAATGAGTTGTTGCGAGACGACGCCGCGCAGGCTGGTGGACAGCATGGTGCGCACGTGCGGCTGCTTGTCCGCGGGAAATGCGTTCACCAGGCGATCGACCGTCGGCGCAGCACCGTTGGTATGCAGCGTCGCCATGACCAGAATGCCCATCTCCGCGGCGGTGACTGCGATGCCCATGGTTTCCAGGTCGCGAAGCTCGCCCACCAGAATCACGTCCGGATCCTCGCGTAACGCCGACTGCAAAGCGGAGGCGAATGACGCGGCGTGCACGCCGATTTCGCGCTGGCTGATGAGGCAGTTCTTGCGCGTATGGACAAACTCGATCGGATCCTCAATGGTCAGGATATGGCCCTTTTCCCGCCGGTTGATGTCATCGATCATGGCGGCCAGTGTCGTGGACTTGCCCGATCCCGTTTTACCCGTCACGAGAATCAGGCCGCTGTTGATTTTGCACATATCCATGACGGCAGGCGGCAGCTTGAGTTCCTCGGCGGTTTTGGCGCTGGACGGAATGGCTCGGAACACCGCTCCCATGCCGTTGAGCTGCCTCATGACATTGACGCGGAAGCGCGCAACGTTCGGAATGGCGTACGCAAAGTCAGTGCCGTCCTTTTCTTCGAATCGCTCGACCGCCAGCTTGGGCATGATTTCGTACAGGGTGTTCTTGACGGCGTCCGCGCTCAATGGCTGATCGCTCAAGGTCTTGAGATCGCCATATTGGCGGACGCGCGGCGGATCGCCCGCCAGGAAATGCAGATCCGAGCCGTTGCGCTCGAGAACCTGATTCAAGAATTCGTCGATGGCGTGCATGCTTTAAGGCGGCGTTGCGGGTTCGGTGACCGGTGCGCCGGACATGTCGGTGACGAAGCGCTGAAACTGGCGCTTGTCGGATGCGTAGGTGTAGGCGTGCTCGGGGTCAACTTCCTTGGCGTTGATCGCCGCGAGCAAGGCTTGGTCCATGAGCTGCATGCCGTATTCCTTGCCCATCTGCAGCTGGCTGGGAATTTGATGCGTCTGGTCGGTCATGATGAGCTTGCCGATGGCCTTGGTCAGCACCATGACCTCGCACACGGCCTTGCGTGCGCGCTGATCCGGGGTCTTGAGCAGAATCTGCGTAATGACCGCGATGAGGCTCGATGAAAGAAAGGTCTTGGTTTGTTCGCGCTCATCGTTTGGCAGCGCATCGATGATGCGGTCGATGGTCTTGGTGGCGCTGGTGGTATGCAATGTGCCCAGCACTAGGTGTCCGGTTTCTGCCGCCGTCATGGCCATGGATATGGTTTCGGCGTCGCGCATTTCGCCGACCAAGATCACGTCGGGATCCTCGCGCATCGCCGCGCGCACGCCCTCGGCGAAAGACGGCAGATGCGTGCCCAACTCGCGCTGTATCACCTGACTGGTCTTGCTGCGATGAACGAACTCAATCGGATCTTCGAGGCTAATAATGTTGAGGGCCTGGGTCGAATTGAGGTAATCGATCATCGATGCCAGCGTCGTGGTCTTCCCGGTACCGGTCGAACCGGTCACCAGGATCATGCCCTGATGGTAGTCGCACAGCTTCTTCACGACCGGCGGTAGACCCAGCTGATCCATACTGGGCATGGTGGTGGGGATCGATCGAAACGCGGCACCGATACCGGTTTCCTTGCGAAATACATTGACCCGGAAGCGACCACCTTCGGTCGATACGTACGAGAAATCCAGATCGTGTCCTTCCCGCAGGACCTTGAGCTGGGATTGGGTCAGGATCTCGGTGATGTAGGCTTCGAGCTCGGCATCGCCCAGATTGCGGAATTTGATCGGCATCAGATCCCCGTGCATGCGCAGCATGGGCGGTACCCCAACCGCCAGATGCAGGTCCGAGCAGCCCTGGGCCACTCCCAACTTGAGGAACGCGTCGACTCTTGCCATAACGCGTAAGGCTACCCGTAAGCAATTGGTTTTTCGAGTGTTTAGGGCGCTATTCGCCGATAAACGTGAGGTACGTCAACCGCTAGAGGAATTTCTCGAGCGCCAGGCGCAGTTCGTCCATGGATTGGGAGCGTTTTGCCTTGTCCAGCGACATGCATTTCATGACCAGGCTATTGAGTTCAACAGGCAGGTCTTTATTGATCTCGATGGGCTGGCGCGCCTTCCCTTGCACGTGCTGGTACATCACGGACATGTGATCGCCGCGCGAGTAGGGCGGCACGCCGGCGAACATTTCGTACATGATGACGCCCAGACTGTAGATATCCGCCCGCTCGTCGACCTTTTTACCCAGGATCTGTTCGGGCGCCATGTACTTGGGCGAGCCGATGACGTACCCGGTCTTGGTCAGCTGGGTGTCGCCCTGGCTTTGCGCCGCGGCCACGCCGAAGTCGACGATCTTCAGCAGCGAGTCGTTGTCGATCAGCACGTTCGCCGGTTTCAGATCGCGGTGCACGATGCCGGCTTGGTGCGCCACCGCCATGCCGGTCGCGATGTCGATGCCGAATTTGACGGCGCGCTTGAGCGCCACGGGCTTCTCGTTGACGATCTCCCCGCCCAAGGTGTGCGACGGAAAATATTCCATCGAGATCGCGTAATTGCCGCGGATGTACAAGAAATCGTAAATACGGATCACATTCTTATGCGTGATCTTGCGGCTGTAGCGCAGCTCATGCACGAAGCGCTTCATCATCTCTTCGTCGGAGGAAACGTTGGGGTTAAGGAACTTGAGAATCAAGCGTTCCTCGACGACCGTGTCTTCCATCAGCAGTACGGTGCCAAAGGCGCCCTTGCCGATCTTTTCGATGAACTTGTAGCGGCCCTCGATGACGTCTCCAGGTTTCAAGGTCGCAATATCCAGCTTGGCCGAAGCCGCCGTTTCCTCCGCCTGCTTGACGACGCTGGCCAGCGATGCATTGTCGATAAGCAGCGTCTTGGCCGGCTCCTGCATCTTCTCCGCGCGCTGGTTCGCCGCAATTTGCTGGGTCGAGAAGCGATTGTCGAGTTCTTGCATGGCGCGGGCGACCGCCTGGCTCAAGGTGCCGTCCGCCGCGCTTGCCGTTACCGCCTGCAAGCGCACGCGTATGGTGTCGGCGCGGCGCTCGTCCGCGAGTTTGGCGAGCGCTGCGATGGCCTCGACCTTGATCTCATTCTCTGGCCGCGACAGCATCGGCAGCAGGGCTTCGAGGCTGCGCTGATCGCCGATTTTGCCGATCGCACGGATGACCGTCGGCAGGGACTTGGCCTCACCTTGCAGCATGTCGATGAAGCGCGGCAGTGCCTTGGTGCTGCCGATTTCCGCAAGCGCGTCGACCGCGCGTTCGCTCACCCACCAATCCGCATCGCGGGTCGCTTCAATGAGCTGCGCAACGGCGCGTTCATCCTTGGTTTGGTTCAAGATCTCGATGGCGGCGCGGCGAATATCCTGATTCTCATCCTTGATGAGCGTGAGCACCGCATCGACCACGCGCGGGCCGCCGATCTTGCCAAGGGCGTCGGCCGCGCGCGTGCGAACCCACCAATCGCTGTCCGCGATCACCTCGAGCAGATACTTTACGGATTTCGAGGTGCCGACGACGTTCAGAACCTCTACCGCCGCGCGCCGCGCGTATTCGTTTTCGTCTTTGAGCACATCCACCAGGTACTTGACCGTTTCCGGATGGTTGGCCTTGACGACAACGTCCACCGCCTTGTTCTGCACCTCGATCTCGGGATCGCGCAGCATGCCGACGATCAAGGGCATGTCGAAGGTGCCATCCATTTTGGAGAGTGCGGTCAAAGCGGCTGAGCGGATGAACTTGCTGTTGTCCTTGAGCTGCTTTTGCACCGCCTGCTGTACTTTCGGCTGATTGAAGCGAGCCAGGACATTGATGATGTGCAGCCGCGCCACCGGATCCTTGCCCTCGATCCTTGCGAGCAGATCATCCACGGACGACTCATCCGCGATTTCGCCGATGATCTTGAACAGTCCGTTTCTTTCGCTGGGCTCCTGCGTGTAGGCGGCGTTCAACAATTCGCGCACCGTGTACCGGGATTTTTGCGCTGTAATGACATCCAGCAAGGCTTGCTTCGGCATCCCTGGTTTGGCCAGGGCGTCAAGCAGCGCGTGGGCGGGATAGTTCTTGCTCGAGGACAGCGCCCAGGCGATGCCCGACATGGCGCGGCCGTTGGCTTCCGACATGGTCTTGAGCAGAACCGGCAGGGTTTTGGAATCAATCAGTCGGGACAGCACTTCGACATACGCCGTCGTTTCTCTTTTTTCCGACGTTGCGAGAGCATCCACGATGGGGTCGATGGCGTCGGAGCCCAGCGCGATCAATTTCTCCAATGCCTTCAAGGCCAGCGGGCTGGCTGGATTGCCGCTGGATTTAACTTCGGCAATAAGCCGATCGGCACGATAATTGGCGAATAAGGTCATTCGGCGCCTAAGCTTAAGCGTTCCTCGGAGAGTCGCCCATTGTTACTTTAATTCAGGCGCCCTCCGCGGTCTTGATTCTCAATTTGGAATTATGCCACACGTCACGGATTTAGCTGCCTGCGGTACAATCGGCGGATCCTTATGAATCAACCTCCTGCGGCGGAAAGCATCATCCGCGAGAACTTAAGCGCCTACACCGATCCCTACCTGGGTCAGACACTGGGCGATGCCAAGGCGGTCCGGTCGGTTTCGGTCTCTGGCGACGTGGTCGCAATCGAACTCGTATTGGGGTTCCCCTGTGCCGATTATGGGCCTGAAATGGAAGCTGCGCTTCGGCCGCACCTTGGTTCCGTTCTCGGAACCGCGAGATTGGACCTGAATCTCACTGCGCAAATCGCCGCGCATGCGGTGCAACGGACGCTCAAACCATTAACAAGTGTCAAGAACGTGGTGGCGGTCGCCTCGGGCAAGGGTGGTGTCGGAAAGTCGACGACTGCGGCCAATTTGGCGCTTGCCTGGGCGGCGCAGGGCGCCAAGGTGGGGCTGTTGGATGCCGACATTTACGGTCCGAGCCAACCGCTGATGATGGGGCTGGCCGGCGCCAAGCCGGTCAGTACCGACGGGAAACACATGGCGCCGTTGCGTGCGTACGGTGTCGAAGTGATGTCCATCGGCTTCCTCATTGATCCGGAGCAACCGATGGCCTGGCGCGGACCCATGGTGACCTCCGCGCTGACCCAGCTGCTGGCGGACACCACCTGGGGCGATTTGGATTACTTAGTGGTCGACATGCCGCCGGGAACCGGCGACATTCAGCTGACGCTGGCGCAGCGCGTACCGGTGAGCGGGGCAGTCATCGTGACCACTCCGCAGGATATTGCCCTCCTGGATGCCCGGAAGGGCCTCAAGATGTTCGAGAAAGTCGAGGTGCGGGTGCTCGGCGTAGTGGAGAACATGAGCGTGCATATCTGCACCCAGTGCGGGCATGTGGAGCACGTGTTCGGCAGCGGCGGCGGCGCGCGCATGGCGGCCCAATATGGGGTGCAATTGCTGGGTGAGCTGCCGCTGGATATCCGCATTCGCGAGGAAGCCGATGGCGGTACGCCGACCGTGGTAGCCGAACCCAGGAGCGAACGCGCGCGGGCTTATTTTTTGATGGCGCGCCGCACCGCCGCGCGTCTGGCGACATTGAACAAAGATTACAGCCGGGCATTTCCTAAAATCACCGTTGAAGCAACTTAATGAGTATAAAAAGCGATCGTTGGATCAGACGCATGGCCGCGGAACAGGGCATGATCGAGCCGTTTTCCTCGCAACAGGTGCGCGTCGCCGACGGTCACAAGATCGTCTCGTACGGTACCTCGAGCTACGGCTACGACGTGCGCTGTGCAGAAGACTTCAAAATATTCACCAACATCAATTCGACCATCGTCGATCCGAAGAATTTCGACGAAAAATCGTTCGTCGATTTCAGGGGATCCGTGTGCATCATTCCGCCGAACTCCTTCGCGCTCGCCAGCACGGTGGAATATTTTAAGATCCCACGAAACGTCCTCGTTATGACATTGGGAAAATCGACGTACGCACGCTGTTTCAGCGGCGACACGCGGGTCGCCTTGGTCGACGGTACATCGCTAACACTCGAGGAGATGGCAAGACGCCACAAAGCGGACGAGCCCTTCTGGGGCTATAGCATCGGACAGAATGGCCGACTAATCGTCAGTCTGATGGATGTGCCACGTTTCATAGGCCGCGATTCGCTGCTGGAGATCGAACTGGATAGCGGCGAGTGCATACGCGCGACACCTGATCATCTTTTCATGAGGCGCGATGGGCGTATGGCGGAGGCTCATACCCTAGGAGCGAATGACGCTCTGATGCCGCTCTACCGTGACCTGTTTAGGGGTTATGAGGAGGTTTATCAGCCGATCGACGGGTATCTGTATGCCACCCATCGTCTCGCCGACGAGTGGAACGTCAGACACGGAATATACGAAGCAATACCGGGCACCCATCGGCATCATCTGGCGATCAGCGCATCATTGCAACGGCGCGCACTCGACCCGCGGTGGCGCGAAGAATTCAGCCTAGCCCAATCTGCAAGAGCCAACCAATTCTGGCGATCGGATCGCTATCGGCAAATTCGGCAGCGCATTCTGGAACAGCGTAGAAACCCTACGGACGAAACGCGTGAGGCGCATCGGCGCGCGACGATTCGACGATATTCCGATCCTGCCGAAACGGCTCACCACTCCGAGCTCATGATTGAGGCTTGGGCAAAAGATAGCGGCACTCGCCAATATCGCAATCACAAAGTCGCCGCGATCCGCGAAATTCCCGGCGATCACGACGTGTACTGCCTGACCGTACCCGAAGCGGGTAATTTTGCCCTCGAGGCCGGTGTCTTCGTTCAAAATTGCGGAATCATCGTCAACGTAACGCCTTTAGAGCCCGAATGGGAAGGTCACGTGACGCTGGAATTCTCCAACACCACGCCGCTGCCGGCAAGGATCTATGCCAACGAGGGTGTCGCGCAGATGCTGTTCTTTGAATCCGACGAGGTTTGCGAAACCTCATACAAGGATCGCGGCGGCAAGTATCAAGGCCAGCGCGGCGTGACGCTGCCGAAAACTTAAGGCTTGAGGCGCGGCTCGATCGGGACCAGGTGATCGACGCTTTTGATCCGCATGGCGATTTCGACCTTGCCATCGCGGCTGCGCTCCGCCTGCACGGGCACGAATCCCAGTGAGGGCGCGAACCACATTCGCAGGATGCGGTTGTTACCGGCGCGCTGACTGGTGACAATGACGGTGTCGAGCTCGCCGATGGCGGTGCGGATCCTGGCCGTGCCTTCCTGGGTGTAGTTGAATTCCTTCAACTGGTCCTTGTCGATGATTGGGAAGCTCTTCGGTAAGTTGCCGCTCTTCAGGTCGAGCATCACTTCGACCTGGATGGACATGACGTCCTGTGCCCCGTCCGGAAGCTTGATATCCACCGGCTTGGTTTCCGACACGCCGGTCGCGCGTTTGTCGTGCCAGTCGAAAGCCAGCTCCACCGTTTTTGAACCTTCCTTGCCGAAGTACTTATCCGGGCGCACGTGACCGCCGACGATATTCAACCAGCTCTTTTGCACGAGATCATCGTGATACACGATGCGAAAGATGCCGTGCGCCGTGATGGTCCAGGTGTAGAGGAATTGTCCGGGTTCGGCGCCGCGCGTCAGCTCGATCTCGCTGGTCCCCACGCTGATGCCTTTCCAGTCTGCCAGGTAGTGCGCGACAAACGGTGCAATCCCGGTTTCGACCGGCGTTTGCGCCGACACCTCCGCGGATGCCATGACGGCGAGGAGCAGCGCAGCGGCGAACATCTTCATGAGGGTCTCTCCGGCAGGTCGCCAATTTGCACCGGTTCGCTCAATGGCCGGCCGTCCAGGCGCGCCCTGCCCGCTTCGCAGCGCAATCGACCCTGACCGAACCAATTGACGGCCAACGGATAAATGATGTGTTCCTGAATGAGCACGCGTTGACTCAAGGTTGTTTCCGTATCGCCCGGCAAAATCGGCACACGCGCTTGAAGTACCGGCGGGCCGCCATCGAGTTGCTCGGTGACAAAGTGCACCGTGACGCCATGCTCGGCTTCGCGCGCTTCCAGAACCCGCCGATGCGTATGCAGGCCCGCGTATTTGGGCAGCAAAGACGGATGAATGTTCAATATCCTTCCGGCGAACCGTTCGACGAATTCCGCGGACAGAATGCGCATGAAACCCGCGAGTACGATCAGCGAGGGCGAATATTCCGTGATCGCCGTGGCGAGGATACGATCATAGTCGGCGCGTTCGCCGCCCGTCGGCCGGGGCAGGGCTCGTGCCTCGGCGCCCAGGTGCCGCGCGATCTCAAGGCCGCCCGCATCGGCTGTGTCGGAGATCACCGACGCCACGGTATAAGCCGCATCAGGCGCCTGGCTGCGCTCGATGAGCGCCCGCATATTGCTGCCGCGTCCTGATATCAGGATGACGACCGGCTGCCGCGGCGTCTGGCTCAAGCGATGACGACGCCGCGAGTTCCTGCGCGGACCTCGCCGATGACGAGCGCCTCCTGGCCTGCCGCACTCAAAATGCTGATCGCGCGTTGCGCATCGGTCGCCGAGACATGAACGGTCATGCCGATTCCGCAATTGAACACGCGATACATTTCCGTATCGGCGATTTTGCCCTGCTGTTGCAGCCACTCAAATACCGCCGCGCGCGGCCAGGCGCCGCGCTTCAGCACGACCTCCAAGCCGTCGGGCAGCACCCGCGGAATGTTGTCGACCAGGCCGCCGCCGGTGATGTGCGACAGGCCATGCAGCGGCACCTCGCGCATCAGCTGAAGCAGCGGCTTGACGTAAATCCGCGTCGGTGCCATGAGACGATCGATGAGGCTGACGCCTTGCAAATCGGACTCGAGGTCCGCATCGGCGAGCTGCAGGATTTTGCGAATCAAGGAAAAACCGTTGGAATGCGGGCCGGAGGACGGCAGCCCCAGCACCACGTCGCCGGCGCGGGTCTTCGAGCCGTCAATGATGGCGTCTTTCTCGACCACACCGACGCAGAAGCCCGCGAGGTCGTAATCCGCGCCGTGATACATGCCGGGCATTTCGGCAGTTTCTCCGCCGACCAGGGCGCAGCCGGCTTGCACGCACCCCTCGACGATGCCCACGATGACGCGCTCGCCGACGCCGACATCGAGCTTTCCGCTGGCGTAGTAATCCAAGAAGAACAGCGGCTCGGCGCCTTGCACGACAACGTCGTTGACGCACATGGCGACCAGATCGATGCCCACGCCGTCGTGCCGCTGTGTGTCGATGGCCAGGCGCAGTTTAGTGCCGACGCCATCGGTACCCGATACCAGCACCGGTTTGCGGTAACGGTCCAACGGCACCTCGACCAGCGCGCCAAAGCCGCCGATGCCACCGAGCACCTCCGGCCTCATCGAGCGCTTCACTCGCGGCTTGATTCGCTCGACAAGTTCGTCGCCGGCGTCAATATCGACCCCTGCGTCGCGATAGGTCACGGGCGCTCGTTCAGTCATTAAAGGATCCTTCATGTCGGGCTTGCGCCGAAGCGGCGGGCACTTCAGCTGTGGTATTTTACAACACCATGGAACAGTACTTGCGGCGCTTTTCTATCGTATGGCTCTGCATTGCCGGCCTTACCTTAAGCGGGGCGGCTGTGGCGATCACGCGCGCCGAGATGTATCAGGCGATGGCACCCCTCGCCGACCGCTCTGATGCGGCGTACACGGCCGCCTTTCAAACTGCAATGAAGACAGTGCTGATTCGCGTCACCGGCCGTCGCAATGCGGATGAGGACCCCGGTTTGAGCTCGTTGGTCAGCAGTGCGCGGCGCTACGTGCAGCAATATCGGGCTGCGCCCGATAGTCAGCTATGGGTGTCCTTCGATGGTCCGGCGATCGAGAGATGGCTGACGCAGAACGGGCAGCCTCTGTGGGGACACGAGCGGCCGACGACGTTGGTGCTGTTGGGCGTGCAGACCGGTGCACAAAATGGCAGCGTCGTGACCACCGACGAAACCTCAGATCTCAAGTCGGCGATCGACGCGGCCGCCGCGGCGCGCGGCTTGCCGCTGGTGTGGCCCAGCAGCGCGGAACTGCAGAAGTTCCACATCGATTACTCTGCGGTGAGCAGCGGTTCGCCCTCCACCCTCGCGGAAATTGGCCGGCGCATGGGCAGCGACGGGGTGCTCATCGGACGAGCGAGCAGCGCGAGTGCGAACGCCAATGTGCGTTGGACGCATTTGTTTCAGGATCGAAGCAGCGAGTACTCCGGCGTCCTGGAAGGCGTGAATCGCGCCGCCGATTTATATGCGGGCATGTTCGCCGCGAGCGGCTCGGTCGTGCCGGTGGACATTGAAGTCAGCGGACTCAACGACCTACGCGACTACGCAAGTGTTGAGAGCTATCTGGAATCGCTCACGTTCATCTCGCACGTCAGCGTGGAGTCCCTGTCGGGGGATACGGTCAGATTCCGCCTGTCGACGCGCGGCGGCCTCGACTCTCTGCAGCGTGCGCTGTCGTTAAATGGGCGGTTGCAGCCGGTTGCCGCCGGCGAGAATGGGATTCAGCGCTTCCAATTGCATCGCTAGCGGCCTCGAATTTCGATCCGTGCGCCACATACCGAACATCATCAGTGTCATGCGAATTTTGCTGGTTGTGCCCATTGCACTGGCGCTCGCCAACCAGCGGCTGGAACTCTGCATCCTATTATTCGCGGTCGCTGCCCTATCGGATGCGGCCGACGGATTTCTCGCCAAGCGATTCGGCTGGCAAAGCGAGCTGGGCGCGGTGCTGGATCCCATTGCCGACAAGGCGCTTTTGATCACGGTATTCGTTACTTTGAGTCTCATGAAGCTGGTGCCGCTGTGGTTGATGGCGGCCGCGGTGGCGCGCGATGTCATCATCGTGGCGGGAGCCGCGGCGTACCGCATCCTCATCGGACCGCTGACGGCGCATCCGTCCCTGATCAGCAAGATCAACACGCTGTGTCAGGCCGGATTCATATTGATGGTCGTGTGCCGGGAAAAATTCTCGCTGCCCGCCGAATGGGTGATCACCTGGCTGGGAGCGCTGGTGTTTGCGACAGTCGCCGTGAGCGGCATCGACTATGTCCTGGTTTATGGCCGGCGGGCAGCGGCGGCATGAAGCAGCTCGCCTTGGGCGTGCGGCTGCGAGCAGGCGCGGTTTTTGAGAGCTTTGCGTCGGGCAGGAATTCGGAGATCCTGATGGCCTTGCGCTCGCCGAGCGTGCTGCCGATGTGGCTGTGGGCCGTCCCAGGATCCGGCAAAACTCATTTGCTGCAAGCCGCTTGCGCGGCAGCGGGCGAGGCGGCCGCTTATTTTCCACTGCACCGCTCCTTCGCATTACCGCCGGAAGCGCTCGCGGGGTACGAACGCAGTCCCGTGCTGTGCATCGACGATGTTGACCAGGTCGCGGGCGATCAGGACTGGGAGCGGGCCCTGTTCCGTCTCTTTAATGAGGCTGCGGAATTGCGCAGCCGTCTGATATTCGCGGCCTCCGTGGCGCCGCGCCAGGCGCCGTGGGTTTTGGATGACTGGCGCTCCCGGGCTGCGGCGTGCGTCGTCTATCAGCTGCACGAGCTCGACGACGAGGGACGCATCGAGGCGCTGCGGCTGCGCGCGGCGCAGCGCGGTCTGCAACTGCCCTACGAAACTTCAGAGTATTTGTTGAAGCGAATGCCGCGGGATCTGCCCTCGCTTTTCGACGTTCTCGACGCGCTGGACGAAGCCTCCATGGTGGAGCAGCGGCGCCTGACGATTCCCTTTATTCGCGATGAACTCGAGAAGCACGCAAAAATAAAATCATAGTGCAGAACCAGGCGAAGACCAGCAGCAAGCTAACGCTTGCGACCCAACGTGCCTGCGGATTGACAAGAAGTTCGGTGACGGCAAACGCCAGATAGGGAATGGCAAACAGGGTCGCCCAGGCGTAGGTGTGGCGCCGGCCGCGCGCCAGACCATTAAGAGGCACGAGCAGGGGCACGACGGCAATGACGCACAACAGCCAGGGATAGCCGACGAAGGTCCATGCCAGCAGGCTCAAGCTGACAGCGACCCAAAGCCAGATCGTGAGTGTGCGCGCAGTCGAGGCTGCGTTCATGTGCGAATCGCGAGTCGATCCGCGAGAAAAGCGACGCGGGTACCCAGTGCGCGCGCGAGGGCGCTCTCGTGTTCAGAGAGTTCGCCATGCGCCGTGAGCGCCGCGACGTGACTTGCGCCATAGGGCGTGCCGCCGCTGCGAGTGTCCGACAACCCGGCTTCCGTGAAGGGCAATCCGACCAAGTACATGCCATGGTGAAGCAGGGGTACCATCATCGACAGCAGCGTCGACTCCTGCCCGCCGTGCAGCGTTTGAGTCGAGGTGAAGACGCCGGCAGGCTTGCCCGCCAAGGCTCCGGACAACCACAGCGCACCGGTGCCGTCCAAAAAATGCTTGACGGGGGCCGCCATGTTTCCAAATCGGGTCGGGCTGCCGAGAATCAGGCCACAGCATTGCACCAGATCATCATGCGTGGCATAGGGCGGACCCTCGTCGGGCACCGCCGGATCGAGCCGCTGAGTGGTGGCGCTGACCGGCGCAACCGTGCGCAAACGCGCCTGTATTCCTTGAACGGTCTCGACGCCGCGGCAGATTTGCCGCGCCAGGGCAGCGGTGCTTCCTTGGCGCGAATAATACAAAACCAGTACTTCATTCATCGATGGTCTTCCGTGGAAATCATGCAGGATTGCGCGTGTGCTGCTTCGGCGCAACGCATTGAGTCAGGCCAATCCAACTATTGTATAACGGCGCTTGTTTGACGGCTTTGGTAGCTATTGCTAGTGTCCAGTCTATGTCGCGGCTCATTGTTGTTCTCGTCAGTGTCGTCTGTCTGCTCGGCTGCAAAACGGGACCGCCCGTGCAGGAAATGAGCGACGCGCGCCAAGCCATCGTGGCCGCCGCGGCCGCGGGTGCAACCAAGGGCAGCTCGGCGGAATACGACGCGGCCCAGGCCGCCATTGCCAGAGCCGAAGCGCATTTGCAGGCGCAGGAATATGCACGGGCCCGTCTGGCCGCCCTGCAGGCCAAGCACCATGCCGCCGCCGCGCTCGCCAACGCCCAGCACGCGGAAACAGTCGCCCCTGCTCCCCACTGATTGGCGCTCGGCATGGATGAGGTCGTCCGTCGCTTCCTGATGACTGGCAAGGTGCAGGGCGTGTTTTTCCGGCACAGCGCGCGACTCGAGGCCAAGCGTCTGAACATCCGAGGCCTGGCGCGTAACCTGCCCGACGGATCCGTCGAAGTGCTGGCGCAGGGCAGCCAGCCCGCGGTGCAAGCCATGCACGAATGGCTCAAGCGCGGTCCCACGTACGCGCGCGTCGAAGCGGTCCATGAAAGCGACGCCGCCGACAGAAAAAACGAATTACCCGCCGGCTTCGAAGTACTTTAGAAGCGCCAGGCGCGCTGCCAGCGCTGCATCACCAGGGCCGGATACTTGTTATGGCCCGCGCTGCCGTTGTAGCGGGCGAGGGCCGCCGACCAATTGTGATGCTCGACGCGCAGGTAATAGCGAAGAATCTCGCAGCCCATGCGGATGTTCGGCGCGATTTTCACCAGTTGGTTCGAAACGCCCAACTCCCGCGGCCAGAAAGGCATCACCTGCATGAGGCCGACCGCGCCCGCCGGCGACACGGCCCAGCGATCGAATCGACTCTCCACTTCCATGAGCGCGAGCACCAAATCCGGCGGGATCTGCAAACTCGGGTCCCGCTTCGCCTCGCAATACACGTGATCTAGGATCTCAACGCGTTCCTCGTGCGTGGGCACGAACTGCGCGAGGCGCGGTTCCATGGACTTGTACCAGACTTCTGATTCGTACTTGTCGGTGAAGCAATCGGCGCTGCCGATGATTTTCTGCAGCAGCTCCTTCAGTTCTGGATCGCGCTGCTGATCGGCGCGCGAGGCGCCGGGCAGGGCAAACGTCACGATCAGCGCGAGCAGTACCGCCTGGGCATCCCGCATGAGGTAATCCTCAGCTATTTAACTTATGTCGAATGTAGCCTACCGGATCGGCGGCGGAAATTTCCGTCGATTCGGTCTCGCGCCGACCACGATATTCGAGATTTCCTGCGGCCAAGGAGCGTTCACCGATCACGATGCGGTGGGGAATGCCCAGGAGCTCAGAATCGGCGAATTTGACGCCGGGCCGCGCATCGCGGTCATCCAGCAGCACATCGATGCCCGCGGCGTTGAAGTCCCGATACAGCGCATCAGCCGTCTCTTGAACTTTGGCCGACTTTTGATAGTTGATGGGCACCAGCACCACTTGAAAGGGTGCAATCGCGGCAGGCCATAAAATGCCATTGGCATCGTGGTTCTGCTCGATCGCGGCGGCCACCACACGGGTGACGCCGATGCCGTAACAGCCCATGTACATGGTCAAGGCCTTGCCCTGTTCATCCAGCACACTGGCATTCATGGCCGCGCTGTAGAGCTGTCCCAGCTGGAATATGTGTCCCACCTCGATGCCGCGGACAATCTGCAGCTTGCCGCGTCCGGTGGGGCTGGGATCGCCTGCTTCGGCATTGCGGATATCAACCGATGGCTGATCGGGCAGATCGCGTCCCCAATTCACCCCACGGTAGTGCGTATCCTTTTCATTGGCGCCGCACACGAAATCCGCCAGATTTGCCGCAGCATGGTCCACGTAAATCCGGCCCTTGAAGCCAACTGGGCCGAGGAACCCCGGTTGAGCGCCTGCGGCGGACCTGATCCGTTCAGCGCTCGCCATCCTGAGCGGGGTTGCCACGCCGTCGAGTTTCTGGGACTTCACGGCATTGAGTTCATGATCGCCGCGAACCACCAGCGCGACGATGCCGCCGTCGGCGCCGTCCACCAGCAGCGTTTTTATGCATTGCGCAGGGGTCACGCCCAGCAGTGCGCTGACCTCGGCAATGGTGCGTGCCTTCGGTGTTGCGACTTTGCTCAGCGGCAGAGACGCGGGCGCACGGGACGCCGTCGGCGCCAGGGAGATTGCTGTTTCCAAATTGGCGGCGTAATCATCGCCGTCGGAGAACGCGATGGCATCCTCGCCCGAGTCCGCGAGCACGTGAAATTCCTGCGAGGTGTCGCCGCCGATACTGCCGCCGTCGGCTTGCACAGCCCTGAACTTGAGTCCGATTCGAGTAAAAATGCGCGAGTACGCGTCGTACATGAGCCGGTAGCCCTCGGCCAGGCTCGCCTCATCGGTATGAAATGAATAGGCATCCTTCATTAGAAACTCGCGCGCGCGCATGACGCCGAAACGCGGCCGGATCTCGTCGCGGAATTTGGATTGAATCTGATAAAAATTCACCGGCAGCTGCTTGTAGCTGCGCAGCTCGCGGCGTGCGATGTCGGTGATGACTTCCTCGTGCGTTGGGCCGTACAAAAACTCACGGTCATGACGGTCCTTGAAACGCAACAACTCCGGCCCGTACTTACTCCAGCGGCCCGATTCAATCCACAATTCGGCAGGCTGGAGGGTGGGCATGCACATTTCCAGCGCGCCGGCGCGATTCATTTCTTCGCGCACGATTTGCTCGACCTTCTTCAAGGTACGAAGGCCCATTGGCAGCCAAACATACAGGCCGGCTGCCAGGCGGCGGATCAGACCAGCGCGCAGCATGAGTTGGTGGCTTACGACTTCCGCGTCGCCGGGCACCTCTTTGAGGGTGGAAATCGGGTATTGGGATAAGCGCATAGCCACATATCTTACATGAGCCCCCCTGGTATTATGGCGGCCAATGGGCGACGACGACGACTCACCAGCACGACGGCGCGGAGTTTATTGGCTCCCGAATCTTCTCACCACAGGCGCGCTTTTCGCCGGGTTTTACGCCATCGTGGCTGCGATCGACCTGAGATTTGAGTACGCCGGCATCGCGGTGTTCGTCGCGATGTTTTTCGACTTCTTGGATGGGCGCGTGGCGCGATGGACCAATACCGCCAGCGCGTTCGGTAAAGAATACGACAGCCTCTCCGATATGGTGTCCTTCGGCGTCGCACCCGCCATCGTCACGTACCAATGGGGCGTCGCGCGCATCGCCGAGTACGGTCCGCTGTGGCGCCGAGTGGGATGGCTGGTCTGTTTCTTTTATGCCGCGGCGGCGGCGCTGCGCCTGGCGCGGTTTAATTCGCGCGTCGCCACTCAGGACAAACACTATTTCGAAGGCCTGCCGAGTCCCGCCGCAGCGGCGATCGTCGCGGCGCTCGTATGGCTGGTCAGTGATCAAATCAATATCGGACTGCTGGGATTGATCCTGGCTTTTCTGGTGATCGCGACCGCCGGCGCGCTGATGATCAGCCGCTTCGCCTTCAACAGCTTTAAATATGTAAATCCCGGCGCCAAGATTCGCTTCACGTATATCGTGCTGGTGCCTCTCGCGTTTATTTTTATTTTCCTGCACCTTCCGACCAGCTTGCTGGTGGTTTTCGGCCTGTATGCCCTGTCTGCCCCTTCCTTGTGGGTGTATCGCAAGTTGCGGCGCAGAAGCAGGCCGGCCGCTGCCTCGCATGAATAGTCAGCTGCGCCGCGAATACCTGGCTGCGCTGGGGCTGAAGTCGTGGACCTTGCGCGGCAAGCCCGGGACAGCTGAGCCTACGCCTACGCCTGGGCGCGATTGGTCCGCGGCGCGCGAGACGGGCGCAAATTGGGACGAACTGCGGGCGCGTGTGGCGGCCTGCACCCGCTGCAGCTTGAGCGCGACTCGAACGCAAACCGTGTTTGGCGTCGGCAATCAAAACGCTGACTGGCTCATCGTGGGCGAGGCGCCGGGCGCCGAGGAGGATCGCAGGGGCGAGCCCTTCGTTGGCCGCGCGGGACAACTCCTTAATTCCATGCTGCACGCCATAGGATTGACGCGCGAACAGGTATACATTGCGAATGTTTTGAAATGCCGGCCGCCCGGTAATCGAGATCCGAACCCAACCGAAGCCGCCGAGTGTTTGCCATATTTGGAACGGCAGATAGCGCTATTGAAACCCAAGATCATGCTGGCTGTAGGACGCATCGCCGCGCAGAATTTGCTTCGCACCGAAAAGACACTGGGTGCCCTGCGCCAGCAAGTGCATCGCTTCGGCGTCTCCCAAGTGCCGCTGGTTGTGACCTATCATCCCGCTTATCTATTGCGCACGCCGACGGAAAAACGCAAAGCCTGGGAAGACCTGAAATTTGCCCGGGACGTGATCTCCCGTGTCTAGCGTCAAGCTCGAAGAATTGGCGACGGTCGAGGTTCGGCCCATGCACGAACTCGACATTCCCATGGTCGCGGCCATTGAAAAGGCGGCCTATCAATTCCCCTGGAGTGAGGGGATTTTCCGCGACTGCCTGCGCGTCGGCTATGTCTGCCGCATCATCGATGTGGCGGTCGATGTCGGCGGCTACGGCATCATGTCGGTCGGGGCGGGCGAGGCCCATATTTTGAACGTCTGCATACGCGACGAGTATCGTTCGCGCGGCTTTGCCCGCAAGATGATGCTGTACCTGCTCGAAAGGGCGCGCGCCGCAGGCATGAGCGAGGCGTTTCTCGAAGTGAGGCCCTCGAACGTCGGAGCCGCGCGTCTCTATCACTCGTTGGGGTTCGAGCAAGTCGGCATCCGGCGCGGCTACTACCAAGCGAGCGTGGGCCGCGAGGACGCAGCGGTCCTGCGCCGCGCTCTCAATCAAAAATAATCCTGCGCTCCCGCCGAGCAATCGCGTCGTATGCAGGATTGTTTATTACGTATAATCAATGGCATAGGATATTTTCTTAATCTGATTAAATATACGCGGGTTTCCTCTACAATGCGCACGCTCTGACGATGTAGCTTGAAGAGGAACGCTTAAGAATCATGCCGAGTGGCTCATTAGCCGAGGAAATACGCAGAAGAAGAACTTTTGCCATCATCTCCCACCCAAATCATAGACTCGCTGACAACCCACGACAGCCCAGGCCTAAAAACCGACTAATCTGCGGAATTTATAGGGTCCTGCGATTTTTACCTGTGACAGCCTGAGCCAACGATTGACCACCTGAGACATGCGTTTTGTGTACATAATCGTGTACATAAAGCACCGATTCGGCGGTATGCTTCGAAGCATGTACACAGAGCGAAGGCCATGGCAATTACCGATGCCTGGTTGAAGGCCAATTGCGGCAAGCGAGGCGAAGGAGTTCGCGAAAAATCCGATCGCGATGGATTGGGCGCGCGCGTTTCGCCCATGGGCAAAGTCGTCTTCCAGATGCGTTACCGCTACAACGGATCTGCAAGTGCCAAGCGGCTTGATCTGGGCACATATCCGGCGATGTCCCTCAAGGAAGCGAGGGCGGAGCACCAGCGGCTTCGTGGGAAACAAGATCAAGGCCATGACCCGAAGGTGATCCGGCTTCTGGAGAAGCAAGTGATTGCAAGTGCGGTCACCGTGGAGGGTCTGTTTCGGCTTTGGTACGAGAAATC
>JBDTAV010000017.1:0-176765 GCA_039924385.1 Steroidobacteraceae bacterium
ACAAGATCAATTAGAACAAGAATATTTCTCGATAATAGTTTGGTTGTGTATTTCGCTTATCGCCCTGCTATTTTTTCTTAAAGCTTCACAGCAACAACAGCGCCGCCACGCGGCGCTGTTCGCTTACCAAGACATTGAAAGTGCGGCAAGCCGCGCTGGTATCCATGACCTCAAACCCAATGCCAACTCGTAAGAATTGAGCACCGAAAGCGCCGGTTGGAAAAATTTGGCGTGCGCCGGTCCCGAGCAGCACCAGTTCCGGCTCAAGGGCAAGCGTGCGCGAGACGTCCATCGCGATCAGATCGGCGAGATTATGGATGTTCGCAGCAGCGATCACCGTTGTAGCGCTCAAGATCACGGCGCCACGATAAACGTTCTCGTTGACACGAAGCTCGCCGCTTCCATAGGCGCGGATGACATGGATACCTGAAGTTGAATCCTGGGCGAATCGCATGCGCTTAAGATACTCAAATTGCCGCCGGAGCGTTTGTGTCTAGCCAATATTTTCGATTTGTCGCGCGCGACAGTTCGCACCGCCGGGTACCGCTCCTGGAGCAGTTGATTGCGCGCGCGGACGATGGGGCGCCCGTGGTCGACTGGCGCGCCGATGCGTTCCGCGTGATCGCGCCGCGGGCGGCTTCCATGCCGGCCGTGGCCGCGGCCGCGCTTTGCGCCGATCGCGCCGCCGTGGATACGGCCACCGTGGATACGGCCACCGTGGATACGGCCGCTGTCAGCGGTTCCTGGGTTTGCGCGGCGACTCCCGTGCACTACACGGCGGAAATGACCAGCGTGCGCTTGGCCTCAGATGGCATGCTATCGCTGACGACGGCGGCGGCTGAGACATTGGCGTCGGATTTCAATCGGATCTGGAAAGGCTCGGGAATCCGCATGTTCGCGAGCCGCTCGGCGCAGCTCTTTTGTATTTTCGACAGCCCCCTTGAGGTCGTCACACGCGATCCAGAGGACGTCTTGGATCGGCACATCGAGGAATTTCTGCCGGCAGGCGAGGACGCTGCGCGGCTGCGGCAATTGATCAGTGAGACTGAAATGTGGTTGTTCGAACATGAAGCAAATCGCGCCCGCGCCGAGCTTGATTTGCCGGCCATTAACGGGCTCTGGTTCTGGGGCGGCGGGGCGCGCATTGCCGCGCTGCCGGCCGTGGAGGGATGGGCCGCGGGAAATGATTTATTTTTCAACGCTTTTAGCGTGTCCAGGGACGAAAAATTCCAGAGCGGCGTCATCGCCGCAAGCTGCGTCCCGGGGAGCGATCAATGGCAGGCGGTTGAATCGCGCTGGCTTCGTCCCGCAATCGACCAGCTGCGGACTCGCCGCCTATCGCGGCTGCAGATCTCTGCGGCGGATCGCTGCTTCACCGTGACGGCAGCCGGCCTGCGACGATTTTGGCGCAGAAGAAAACCCTGGTGGGAGTCGTTCGAGTAGCGTTATGGAGATACGCCGGCGCACGCAAGAGATTTCCGCGGACTTTGCAGGGCATCTGCATCCGGTTCTGCGGCGCGTATACGCCGCCCGCGGCATTGCCAGCGACTCTGAACTCGACCTGTCGCTGGAGCACCTGTTGCCGGTGGGATCTTTGGCAGGACTTGATGCGGCGACACGCCTCTTGGCGGCGCATCGCGGCTCGGGCCGGGTGTTGGTGATCGGCGATTTCGATGCGGACGGCGCCACCAGCACAGCCTTGCTGGTCAGGGCGTTGCGCGCCTTGCACTTCGCGCACGTTGATTTCCTGGTGCCCAACCGCTTTCGCTTTGGCTATGGCCTGACGCCGGAAATCGTGGCGCTCGCCGCCACGCGCGCGCCTTCGCTGATCGTCACGGTGGACAATGGGGTGTCGAGCGTCGCCGGCGTGGAGGCGGCGCGCGAGATCGGCGTACCGGTGCTGGTGACCGATCATCATCTGCCGGGAGCGGTGCTGCCGCGCGCGGAAGTCATCGTGAACCCGAATCTGCCCGGCAGCCGCTTTGGAAGTCCGGCGCTGGCCGGGGTCGGGGTGGCGTTTTATCTGGTTGCGGCGCTGGCCAAGGCGCTGGGTGAGACGAGCTTTCGGGCCGCGGACTACCTGGATTTGGTGGCGCTGGGCACGGTGGCCGACATGGTGCCGCTCGATCGAAACAATCGAATCCTGGTCTTCCAAGGCATCAAGCGCATCCGCGCAGGGCGCTGCGTTGCCGGCATACGCGCGCTGCTCGATTCGGCCGGCCGCAGTCAAGAGCAGCTCAGCGCCGCTGATTTGGGTTTCGCGGTCGCGCCGCGATTGAATGCCGCGGGACGGCTGACGGATATGAGCGTCGGAATCGCGTGCCTGTTGGCGGACGAGTTTGCGGAGGCGCAACGCCTGGCCGCGTCGCTCGCCCAGCTCAACGATGAGCGGCGCGAAATTGAACAAAGAATGCAGCTCGAGGCTGTCGGACTTGCCGCGGATTTGCGCGAGGGCGAGGCCGCCGAGTCCCTCGGGATTTGTCTGTTCGATGAAAATTGGCATCAGGGAGTGGTGGGATTGGTCGCTGGAAGAATCAAAGACCGGCTGCATCGGCCGGTCATCGCGTTCGCGCGGGCCGAGGACGGCTCGCTGCGCGGTTCGGCGCGCTCCGTCCCCGGCATCAATATTCGCGATGCCCTCGACAGCGTTGCAACCCGGCAGCCCGAACTCATCGAGCGCTTCGGCGGCCACGCCATGGCGGCGGGCCTCTCGATGCGCGAATCGAATCTGCCGGCATTCAGGCTGGCGTTCGCCGCGGAGATTGCGCGGCGTGCGAATCGTGAATTGTTGAGCGGCGCGATCTACTCCGATGGCGCACTGAGCGCCGCGGAGCTTTGCATCCGCACCGCTGAGGCGCTGCGCAGCGCAGGCCCTTGGGGTCAGGGATTTCCCGAACCGGCATTTGACGGCAAGTTCATCGTCGCGGAAGCCAGGATCGTCGGCGGCAAGCACATGAAAATGCGTCTGCGACTGCATCAATCGGCGGCTGAGTCGATCGACGCAATCGCATTCGGCTATGTCGGCAGCGCGTCGGAAAATGCCAACTTGGGCGGCGGCGCGCTCATACAACTTGTCTATCGGCTCGAGATCAACGAGTATCGCGGAACGGCTCGAATGCAGTTGAATTGCCAGCACGTCAAGATCGAGTGATCGGTATGTTAGGATTCGCCGCCATGGAAATCAACCAAATCAAACGATCGATCAAAGATCTCGAGGAACGAACCGATTCCTTGAGGAGGTATCTTTGATTACGACAATAAGAACGAACGCTTACAGGAAGTAAACCGGGAACTCGAGCAGCCGGGCATCTGGGACAATCCGGAGCGCGCGCAAGAACTGGGCAAGGAGCGCGCCAAACTTGAGCAGGTGGTGATCGGCCTGGATCATCTCAAGCGCAGTTTGAACGATGCCGCCGAGCTGATCGATCTGGCTGCCGAAGAGTCCGACATGTCAGCCGCCGCGGAGGTCGAGGCCGACGTGAGCCGGTCGGCAAAGGAAGTCGAGCACCTCGAGTTTCAGCGCATGTTTCCCGGCAAAATGGACTCGCACAATGCCTTTCTGGATATTCAGGCCGGCGCCGGCGGCACTGAGGCGCAGGATTGGGCGGCCATGTTGCTGCGCATGTATCTGAAGTGGGCCGACTCGCATGGCATCACGACCGAAGTCATCGACCAAAGTCCGGGCGAGGTCGCGGGCATCAAAGGTGCGACCATCGAAATGATCGGCGACTACGCCTACGGCTGGCTGCGCACGGAGACCGGCGTGCACCGTTTGGTGCGAAAATCGCCGTTCGACTCAGGTAACCGCCGCCATACCTCATTTGCGTCGGTATTCGTATCGCCCGAGGTCGACGATGACATCGACATCGAGATCAATCCCGCCGACCTGCGTACCGACGTATATCGATCGAGCGGCGCGGGCGGCCAGCACGTGAACAAGACAGAATCGGCGGTTCGAATTACGCATATGCCGAGCGGCATCGTCGTGGCTTGCCAGGGCGAGCGAAGCCAGCACAAGAACCGTTCCACTGCCATGAAAATGCTCAAGGCCAAGCTCTATGAGCTGGAGTTCAACAAGCGCAACGCCGCTGCCAAGGTGCTCGAGGACTCAAAATCGGACGTCAGCTGGGGCAACCAGATTCGCAGCTATGTTTTGGACCAATCGCGCATCAAGGACTTGCGCACCGGTGTGGAAATCGGCAATACCACCGCGGTCCTCGACGGCGCGCTGGATGAATTCATGCAAGCCAGTTTGAAGCAGGGCCTGTAATCTTGAGGCTATGAGCGACAACGACGAAAATCATTTGATCGCCGAGCGCAGAGCGAAACTTGCCAGACTGCGCGAGCGCGGCATCGCCTTCCCGAACGGCTTTCGCCGCAATGCCTTGGCGGGCGACCTCTTGACCGCCTACGGCGAGAAGTCTTCTGAGGCGCTCGATGCCGCGGCCATTCGCGTCAGCGTGGCGGGACGGATGCGCGCCAAGCGCGTCATGGGCAAGGCGAGCTTTGCCAAGATCGAGGACTCGAGCGGTGCAGTCCAGATTTTCCTGCAGCACAGCGCGCTCGGCGAGTCATATGACGAATTCAAAACCTGGGATGTCGGCGATGTGATCGGCGCGGAGGGGGTTTTATTTCGCACCAAGACCAATGAATTGTCGGTGCGCGTGGAGAAGCTGTTACTGCTTACCAAGTCGCTGCGGCCGCTGCCTGACAAATGGCATGGAATCGCGGATACGGAAATGCGCTACCGGCGCCGCTACGTCGATCTGATCATGAACGAAGAGAGCCGGCGCGTCTTCGAAATGCGCACCGCGATCGTGCGCTACCTGCGCGCGTTCCTCGATTCGCGCGGCTTCCTCGAAGTCGAAACGCCCATGCTGCACCCGATTCCCGGCGGGGCCGCGGCGCGTCCTTTCAAGACTCATCACAACGCGCTCGATGTCGGCATGTATCTGCGCATCGCGCCCGAGTTGTATTTGAAGCGGCTGACGGTGGGCGGCTTCGAGCGCGTCTATGAAATCAACAGGAATTTCCGCAATGAGGGAGTTTCGACGCAGCACAACCCGGAATTCACCATGTTGGAGCTGTACCAGGCGTATGCCGATTACCAGGACCTGATGGAGCTCATTGAAACGCTGTTTCAAGGTATTGCGGACACGTTGATCGGTTCGCGCAAATTGCTTTATCAGGGCACCGAGTTCGACCTCTCGAAAAGTTTCGCACGCATGAGCATCGAGGATATTATTTTGTTGAACAATCCGGATCTGGATCCGATGTCATTGCGCGATGCCGCGTACCTGCGCCGGGTGTGCGATCAGATGAGGATTGCGTATAAGGCCGGCGATGGCCCCGGAAAACTGCAAATCGAGATATTCGAGAAAACCGGCGAACACACCCTGATCCAGCCGACGTTTGCCTATGCCTATCCCGCCGAAGTGTCGCCCTTATCGAGGCGCAATGACCAAGATCCTTTCATCACCGATCGGTGGGAATTTTTCGTCGGCGGCCGCGAGCTGGCAAACGGCTTTTCCGAGTTGAACGACCCGGAGGATCAAGCTCAGCGCTTCAAAGATCAGGTCGCGCGCAAGGACGCGGGCGATGAAGAAGCGATGTACTACGATGCGGACTATGTGCGCGCGCTGGAATACGGCATGCCGCCAACCGCGGGCTTGGGCCTAGGCATCGATCGGCTGGTGATGCTGTATACGAATTCGCCCTCGATCCGCGATGTGCTGCTATTCCCTCACATGCGGCCCGAGTAGGCTATAAGGCAGCGGCAACTCTGCCGCCTCCACCAGAAGTTCGTCCGGCGAGCCGCCGCCGGCAGAACTGCGCTCTACGCTCAGCACGGCGAGCACCTCGGTGCGCCCAGGGGTCTCGATCACCTCGGTCAGCCGCCCATGCCGGCCATCCGTCAAACGCAACGCCTGCCCGATGCTCCATGCGCCGGGCGGCAATGCCAAGCGAGAAAGCCTGCGTTTAATCCTACCCAGGTGCTGGGTGCGTGCGATGATTTCTTGCCCGGTGTAGCAGCCCTTGGTGAAGCTGATCCCGTCCAGCAGGTCGAGATTCAGCATCTGCGCGACAAACGCCTCGCTCGTCGCCGCATAGACCTGCGGCAGGCCCGCGCGAATGTCGGCGAGCCGCCATGCAGCTTCCATGTGTTTGGCCGCTGCTGCATCCGCCGGAGGTGCAATCCTGTCAGGTGGTCCGATGATCCAGTGACGATTCTCATCATGGCCAACCGGCGCCGTACCGATGCCGTCCTGTTCGACGTAGCCGGACATCCCCGGGCTCGCGCCGAAACGGCCCGCCACCACCAGAGTATCCGCGGCGTCCTCGATGCGCACTTTTGCGCGCAAAATAAATTTGCGCATTCGTTCCATGGTTGCGCTAAGAATTTCGCGCGGCAATATCGCCGTCACACCGCTTGAATGCGGCAACAGATATATGAGTGCCAGCACGCGGCCTTGTGCGGTGGAATAGGCGGCCAACACGGGAGCGCGCTCGACCAGTTGCCGCGTGTCGTTGGACACCTGACCTTGCAAGAAGCTCAACGCATCAGCGCCCGTGAAGCGCAGAATGCCTAAATGCGCCAAACGGCCTGACGTTGCGGAGTCGATGGTCATTATATATGAGATGGGAGCGGTGGCCGCGATGTCAAGCGAATGCCCCGTTTACCTCGTTTTTCTGTCAAACTTTCATCCGTGATGTCGACTCCAGAAGAATCCTTGCCTTCGATGCCGGTGAGCCATGTGCCGCCGGCGCCCGCCGCCTGCTCCGAGGAAATCGGCGGACGCGAGGGACCGGAGCCGACGCGATTCGGCGATTGGGAACTCCGTGGCCGCTGCATCGATTTCTAATTGCGCTCGGCGCTTCACCGTGTGGTCACCAGGAGCTTCGTGATGCCCGCACGCAGCCGTCCCACGTCCCCGCATGTATGGCTTTATCGCTGGCAGGTCGGCAACACGCTGTCGATCCTGCATCGATTCACCGGTGTTGCGCTGGCCTTGGGGTTAATCGCCTTGAGCTATTGGTTCGTGTCTCTGGCCGGAGGACCGGATGCGTATGCCGCCGCCGCGCGGCGGCTCGCAAGCCCGGTCGGACTCGTGATTCTGTTGGGTTGGACGTTCTCATTTTTGTTTCACCTGCTGAATGGCGTGCGCCATCTGTTTTGGGATGCCGGCAAAGGTTTCGAGCGCACACAACGGCACGTTAGCGGCTGGTTCGCCGTGCTGGGTGCGATTGCCTTGACGCTGTGTGTCGCCGCCTGGGTTTGGCCGCGGCTGTCATGAGTTTGCGCAGTCCCTTGAGCCGCGTGATGGGATTGGGTTCCGCTAAAGACGGCACGGCGCATTGGTGGGCGCAAAGAGTCACCGCGGTTGCGCTCGTACCGCTCACTCTCTGGTTTGTTTTCTCGCTGCTGAGCTTGCCGGATTTCGAATATGAAACCGTGCGCACCTGGCTGTCCGTTCCTATCAGCGGTTTTCTGTCGGTGCTGCTGGTTGCGGTGCTCTGCTACCACTCCTACCTCGGCACCATCGTGGTCATCGAGGACTACGTCCACTCGAACGGTATGAAGGTGCTCAGTCTCATGACCTTGCGATTTCTTTACGTGCTGGCCGGCGGTGCCGCGATGTTTGCGATTTTTCGCGTTGTATTCGGATTCTCGCGACTATGAGCGATTACAAATTCGTCGATCATACCTACGACGTGGTTGTCGTCGGCGCGGGCGGCGCGGGATTGCGCGCAACTTTTGGCCTCGCCGAAGCGGGTTTGTCGACTGCCTGCTTGACCAAGGTGTTTCCGACGCGCAGCCACACGGTCGCTGCGCAAGGTGGCATCTCCGCCGCGCTCGGCAACATGGGGGCTGATGACTGGCGCTGGCACATGTATGACACGGTCAAGGGCTCGGATTGGCTGGGCGATCAGGATGCCATTGAGTTCATGTGCAAGGAGGCGCCGGCCGCGGTGATCGAACTCGAACACTACGGCGTACCTTTTTCCCGCACCGAGGACGGGCGGATCTATCAGCGGCCATTCGGCGGCATGACGACTCACTTCGGCAAGGGAATCGCTCAGCGCACCTGCGCAGCGGCGGATCGCACCGGCCACGCCATGTTGCACACCCTTTATCAGCAATCCTTGAAGCACGAGGCCAACTTCTTCATCGAGTATTTCGCGCTCGACCTCATTATGGAAAATGGCGAATGTCGCGGCGTGGTGGCGCTTGATATGGCGGAAGGCAAACTGCACCGCTTCCGCGCGCATCAGGTGATTTTGGCGACCGGCGGCTACGGCCGGGCGTGGTTTTCATGCACCTCGGCGCACACCTGTACGGGCGATGGCGGCGGCATGGCGCTACGTGCTGGCCTGCCGCTGCAGGACATGGAATTCGTGCAATTTCATCCCACGGGCATTTACGGCGCCGGCTGCCTCATCACGGAAGGCTCCCGGGGGGAGGGCGGCTATCTGACCAATTCCGCGGGCGAGCGATTCATGGAGCGCTACGCGCCCAATGCCAAGGACCTCGCGTCCCGGGACGTCGTCAGCAGGGCGATGACGATGGAAATCCGCGAGGGCCGGGGCGCCGGCAAGCTCAAGGACCACATTGACCTGCATTTGGAGCATCTGGGCCCGGCGGTCATCAAAGAGCGGCTGCCCGGAATCGCCGAAACCGCGCGCATCTTTGCCGGCATCGATGTCAACAAAGAGCCGATTCCGGTGCTGCCGACCGTCCACTACAACATGGGCGGCATCCCCTGCAACCTGCATGGCGAAGCGGTGACGCGCGGCGCGGATGGGGAAAAACTGGTGCCCGGCCTCATGGCGATCGGCGAGGCGGCCTGCGTATCGGTGCATGGCGCCAATCGCTTGGGCTCGAACTCTCTGCTCGACCTGGTCGTATTCGGCCGCGAAGCCGCACAGCATTGCATACGCGAAGTGCGGCCGGAAACGGCGCATCGAGCGTTGAAGGCAGACGCCGGCGCGCCCGCCGTCGAGCGGTTGGATAAGTTGCGTC
This sequence comes from Steroidobacteraceae bacterium, assembly GCA_039924385.1. Classification (GTDB taxonomy): domain Bacteria; phylum Pseudomonadota; class Gammaproteobacteria; order Steroidobacterales; family Steroidobacteraceae; genus Bog-1198. The sequence continues at coordinate 9,023 of JBDTAV010000017.1, forward strand.
ATGCCGAGGGTTCACAACGCACCGCCGACATCCGCCTGAATATGCAGCGCGTGATGCAAAGCGACGCGGCCGTATTCCGCACCGCCGATACCCTGAACCAAGGCAAGCGAAAACTGGCGGAAGTTTACGCTTCGTTTTCCGACGTCAAGGTCAGCGATCGATCCTTGATCTGGAACAGCGATCTGATCGAGACCTTGGAGCTGGACAATCTCTTGGGTCAGGCCATCGCCACGCTCCATTCGGCGGAAAATCGCAAGGAGAGCCGCGGTGCGCAAGCTCGCGAGGACTTCCCCAATCGCGACGATCAGAAATGGCTGAAACACACACTTTGCTGGGTCGACCCATCAGGCAACAGCCGCTTTGACTACCGCGCCGTGCATTTGAATACCTTGACCGACGAGGTCGAATCGATTCCCCCGAAGGCGCGGACCTACTGAGGAGCATTGATGGCCGAGTTTTCGCTTCCGCGCAATTCCGTAGTCCGCAAGGACGGCCGGGTCTATAAGGCAGCCGCCGGCGCCGGCAACGTCCGCGTCTTCAAGATTTATCGTTTTGACCCTGAAAGCAATGAAAATCCGCGGCTCGACACCTACGAGCTGGATATGGATCACTGCGGTCCGATGGTCTTGGACGCACTGATCAAGATCAAGAATGAAGTCGACACCACCTTGACCTTTCGGCGGTCCTGCCGTGAAGGCATATGCGGCTCCTGTGCCATGAACATCGACGGCAAGAATGCGCTGGCCTGTATCAGCGCATGCGCCGACGTCAAACGCGACATCAAGATCTATCCCTTGCCGCATCTGCCTGTCGTTAAGGACCTGGTGCCGGATCTCACCAACTTCTACGCCCAGTACGCTTCGATCAAGCCCTGGCTGCAAACCCGCACGCCGCCGCCGCCGGACGGCGAACGGCTACAGTCCAAGAGAGATCAGGAAAAGGTGGATCGGCCCTCTGCCTGCATTCTGTGCGCCTGCTGTTCCACCAGCTGCCCAAGCTATTGGTGGAATAGCGACCGCTACTTGGGCCCGGCGGCATTGCTGGCCGCTTATCGCTGGATCGTCGACACGCGCGATGAGGCGACGGGCGAGCGCCTGGACAACCTGGAAGATCCCTTTCGGCTGTATCGCTGCCACACCATCATGAACTGCACCGAAGCCTGCCCCAAGGACCTGAATCCCGCCAAGGCGATAGCCGAGATCAAGCAGATGATGCTGCATCGGCGTTTTTGATGGTCCCGGATGCAGGTCGTTTGCGCTGGCGGTGCCGGCGGGGTATGAAAGAGCTCGATATCTTGCTGTCGCGTTACATGGATGAGCGCTTTTGCGCAGCATCACCCCAGGAGCAGCAAGCATTCAGGCGCTTACTCGAAATACAGGACCCGGTCATTTACGCCTATTGCCTGGGCTCGGACCGGCCGCCTAAGCACCTTGCGGTCCTGATCGAACGAATTACCGCCGGCGCGTCTGCCGAGCGCTAACGGGGCCCGGCTCGGCTGATAGAATCCATCGTGTGCGCAAATTCACGTTTAATCGTTCCGGCGCGGGAATTGTCGAACTTTTCCGCACGCGATCGGTCTATCGCGACAGGCGTAGGTTTACGCTCGCCGGTTTGTGATCACCCATGAGCGTCGAGGAGAGTGACCTCAAACTCGTCGAGAGAGTCCAGCGCGGCGAGCGCGCGGCGTTCGATTTATTAGTACTGCGATACCAGCACAAGGTGCTGAAGCTGATCATGCGTTACGTGCACGATGCAACTGAGGCCGAAGACATCGCACAAGAGGCCTTCGTCAAGGCGTTCCGTGCGCTGCAGTCGTTTCGCGGCGATAGCGCGTTCTATACCTGGCTTTACAGAATCGCGATCAACACCGCCAAAAACGCGCTGGTCGCAACCAAACGGCGGCCGATGGACTACGATTTGGATTTGCAGGATCCCGAGCAATACGATTTGCACGCGCGGCTTGCCGAATCCGAAACGCCGGAAGGGCTGCTGCTCACCGAGGAGATTCGTGAAACCGTGAATCGGGCGATCGAAAATCTACCGGAGGATTTGCGCACCGCCATCGTGCTGCGCGAACTGGAAGGCTTGAGTTACGAAGATATTGCCCAGACGATGGATTGCCCGGTGGGTACGGTGCGCTCGAGAATTTTTAGAGCGCGAGAAGCAATTGACAAAAAGCTGCGGCCGATTTTTGATGGCGGCTTAGGAAGGCCTGAGGACATATGAGCGAACAAATTCGTGAACAAGTCTCGGCGTTTCTCGACGGCGAGTTGCCCGACACTGAAACCGAACTGCTGTTGAAGCGGCTGACGCGAGACGACGAATTGCGCGAGAGCTTTGGGCGCTATGCCCTCATCGGCGAGGCGTTGCGGGGCGTCGGGCCGCAGATGCTGACCCGAGGCTTTGCGTCCCGGGTGAATCTGGCGATCGACGGTGAATCGGCGCAGGTCGCCGCGCTGGCTCCGCCGGCGCGCGCGGCTCGCTGGTGGCGGCCGTTTGCGGGAGTAACGCTTGCAGCCGGCGTTGCCGCGGTCGCGATCGTTGCTTTGCAGCAACGCGCAATTTCTCCCGGCCTGAGCCGCGCTTCGACGACGACGACGCGGAATGTCGCAGCACCGCCAAAAACGGTGGCGCGCAATCAATTGCCGGTGCAGGGCGGCGGCGGCTCGCGCGAGGCGCTCTCTTATACTGTGCCGGCGACGTCGACCGATGCACCGTCTGCGCTGGCACCCGGACGATTGACTAACTACGTATTCGCTCACAGCAAGTACTCTTCCGGCTTGGGCCAGCGCGGGGTGCTCGCGGACTTGCTGATCGACGACGATGAGCCGCAACTGATACCGGTGCAACGTGCGCCGCAACCCTCTCAAACACCGGACATCCGCGTCGCTCCATGACGCAACCCGCGCCGCCAACCCGGGCCTACTGGCTTGTTCCTTGCGCCCTGGTCGGCGCGCTGCTCGGTTCCGTTCCCCAGGCGGCGCGCGGCGCTGATGATCCACGCGAATGGTTGGAAAGGATGAATAAGGCGCTGGCGACGCGCAATTACGACGGTACTTTCTTTCATATCAGCGGAGGCCGGGTCGAGACCATGCGCATCGTTCACCGGGTGCGCTCGGGACGGGTGACGGAGCGGCTGCAATCGCTCGATGGTTCGGGACGCGAGTTCGTTCGTGCCAACGACGAACTGACCTGTTATTTGCCGGACCAGCACACGGTGCTGGTCGAGCCGCGCCAGGATCGGGGATCTTTCTTGGGTTCCCTGCCGCAATTTGACGCTACCGTAAGCGATTTTTATCGCATCGAGTCCCTGCCGGGGACGCACATTCTGGGTCGGCCGGCGCGAGTTATCGCCGTCAATCCCAAGGATCAGTTCCGCTTCGGGTATCGTTTGTGGCTGGATGAAAAAACGGCCATGCCTCTGAAAACGCAGCTATGCGATTCGCGCGGCCAGGTCATTGAACAGATATTCTTCGCGCGCCTCGACATGCCGGAGAGTATTCCGGACAGCGATCTGGCACCGACCGTGAATACCGGCGGCATGCGCTGGGTGCGCCAGGGACCATCCGTAGATAATACTTCCACGGCATTGGCGGCCTACCGCGCGAGCCAACTGCCGCCGGGATTTCGTCTCACCGTGCAGGGAGCGCAAACAATCGGGGGTGCTTCCGCACCGGCCAGCCACTTGGTCTACTCGGATGGGCTGGCAACCGTGTCGGTATTCGTCGAGCAGAGCAGCTCGGCTCCTATGCAGGGACTGGTTCGGGTCGGTTCGGGGTACGCTTTCTCCACCGTCGTGCAAGGACATCAAGTCACGGCAGTCGGCGAAGTCCCCGCTCAAACCGTCGAGTTCATCGCCCATTCGGTGAAAATCTATAGCGGCGGCGAGAGTCCTCGTCATTGATCCCAAGCGCTTCTTGCTGTACTCACGTCCTGGGTGCGGCCTATGCGAGGAAATGCTCAGCGAGCTCGCCTCTCTGACTTGCGCCCAGGGCGTCCCCATCGATATCGTCAACGTCGATCTGGACCTCGCGGCACGGGCGCGTTACGGGCACAAAATACCGGTCCTCATGTTTGCAGGAGAGTTGCTCTGTCACGGCCGCTTAGACCCGGAAGAAGTAGATAAGACCCTCAGCTTTCACCGCCGACCGGTATAATGTTGGGTTTGCCCAAGCAGGCGGGGGAGCCTCTCTGACTATTCAACGGTCCCTCATGGTTCGGCCTGCCAACGCGGCTCACGCTGAATAGTCAGCGAGGCTCCAGGTTTAGATGAAGAATATCCGCAATTTTTCCATCATTGCTCATGTCGATCACGGCAAGTCCACGTTGGCCGACCGCTTCATTCAGGAATGCGGCGGCTTGGATGCGCGGGAAATGCAGGCCCAGGTGCTCGATACCATGGACTTGGAGCGAGAGCGCGGCATCACCATCAAGGCTCAGAGCGTGACCTTGGGGTTTCAGTCCGCAACCGGCGAGCTGTATCAACTGAATTTCATCGACACGCCGGGCCACGTCGACTTCTCCTACGAGGTGTCGCGTTCGCTCGCAGCCTGCGAGGGAGCCCTGCTGGTCGTCGATGCCGCGCAGGGCGTCGAGGCCCAGAGCGTCGCCAATTGCTACACGGCACTGGAGCAGGGCCTCGAAGTACTGCCGGTCATCAACAAGATCGATTTGCCCTCCGCCGATCCGGCGAAAGTCATTCACGAAATCGAAGAGATCATCGGCATACCGGCAGAAGATGCCGCGCTGGTCAGCGCGAAAACCGGCGAGGGCGTGCATGCATTGCTGGAACAGTTGGTCAAGCGGATTCCGGCGCCCAAAGGCGATCCGGACGGTCCTCTGCAGGCGCTGATCATCGATTCCTGGTTCGACAACTACGTGGGCGTGGTGTCGTTGGTGCGAGTGATGAACGGCGCGTTGCGCACAGGTGAAAAAATCCGTGTGATGTCGACCGGGCGCAGCCATCAGATCGACAAGCTCGGCCGCTTCTCACCCAAACCCGTGACGCGGGAGGCGCTGGAGACCGGTGAAGTCGGTTTCGTCATCGCAGGAATAAGAGAGATCGACGGTGCGCCCGTGGGCGATACCATTACTTCGGAGCACAACCCCGCGAAACAGCCGCTCGCCGGCTTCAAGCAAGTGCAGCCGCGAGTTTTCGCGGGCATGTTTCCGGTGAGTTCCGACGACTACGAGCAATTCCGCGACGCGCTGAAGAAGCTCAAGCTCAACGATTCGGCGCTGCATTTCGAGCCGGAAGTCTCGACCGCGCTCGGCTTTGGATTTCGCTGCGGATTTTTGGGATTACTGCACATGGATATCGTGCAAGAGCGCCTGGAGCGCGAGTACGGACTCAATTTGATTACCAGCGCGCCGACCGTCATCTATGAAGTTTTGCTGACTGACCAATCGGTCATCAATGTCGACAATCCGACCAAACTTCCGCCGCAGGATAGGATCGAGGAGCTGCGGGAACCCATCATCACTGCGAACATTTTGGTGCCCCCGGATCATGTCGGCGCGGTGCTGACCCTATGCAGCGAGAAGCGCGGCGTGCAAAAAAAGATGCTGTTTTTGGGAAGCCAGGTATCGCTGCAATACGAACTGCCGCTGGCGGAAATCGTGCTCGATTTCTTCGACCGCCTCAAGTCCTCGAGCCGTGGTTACGCATCCTTTGACTACGAATTCAGTCATTTTCAAGCAGCGCCATTGGTCAAGCTCGATGTATTGATCAACGGCGATGCGGTCGATGCGCTGTCGCTCATCGTGCATCGCGACAATGCCTACACGCGCGGCCGCGAACTGGTCGATAAGATGCAGGAGTTGATACCGCGCCAGATGTTCGACATCGCCGTGCAGGCGGCGATCGGCAGCCATATCATTGCCCGCGCCAGCGTCAAAGCGATGCGCAAGAATGTGCTGGCCAAATGCTACGGCGGCGATATCACGCGCAAACGCAAGCTGCTCGAGAAGCAAAAGGCGGGCAAGAAACGCATGAAGCAGGTCGGCCAGGTCGAAATCCCGCAGGAAGCTTTCCTCGCGGTCTTGCAAGTCGGCAAGAAGACGAATTGAGTTCAAGTTTCGCGCAATTGATTACGTTGGGGGTATTTCGTGAATGATGGTGATCGTATTTTCTTAGGGCTGTTGTTGGCCGGCGCCGTCTGCGTGCTGGTGATTTTGATCGACGGCTGGTTCTTGAGACCGCGGCGCGATCCGGGCGCTACCAGCGTCGAGGAGCCTCTGCTGCCAAAATTGGCGGGCTACGCCCTGATCGGGCTGTCCATGGCGATGCTGTGGCGGCTGTTTCGCTACGAAGCGGTGGATTTCAGCCTCATGCTGGTAGCCGTCGGCGCCGTATCCGGGATCATTTGGGCGGCCGATGCGGCATTTTTTGCGCGGCGTCGCCGAGTTGCCGCCGCATCCGCGGGAACTCCGTCCGAGCGCGTGCGCGAGCCCATCGCGGTTGAATACGCGCGATCGTTTTTCCCTGTCATCATTCTGGTGCTGGTGATCCGCTCCTTTCTGTTCGAGCCGTTTCGCATCCCTTCCGATTCCATGATGCCCACTCTGTTCGATGGCGACTTCATCTTCGTCAGCAAGTATTCCTATGGTTTGCGCCTGCCGGTGACCAACACCCTGGTGTTTGCCACGGGCACGCCGCAACGTGGCGATGTGATCGTGTTCCGCTTGCCGCCCAATCCCAAGATCAACTACATCAAGCGTCTGGTGGGGCTGCCGGGAGACCGCATCCGGGTCGATGAGAACAATCAGCTATACATCAACGGCAAGCCCATGCAGCAGACTGCCGGGCCGCCTTATACGGGGCCGAAGCAAGACCTGTGGAATTATGCGGGTGTCCCAACGGCGTTTGAACAGCTGGATACCAAGCGCCATCGCCTCATGTTCGCCAATGGCAGCGTGAAAACGGGAGAATGGCAGGTGCCCCCGGGGCATTACTTCTTCATGGGCGATAACCGCAACAACAGCAAGGATAGCCGCTGGCTCGACGAACCGGATGCGCCGGGATTCGTTCCGGCGCAGAATCTAGTCGGTAAAGCGGTCCGAATTTGGCTTAATCTTGATACTCGTGACGGACCTCTCTGGAGAAGGATCGGAAATAAGATTGAATAGGGCTCTTTATAGGGAGGTTTTATGCGTAACCACCAGCAAGGCATGACATTCATCGGATTGCTCTTCGTTCTCGCGTTGGCCGGTGTGGTCGTCTACGCGGGGATACGGCTGGCGCCCCTGTACCTCAACTACATGAAGGTTGCGCGCACCATGGACTCGGTCGCAACCGAGGTGAAGGGCGACAATCCGGATCCGCAGGCGATACGCAACCTCATCGATCGGCACTTCAACATCGAAGATCCCACGGGCGTGACCGTCAAGGATATCGAAATAACCCGCGACGAAGACGGCGTACAGATGCACGTGGCCTACGACGACGCCGTGCCCTATGTGGCGAACGTATCGCTCAGCGTGCACTTCGAAAAGACAGTGAAGGTGCGGTGATCCCACTGCGCAAGCCGGACGACCTTCCGATTTGGGTCGAGCGATCATTCGGCCATGTGTTTACGGCGCCGGCGCATCGCGACACCGCGCTCGCTCATCGCAGTGCGGGCGCGGATCACAACGAGCGCTTGGAATTTCTGGGCGATGCGCTTCTCAATTGCGCTGTCGCACGCCTGCTTTACAATGCGCACCCGCAGGCTGACGAAGGCGATTTATCGCGGTTACGCGCCTCATTGGTCAGCGGCGAGTGTCTCGCGCAGATTGCAGCGGATTTGGGATTGGGCGAATACCTGCGACTGGGCCCCGGCGAATTGAAATCCGGCGGCTTCCGCCGGGCGTCCATTTTGGCGGATGGCCTGGAAGCGATGCTCGGGGCCATATTCTTGGACGGGGGATACGAGGCCGCCGCCGCCGCGGTGGCGCGTCTGCTGGCTGCTAAGCTATCGGAACTGCCCGCTGCCGAAACGTTGAAAGATCCGAAGACGCGCTTACAGGAACTCATGCAAGCACGAGGGTTGGCGCTGCCGGTTTATACCCTGACGGCGGTGGGAGGAGATCCGCATGCGCAGACCTTTACCATGATGTGCGAGGTGCCCGTGCTCGGTATCGGCGCCAGGGCTGAGGGCGGAAGTCGGCGCCGCGCGGAGCAATTGGCCGCCGCGAAGGTCATCGGCCTGCTGCCCGCTGAAATAAGCAGTCCATGAGCGAGCCTGCTTTTCGAGCCGGACATGTGGCCATTGTCGGCCGCCCCAATGTCGGCAAATCGACTCTGGTCAATGCGCTGGTGGGCCGCAAAGTGACCATTGTGACCGCGAAGCCGCAGACCACCCGGCACCGCATTTTGGGCCTGGTCAATCGCCCCGAGGCGCAACTGGTTTTGGTCGATACGCCGGGTCTGCACGAGTCGACGCGCCGGGTCATGAACCAATATATGAACCGCGTCGCAATCTCGTCTTCGCAAGACGCCGATGTCGTCTTATTCGTGATCGAAGCGATGCGATTCACCGAGGAGGACATGTGGGTGTGGGAGCGGGTGCGCGGCTTGAAACAGCCGCTGTTCTTGGTGGTCAACAAAGTCGACCGCATTTACCCCAAGGATCAACTGCTGCCCTTCCTCGAAGAAATGACCACGCGCGTGCCCGCCTCGGGAATCATTCCGGTTTCGGCGCTGCAGGCCGATAATCTGAATCGCTTGGTCGACCTGGTCGGTTCCCGCCTGCCGGTATCCCCGCCTCTGTTCGCGCCGGACGTTCTGACCGATCGCGACGAGCCGTTTCACGCCGCTGAAATCGTGCGCGAAAAGCTGACATTGAAGCTGCGCGAGGAATTGCCTTACGGCATCAATGTGCAAATCGAGCGCTTTGCGGATGAAGATAATCGAATTATGATCAACGCGGTCATTTGGGTGGAGCGCGCAGGACAAAAGGCCATTGTGATCGGCCAGGGCGGCGAACGTTTGAAGGAAATCGGCCGCCTGGCGCGCATTGAGCTCAATGATCTGTGGCAACGCTCCGTGCACCTGGAGCTTTGGGTCAAGGTCAAGGAAAATTGGGCGGACAGCGAAATGGCATTGCGCCAATTTGGGTACGACACGTTGTGAAGAGCACGGGCCGGCCAACCGGACGGCGCGTATGGCTGGCGCCAGCCTACGTATTGCACCAGTACGCCTATCGGGACACCAGCCGAATCGTGGAGGTGTTCACCGCGGAGCATGGACGGCTCACCTTGTTTGCGCGCGGCGCCAACGGCCCGAAATCAGCGCTCAAGGGAGTCTTGCGGCCATTTCAAAGACTGCTCGTGTCCTGGTCCGGCACCTCGGAGGCCTGCCCGATGGTCGCCGCGGAAAGCGACGGGCGGATCACCCGTCTTCCGCCCGGGCGGCTCATGAGCGGGTTTTATTTGAACGAATTGCTGTTGAAGCTGACCGAGCGCCGCGATCCGCATCCTGAAATTTTCTTCCTGTATGCCTCGTGTGTACAGGCACTGTGCGACGGCGAGGTCGAGGAGCGGGCACTGCGGCGCTTTGAAAAACGTCTGCTGAATGAGTTGGGCTACGGCTTGGAATTGACCCGGACCGGCGATGGAATCCCGGTGCAACAGGATAAGTACTATCGATTTGCGCTTCAAAGCGGTCCGCAATTATGCGTGGCGGAAGCCGCGGGCGCCGTTTACGGCCAATCGCTGGCCGATCTACAGGCAGAGAGTTTCGAGGATGCCCGCTCGCTGCGCGACGCCAAGCGCCTGCTGCGCGCTGCCATCGATGTTTGTCTCGACGGCCGCTCATTAAAGTCGCGCGAGGTCATGCTGGCGCTGCGCCACCGAGAGCCGCTGCGGGAGGGCTCGTGAGCGAGCCTCAGCTGCACGCTGGCATCGCGCTGGGCGTCAACATCGACCATGTGGCCACGGTGCGCCAGGCGCGCCGAGCGCGCTATCCGGATCCTTTGTACGCAGCGCTGCTCGCAGAAGAAGCCGGCGCCGACAGCATTACGCTTCACTTGCGCGAGGACCGGCGCCACATCCAGGATCGCGACGTAACGGCGATGCGTGAAGCGCTGCAGACACGCATGAATCTTGAAATGGCGGTGACGGACCAAATGCTCCGCATCGCCCAAAAGGTGCAGCCGCAGGATGTTTGCCTCGTGCCGGAATCGCGCCAGGAAGTCACCACCGAGGGCGGCTTGAATGTCTCGGGTCAAAGCCCGCGCTTGACGGACGCCGTGGCCGCGCTGGGCGGCGCCGGAATCCGCGTGTCCTTATTCATCGATCCCGATGAGGCGCAGATCGAATCGGCGCGCCGCGTGGGCGCCCCGGTCATCGAACTGCATACCGGAGCCTATGCGGAAGCGGCCGGCGGTGCGCGCGCCCGCGAATTTGCGCGCCTGCGCAACGCGGCGCAGTTCGCAGCCTCGCTCGGCCTCACGGTCAATGCCGGCCACGGGCTCAACTATCACAATGTCGAGCCGATTGCTGCGATCCCTGAAATCATCGAACTCAACATCGGACATTCGATCATCGCGCGAGCCATTATCGATGGGCTGGCCAAGGCGGTTCGCGATATGAAGGAATTGATGTGCCGCGCGCGCGCAGGTTCTTCGGGCGTATGATTTTCGGAATTGGCATCGACGTTTTGCAAGTTGATCGAGTCGAGCGGGTGTTCAAGAAACATGGCGAACGGTTCATCCGGCACCTGTTATTGCCGGAGGAGCGCGCGCAGCTCGAGCGCACGGCGCGTCCCGTACGGTTTCTTGCCATGCGTTTCGCAGCCAAGGAAGCGATCGTCAAGGGCATGGGCACGGGCTTTTCGCATGGCGTGTGGATCCGCGACGTGGGCATCGTGCAAAACTCGTGGGGCAAGCCGGAAGTGGTCTATTCCGAACGCGGCGCCAAAGTTCGCGACGGTTTGGGAATAGGCGAGGGTCACGTGACCTTGACCGACGAAGCCGGATTGGTGGTTGCGGTCGCCATTCTCATGCGGCGTAGTGCGGCTTGAATACCCTGGTGTTTGATATCGAAACGGTCCCTGACACGGATCTGGGCCGGCGGCTCTATGGATTGCGCGAGCTGTCCGACGAGCACGTGGCGCAGATCATGTTCACCAAGCGTCGACAGGAAACCGGGAGCGAGTTTCTGTCGCACGAGCAGCAGCGCATCGTTGCGATTTCCGTGGTCATGCGTTCCCGGGAATCGCTCAAGGTGTGGAGCCTCGGCGATGAGTCCTCCACGGAGAAAGACCTGATCGAGCGATTTTTCGACGGGCTGGACAAGTTCACGCCCGATTTGGTCTCTTGGAACGGCGCGGGCTTCGATCTGCCGGTGCTGCACTATCGCAGCCTGCTGCACAGCGTGCCCGCCGCACGCTACTGGGAGCTGGGGGACAGCGACCAGAGTTTCCGGTACAGCAATTACTTGAGCCGATTTCACTGGCGCCATATGGACTTGATGGACATTCTGTCGGGTTTCCAGGGCCGCGGTCGGGCGAGCCTCCAGGACATCGCCACCTTGCTCGGCCTGCCGGGAAAACTCGGGATGCATGGCTCCGAGGTGTGGAGCGCCTATTTGCAGGGCGGACTCAATCGGATCCGCGATTACTGTGAAACCGATGTGCTCAATACCTATCTCATTTACCTGAGATTTCAGCTGATCCGCGGACACTTGAATGCGGCGGAACACGCGCATGAACTGGTGAGGGTGCGCAAGCTCCTGGCCGAGTCAACCGCGGCACACCTCAAAGAATTCGCGGCAGCGTGGCCCGAGATCCAAACTTAAGTAGGGTTCTGGAGGCCGATGTCGTCGATCTAGCGCAAGACGGCCGCGGCGTCGCGCGCGTCGATGGCAAAGCCGTGTTCATCGAGGGCGCTCTACCCACGGAGCGGGTGCGCTTTCGGGTTCTGAAGCGCCGACGGCACTTGGATGAAGCAGCCATGGTCGACGTGTTGGTTGCATCGCCCGACCGTGCCGTGCCGCGTTGTGCTCACTTTGGCATTTGCGGTGGCTGCTCCCTGCAGCATTTTTCCCCGGTCGCGCAGTTGGCCGCCAAGGAGCGCCAACTGCTGGAGAATCTGCAGCGCATCGGCAATGTGCAGCCTGAGCGTGTTCTGGAACCGTTGCGAGGACCGGAGTGGGCATACCGCCGACGCGCGCGCTTAGGGATCAAGTTTGTGCACAAAAAGGGCCGCGTGCTGGCGGGTTTTCGCGAGCGCGAAAAGCCTTATATCGCCGATATCAAACACTGCGAGGTATTGCTCGCGCCGCTGGGGAGTCTGCCGCAGGAGTTGGCGGCGCTGACCGAGACCCTTGTGATTCGGGAGAAAATGCCGCAAGTCGAAGTGGCGGCCGGGGATCGGGCGACCGCGCTGGTGTTTCGCGTGCTGGAATCTCCCGGAGCCGCGGATCTGGAAAAACTTGCGGCATTCGGCGCGCAGCGTGGGCTGCAGATCTTCCTGCAGCCGGGCGGCCTCGACACGGTGCGCCCGCTGCGCGATGACTATGCGCCGCTCGAATACGCGGTGGACGGCGGCAACATCGTGATTGAGTTTGGCCCCGTCGATTTCATCCAAGTGAACCGCGACATCAATTCATCCATGGTCGATGCCGCGATGAGGCTTTTGCAGCCGCAGGCGGCCGATGCCGCGCTCGATCTGTTCTGCGGGCTGGGAAATTTCACCTTGCCGTTGGCGCGCCGCGCCAGGCAGGTTACGGGTGTGGAGGGCGATGCCGCGTTGGTCTCCAAGGCGCGCGCCAATGCATCGCGCAACGGTATCGGCAACTTGAGGCTGGCGGTGGAGAATCTGTTCGAGCCGAACAGCTTCGGCGCCTGGGCAAACGAGCACTACGATCTGGTGCTGCTCGACCCGCCGCGCGCCGGCGCCGCGGCGCTGCTCGCCTGCATGCCCCGCTGGAATCCGCGGCGGGTCGTGTATATTTCGTGCCATCCAGGGAGTCTCGCGCGCGATGTGCAGATTCTCACGGCCGATCATGGCTTTGCGCTGTCCGCAGCAGGGGTAATGGACATGTTTCCGCACACGACGCACGTCGAGTCGATTGCAGTGTTCGAGAGGCGCCCATGAGCTTGGGTCCCTTGATGGTCGATATCGCGGGAAGCGAGTTGACACCGGAGGATGTCCAGGTGCTGTCGCACCCTCTAGTGGGCAGCGTCATTTTGTTCACCCGCAATTATCGTGACCTGGCGCAAGTTTCCAGTCTGACGGCCGCCATCCGCGCGGTGCGCACTCCCTCCTTGTTGGTCGCGGTCGACCATGAGGGAGGCCGGGTGCAGCGCTTCCGCGATGGCTTTACGCGCCTGCCTCCCGCGCGCTCCTTGGGCCGCCGCTATGACAAGGATCGCCGCGCGGGCCTGGCCCTGGCAAAAGAGGTGGGCTGGCTGATGGCGAGCGAGCTGCGTGCGGTGGGCGTTGATTTCAGCTTTGCGCCCTGCGTTGATCTGGACTATGGCGTGAGCGAAATCATCGGCGATCGCTCCTTCCATCGGGACCCGGACGCCGTGGCGGCGCTGGCCGTGGCCTACATGGCGGGTATGCGGGAGGCAGGCATGGCCGCGGTAGCCAAGCATTTCCCCGGCCACGGTGCGGTGATTGCAGACTCGCATGTGGCGTTGCCCATCGATCGCCGCAATTTCGTGGATTTGGAGCCCGATATCCGCCCCTATCGGCTGCTGATCGAGAACAATCTGGCCGGGATCATGGGCGCCCACGTCGTGTTTCCGGCCGTAGACCTCCTGCCAGCCAGCCTGTCCCAGCCATGGATATCCGCCGTGCTGCGCGCAGAGCTTAAGTTTCATGGCTGCGTCTTTGCCGACGATCTCACCATGGCCGGCGCCGCCGCCTTTGGGGGCGTAATCGAGCGGGCCGAGATGGCATTTGCTGCAGGTTGCGACGTCCTCCCCATTTGCAACGATAGACAAGCGGTAAAGTCTGTGCTCAATCACTTCGGGCCGGATTCGGCCTCGCCGGCCTCGCAGGCCCGGGTGGTACGAATGCGGGCACGTGGTGAGGCCCCGGCAAATCTTGGAGCGGACCGGCAGTGGCAGCAGACGGTAATGATGATTGCAGACCTTTCGGCAACACCTCCCCTGGTGCTGACGGAGGGCAATCATGACGGGGTTTGATCCCGACATGTACCGGCGGTTGGTCGAGAGCTCGCCCGATGGCGTGGTGCTGATTGATGCGCAAGGCACGGATCACCCCGTGGTCTATGTCAATCCAGCTTTCGAGACATTGACTGGATATTCGTCGGCGGAGCTAATGGGGAGAAATCTGCGTTTATTGCAAGCTGACGATCGAGAGCAGGATGGACGCCACCGGTTACGCGATGCCCTGAGCAGGGGAGAAACCTGCCGCGTGTTGCTGCGCAATTACCGCAAGGACGGCAGCCTGTTTTGGAACGAAATGACGGTGATGCCGCTGCGTCACCCGGACGGTTGCGTAACGCATTTTGCCGGCCATCACCGCGATGCCGGCGAGCGCTTGCGCATCGATCCCAAAGGCGCAAAGGACAGCTTGAGCGGTGCTCACCAACCGACGGCCATTGCGGTGCGCGACGATCGCCTGACGGGTCTTTATACGCTGCCGTATCTGGAAGAATTATTGAAGCGCGATTGGGCCGTTGCGCATCGCGAACAGCGCAACATTGCCTTGTTTGCGGTGGATATCGATGCCCTGGATCTCTACAACACCACCTTCGGACGCGCCGCCGGCGATTCAGCCATCCGCCGCGTTGCGCATATCGTGTCGGGTTGTCTACGCCGCTCGAGCGACGTCACGGCTCGCATTGACGGCGGCAGCTTGATCGCCTTCGCGCCCGGCCTGTCGATCGAGCAAGCCTTGCGCGTCGGCCAGCTCATGGCCGAACGGGTGCGGGACTTGCGAATTCACCATCCTCGTTCAGCCGTGCTGCGCTACATCAGCATTAGCGTCGGCGTGTGCGCCAGCACCCCGAGCGCCTCGGACAGCCCTTCTGATCTTTTACAAAAAGCGCAGCAGCAGCTGCAGTTTGCTAAGAAGTCGGGCCGCAATCAGGCCGCCTAGAGCCTGTCTCCTGCACATCAACGAGCGCCCCTTGAGGGATGCCGCGCTCTCCGCCAAATATTCGGAATGATTTTCAGCACGCCGCGTAAACCGGAGACTCCTGGCCGCTGATGAGGTCAATCTCTCGCGTGATACTATTTATGACTTCGAATATATCAATGCAAGCGAGGGAGCGGTTGGACGCATCCGCGATCGCCAGCCGCGAGGCCGGCCTCCACAAAGAATTGAGCCGCCCGCAGCTCATCATGATCGGTCTCGGCGGCGCGATCGGCACGGGCCTGTTCATGGGCAGCGGTGTGGCGATCGGATACGCCGGACCGGCGGTGATTTTGAGCTACGCGATTGCGGCGATCGCCGCCGTGGCGATTGTCTTCAGCTTGTCGGAGATGGCGGTCATGCATCCGACCGCGGGGTCCTTTGGCACTTATGCTGAGATTTACCTCAACCCCTGGGCTGGAATCATTGCGCGCTACTCCTACTGGATGGCGCAAGTAATCGCCGTCGGCGCCGAAGCGGTGGCGGCAGGCGTGTACATGACCTTTTATTTCCCGGGCACTCCGGTGTGGCTGTGGTCGGTGGGATTTGCGTTGGTGCTGCTCTATTTCAATTCCCGATCAGTCCATAATTTTGGCTCGATCGAGTATTGGTTTGCGCTCATCAAAGTGGTGGCCATCGTCATTTTCATTATTTTAGGGACCGCGGCCATCTTCGGGTTGTGGACGAAGCCGGTCGGCTTCCATAATCTGACCGGACTTCCGGGCGGCTTCATGCCGCACGGATTCGGCGGCGTGTGGATGGCGGTGATCTTAGGGATCTTGTCCTTCAATGGCATCGAAGTCATCGCCGTAACCTCCGGAGAAGCCAAAGACCCGGTGCGAACGATTCCCGCAGCGCTGCGCAGCATGGCGCTGCGACTATTTCTGTTCTACATCCTGGCGCTCACCATCGTCGTTACCTTTGTTCCCTGGACTGAGACCGGTGCAACCGTGGTAACGCAAAGCCCATTCGTGCGCATCTTTGCCCATTCCGGTATTCGCCATGCCGCCGGAATCATGAACTTCGTGGTCTTGAGCGCCGCACTGTCGAGCATGAACACCAATGTCTACTTATGTTCCCGGATGCTGTTCTCTTTGTCGCGCGGCGGATTTGCGCCGGGATTCTTAGGCAGATTGGGCAAGAACGGCACGCCGATCGCGGCCATTTTCGTTTCCGGCGCCTGTATTCTGGCGGCCGCGGCACTTTCCAAGCTAACCCTGCGTGCCTATAACATTTTGTTTGGCATCGCGCTGTTCGACGCGATGATCGTATGGATCATCATTCTCTTGAGCCATCTAAGCTTCCGCCGCAGCCACAAACTGGCCGACTTACCGGTTCGCACGCCGGGATTTCCGCTGGTGCAAATTGCCGGACTGCTGCTGCTGTGCGCGGTATTGGTCACCATGGGGCTGGACAAGGAGACCTGGCAGATCTCGTGGATCGTCGGCATTCCCTGGCTGGCGCTGCTGTCGGTCGGCTATTTCCTCATGAAGGCGTGGCGCGCGCGCAGCACCGCAGCGGCCGTATTGGCGCTTAAAATAGACGCCGGTTAAATCTGGCCGCGTAGGATTGCGGCGAAGACCTCGCTATCAATATTTCCTCCGGAAACGACGGCGCACACCTTGGTCTCTGCGTATCGGCCCGACAGCGCGGCGGCCACCGCCAGCGCGCCGGCGCCCTCAGCGACGATGCGGTTGTTCTCAGCCAGGAGTTTGATCGCTCGAGCGATCTCGGCGAGCGGAACCGTGATGACATCGTCAATCATCGAACTGGCCAGAGGCCACATCTCAGGCAACACTGAACCGAATCCAACGCCGCTGACAAAGCCTGCCTCATGCGAGGTCTGGACCGGCGCACCCGCGGCCATTGCCGACTTCAACGGATGCGCGCTGGCAAGTTCGCAGGCGATGATCTTTACTCGCGGGTTGAGGGCGCGCACCGCGCAGGCAATGCCGCAGCTGAGCCCGCCGCCGCCAAACGGGATGAGGATGGCGCCGACATCGGGCCACTGTTCGAGAATTTCGACGCCGATTGTGGCATCTCCCGCCAGCGAAGCGGGGTCTCGGACCGCGTCGATGTAGACGCCGTCTTGATCGTCGAGCGTGCCGGCTTCGATTGCACGCCACCAAACATCGTTGCCGCGAACATCGATTCTCGCGCCCAGACGCCGTAGTTTTTCCAGCTTTGCCGCCGGTGCATTGGCGGGCACGACGGCGGTGGCGCTTACCCCCAAGCGGCGCGCCATCCACGCCACGCCGAGCGCGCTGTTGCCGGAGCTGGTGGTGTAGATGCCGGCATCCAGTTCCGCACGATTCTTGCTCAATACGGCATTCGCGATCGGCCGAACTTTGAATGAGCCGGTCGGCTGAAGATTTTCCAGTTTCAGGCGAACTGCTTTGTCCGGCGGCGCCATATCGCAGCCGACCAGCGGCGAAACCATGGTCAAGCCCGCGATGCGAACTCGCGCCGCGGTGATCTGCGTCATCTCAACCGGTTTTACTGCATCGAACAAGCCATGTCCTCGCGATTTCCGCCGCGGCGCGCTGCGCCCATAATTGCATGTTTATATGACTCTGCATATAATCCGTCCGCGTCAATTCTTGTGCAGGAGCCGGAACATGCAACAGAATTTCGAGTCGCTGCGCAAGGAATTCCCAGTTCTGCAGCGAAGGACCTACCTTAATAGCGGGTCCTATTGCGCACTTGCGAACGAGGTGAGAGCAGCGTTCGATGCGTACATGGAGGATCGGCTGCTGGTGGGCTCGAATTGGGACGTTTGGGTGACGAAAAATGAGTCGGTGCGCAATTTGTCGGCGACGCTATTGCATGCCTCGTCCGCTGAGATCGCCGTGACTGCCTCTGTATCCGCCGGATTGAATGCGCTGGCGAGCGCGCTGCAGTTCACCGGCTCCCGCAACAAGGTCGTGGTCAGCGATTTCGAGTTTCCCACCAACGCGCAGATCTGGCATGCGCAGGAGCCGCGCGGCGCAAAAGTCGTTCATGTGCCGCGCGCCGCGGACGGCTATATCCCGACGGAGATGTTTGCAAAGTTCATCGACGAACAAACGCTGCTCGTGGCGATCACCCATGTGTGTTTTCGCAACGGCGCTAAGCTCGACATTCCCGGCATCGTGCGCCTTGCCCGCGCCAAAGGTGCGATGGTATTGCTGGACTGCTATCAATCCGTAGGCTCGCTCGATATTGATGTCAAGGCTTTGGATGTCGACTTTGCGGTCGGCGGCATGCTCAAGTATTTGCTGGGGACCGCAGGGATCGGCTTTCTGTACGCGAAGGACTCATGCGTGCGCTCGCTGGTGCCCACCAACAGCGGCTGGTTTGCGCAGGCGAACATCGCCGCTATGGATATCACCGCGAATCGTCCGGCGCCCAGCGCGCGCCGCTTCGAAGCCGGGACGCCACCCGTCGTCAACTGCTACGCAGCCGAGGCGGGTCTTAAGCTGCTGCTGAAGGTCGGGACGCCGGCCATCGAAAAACGCAACTACGCGCTGACGCGCCGCTGCATGGCAAGGCTGGAGGAGATCGGCTGGCCGAGCATCACGCCGCTCCAGGATGCGCGGCGCGGGGCCACCGTTGCCGTGCCGTCGCGCGACAGCGCACTGCTCTGCGCGGAGTTGATGAAGCATGACATCGTGACTTCCCATCGCGACGATAACGTCCGCGCCAGCTTTCATTTCTACAACAATGAGGACGACGTCGAGTCCTTCATAGCGGCAATGCAAGAGCTGCGCGATTCCCTCGGGCCCCGCTAGGATGGAAATTCGCGTCTTGCGAGGCGCCGAAGTGCGCCAATTGCTGCCGATGGGCGAGTGCATCGATCTGATGCAACGGACCATGATTGCCGTCTCGGAGGCAAGGGTGGTACTGCCTCTGCGGTCGATCCTGGTGATGCCCGGCGATCGCGGCATGATGGGGATGATGCCGGGATATCTCGCTGAGCCGGAGTGTTTCGGCGTCAAGCTCGTGAGCCTGATTCCACGCAACAAACCGCCGCACCATTCGTCGCATCTCGGTTTGGTGCTTCTCTTCGAAGCCGACCACGGTCAACCGGTCGCGCTGCTCGACGCGGCGGAAATCACGGCGATTCGCACCGCTGCCGCGAGCGGATTTGCCACGCGTCTGTTGGCGCGACAGGAAGCCGGCGACTTGGCCCTGTTGGGCGCAGGCGAGCAGGCCCGCAGCCATCTTGAGGCGATGCTGAACGTCCGGCCATTGCGGCGCATTCGCGTGTGGGCCCGCGATCGCGCCAAGGCGAAGCTGTTCGCCGATTCGGAAGGAACGAGGCATCGAATCGTCATTGAAACGTCTGACACGGTGCGCGAAGCGGTTGCCGGGGCCGACATCGTTTGCACCACGACCAAGGCGCGTGAACCGATCCTGCAGGGCGATTGGCTAAGCCCGGGCGTCCATCTGAACGTGGTCGGATCGAGCATTGCGGCCGCCGCGGAAGTCGATATCCCGACGGTCGCGAAAACCCGATTCTTCGTCGACTGCCGCAACTCGACGGTGAACGAGGGCGGCGAGTATTTGCGCGCGCTGCGCACCGGCGCCATTACGGCGGAACATATCTTGGGCGAGATCGGCGAAGTGGCCAACGGCTCGAAGGCCGGCCGCTGCTCACCCCTCGATATGACGCTTTACAAGTCCCTCGGAATCGCGCCGCAAGATTTGGCAGCGGCGCATCATGTCCTCGAGAAGGCACGCGCCGCCGGCGTTGGGCAGGTCATTGACTTCTAGCACATTATCGCTGCCCAGCGCGGCGCAGGTCGCCGCGGCGCGAGACAATATCCGCCTCTTTGCATTGCGCAGCCCGCTGCTGAGACTGAACGCCGATCTGCCGGGCGCCAACATTTTTCTGAAGCTTGAAAATCTGCAGCCCTGGGGCTCGTTCAAAATCCGAGCCGCGGTGAATGCGTTAAAGACCATGGATGCCGCTGGGCTGCAACGCGGCGTGTTGACCGCAAGCGCCGGCAACTTCGGTCAGGGTCTGGCTTTTGCGGCGCGCGCAATGGGGGTGCCGGCCACCGTGGTCGTCCCGGACGCCGCCGCCGAAACCAAGGTCAAAGCACTGCTCGAGCTTGGCGCGAAAGTAATCCGACGCTCCTTCGACGAATGGTGGACCGTTCTCACCAGCCGCGCCTGCCCGGGCGAAGACTGCCGGGCTGCGATGCAATGATCGTGCCCTTCGGCGGCGGCGGCCTGATTTGCGGCATCGGGTCGGTGATGCGGCGCCTTCGCCCGACGGCGCGAATGATAGTGGCGGAATCGGAAGCCGCCCAGCCGGCCGCAGCCGCGTTACGGCATGGTGGGCCCGTGAAGGTTCCCCATCGGCAGAGTTTCATCGACGGCATGGGCAGCACCACGGTACTCGAGGAAATGTGGCCGCGGCGCTCGGCGCACCGGCGGCCAAAGGCAATGTTGTCTGCATCGTCTCGGGTGGTAACATCGACGGCGAAAAATTGGGCCCTATCCTCGCCGGTCAGAATCCTTTCTAAAGAGCATGGCGCTACTTAAGAGAAAAACTCCCGCGGCAATCCCGGACCCGCCGCGAAAATCGGCAGATCGGGCGGTTTTTGATGATTTCTTGCCGCATCTGATCGCACGGCTGGCCCATCAACTCAACGCGGACCTGATCGAAAAGCTGCGACGTGAGGGTATCAACGTTACTCGCTGGCGCATCCTCGCGGTGCTCGCCATGGGGGATGGGATCACCATCAATGAAATCATCGATCGTGCGATGGTGCAGCAGTCGGCGCTCAGCCGCGCATTGATGCGCATGGAAAAGGAAAACACTGTGCGCCGGGTCCTGCGGCGCGAGGACGCCCGCTGCGTCGAGGTGTATCTCACGGACAAGGGGCGGGGGCTGTTCAACTCGCTGAATGTTGTCGTCCGGCGCCGTGAGCAGCGGCTGTTGGAAGGCTTCTCTCCCGCGGCAATCGAAGCGGCCTTCGCCCTGATTCGACGCATGAGCCGCAACATGGGGAGGGCGTGAGATGCACGGGCACGAACCCTTGGATACCGACAATACCGCTCCGCTGACGCTGTGCTGGGGGAAACGCCGTGAGTAGTCCCAAGACACCGGCCCTCATCGCCAATCGCAAGGGCTACTACTACGAGGTGAAGGCGGGGAAACGCTACCTCTGGTGTGCCTGCGGACGCTCCCAGTCCCAGCCGTTTTGCGACGGGTCCCATGCTGGGAGCGAGTTCCTACCGGTTGCCTTCAAGGCGGAGCGGGACGAAGACGTCATTTTCTGCGGCTGCAAACAAACCGGCACCGGACCGTTC
Source organism: Steroidobacteraceae bacterium (assembly GCA_039924385.1). GTDB lineage: Bacteria > Pseudomonadota > Gammaproteobacteria > Steroidobacterales > Steroidobacteraceae > Bog-1198. The sequence continues at coordinate 30,418 of JBDTAV010000017.1, forward strand.
TGCGACGGCGCCCACAGCAACCTGCCCGGCGGTTATCTCACGGATGACCCGGATAGCCTGGAAAATCGTGCCGTGGCGCTCGTCGAGCCTGGCTTAAGTCCGATTGTCCGGCTCGATGGACAGTGCTATGTCTTCTCCACCGCACGGGCGCACCTGGACGCGCGCGGCGCGATGCGCTACTGCCAGGTCGCCACACCGACGCTGGGCGCGTTGTTTCAATCGCAGTTCTACGCGGAGGTGTCGGCGGGCAGTTCGCCGGTGATCGCGGCAGACGGCCGCCATACCGTGCTGTTCGTGATGGAGGGCTATGGCGACATGGAGATTGGCGGTCGACGCTTCGCCGTCGAGCCGTTGACCGGCATCTATGTGCGACCTTCGGAAGCGTATCGCGTGCATAACCCGTCGGAAGCGCCGCTCAAATTCTTCGTTTCGAACGGTCCGGGCAGCGAGTATCTGATCCTGATTGAGGCGATGCCGGCGACTTTTGAGGCGCAGTTTCCCGATCGAGTCGCCTCAATTGACCCCTCGCAGCGGCACAAAATGGCCGAGCGCTACTACCAGATGCTCGTCAACCGCGAGCACGGCTCGACGGTGGTGACGCAATTCATCGGCAACATTCCGCTGTCCAAAGCCGAACCTCACCGGCACTTGTACGAAGAGGCGCTGATCTTCTTAAACGGCCATGGCATCGTCTGGACCGAGAGGACCAAGACCTCGGTGGCGGCGGGGGATGTGCTGTTTTTGCCGCGCAAACAGCTGCATTCGGTTCAATGCACAACACCCGGCGGATTTGATATCGTCGGCGTCATCTATCCCGGGGACAACCCCTGCATCAATTATTAGAGCAATATGGCCACCCACACACAAACTCTTTCCACCCTGGTTGACGGTATCCTGCGCGGCGGTATTCGCGTTGTCGACCTGACGGTGCCGCTGGAAGCGGCGACGCAAACGATTCGCTTGCCGGAACAATTTGCAGCGTCGAAACCCTTTGCGTTGGAGGAGATCTCGCGTTACGACTCGCGCGGTCCCGCCTGGTATTGGAACAACATCAGCTGCGGTGAACATACCGGCACCCATTTCGATGCGCCGATTCACTGGGTGACGGGCAAGGATTATCCGGACAATGCGACCCACAACATTCCGGTAGAGCGGTTCATTGGCCCCGCCTGTGTCATCGACGTCTCTCCTCAGGTGCGCAGCAACGCCGATTTTCTGCTCACGCAGAGCATCGTTGAGCAATGGGAAAGCCGGTATGGCCGCATCCCCAGCCGCGCGTGGGTGTTGATTCGCACCGACTGGTCGAAGCGCCCGGGCGATTCGTTTCTCAATTTTGCTGCCGACGGCTCCCACACGCCGGGATTGCATCCGGAATGCGTGCCCTTCCTCGCGCGCGAACGCGACATCTTGGGCGTGGGCGTGGAGACGGTCGGCACCGACGCGGGCCAGGCGCACACGTTCAATCCCATGTTCCCCTGTCATACCATCATGCACGGCGCGAATCGCTTTGGGCTTGCAAGCTTGACCAACTTGGATCAGCTGCCGCCGACCGGTGCCGTGGTCATTGCGCCGCCGCTCAAAATTGTGAACGGCTCGGGCAGTCCGCTGCGTGTGCTCGCATTGGTGCCGGTGTAGATGCGGGCAACGTCAGCGGGTCTCGCCGCGGTTCTCATCGTTGCAATGCGCGTCGCGCAAGCCGGCGCAGAAGACGTGGCAGGACGCCCGATCTCCATCGATGCGACGGTGACGGTGGGTGCGTTGCGTGCGTTGAACGGAGTGCAGGCCGAGAATGCGCAGGGCGCCGCCTTCTATCGAACGGCGCACGTCGACCTGGTGCGCATTCCCAATGGGCTCGCAGCCGGGGATATCGACGCTATTTTCCCCGAGATGAGCGCCGATGCAGAAAATCCCAAAAGCTACAACTTTGCCGCGACGGATCGGCTGGTGGAGTCCATTAGGTCAGGCGGCGCGGAGCCGCTATTTCGAATCGGACGCAGTGCCGGTGCCGGAGGCGAGCCGCCTGCGGATCTCGATAAATGGGGCGAGGTCGTGCGGCATGTAGTGTTGCACTACAACGCAGCTTGGAGCAGGGGATTTCGCTACGGCATTCGCTATTGGGAGATTTGGAACGCGCCGGACTCCAAGCAGTCTTGGAGCGGCTCTGCGGCGGACTACTACCGCTTGTACGACAAGACGGCACGGGCCATTCAAGCTGCCGATCCGGCCGCGCTGGTGGGCGGCCCGGCGATTTCCAAGCCATTGATCACTGGCGACTATCGCGAAAAGTTTATCGACTTCGTGCGCCTAAATCGCCTGCCGCTCGATTTCTTCTCCTGGCATTTTTACGCCGTGGACTCGAACGATCCATATGTCTTTGTGACGATCGCGCCGCAACTGCGCACCATTCTGGATGCGCGCGGCTTCGGCTCAGCCAGGAATGTCTTGGATGAATGGAACGCGGACCCGGCCGATGGGGATTTGCCCGATGCCGCACGCGCAGCATTTGCGGCGAGTTCGCTCATCTATATGTTGGGCGGTCCCATCGATGCGCAGACCTACCGTCGCGCCGCTGCGTCAGTTCGCTCCGGCGGCAGTGCAGGGGACGCGGTTGGATCTGCTCTAGGCGCCTTCGGAGCGCTGAAGAGCACCCCATTGCTGGTTCGAAGCAGCGGCGGTGACGACTCGGGTTTCGCGGTCGTGGCGGGCCGATCCAAGGACAACCGCCTGGTTCAAATCCTCATCAGCAATTATCAGGTCGCGTCGAAATATTTAGGCGGCCCCCGCGACAACTGGAACACCACGCTTCCGGAACGGCGCACGCTCCAATATTCCAACAATGGCGGCTATGACGCCACGGTCAATCTGCCCACGCCGGGAAAGTATTCGGTAAAGCGCTATCGAATCAGCGATTCGAGCGACTTTGCACTGGTGGATCAGCACATCGAAACCGGTCCGAGCATCCGCCTGCAGGCCGCGCTGCCGCCGCCGGGGATCGAACTCATCGTCATCAGCGCGAAATGAATTAAATGGGATTCAAGCCGAGACGCAATAGATCGGCAATCTCCGCCGCGATCTGCGCCTTGCGCTGATCATCGCCGCGAACCAGACCTTTGGCGAGCCAGCTGCCGGCGCCGCGCATGAACAGCAACAGGCAATCGCGGTTCACATCGCGCATGGAGCTCTCGTTGTGCGCTTCCCGGCACAGTGCGCGGTAAGCCTGAACCAATTCCCGGCCGCGCTCTGTCGCGAGCAGCTTTTCCGCGTCGTTCAATGAATCGTAGCCGGTCGAGGCGCGCAGCGGTTCGATGTCGTCGCGCTGATGCGAGATCGAATTTGCGCGGAGCACTGCAATCAGCGTGTCGATCGCGGACCCACCCTGTGCCGCGGCTTGCTCACGGATGAACGAAAAAATCCGATGGGTACGAGCGTAGCAAGCGGAGAGGATGGTCTGCTTGTCACCCACGTAGTGGTAAAGCGTTCGCTTGGTGGCGCCCACCGCGGCGGCGATATCATCGAGCGAGGTCGTATCGACGCCCCGGCGATTGAACAGTTGCGAGGCCGCCGCGAGAATCTTTTCACGTTTCGCGTCGAATTGCGCTTCGCGGTCGAATAAGCCGCCGGATTGGGTCAGCAGCGGCGCGAAATCGATTGGCGGCGGATTGACCTCACGTGCGCGATCGGCACCCCAGCCGTTCGCCAAAATGTCCTGGGCTGCAGCAACAATGTCATGGCGGCTGACGCGCAAGGCCTCCGCGAGCGGCGAGTTCAGCGGAATCGAGTGAATGATGCTGATAATGGTGCGCGCCACGATCTCAAAGTCGCAGCGGCGAATACGCCCAGCCTTGGCGCCCGCTTCGAGCAGGCTGGCGAGCCGCGCGACGACCGCCTCGAATATTCCCAGCACGGTTTCGCGCGCCGCTTGGTCAAGCAGGCCGATTTCGCTCAAGGCGGCAAGCTCCGGCTCGGCCGGGTCCAAGGTGCTGGATGTGAAATTGCCGAGCACTTGCAGTGTGCCCTTGCCGGACTGGGCGGCTTCTTCCAGCCGCCGCGCCATGATCTCGGAGGAACGCAAATAGACCTGAAACATGAGGTCTTCGCGATCCTCAACATAGTAGTACAGCGAGGCGCGCGAGAAGCCGAGCTTGTCCGCGACGTCCGTCAAGGAGGTCATCGAGATGCCTTTGGAATTCAGTTCTCGTGCTGCTTGGTCAAGCAGCTGCTCACGGCGCGGTTTTGCCGCGGTTTCGATACGGCGCGCGGACAGGGCGCTTTTGCTGACCAGCCGCATCGCGCTAATACTCCACGGCGCAGCCCTGCGGCTGGGTTTCGGTTTTTTGCACGGCGTGGCCGGCAACCAGGTCGTCCAGGGCTGACTTCACGTATTCATGGCCGGCGGCATCGTCCGCGAAAACCTGGTCATTCATGGCCCCTTGGTAAGCGAGCTTGCCGTCGCGATTGACCACAAAGAAGCTCGGTGTCGTCTTGGCGCCGTAACGGCGCGCGATGTTGCCGTCGATGTCGAATAGGAAGGCGGTGACCGTCGCGTGCGTTTGCGCGATGCGGGCGCGCGCGGCCGCCGGGGTCAGATATCCCGCCTTGTCGGGCGCTGAGGTATCGATGGAAAGCCAGATGATTTGCCGTGAAGCCGCATAACGCTGCAATGCCTGCATGGCGCCGCTCTTGTACTTCACGGCCGTGAAAGGGCAGACAGGATTGGTCCATTCCAGCACCACCAGCTTGCCCCCGTAGTCCTGCAATCTGTGTTGTTTGCCATCGGCACCCTTGGCGGCGAACAGCGGCGCCGGCGCGCCCACATCGACGCGGCTGAGCCCGCTAGCCTGCGCCGGTCCGGCCAGGCCGATGCCGACAACCGCGATCGATACGAGTGAAGCGGCCCGTGCGAATCCCATCAAGGAACCAAAGATAAACAACACGGGCCGCCGCGAGCGTGCTACTGGCCGCCTCCGGTCTTCTCCGGCGCTGCTTGTGCAGGCGCGCCGGGCGCGGGCTGTGCTTGCTGCTGCGATGCCTGCTGGCGACGCTTTTGCATGTTGGCCTGGGCTGCCGCCATTTCATTCGGCTCAATGAAGCCGTCATGATCGGTGTCGATCTTGGCAAAGGCACCCGCGAATTGCTTGCCGATCGGGCCGGTCAATTCCGACATGTCCAGCTTGCCGTTCATTTTGGTGTCGAGCATGCCGAATACGCGATTCTCGTTCAGCTCCGTATCGAAGGCTTTGTAGTTGTCCATTTTGTCCGAGGTTTCTCCCACCCACTCGTAGTGGAATGCGGTATAGAGCATCTCGTCAAAGGACTGATCGCCCCAGGGCACGACGCGATTGTGATCCGGATTGGCAGGATTTCTCACGGAGTTGTCATAGGTATAGACGGCCAGCAGTTTCGAACCCGCCGGAACCTTGACCGGGTGAACGAAATTATATTCGCGCTGCCAGTTGAAGTCGTAGTGCGGCAAGGCGACCAGCAGGGTCTTTTTGCCGTCCGGCTCGATCAGGAAGAATTTCGAGGACGCGCCGCGGTAGTGGGCGTGCGGGAATGCACCGTACAGCATCATGTTCTTCGGAACGTCAAGGTACGCCTGCAGCTCAGTGCTTTCTTTGTTCGCCGGAATCACGATGTTCGCGTTCAAGACGACTGAATTTCGCATCACGTATTTCGGTCTGTCCTTGTAGAAGTACAGCGCGATTTGCGAGTGTTCGGTGACTTGCTGGCCGAACGGCGTGTAGTGAACCTGGAACCCTACCGCGCCGCCGGGCGGGATGTACGCGCCGGTGTTGGCCGGCTCGACAAAGGATTCGGCGCCTACGGCGTAGCCTCCCAACGATGTTCCCCACTTGCTTTCATTCGCAACCTCGCCGGGTTTGGGCACTTCGGCCAGGTATCCGGTGAGAATGTGATGCACGGTTTGGCGATTCACGACCTTGATGGTCGAGGCGCGCAGCCACTTGCCTTCCTTCAAGGGATTGATCACGTACGGGCGCTGATAATCGACAATACCGTTGGCGGGGATCGTGTACGCGGGAATGTCCAATACCAAATCAGGCTTGCCCAGCGGCCATTCCGGCGCCTTCCAAGTCTTGGAGGCTAACGGATCCGCACCGGCACCGCGCGGCGCGCCGGCTTCAACCCAATGCACCAACGTCGTGATCTGTCCAGCAGATAAGCTGCGGTCACCGAGGAAATGTCCAACCGTAGGATCGGCGCGCCAAGGCGGCATGCGCTGTGTGCGGATCATTTCGCGAATCATCGGCGCGAACGGCGCAATCTCTTCGAACTTCGTAAAGGGCATCGGGCCTATGCCGCCGGGCTCATGGCACGACACGCACTTATCCGCGAACATCGGCGCGATGTTCTTCACATAGGTCACTTTGCTGGTGGCCATTTTCGCGCGCTCGGGGAAGTCGGTGATGCATCCGACCGGTTCGACCCGAGCCACTGCGACCGGCTTGCCGGCGAGCATCGCGTCCAATGCATCCTTGGCCCAGGTATGGTCCGCAGCGGCCTTCTGTCGCTCGTAGGTGACCCTGTCGTCGATGGGACCTCGATACACGATCTTCCAAGTCTTCGGATCGATGACGATGGCTTCAGCCGTTCGGGTCACGCCCAGCTGCTCTCCTACCAGCTGATTGGTGTCCATGAGGATGGGCAGGTTGTAGCCGTAAGCTTGCGCCTCAGCGACAATCGCTTCACGTTTGTCCGACGGGGTGGAGTTCAGCATGAAAATCTCGACGCCTTTGGCCGCGTATTGCTCCTGCAACGCTTTTACCGCGACGCTGATATTGCGGCTCACCGGGCAATTGTTTGCCTGCGTGATGAGCACCACCGCGCTGGCGTCTCCGAGCTGACGCAACTCGTGCGAATGCAGATTTTGATCTGACAGCCGGAAGTCGTCGACAGTCACCGGCAACGCAACTTCAGCGGGCGCTTTCGCAGCCGGAGTCGCCGCCGCGCTGCTTAAGTCTATGTAGCCCAAGCCTGCGACCGCAATCAATGCCGCTGCTGCGGCAGACGTACGAGTCTTCTTCATAGTCGTTAACCCTCCCCTGTGGTTCGCCATGGTGTGGGCGCACCTGGTGAGCACGCCGAGTCTACGTTTCGGTGACATTATGCCACCGAATGTGGAGGATGTCTCCTGACTGAATTTGGCGCAATTCGTGCGTTAATGGGGCATGAATGCCCCTCAAAGGCTGCGCCGCGGGTTGATTTGGGCCGGTTGGACGCTTTTCGCTCTCGCCGTCTTGGTGGCGTTGGCCTGCGTCGCGCTGGATGCGGGTTATCTGCGGGGCCCGCTGCTCAAACTGCTCGCGGCACACACGGATCGGCCGATTCGCGTGGAGGGGCCCTTGAGCCTGCATATTTTCAGCCGCAGTCCGCGACTGGTGGCCGAACGCGTCATCATCGGCAACCCGAAGTGGACGCCCCCCGGCAACATGGCGGAAGTCGGCAAGCTCACGGTGGTGTTTGCCACGCCGCGCCTAGGGCACGAACTGAGCATCGATCGGCTGCAGATCGACAATGCAACGCTGCACTTGTTTCGTGACTCCGCGGGCCACGCCAACTGGCAACTCAAGAATCCGGACCAAAACACTCCCGGCACCCTGATGATTATCCGCTCGTTGTCCATGATGGATGCGCATGTCCTGCTCGAGGATTCGCAAAAACACCGGCAATTCGACGGTACGGTCTCTGCGTACGACGCACCCGGTCCGCAGGGGTCGCAGCCCCTGCGCATCCAGGGCAAGGCGCAGCTGAATGGCAAGCCGGTCAACTTCGAACTGAGCGGCGATCCGCTGCGCACCGCAAGCCGCGAGCAGCACTACACCTTTAGTTTTCGCGAGCGCTCGAGCGGCTCAAATCTGCTTGCCAGCGGTTTCTTGCATCAAGCTTTCGATTTGCGTTCCTACGACGCGAGCTTCGAAGCCTCGGGCGCCGATCTTAAGGATATGTACTACCTGACCGGCACCAAGCTGATTGACACCGGCAGTTACCACCTCAGCGGAAGTCTGGCGCGGCGCGGCTACACCTCGACCTTCACCGGCTTGGTGGTCAAGAGCGGGCAGAGCGATTTGCGCGGGACAGTGTCAATCGACTCGGCCAAGGGCCAATTGAACGTCGATGCGGAATTGGAATCGCAATTCTTGCGCCTGGCCGATCTCGGTCTGCGCGCGGCGGGCCGCGATCCTGAACCGCCATCAAGCGAATTGCTGTTATCCAGTGCTGCGCCCGATCCGACTGTGCTGCGCTGGGGCAGGGCAGCCGTGCAATATCGCGCGGGCCGCGTGGAAGCGGCGCGCGCGCACTTGAGCGCGCTCGCGGTGAAATTGACCAACGATCACGGCGAGCTGACGGTCGCTCCGCTGTCCGCGCAGATAATGGGCGGCAAACTGAGCGGACAGATCAACATCGACACGCGGAAAGAGATTCCCCTCGTGCGCTTAGAAGTTAGAATCGATGATATGCAACTGGCACAATATCCCCGCAAAAAAGCCGGACCGCCGGCCATGGAGGGTTCGCTGGCGGTGAAGATCAACCTCACGGGCCGCGGAAAGTCCCTGCATGCTGCCGCCGCCAGCGCCGACGGCACCCTGGTGGCGAGTTTGCCGGGCGGCATGATCCGAGATTCGCTGGCGGAACTCACGGGCATCGACCTTCGCGGATTGGGACTGCTGCTGGCCAAAGACAAAAAAGAGGTGCCGGTGCGTTGTGGGATCGCGAGTTTTCAGGCGCATGACGGCACGCTGACGGCAAAGAATTTGGTGCTCGACACCGCGCCGGTGTTGATCGCCGGTCAAGGATTTGTGCGTCTGGAGACCGAGACCCTGGATCTGATCTTGCGCGGCTATCCGAAGCATGTGCGGTTTCTTCAGTTGCGCTCGCCGATCGTGATTCGCGGCACGCTAAAATCCCCCTCGATTGGTATTCAGGCGCACGATTCCAAAATGGTGCTCATCGATCCCGGCAAAGCGAAGGATGCCGACTGCGAGTCGCTGCTCCAATGAACCTCTCGGTGGCAGTCGGCAAGAGCGACCATGCGCAGGGCCCGGAGGATGCGCCGGTCACGTTGGTTGAATACGGCGATTATCAATGCCCTTATTGCGCCGACATGAATCCCATGATCAAGGCGATTGCAAAGGCCATGGGCACGCAATTGCGTTTCGTGTTCCGGCACATGCCGCTGCTCGAGATGCATCCTTATGCGCAGCATGCCGCGGAAGCAGCGGAGGCGGCAGCCGCCCAGGGTAAATTCTGGCAGATGCACGACGCCATTCTTCAGCAACAATCCGAATTGGGCTCCGATTTGCTGCATCAGCTGGCGGTAAAAATGAAACTCGATCTCGAGCAGTTTTGCGCCGATATCGAGACGCGCCGTTTCCGGCCGAGGGTCAAGCGGGACTTCATGGGAGGCATGCGCAGCGGCGTTGCCGCAACGCCGACATTTTTCATCAACGGCAAACGCTATGAGGGCGCGCTGGAACACGCCTCGCTTTTGTCGGCCATCGGGCGAGCCTAGGAACCTAAAGCCTGACAAACTCCAGCAAACGATTATTGGCGGGCAGATCGTGATCGACCTGAAGCCGCAGCGCATGACGGCCTGCAAGAGCACTGACATCCGTCAGGTCGCGCAGGCCCGACTTAGGGTCGCGCTCCTTCAGCATAAGATCGAAATCGCGATTGCTGTCCGAGGTGTAGCGCCCCGAATCACGAAACGGTCCATATATGCACACCACACCGTGCGGCGACAGCACGGCGTCGATACCGCGGAACATCGCCTCCACTTCCGCCCATCCCATGATGTGCAGCGTATTGGCGCTGTACACGGCTGCGACGCTGCGCAACGGCCAGACGGTTTGCCTGACGTCGAGGACTGTGGGCGGGTGCAGATTGCGCGTGCCCTCGAGCTTGATTCGCGCTGTGAGATCGGCCAGGTAGGCAAACTGCTCGGTGGGATGCCATGTCAGTTGAGTTAAGTGTGCCGCAAAATATACTGCGTGCTGGCCGGTGCCGCTGCCGATTTCGAGAACCTGTGTCCGATCCGCAAAAGCGCTACGTAACACCTCGAGAATCGGACCCTTGTTGCGCTCGCAGGCTTCGGAAAAGGGCAGCATAGGTCCTATGTTACAGTGACGTTCCCGGCCCGCAAGACTTCAGGAGATTTGGATGGCGACGTTGTATGATTTTTCAATTCCCGCGTTGACGCGTGGACTTACCAACATGTCTGCGATCCTCGATAAAGCGGCTGCCTATGCGGCCGCAAAAAAAATCGATTCGACCGTGCTCGCGCAGACACGCTTGTTTCCTGATATGCATCCGCTCAGCCGCCAGGTGCAAATTGCGTGCGACACCGCCAAGGGAGCAGCGGGCCGGCTCGCGGGTATCGAAGTGCCGAAGCATGAAGACTCGGAAACCACATTGCCCGAGCTTAAAGCGCGGATCGCGAAAACGCTGGACTATTTGAAAACTGTAACCGCGGCAAAAGTCAGCGGCGATGATGCTCGCGCCATCGAGATAAAGTTTCCCAACGGCGCGTGGAAATTCACCGCACTGAGCTACGTGAACGATTTCGTGCTGCCAAATTTTTATTTTCACTCCAGCATGGTCTATGCCTTGCTGCGCAACAGCGGCGTGGAAATCGGCAAGGGCGATTTTCTCGGCGCCATCCAGTGAAAGCACCAGGCCCCGGCAATTCGGCTTGCCGCGTATCCGCGCGGCACGCTTGAGCTTTGCATTGATGCTTACGCCAGCTGGTCCACCAGTTCTTCGACACGCGTAAACAGCGCTTCCTCGGTGCGCGCAACGTGGCCGAATCTCAACTTGAGCGGGCCGTCGAGACGGTATTCCTTGGGGTTGCCCTGAACGAGCTTCAGGACGCGCCTCGGATCGATCTGATTCTGCTCCTCGAACAGAATGTAGCCGCTGCTGGCGCCGGCATCGATCTTGCGGATGCCGAGCGCAGCGGCGCGGAGCTTCAGATACGTAGCGCGAAACAGGGACTGCGCAAAGGGCGGCATCGGCCCAAACCGGTCGATCATTTCAACCTTTAATTCGTCCAATTCTTCGCGCGAGGGCGTGCTTGCGATGCGTTTGTACAGCATCAAGCGCAAGTGCACGTCCGGCACATAGTCCTCTGGAATGAGCGTCGGGACGTGCAATTCGACCTCAGGCCCCGCGTCCAACGGACTTTCGAGGTCGGCTTGCTTGCCCGCTTTCAGCGCCGCAACGGCCCGTTCCAAGAGCTCCATGTAGAGGTTGTAGCCGATTTCTTGAATTTGTCCGCTTTGTTCATCGCCCAAAAGCTCGCCTGCGCCGCGAATTTCCAAATCGTGCGTTGCCAGGATAAATCCTGCACCCAGATCTTCGAGCGACTCCAGCGCTTCGAGCCGCTTTACGGCATCGGCGGTCATCGCTTTCCGCGGCGGCGTGATCAGGTACGCGTAGGCGCGATGGTGCGAGCGGCCCACACGGCCTCGGAGCTGATGAATCTGTGCCAGCCCGAACCGGTCGGCGCGGTCTATTACGATGGTGTTCGCGGTCGGCACGTCGATGCCGCTTTCGATGATGGTGGTGCAGACCAGAACGTTGAAGCGGCGGTGATAGAAATCCAGCATCAGCTGTTCGAGGTCGCGCTCGCGCATTTGGCCGTGACCGACCGCGACCGTTGCTTCCGGGACCAATTCGCGCATCGCTTGCGCCGTCTTCTCGATCGTCTCGATGGTGTTGTGTACGAAATAAATCTGGCCGCCGCGGCGAATCTCGCGCAATGCAGCCTCGCGCACCACGGTTTCGTTCCATTCCAGCACGAAGGTCTTGACCGCCAGGCGCTCGGCGGGCGGCGTGGTGATTAAAGACAGATCGCGAAGGCCGCCCATCGCCATGTTGAGCGTGCGCGGAATCGGGGTCGCCGTCAGCGTCAGAACATCGACCTCGGTACGCAGGGCCTTGAGCCTTTCCTTGTCGCGCACGCCGAACCGATGCTCCTCATCGATCACCACCAACCCTAAGTCCTTGAAGCGAATTTTCCCCTGCAGCAGACGTTGCGTGGCGATGACGATGTCCACGGTGCCGGCGGCGACGCCTTCGATGACGCCGGCCGCTTCCTTGTTGGTGCGAAAGCGCGACAGGCTTTCGATGTGCACCGGCCAGTCCGCGAATCGGTCCACGAAGTTTGTGTAGTGCTGTTGCGCGAGCAGTGTGGTCGGCACCAGAACGGCAACCTGTTTGCCCGCCTGCACCGCGACGAATGCCGCCCGCAGCGCCACCTCGGTTTTACCGAAGCCGACATCGCCGCAGATGACGCGATCCATGGGCTTGTCTGATTTGAGGTCCGCGATGACTTGTTCGATGGCAGCGGCTTGATCGACCGTTTCCTCGAAGGGGAAGCCGGCTTCGAACGCGCGGTACTCAGCCTCGCCGGCCAGCATGCGCGTGCCCTGGCGGGCGGCGCGGCGCGAATACAGATCGAGCAATTCGGCGGCGACGTCGCGAATCCGCTGCGCGGCTTTGCGGCGCGCTTTTTGCCATTGCTCGCCGCCTAGCTTGTGCAGCGGCGCCGTTTCCGCGGGCGCACCGGTGTAGCGTGAAACCAGATGCAGCGACTGCACCGGAACATACAGCTTGTCGCCGTCCGCATACTCGAGCACCAGAAACTCGCCGGTATAGCCGGCGATGTCCATGGTCTGAAGCCCGACATAACGGCCCACACCGTAAGTCTCGTGCACCACCGGCGCGCCGATGCGCAGATCCGACAATTCTTTCAGGATCTTTGCCGGGTCGCGCTCCGCCCGGCGCCGGCGGCGCTCTTGGCGGGCGCGGTCGCCGAACAATTGCGATTCGGTGAGAATCTCCAGCGCCGGCTTTTCAAGCGTCAGCCCCGATGCCGCGGCCGAGACCGCGATTCCGAGCTTCAGCCCGCTCGCCTGGAATGTCGCAAAGCTGTCGAAGACTTTTGGCTGCACTCCGCGGGAGCGCAGCAGATCCAAAATGAGTTCGCGACGCCCCGCCGATTCCGCCGCGATAAGGATACGCGCAGCGCAGGCGTTGATATGCGACACCAATTCTGCCGCAGGCTGCTCCGCGCGAGCATCGATGCGGACCAGGGCGGGCGCCGCGGTCGGGAAATTTTGGAAGCGCCCGGCGGTTTCGGGAGGCCATTCAAAGGTCTGCAGCAAAACTTTGGGCCACGGAGCAAATGCCTGCAGAAATTCGTCGGGCGGCAGATACACTTCAGCCGGATCCAAAATCGGGCGGTAGCGATCATGCCGCAGCTGCTCATGGCGCAGGGCAATCTCGCTCCACAGGCCGGCAGCGCTTGCGGCTGCATCATTGACGTCCACCACGACGCTGTTGGGCGGCAAATACTCGAACAGATGCGAGGTGCGCTCGAAGAACAACGGCAGGAAAAACTCGATCCCGCCGGGCGCCACGCCGGCGCTGACATCGCGGTAGACCGCCTGTTCCGAAAGGTCTCCAGTGAAGCGCAGCCGGTAGCGGCGGCGGAACTCGCGCACCGTCTCCGGGTTCAAGGGGGTTTCGCGCGCCGGCAGCAAGTGAATGCGGTCCAACTTGTCAAGAGAACGCTGCGTGTCGGGATCGAAGCGCCGGATGCTGTCGACGTCTCGATCCAGCAGGTCGATGCGGTAGGGCGTATCCGAGCCCATCGGGAATACGTCGATGAGCGAGCCGCGGACCGCGAACTCGCCATGCGCCACGACTTGAGAGACCGCGGCATAACCGGCCATGGCCAACTGCGTGCGCAGCGCCTCAAGGTCGAGCGTTTCGTTGAGATGCACTTTGAGCGAGTAAGCCTCGATGTAGCTGCGCGGCGCCAATCGCTGCAGCAGCGTATCGATCGCGACCAACCACACGCCGTGGCGCGCCCGCGGCAATTCGGCCAATGTTGCAAGCCGGGCGGAGGTGATGTCGGGGTGAGCAGAGAAGCTGTCGTACGGCAGGGTCTCCAAATCGGGGAACACCCTCACGTTGAGACCCGGTCCGGCAAAGAACCGGATCTCCTCGCTCAGGGTCTCGGCCTCGCGCGAATTCTGCGCGACGACCAGCAACGGGCCGGCGGCTTGAGGAGCCGCTTCGGCGATGGCGAGCGCTGGGGCCGCGCCATACAGCTTGCCCCATTTGACCGGGCGGTCAATGTCATCGGGAAGCAGCGGGTCGAGTAAAGACATTTGCGCGTTTTAAAAAAATAAAAAGCGCCCGCCGCGAACCAGTCGCGGTGGGTGCTTGAGAATAAAGTTTAAATGATGTTACGCGAACCTAAGTGCGGTTACGCGTGATTAACTTTCTATGAACTTACGACGACGCTATGAATGACGTGCTCATGCTCGAAATACACGACGAACCCGGGATATTCCCAGCGTGAGATCGGCGGCTGCCCAACGGCGGGAACCTTGGTGGCAGGAGCGCCGAATTTGCCGGCAACTTGATCCATGGTCATGCCACGGGTTGGCGTGGACACGTCGGACTGTTTGACGGCGATGCCGTTATCGACGGCGATGGTTTCGGCCCCCGCGAGGCCGCTCGCGAGCACGGTGGCTAGCAGCAGAATTCGATACCTCATGGCGTACCTCATATGTTACCGATATCCTATGTTTACTTTGGGCCCCATGAAACTATACCACCGCCTTTATGGACCAATACTTGACTCAATTAACACTCTGATTGTGTTGTCATTTAATCGGTCCGTATAAGGATTCGCCGCCGCTCATGTTCCAACCCCTCCCTGTCTTTGTGGGTCTGCGGTACTCGCTGGCTCGCGAGCACAGCTTTTTCGTGTCGTTTATCACCTGGGTGTCGCTGCTTGGCGTCGCTGTCGGCGTGGCGGCCCTGATTACGGTGCTATCGGTCATGAACGGCTTCGAAACGGAGCTGCGCGGGCGCCTATTGAGCTTGTCGGCACACGCCACGCTGACCCTGGGCGGAGAACCCATACCCGACTGGCGGACCCTTGTAGACCAGTTGCAGGGGTCGCCGGGCCTTGCCGGTGCGGCACCCTATTTGGATAGCGACGCGATGCTGAGCAAGCAGTCCTCGATGAGCGGCGCGATTGTGCGCGGCATCGATCCTGAATGGGAAACGAAGGTCTCGGCGATCGCCGATGCCATGCGGGAGGGCAAGCTGACCGATCTTAAGCCGGGAATGAACCGGATTATTCTCGGACGAATGCTCGCCTACCAGCTGCAGGTGGGTCCCGGCGATACGGTGGTCGTGATGATCCCGGGCAATTCGACCGCCAGCGGCGGCGGATTCACACCGCGTCTGCAGGAGTTCCAGGTCGTCGGCACGTTTGAAGTTGGTTTGCAGGAACATGACAGCGTGCTTGCCTTGATCAATTTGAGCGACGCCGAGGCATTGCGGGGTCTTTCCGGACCCACCGGAATTCGGCTCAGGTTCGATGATGTGCTCAAGGCGCCCGGCTTGGCGCGCATCGCGGCCGCGCGGTTGAATTCGAAAATGCAGGTGCGCGACTGGACCCAGGAGAACGAGGCGTACTTTCGCGCGGTTCGCATCGAGAAGACGATGACCGGCTTGATTCTCCTGCTGATTGTCGCGGTGGCGGTATTCAACATCGTGGCGACACTGGTCATGGTGGTCAACGACAAGCGCACCGATATCGCCATCTTGAGAACTTTGGGATTGAGTCCGCGCGGAGTACTGGCGGTCTTCATGACGCAGGGCGTCCTGATCGGCTGGATCGGCACGGCGCTCGGGGTCGGCCTGGGTCTCGCCCTGGCGCTGAACGTCGATGTGATCGTGCCGTTCCTGGAAAGTACTTTCAATTTTCACATCATGGATCCTGATGTCTATTACCTCTCTGGCATCCCGAGCGAGTTGCATCCGCCCGATGTCGTCAGGATTGCAATCGCCGCGTTCATTCTGACTTTCGGGGCAACGATATATCCGGCCTTCCAAGCGGCTCGCACGCAACCTGCCGTTGCGCTGAGATACGAATGAAGCGCTATTGGTACGAGGGGTTCCTGGGCTTTCGATATTTGCGCTCATCGCCGCGCCGCGGCTTCGTCTCCTTGATCGCCGGGATCGCCATCGTTGGATTGGCTTTGGGCGTGGCCGTGCTGATCATTGTGCTTTCCGTGATGAACGGCTTCGAGGAGGTGCTGCGCACCCGCATCTTGAGTCTGACGGCGCACGCCACGATTTCGGGCATCGAGGGCCGCATTCCGAATTGGCGGGCGGATATTGCAAAACTGCAGGTCTTTCCCGGCGTCAATGGCGTGGCGCCCTATATTGAGGCACAAGGCTTGATGACCCACGAAGACAAATCATCCGGGGTCTTGTTGCGCGGCATTGATCCTGCAGCCGAGTCGCGGGTCGTCGATCTGCGTCCGCATCTTTTGAGCGGCAGTCTGACTGATTTGACGCCGGGCAGCTACCGGGTGATTCTGGGCAAGGCCCTGGCGGAAGAACTCAGCGCTAAAGTCGGCGATCGAGTCGTGTTGATTGTTGCGCTCGGCGATGTCACGCCGCTCGGCGTGATGCCGCGGATGCGCGCATTTCATGTGGCCGGAATTCTCTCGGTCGGCATGTACGAATACGATCGGCGCATCGCGATCATGGCGATGCAGGATGCCGCGAAACTGCTGCGCATGGGCGACGAAGTTAGCGGAATCCGCTTGAATCTGGCGGACATGTACGCCGCGCCGCGCTTGGCGCGCGCCGCCGCCATCGCAATCGGCGGCGGGGTCGAGATCCAGGACTGGACCAATGAGCACGTGAATTTCTTCCGCTCGATCACGATCACGAAACGAATTTTGTTCGTGATGCTGTCATTGATGGTCGTGGTCGCCGCTTTCAACATCGTCTCGACCATGGTCATGGTAGTCAAAGATAAACGGCGCGACATCGCGATCCTGCGTACCTTCGGCTCCTCGCCGCGCAGCATCCTGTCGGTATTCATCGTTCAGGGCAGTCTCATCGGCTTGCTCGGCATCCTCTTCGGCGTCGCGCTCGGCGTGATCATCGCCGTGAATCTGCAGCAACTCGTACATGCGCTCGAGGCCGTTGTCGGGTTCAAATTTCTGGACGCACGTGTGTACTTCATGAACGATTTGCCGGCGCATGTGCGCCTATCGGACGTGCTCCGCATTTGCGGATTCGCATTCGTGCTGGCGTGCATTTCCACCGTATACCCGGCGGTGCGTGCCGCGCGCCTGTTGCCGGCGGAATCTTTGCGAAATGACTGAGGAAGAGAGGATGCCGGCTTCAATGGATACGGTGCTCGAGGGCGTGGATCTGGTCAAAGAGTTTGTCCAGGGCGGCGTGACATTGCAGGTGCTGCGCGGCGCAAATATAAAGGTCCGCGCCGCAGAGCGCATCGCCATTGTCGGCGCCTCCGGGTCGGGCAAGACCACCCTGCTGCAGCTATTGGGCGGCTTGGATCTGCCGACCCGCGGTACCGTGGATATCGCGGGAGCGGCGATGAACAAGTTGAACGACACCGAGCGGGGGAATCTGCGCAACCATGCCGTGGGCTTTGTTTATCAGTTCCATCATTTATTGCCCGAGTTCACGGCGCTCGAGAATGTGGCGATGCCATTGCTGGTGCGGCGCATGAGTCCGCGCGACGCGCTGCGCGAGGCGGAAACGCTCTTGGCGCGGGTCGGATTGGGCGAACGCCTCAGTCATCGTCCCGCGCAACTTTCCGGCGGCGAACGGCAGCGCGCCGCGGTTGCCCGCGCGCTGATAACGCGGCCCAAACTGGTGCTGGCGGATGAACCGACCGGAAATCTGGACGGCAAGAATGCGGCGCAGGTGTTTGAACTGATGCTGGAGCTCAACCGCGAACTCGGCACCAGTCTGGTGATCGTTACGCACGACGAAAGACTGGCGGCGCGCCTCGATCGGGTGCTCACCCTGACAGACGGGATTCTAGTCTAGCGCGATGTTGCGCTCGCTTGAGCGCGCGCGGCGTCGCCGCAACTGATAGATCACCCGGGCGCGCCACGCGGCCTGTGCCAGCACATAACCCGAAGCGGCGGCGATGAGACCCAGCACCAGGGCTCCCAGCAGCAGCGGCGGCCAGAGGATACTCATGTCTGCCCAGAGCGTGTGATGGCTGATGGCGTGCAGAAAGGGCATCAGGTCCAAACCTAACAGCTTTGCCCCGACCCACAACGAACCGGCGACCTGGGGCACCCAGGTGAACGGATTGCTGACGAAAACCGTGGCTACCAGCACCGGCAGGTTGAGGCGAAAGTACACGCCGAGTAAGGCGCAGGCGACCAGATGCACGGGCAGAGGTGTCGGCGGGATAAAGGCGATGAACAGGCCGAGCGCGAATGAACGAGATACGCTGCCGCGGTTAAACGTCCAGCAGCGGCGGTCGAGCATGACGGCCGTGAAGTGTTTCAGACACCAGTGCTGTTCCAGGGTGCTTCGGTCCGGAGTGACGCTTTGTATCCAGCGTTTCATAGTTTTTGTTTCATGCCTCTCGAGCGGTCATTATGCCGATTTCGTGACGCCTGCACTCGACTCCGTGACCATTTGGGAAATCAATGGCTTGTAGCGGGTGGCAAAAGCACTGTCTGAACAGTCGGCGCTCAAGTATCATGCCAGCAGCTTTGTATTTGACTTAAACGAGGGCGCAATGTGGGAGATTATCCGCGCGGGCGGCGGCTTCATGTGGCCGATCATTATATGTTCCATCGCGGCGGTAGCGATCATATTGGAGCGCCTCTGGACTCTACAGAGCAATCGCGTCATCCCGCGTGATCTGGCTCAAAAAGTCTGGAATTGGATCGAAGCGGACCAGATGAGCGACAAATTGGTGGCCGCGCTGGAGCAGAACTCGCCCCTTGGCAAGCTGCTGGCCATCGGACTGGCCAACCGCGAAAAGCCGCGCGAGATCATGGTGGAGCGCCTCGAGGACGGCGGCCGCCACGTCATTCATGACCTGGAACGTTTCCTCAATACGCTCGGCACGATCGCGGCGGTTGCGCCGCTGTTGGGACTTTTAGGAACCGTCGCCGGCATCATCCATGCGTTCAGCGCCATCACGGCCAATGGACTCGGCGATCCGAGAACTCTTTCGGGCGGCATTGGCGAGGCCCTCATCACGACCGCCGCGGGATTGACGGTAGCCATTCCCTCGTTGATTGCCTATCGCTTTCTCAGAAGCAAGGTTGAACGCTTGGTCATTCGAATGGAGAAGGAAGCCATGAAACTTGTCGATGCGCTCGACGAACGCGGGGGATTCGCCAGGCGATGAACCTGCGCCCGCGCCGCCAAGAGGATCCCGAAATCAATCTGATCAACATGATTGATGTGCTGCTGGTTTTGCTGATCTTCTTCATGGTCTCAACGACCTTCAATCAAGAAGGCAGAGTCAAGGTTCAGCTGCCGCAATCCAGCGATATGCCGATACCTCGAGGCTCGCACGAACCGCTGGTGATCACCATCACCGCGGAGGGCGCCTACCGCGTCAATGAGCGGACCCTGATCAACTCCAGTCCGGATACGCTGCGCGCTGCCCTAATCAAAGAAGCCGGCACCGACCGCGGGCCTATCACGATCCGCGCGGATGCTCGCACCACGCATCAGGCCGTGGTGACGGCGATGGACGTCGCGGGGAAACTCGGCTTCGCGCAGCTCAATATCGCTACCGTGCATGAGGATAACGTCCCTTGAACGCCGCGCCGGCGGCGATGAAACCCGCCGCTGACGGTTGGGCAATCTATCGCCGGCTGCTCAAATATGCGAAGCCGTATTCTGGCGTGTTCTTCGTCGGGGTGCTCGGCGCCATCGTCTTCGCGGCCGCGAATGCTTCGCTCGTAATTTTGGTGCGGAATTTTCTCGACGGCGCCTTCATTCAGAAGAATCCCAGCGTGCTGTGGCAGGTGCCGCTGGGGGTGATTGTGCTGTTCACCGTGCGCGGCATCGGCGACTACATCGCAAACTACTATCCGAGCTGGGTCGGGCGGCAGGTCGTCAACGGCCTGCGGCACGATGTGTTTGCGCACTACATGCGATTGCCCACCTCCTATCTTGATCGCCAGCAGTCCGGACACCTGCTCTCAAAGCTCACCAACAATGTCGAACTGGTCGCCGCGGCCGCAACTAATGCGGCCATCTCAATCGTGACCGATAGCTTGAGTATCGTATTCCTGGTGGGATTGTTGTTCTACTACAACTGGAGATTGGCGACGTTTTGCATCATCGCCGCGCCGATAATTGCGTGGCTCATGCAGATCGCAAACCGCAGCTTCCGGCGTTACAGCGAACGCATACAAAATTCCATGGGCGACATCACGCGCGTCGCCAAGGAGGCGATTGACGCGCTTCGGCTGATCAAGATCTTCAATGCTGAAGACCATCAGACGGAGCGATTCGAGTTGGTCAACGAGCATAACCGCCGCTCCAACATGAAATTGATCCGCGCCAAGTCGATCAGCAATCCGGTGGTGCAGATCATCGCCGCCATCGCGCTCGCCAGCGTTTTGTTCGTCTCCATCAAGCAGATTCTGGGCGGCCTCAAGTTTGCGGATTTTTTCGGATTTTTGACCGCACTTTTTCAAATCCCAGCGCCGCTGCGCAGCCTGGTCAATATGAGCGGCCCGCTGCAGCAAGGCATCGCCGCGGGGCAAAGCGTATTCGAAGTCTTGGACGAGCCCACCGAAGGCGATGGCGGAACTCGCGCGCTTTCGCGCGCGCAAGGCGAGATCGAATTTCGCAACGTGTGCTTCGCCTACGGCGGCGAGAAGGGCGATGTACTGCGCGATGTAAGCTTTCGGGTGCGGCCCGGCGAAACCGTGGCCATCGTCGGCCGATCCGGCAGCGGCAAGACCACTTTGGTGGGTTTGGTGCCGCGATTTTACGACGTGCAGCAAGGCTCGGTGCTGCTGGACGGAATCGATGTACGCGAGTACCGTTTGACCGACCTGCGTTCGCAGGTGAGCCTCGTCAGCCAGGAGGTCGTGCTGTTCAACGATACGATTCGCAATAACATTGCCTTCAATGCCGTCGGCAAGACGGATGCGGAAGTGGAGGAGGCATCGCGCGCCGCGAACGTCATG
Organism: Steroidobacteraceae bacterium; assembly: GCA_039924385.1. Lineage (GTDB taxonomy): Bacteria > Pseudomonadota > Gammaproteobacteria > Steroidobacterales > Steroidobacteraceae > Bog-1198. The sequence goes on from JBDTAV010000017.1 coordinate 51,474, forward strand.
GAATTCGTCAATCAACAACCACAAGGTCTCGATACCATGCTCACCGATCGCGGCCAAAATTTTTCAGGTGGTCAGCGGCAGCGGATTTCCATTGCACGTTCGCTGCTCAAGGATTCGCCGGTGCTGATTCTGGACGAAGCGACCGCGGCGCTCGACAACGAATCGGAGCGGCGGGTTCAGCAAGAGCTGGCGCTGCTCATGAAAGGCCGCACCACCCTGGTCATCGCCCATCGGCTCTCGACGGTGGAAAGCGCCGATAGAATCATCGTGCTCGACCAAGGCCGGATCGTGGAGATGGGAAGTCACCGCGAGCTGCTGGCACGCGGCGGCCTGTATGCGGCACTGCACGGGATGCAGTTCAACGCCTGAGCGGCGATTCACGTATGTCAGCGCAATCCTGGCTCAATAAATTCTGGTACGGCGGCATCTCGCCGCCGTGGTGGATGGTGCCTCTGTCCGTAGTTTACGGCGCGATATCGCGGCTGCGACGCTCAGCATATTCGCTGCGTTTTGCGCGTTCGACGCGCCTTGCATGCCCGGTGGTCGTCGTCGGAAACTTGACCGTCGGAGGGACAGGCAAAACCCCGCTGGTGTGCTGGCTCGCCGGTCAGTTGATCGAACTGGGGTTTCGACCGGGAGTGGTGACTCGGGGATACGGCGGCTCGTCTCGGGCGGCGCGGCTCGTTCAAGCCTCCGACAACTCCGACAAGGTCGGCGATGAAGCCATTTTGCTGGCACGCCGCAGTCGGGTTCCGGTCGCCACCGGACGCAATCGTCCCGCAGCCGCACAGCTGTTGATCAATGCCGGTTGCGACGTTATTGTGAGCGACGATGGGCTGCAGCACTATGCTCTGCAGCGCGACTGCGAAATCGTCGTCATCGACGGCGATCGCGGCTTCGGCAATGGTCGACTGTTGCCTGCCGGCCCGCTGCGCGAGACGCCGGCGCGGTTGCAGCGCGCGCACGCCGTGGTCGTCAACGGCGGCGATGCCGAAAGCGCCGGCGCGTTGCGCATGCGATTGCTGGCAACCAGCGCGGTGGCGATGAAGTACGGCACCTCCAAACCGCTGCGCGAGTTCTCGGGCCAGCCGGTGCACGCGATTGCGGCCATCGGCAATCCGCAACGCTTTTTCGCCATGCTGCGCGCGATCGGCATCAATGCCGTTGAACATCCGCTGCCGGATCACGCGAAGTTGGGTATTGACGATATATCCTTTGCCGACGACCTTGCAGTGCTCATGACCGAGAAAGATGCCGTAAAATGCCGGGACATAGCGGGGCCGCACCATTGGTATGTTCCCGTGAGCGTAGCCTTCGCGGCCGGAGATGCCGAAAAACTGCGAGGCATCGTGGCCAGGTCTGTGGAGAAGCGCGCGGCGCGTGCTTAAAGGACATATGGATAAGCGCTTGCTTGACCTCTTGGTTTGCCCGATCTGCAAGGGACCGTTGCGCAGCATCGGCGCCGGCAATGCGCAAGAACTGGTCTGCCGCCCGGACCGGCTGGCCTATGCGGTGCGCGATGGCATTCCGCTGATGCTGCCCGAAGAGGCGCGTGCGCTAAACGCGGATGATCCGCTGCTCGAAACCTAGCTTCATGCTCGAGTCCTAGAGTCCTAGACTTACGGTGTTTCACGTCATCATACCGGCGCGTTTTGGATCGACCCGGCTGCCTGCAAAGCCGTTGCTGCAGATCGGCGATCGGCCTTTAATCCAATGGGTGTGGCAGTGCGCCGTCGACAGCGGCGCCGCATCCGTGCTCGTCGCAACCGACGATGAACGCATTCGCACTGCAGCCTTGAAGTTCGGCGCCGAATGCGTGATGACATCGCCGCATCATGTATCGGGCACCGATCGAATTGCCGAGACAGTGCGCGCCAGAGGTTTGGCGGCCGACGACATTGTGGTCAATCTACAGGGCGACGAGCCGATGATGCCCGCCGGCGTGATTGCGGGCGTGGCGCAGAGTCTGCACGATGTCGCGGGCAGTGAAATCAGTACGGCGGTGGCGCCGGTCCAGTCGCTGCGCGAATTCCTTGATCCCAATTGCGTCAAGGCGCTGCGCGCGCGCGATGGTAGAGCCCTGTATTTCAGCCGCGCCCCGGTGCCGTGGCCGCGTGACAGCATTTCGGCCGACCGGCCGGCCTCGAGTGCGGGTGCTTGGCGGCATATTGGCATTTATGCCTACCGCGTCCGCAGCCTGCTGCAATTTGCAGCATGGCCGCCGACGCCGCTCGAGGCGACTGAGAAGCTCGAGCAACTGCGCGCGCTCGAGCACGGCATGCACATCCACCTGGTGACCTTGTCGCAAGCGCCGCCGGCCGGGATCGACACGTTGGAGGATCTCGAGCGCGTCAGAGCGGAACTGCAGAAACGCTAGCCCGCGCGCGCGGCCTATAATCCCATCACGCGTCGCAGGAAGGCATCGCTCTTGCGCAACATTTCCGCACGCACCGCCGAATCTTCGAGCTGATGATCGAGATCCGGCCAGGTGAGCAGTTCGTGCGGCACGCCTGCGGCCGCCAAACGATCAGCCATTTCCTTCGATTGCCGAAGCGGCACATTGCGGTCCATCTCGCCGTGGAACAGCAGCACCGGTACTTTTATCTTCGCCGCGTTCAGCGCCGGCGAGCCTTCTCGTACATGCGGTCCTTCGCCTATTTCCCGGCTGACAACCAAGAAATCCGACCACTGACGATGCTGTTCCTTGAGATCCGGCAGATCCGTCACGGGTGCGATTGCGATCACCGCCTTAAACACACCGGGATCGACCACGGCCGACTGCAGCGCCGCGTAGCCGCCATAGGACCAGCCTACAACCGCGAGCTTATCCGGGCTCGCGATGCCTTGCGCAATCAGCCACTTGCCGGCATCCAGCACATCGCCAATGGCCGTCGGCCAGGAGCGAAAGCCATTTTGTTTGAAAAAGTCATCTCCGTAGCCAGTTGAGCCGCGAAAGTTCGGCTGCAGCACCACGTATCCGCGTGACGCATAGAATTGCGCCAGCCAATCGAAGCCCCAGTAGTCGCGAGCGTTCGGGCCGCCGTGCGGCATGACGATGGCGGGTGAATCCTTCGGCGTATCGACGCCCGGCGGGAGCGTCAGGTAGCCAGGGATTAGGGTGCCGTCGGCCGCCTGATAGTGGATCGGCTTGACGGTCGCCTTCTTGACGCCCTCCAGTTGTTCTCTGACGACCAAGAGCGTTTGCAACTGCCGCAGTTTCTTGTCGAACAGGTAGTAAGTGCCCGGATCCTGATCGCTGCCCGCGCGAATCAGCAGCTTGCTTTCGTCCATGCTCGAATCAACGACGCGAAGCGAAGGCTGCGAGGGCAGTGCTTTTGCCAGTGATGCCAGCATTCTCTCGAAATCCGGATCCAAGAAGTGGTAATGCGAGAATTCGTCGGAGTAGCTCACGCCCACTATTCGACGGCGCCGGCCGATGCGATTTAATCCGCCGACGTCAACGTCGGGTCGCGCGTACACGAGTTCTTCTTTCAGCGATCCGTCGAGCGCAACAGTGTAAAGCGCGCGCCGTCCGTCCAATTTCTTGTAGCCATAGACGAGATTCGCGTCATGATCGATTGCAACGGGCAGGAAGCCGTTGTGTTCCTCGCCCACCGGTTCGCCCATGGGCAGCCAGTCGGCCGAATCGGTCTTGCGATAGTAATAGGCAATATTGCCTGAGTCATAGTTCCCGAGCGCACCGACCCTTGTTTTGGCGCCCATGATGCGCACATTGCCGCGGCCGTCACTGATGTAAGTGACTGCTTCGTCTCGCGGCTGCTCGATGTTTCGAGCGGCCAGAGATTGCGTGTCGACGCGGTCGACCGCGATACCGCGTTTAGACGAACCGATGTGGCTGCCGGTGTGATCATCCGGCAAATGCATCCGGATCATCAGCACAACGCCGTCCTCATCGGGCAGCCAATCGATGACCTTGCCGTCTCCAAACGCGACTCCCCGCGTGAATGAATTGGTTTTGGCACTGAGAAGCTGCATCTTCGTGCCGTCGGTATTGATCGCGATCAGGCGAGAGACCTGCACAGGCTCGAGCATGAGGTTGCTGGCAACGACGCCATAAATGACGCAAACCAAGCGCTGATTCGACACCCAGTCGCAGCCGCCGAGCCGCTCGGGCTTTCCGGTGGCGCCGAGGACGGGCTTGTTGCTCAAGGGTGCTCCCTTGGCAAGGCTTTGAACAAAAAGCACCGACCCCTGGCCGGTGGTGGGAGCGACGAAGGCGACGCTCATCCCGTCGGGCGATAGGCTTACGGACTCCACGCTTGGGCGGGCACCGAAAGCCTTTGCCGCATCGAAGGCCGGCTCGGCGATGGAAAGAAGTGGATTTGACGCAAGCAGCAAACTACCCGCCGCAATGGCTCGTAATGACATCCCGCCTCCATGCCTGTTTTTATTGGCGATGCGAATCATAATGATTGCATGGCTAAAATTCAAAAGCCTGCCGGATTGAAACGGACGCCGCACTGCGTGCTTTTTGTGTGCCTGGGCAACATCTGCCGCAGTCCGACAGCGGCAGGGGTGCTGCGGCACTTGGCTGCGAAGGAGGCGCCCCAGCTGGCACTGGAAATAGATTCGGCGGGAACCGCCAGCTATCACATCGGCGCGCCGCCGGATCCGCGCAGCCAACGCGCAGCGCTCCGGCGTGGTATCGATATCAGCGGCTTGCGCGCGCGCCAGGTCGCAGTGGATGATTTCGCGCGTTTCGATCTCATCCTGGCGATGGATGGCGCAAACTTACGCGACCTGCAGGCTCTTCAACCCCGCAATTCGCGCGCAGCGGTGAAGCTGTTTCTCGAGTACGCGCCCGATTTGAGGTTACGGGACGTGCCCGATCCCTACGATCGCGACGCCGCCGCCTTCGAGGAAGTGCTCGACCTGACCACGGCTGCTTCGCGCGGCCTGCTCACTGTCTTACAGGAAGGTGCGTAGCAGCCAATACAGGCCGCCGACGAGCGCGATTGATACCGGCAGCGTCAGCACCCAAGCCATCAGCAGAGCGCGCATCGTGGCCCATTGCAGTCCGGAGCCGTTCGCGTCCATCGTTCCCGCCACGCCGGATGAAAGCACGTGCGTAGTGCTGACCGGGAGGCCGTACAATTCAGTGGCGCCGATGGTGGCCATCGCGACAATTTCCGCTGACGCGCCTTGCGCGATGACCACCACCCTGGCGAGAACATTGAACCAGGGATTGGACTTGTGCGACACGAGCTGCGAAGAGGCCGGTTTGTTGATGCCTAAGGAGGTTTGGTCGAGCGGGGCAGTGTTGGCGATTGTGTGTCCGGTTATTGGTGAGGCGCAGCCGCAACTTATAGATCTGAATTATGACGATTACATGACACTCTAGCCGCGCCATGCCCTTTACCATTTCTCATACCGCCGTCGTGCTGCCTTTTTCTCGCTGGCTCGCGCGCTGGCAACTATTATCAGCTGCAACTATCGGCGCTATGGTTCCGGATTTTCGAGTATTTTTCCCGGGCATGCCGCGTATTGAAACGCACAGCCTCGTGGCGTTGTTAACGTTCTGTCTGCCGGTTGGACTGATCACCTACTGGGTGTTTCAGCGCTTGATCAAGTCGCCCATCCTGGAAGTGCTGCCCGAAGGCCCCTATACGCGCTGGCGTCCGTTTGCGGCCGAGGCGAATATTCGGTCACTGCGGCAGTGGTTGCTGGCCGCCTGCGGCGTATTGGGCGGAGCCCTGACGCACTTGATTTGGGACGCTTTCACCCACGACGGAGGAAGGGGCGTGCGCATGTTTCCGATGCTCGACGATTCCCTTATCGAGATCGGCAGTCGACACGTTCCGGCTCACTTCGTGTTGCAGGACCTAGGTTCGCTACTTGGCCTCGCTGCCGTGCTGGCGATGATCCTGTACGGAATGCGGCGCGGGCCCGAGGCGTCGGTGCCGAACCGGCTGATCCCGAGCCGCGAGCGCCTCGTGTGGGTGCTGATCTACGCGCTGACGGCCGTGATATTCACGACCGGGTTTTATCTTTGGGTAAAGCTGGGGCAGCCGCCCACCCGCTCGATTTTCATGCGCGTGTCCTGGTCGGCGGTTGCCAGCTTGCGCGGCCTCGCGGCCGCGCTCTTGAGCGTTAGCTTGGCGCTCGATCTAAGACTGCGCGCGCTCCATCATCGCTCATCCGATCGTTGAACGTCGGTAGGTGCCGAGGACCAAACGACGTACTTGTTATCGGTTCCCGTGCCGGCTGGCGCGGGTTCTGCCGGACGCGCGGGCGCTGCCGCCGGAACCGGATCGCGGACCGGAGCCGGCTCAGGCGCTGAGTTTGCTGCGGGCTGCTCACGAGCTGGTTCAAACGGCGGACGCTCTTCATGGCGCTCGTAGGCGGGCGGCGCCGAAGGAATCGCGGCCTCTCCGGTCGTGGGCTCATTCGGAGTTGCGAAGCCGCCGGGCGCACCTTGTCCTGAAGACTGATTCGCGCCGACGCCATTGCCGCTGCTTTCCCCGCCGTCACGTCGGCCACGGCCGCGGCGCCGGCGGCTTCGGCCGCCGCGTTCGCCGCGCTCGTTCGGCGAGCGCTCGGCTTCATTGCCGGAGCGAGGTGCTTGGTCATTGCGAGGCGCTTGTTCTTGGAGCGGTGCCTGTTCCTGGCGTGGTGCCTGTTCCTGGCGCGGTGCCTGTTCTTGGCGCGGTGCTTGTTCCTGGCGAGGCGGCTGTTCCTGGCGAGGTGATTCGCTGCGCTGGCCACCGGCGTTGCGCTCCGGTTGCCCCGGACTCTCAGGCCTGCGGGGGTTATTCTCGCCGCGTGGGCGGCCGTCACGGCGCGGATCCCGCGGACCATCACGCCGAATGTCGCGGTTGCGGTCGCCGCGATCACGGTTTCTGTCCCGGTCGCCGCCGCCGCCGCCGCCGCGATAGCGATCGTGGCGGACGTCACGATGCTGAGGCCGGTCGCGCTGAGGTTGCGCCGGCGCAGCAGCCGCCTTGGCCGCTGCGCGAGCAACAGGATCGCCAAATAGCCAGCGCCAGAATCTGATCAGGGCGCCAAGCTGCGCGGTCTCAGCCGGAGCTTTGGCCGCAGCCGGAACCGGCATTGGCACGATGGGCGCGGTCGAAGCGGGCAGGATGCTGGGCACCAGTGGGACATCGCCCGGCGGTTTCTTATCCCGATTGCCGATATTCGAATCATCGACGCTGGGTTGATCCGCCAATTGATAGCTGACGGTGCTGTTCTCCGGAAGCTCTTTCTCGTCGTCGCGCACCCGGCGCAACGTGTACGCCGGCGTTTGCATATGAGGATTCGGCACGATCACCAGCGAAACCTTGTCGCGCGATTCGATCTGGTTGAGCTGTTCGCGCTTCTCATTCATGAGGTAGGTAGAAACATCCACCGGCACCTGTGCAATTACGCGGCCAGTCCGCTCCTTGCGCGCCTCCTCGCCGATCAGACGCAGTAACGCGAGCGACATTGATTCCACGCTGCGTATCGTGCCCATGCCGCCGCAGCGCGGGCAGTTGATGTGCGTCGTCTCGCTTAAGGCAGGTCGTAAGCGCTGGCGCGACAATTCCAGCAAACCGAAGCGCGAAAGCCGGCCAAGCTGAATGCGTGCCCGGTCCATTTTCACCGAATCGCGCAGCATATCTTCCACGGCGCGTTGATTGGCGGTGGACTCCATGTCGATGAAATCGATGACGATCAGGCCGCCAATGTCGCGCAAACGCAATTGCCGCGCGATTTCCTCGGCGGCTTCTAAGTTGGTGTTACGCGCAGTGGCTTCGATGTCGCCGCCGCGGGTGCTGCGGGCGGAGTTGATGTCGATCGACACCAGCGCCTCGGTGTGATCGATGACCAAACTGCCGCCCGAGGGCAGCGTGACTTTGTGCGCGTATGCCGATTCGATCTGGCTTTCGATCTGATAGCGCGTAAACAAAGGCACAGGATCGGTGTAGAGCTTGAGCTTGCGCTGCGCATCCGGAGGCATGAAGCGCTGCATGTATTCCTGCGCTTTCTGAAAGGCCTCCGGCTGGTCGATGAGACATTCGCCAACATCATCGGAGAAGTAGTCGCGCAGCCCGCGCGTCACGGCATCGCTTTCCTGGAAAATCAGGAAAGGCGCCGGCCGTCCGTCATTCGCAACGACAATGGCGTCCCACGCGGTTTTGAGATTGTTGAGATCCCATTGCAATTCTTCGGTCGTGCGGCCGACTCCGGCGGTGCGTACGATTGCCCCCATACCGTCGGTGATGACCAGGCCGTTCATGGCATCGCGCATCTGCTCGCGATCCTCGCCTTCGATGCGCCGCGATACGCCGCCCGCGCGGGGATTGTTCGGCATCAGCACCAAGAATCGGCCGGCGAGGCTGATGAAAGTCGTAAGCGCGGCGCCTTTGTTGCCGCGTTCCTCTTTCTCGACCTGAACGATCAATTCTTGGCCTTCCTGCAGAAGGTCCTTGATATTGAGGCGGGCGCCATTCGCGGGCTGCGCCCGGAAGTATTCCTTGGAGACTTCCTTCAGGGGCAGGAAGCCATGGCGCTGCGCGCCATATTCGACGAACGCCGCTTCGAGACTCGGCTCTACGCGGGTGATTCGCCCTTTATAAATATTGGATTTTTTCTGTTCCCGAGACGGGATCTCAATCGATAAGTCGTATAACTTTTGACCGTCGACTAGCGCAACTCGCAGTTCTTCTTCTTGAACTGCGTTGACGAGCATTCTTTTCATGTGCCCCAACTAAAGTGGTAGGGGCCGAGGAGAGCTTGAGAATAAAAGCCGGGGTCGTACGCAGGAATGAGGCAAAGCAAACGGAAGCGCCGAACGCGAAGCACGCGACCGGTATCCACTCCACCACTTTAAGCCAAAACGTATACGGCAAGCCCGGGGCCTTGTTCTCGGTTAACCGCTTATCAGCCGCCTGAACTCAAGATTTGAGCTTTCGCGCGTCTGTCTCATCGGCCGAGCGATGGTCTGGAGTTCCAGAACCAACTAATATGCGGCTCCCCAAACGGATGGGGGACCACTGGAAACCGGTGTCTATATGCGTCACCTAAGGTTTTCGCGCCTGACACGGTTTTAGGAGATTATCACGACATGGCGCCAGGGTCAATGTAATCAATACGTTAGATCAACGCCGGTATAATTCAAGCTACACCATGAACAGCCCTGCTACCGACCTGCCGCCCGTGCGCGCGCCTAAAAGCCCACTTACGCTGCGCACCGTGACTGCGGATGAGTCCGGCCAGCGCATCGACAATTTCCTGATGCGACACTTCAAGTCCGTGCCGCGCAGCCGTGTCTATCGCCTGCTGCGCAAGGGCGAAGTGCGGGTCAATCGCAAGCGGGTCGACGCTGAGTACCGGATCCAGGAGGGCGATGAGGTACGCCTGCCGCCCGTGCGGATTGAAGCCGATGCGCAGCCCGGTCGACCCTCGAGCAGCCTGCTGGAATTGATCGAGCGGGCGGTCATTTTCCAAGACCGCCATTTGTTGGTCCTCGACAAGCCGGCAGGCGTTGCCGTACACGGCGGCAGCGGTATGAGTTTCGGCGTGATTGAGGCGTTGCGCGCATCGAGGCCGCGCGAAACGCTGGAACTGGTGCATCGTCTGGATCGCGATACCAGCGGCTGCTTGGCTATCGCGCGAGATCGCAGCACGCTCACCGCACTGCACGCCTTGATCCGCAATGGCGGCATGCACAAGACGTATCTGGCGCTGGTTGCCGGCAGCTGGCAATTGGGCACCAAGCGGGTCGACGCACCGCTCGCGACCGACAACCGGCAGCATGGTGAACGCCATGTCAGAGTTGCCGCCGCCGGCAAGGATTCCGTGAGTGTTTTCAAGCCGGTGCAGTTTTTCGGTTCGCTGGCGACGTTGATGGAAGTGGACATTCCCACCGGGCGCACGCACCAAATTCGCGTGCATGCCTCATTCGCAGGTCATCCGTTGCTCGGCGACGACAAGTACGGCGATCGCGCTCGCAATGCAGATCTTAAATCCCATGGATTGAAGCACACATTTTTGCATGCGCAATCGCTGGCTTTCGAATGGCCGGGCTCCGGTGTTCCGTTCCACGTCAGCGCGCCGCTGCCCCAAGAATTGGTCGCCGTGCTTGACGCCATCACGCCCGTGAAGCGCTCAGGCCCGAAAAGTGGGCCGCGCGGCAAGCCCGCGAAACGTGGGGCAGGCGGCTAAGGAACTTCGAAGCCAACGGAGCGCAACGCCGCGCTCAAGCGGACTAGGGGCAGTCCAATCAGCGCGCTCGGATCGGTGCTATCGATCGATTCGCACAAACTGATGCCAAGGCCTTCGCTTTTAAAACCGCCCGCACAGTCCAGCGGCCGCTCCTTGGCTATATAACGCTCAATGGTGGACTGATCCAGAGCGCGAAAAATGACGCACGTGGTATCGGTAAATTCAATCAAAGCGTCGTTTTCCTGGCGCATCAGCGCCACCGCGGTGAGAAATTCGACGCGGTGGCCGGAGCAGCTTCGCAGCTGTTCTTGGCAGCGCACCTCGGTGCCCGGCTTGCCGAGCGACGTTTGGGCCCCGTCGAGGACTGCGACCTGATCGGAGCCTATCACCCAGGCATGGGGCTGCTGCGCCGACACCGCGGAGGCCTTTGCCCTGGCCAATCGCCCAACCAGGTCCCGGTGCGCCTCGCCCGGATGCGCGGCCTCATCGACTCCCGGCGCGATGCAAGAAAAGGACAAGCCGAGTCTGCCTAAGAGTTCCTTCCGGTAGCGGGATGTCGAGGCCAAAATAAGCGGGGGCGGAGACTTCAAAAACAAAGACTTGCACCGGATTCGTTTTGACAGAGGGGTACCTGCGCCCTATTATACGCGGCCCATGGCATCGGGCCCGTCCGACCGAGTAGATTGCGCGCGCCTGGCGGCGGATGCGGCGGTGTTGGAGCGCGTCTACCCCTTGAGCGAGATGTCTCGCGTCAAGGATTTATTGGCAGATGCACGCGGGTCGGTAAAGGCGCGATTCGCTTTTTCGAAATTGGAGGCGGGACGTATTGGTGCGACTGTCGCCGTGCAGGCGAGTCCACGGCTGGTTTGCCAGCGTTGTCTGCAAGGATTTGAATTGCCGGTGAGCGGCGACAGCGAGATTGAGTTTGCGATGAGCGAAACCAGGATGCCCGCGGACTCGCCTCGAGAGATTTATTTAATGGACCAAGGCTTCGTGTCGTTGTGCGAGTTGGCCGAGGAAGAATTGTTGTTGGCCTTGCCTGCCATTGCCTCCTGCAGCGCGCCGGAGACTTGCGGTCGGGCGCCGACACCGGACGTGCGGCAGAGGCCGTTTGCGGTATTGCAGGATTTATTGAAGAAAACTTGATAGGACAGATAAACCATGGCAGTTCAAAAAAGTAGAAAGACCCCGTCGAAGCGCGGCATGCATCGCTCCCATTCGGCGCTGGCGGCACCGGCAGTGTCGATCGAGCCCAAGAGCGGTGAGACTCATTCGCGACATCGCATCTCGCGCGATGGTTTTTATCGCGGCAAAAAAGTATTGCAGACCAAGGCGGATGCGGCAGCCGCCGAAGAATAGCCCGTCAACTTAGCCGGCGAATTGCGCACCGTGTCTGCGCCGCTTCATATTGCCATCGACGCCATGAGCGGCGATCGAGGATCGTCGGTTTCCGTGCCGGCGGCGCTCGCGGCGGCGCGCGAGTTCAAGGATGTGCGCTTTACCCTGACCGGCCGGGAAGCCGACCTACTGCGGGAGCTCTCGGGCGCGAAGCCGGCAAACGTCGACTGCTTGTTCGCGACGGAAGTGGTTGAGATGAGCGATCACCCGCGCGAAGCGCTGCGCCGCAAGAAGAACTCATCGATGCGCCGCGCCATCGATCTGGTCAAGAGTGGAGATGCGCACGCCTGCGTCAGCGCCGGGAACACCGGTGCGCTGATGGCAACGGCGCATTTCGTTTTGAAAATGCTGCCGGGAGTCGAGCGGCCTGCGATCGTCTCCATCATCCCTTCGCGCGGCGGCCACACATACATGCTGGATCTGGGCGCCAACGCGTCCTGCACGCCGGTGCAACTGGTGCAGTTTGCGGTAATGGGTTCGGTGCTGGCGGCGGATCTTCCGGGGGCGCACGAGCGGCCGCGGGTGGGCCTGCTTAACATCGGCGAAGAAGAGGTCAAAGGCAACGATATCGTCCAGGCCGCGCATAACTTGATGGCGGCCGCCGACATCAACTACGTAGGCTTCGTCGAAGGGCACGATATTTTTTCCGACAAGGTGGATGTCGTCGTTACTGACGGGTTCACCGGCAATATCGCATTGAAGGTCATGGAAGGCGCCTCGCGTTTGATTACCAATGCCATGCGCGAGGAATTCGAGCGCTCGGCGCTGCGCAAGCTGGGTTATTTGGCCGCGCGTCCGACCTTGAATGCGCTGCGCGCCAGAATAGACCCGCGCCGCTATAATGGCGCGCCCTTCGTCGGCTTGAACGGCATTGTCATCAAGAGTCATGGAGGCACCGACCTGTTCGGCTTTCAGCGCGCAATCGAAGTCGCAGTCCTAGAGGCGCGCAATGACGTGCCGGCGCGCATCGCGCAGCGGCTGGGCGTTTCACGCGGGACTTGAAGGATTTTGATGTACTCAAGAATCGCCGGCACCGGCAGTTATCTGCCGGAAAGAATCCTGACCAACCACGATCTCGAGAAACTGGTCGACACCAGCGATGAATGGATCCGCACACGCACCGGGATTTCGCAGCGCCATGTGGCCGCGGAGGGCGAAACCACTACGGATCTTGCCGAGCATGCGGCGCGGCGCGCCATGGACGCGGCGGGCGTGCTGCCTGCGGATATCGATCTGATCTGCGTCGGCACGACGACGCCGGATCTGGTATTTCCCAACGTCGGTACCCTGCTGCAGGACCGATTGGGTATCCACGGCTGTCCTGCGTTCAGCATGGAGGCTGCTTGTACCGGCTTCGTTTACGCGCTGAGCGTCGCGGACAAATTCGTGCGTCTGGGCGAGGCCAAATGCGCGCTGGTGGTGGGCGCGGAAACGCTGACGCGAATTATCGACTGGAACGATCGCGGCACCTGTGTGCTGTTCGCCGATGGCGCCGGCGCGGTGGTTTTGCAGCCATCGAACGAACCGGGGATCTTGAGCACGCGGCTGCATTCCGACGGCAAATATAAGGATCTGCTCGCCTATCCGGACGGCGTATCCAAAGGCTTCAAGCTGGTTCGCGAAGGCAAGGCCAGCGTGCAGATGAAGGGCAATGAAGTCTATAAGGTTGCGGTCAATACCCTCGGCGCTCTGGTGACTGAGACTTTGAACGCCAACAATATCGCCAAGGAGCAGCTTGACTGGCTGATCCCGCATCAGGCCAACATCCGGATCATTGAGGCGATCGCGAAACGACTCGACCTGCCGATGCAGCGCGTCATCGTGACCATCGACACCCAGGGCAATACCTCGGCGGCGTCCGTGCCGCTGGCGCTCGATACCGGAATTCGCGATGGCCGGGTGAAGCGCGGTCAGTTGCTGCTGCTCGAAGCATTCGGCGGCGGATTTACGTGGGGATCGGCGCTAATTCGTTATTGACTCGTTCGGCGCACTTTCGCGAAACCGCTAAGCGCACGTTAAATCAATGGAATGCTGGAATGAATTCGCCGCGCCGGCTGATCAGAGTTGCTCGGCAGCCGCTAGCTGAAAGAAAAACGCCGCGGGATTACCGCGGCGCTTGAAGTCAAAAAAATTAACTGCTCGATTTACTTCGAGACAGACTTCTTGAACATGCGGTCGATCTTCTCGTTGATCGCTTCGATAGCGGTCGAATTTGCCTGCGCCGTCGACAGGGCTTGATTCGCCGTGCTCTGCGCGCCTGAAGCCGCCGATTGAGCGCTATTTGCCGCCGCGTGCGCAGCAGCCGCATCGCTCGAGGCCCGCGCTGTGTCACCCTGCAGCTTGCTGACCTGTGACTTCAGGTCATCGATCTGCGCCTGCATCGGCTTAAGGTCAGTGCACCCCGCGAATGCGACGACGCAAGCCGCGGCGAGAGAGACCTTTAGTGTGGTTGTCAAATTCATAAAAATATTCCCCTAGGGTTAATTCATTCGTGTCGGAAAACTCCGATGTGTTACCACAGCAGGTACGGTCACGCCATCGAGCCCGGCCGCGTCGCAACACAGTCCTACATAAAGCCAAATTCGGGCCTCGAATGCAACTGAAAATAACGAAATGTCGGGATAACAAGACGCTTTTGTGCGTAGTTCAATTCTGACAGGCGTCTATATCATTAAGAATGCGCCATCTTGATGCAATTTTTACAGGCAAAGACCCTTTGATCTAATTGCTCAGCGGATTTCTGATCCATGCCGTTCGTGTGTGATTCAAGTGCAGCGTTGTGGTTGGTCGCATGTGTTGAACGTCGGTCGCGCAGTGCCGATGTCGGCGGATTCTTCGTGCGATGGTTCGCGATAAAAGCGCAGCACCGTTGTGCATCAAGGTGTGGAGAAAAATTTTTCGGCTGTTGAGCTGGTGCTGGTTTTTCTCCTCTCATGCCAAACTTAAGGATGGATCGATTGCCACGTCCGGGACGATTTGCGGGTTGCGGCTTGGGAGTGGCCGCCGGGGCGGTAAGCCTATCAAACAGGTTTACCATCGCAGCTTGCCAACCTCTTTAGACTGTATATAATAACAGTTACTGTCTACATATACAGGTGACGCATGTCGGACCTCACGCCCCGTCAGACGCAGATACTTCGGCTGATTCAAAACGCCATTTCAGAAAGCGGCATGCCGCCCACCCGTGCGGAAATAGCCCGTACGCTCGGCTTCAAGTCCCCGAATGCGGCCGAGGAACACTTACGCGCTTTGCAACGCAAAGGTGTGATCGATCTTATCCCGGGTGCTTCTCGCGGCATTCAACTCAAGGATATTTTGCGTGAACAATTGGGTCTGCCCCTCATCGGCCGCGTCGCTGCCGGTCGGCCGATCTTGGCTGAAGAACACATCGAAAAGCGTTATCAAATCGACCCGCAGCTATTTCAACCGCAGCCGCACTATCTCTTGAAAGTGCAGGGCATGAGCATGAAAAATGCCGGTATCCTCGATGGTGATTTGGTTGCCGTGCATCGCACGCCTGAAGTGCGCAATCGTCAAATCGTGGTCGCACGTTTGGAAAATGAGGTCACGGTCAAACGCTACCGCCAAGAAGGCGCGATTGTTTGGCTGCTGCCCGAAAACGCCGATTTCGAACCGATTCGCATCGATCTCAAAGAACAACCCATGATTATTGAAGGGGTGGTCGTCGGTGTCCTGCGTCGTGGTAAAGACGTGGATGCTGCGTGAAATATCGTCAATCGCGGAAATTTTGGCTGATGCGCGAGTCTGGAAGTTAAAAGACGCCTCGGCTGCCCCCGCTCGTCCGGTTTGGTCCACCGGTAAGAGCTCGCTGGATGCCCGCTTGCCGGGAGGTGGGTGGCCGACGGCGTCGCTCATCGAAGTATTGTTGGACGATACCGGTCTCGGCGAGGTCCAGCTCTTTTTGCCGGCATTGGTTGCATGCCAACGCAGCGCCATCCGGGACAGCGGTGATGCGCCATGGCTGGTGTGGATTGCCCCTCCTCATGAACCCTATGCGCCTGCCTTGGCGCAGCAGGGCATCGATCTAGGGCGTTTGTTGGTGGTTCGCCCGACGACGGCCACCGAGGCTCTGTGGGCGGCTGAGCAGGCATTAAGTTCGGGGGTTTGCGCTGCCGTTTTCCTTTGGCTGAGGGGCACCGACGATCGCTGGCTGCGGCGTTTGAAGCTCGCCGCCGAAGCAGGCGGGTCGCTCGGCGTGCTGTTTCGTCCCGAGAGGCATCGGTTCGAATCCTCACCTGCCAACTTGCGCATTGTCATGAGCCAAGGCTCGCCGTGCGCGCGCGTCGATTTGCTCAAAGTGCAGGGCGGCCGGCCCGGGCCGGTAGATCTTGGTGGCCCGTGAAATTGCGCTCAGCAAAATCACGAACGGCAGACTTATTTGCCGCGCCGGCTCCTGAACGCCGCCCTGATGCTTCGTCACCGGTAGCCCTGGCGCCGCAGGCGCCCGCGCAGCGCGCTCTTAATCGGCCACGTCCAAAACAGCTGTGGTATGCCGCCGTATTCCCGGCAATGGCGCAACTGGAATCCTTTGCCGCTTCGCTACAGAAGCTCTGCCTGCAGGCGCAGGCCTTCACCTCTTTCGTCAGCATTGAGCCGCCCAATGCGTTATTGCTCGAGATCAAGGGCAGCGTGAAATTATTCGGTTCACTGCAGCAGCTGCACGCGGACATTGATGCTTGTTGGCGCCGGTTGGCGCTGTCGGCTCACAGTGCCACCGCGCCGACAACCCTGGCAGCGTTATGGCTGGCGCGCGCCGGTGTCCCGTCGCAAATCGAAGATATTGAGCTGCTGTCGAGTCATCTGACGAAGCTGCCCATTGCTTGCACGGCTTGGAATGCCGAGTGGCTGCAAACCTTGCGCGCCATGGGCGTAACGCACTTGGGCGAACTGCTGCGCTTGCCGCGCGCGGGTCTCGCACGCCGGCTGAGTCCTGTCCTGGTGCAGGATCTGGACATTGCATTGGGGCGGCAGCCGGCACCGCGCAGAGCATTCGTGCGGCGTGAGCGCTTTCGGGAGCGCTGTGATTTCGAAATGGAAATCGAGCATGTGGCCTATTTGGAAAAGACTCTCGAGCCCTTGATTGAACGTTGCGCGCGATTCTTGCGTCAGCGCCAGGCCGGTATCCAGACATTGCAGCTGAAACTGAAGCATCGGGAAGGACAGGCAACGTGTGTGCAATTGGGCCTGGCCAGCATTACGAGCGAGCGGCGGCGCTTGAGCGATGTGCTTTGCCAAAAACTGGCGCGGCTGGATCTGCGAGCGCCGGTTCGCGGCATGGAACTCATTTCGGGTTCGTTGCGGGGGCTGTCGGCAAGTTCTCTCGATGTTTTTGCCGGATTCACGGGCGCAGGCAGCCGCGACAGCGCGCCGCAATTGGTGGAACGTTTGCGCGCACGTTTGGGCGAGGACGCCGTGTATGGCGTTTGCCTGATTCCCGAACATAGACCGGAAGCGGCATGGCGGCGAGTGCATGAATTGAACTTGACCGCCGCCAGAATTGAAGAGGAAGTCATCGATCAGAAGCTGCCGCGTCCGGTGTGGTTGTTGAGCGAGCCGATGTCCTTGCCGATGCCCGAAATACTACAAGGCCCTGAACGTATCGAGAGCGGCTGGTGGGATGGCAAAGGTGTCGCGCGTGATTACTACGTTGCGCGCCATTCCGATGGCGTGCGGCTGTGGGTTTTTCAAGAGCGTCTGTCCAAACGCTGGTATGTGCACGGCGTCTTCGCTTAAAGGCTCGGTGTGTACGTCGAACTGCATGCTTTGAGTAATTTCTCCTTTTTGCGTGGTGCCTCGCAGCCTGAAGAATTGGTCGAGCAGGCCAAGGCGTTAAATTACGCAGGATTGGCGCTGACCGATGAATGCTCTCTGGCGGGTGTGGTGCGCGCTCATGTTGCCGCGAAAGAACATGGACTGCCCCTGATCATCGGCACCGAACTCAACTGCCTCGATGAACTTAAAGTCATCGTGCTGGCCACCAATCGGACGAGCTACGGCGCGTTGAGCCGCCTGATCAGCAAAGCCCGCCGTGCCACTCGCAAAGGCTGCTACTCATTGACGCGCGCTGATCTTGAGAACGCGCTTCCAGGCTGCTTGGTTGTCTGGTTGCCGCGCGTCGACAAAGCAGGGCTGCCGAGCCAGGAACAAGACGGCCGCTGGCTGCGCGAACGCTTCACAGGAAGCTTATGGATTGGCGTGGAGCTCACAACCTGCGGCTACGATGCGCGGCGCTTGGAATGGCTCGAAACACTGGGCAAAACGCTGCAGCTGCCATGCGTGGCGGCGGGCGATGTGCATATGCATCGGCGCAGCCGCCGCGCCTTGCAGGATGTGCTGACGGCGATTCGCCTAAAAGTGCCCCTGCATGCCGCAGGCTACGCCTTGTATCCCAATGGCGAGCGCTGCCTGCGGTCGCCGCAGCGTCTGCGCGAACTGTACCCCGCAGCGCTGTTGGCGCAAACATTGGCGATCGCGGAGCGCTGCACTTTCAAGCTCGATGAGCTGCGCTACGAGTATCCGGAAGAGATCGTGCCTCCGGGAGAAACTCCCGCGAGTCATTTGCGAGCGCTGACCATGCAAGGCTGCCGCTATCGGTGGCCGGGAGGGACGCCCGCCGCCGTGCGCGAAACCATCGAGCATGAGCTGCGCTTGATCGCGGAGCTGAAATTCGAGCCGTTTTTTCTGACAGTGCACGATGTGGTCGAATACGCGCGCTCGCAAAACATTCTCTGCCAGGGACGGGGCTCCGCAGCCAACTCGACCGTCTGCTACTGCCTGCGCATCACCGAGGTGGATCCTTCGCGCATGTCCATGCTGTTCGAGCGTTTCATCTCCAAAGAACGCAACGAACCGCCCGATATCGACGTGGATTTCGAGCATGAGCGGCGCGAAGAAGTCATCCAGTATATTTACAAAAAATATGGGCGCGAGCGGGCGGCGCTGGCTGCCGCGGTTATTTGCTACCGGCCGCGCAGCGCATTGCGGGACGTCGGCAAAGCTTTGGGTCTGGATCTGGCGCAAGTCGACCGGCTTGCCCGGGGCATGCAATGGTGGGATGGCCAGCGCATCGATCCGGAACGCATTCGTGCATCGGGAGTCGATCCTGAGGATCCGGTGATTGCCCGGCTCATTGCGCTCACGGCGGAAATTCTCGGCTTCCCCCGCCATCTGTCGCAGCACGTGGGCGGCTTCGTCATTGCCCGGGGAAGATTGGATGAACTCGTGCCCATCGAGAATGCGACGATGCCCGAGCGCACGGTGATCCAGTGGGACAAGGACGACCTCGATGCGCTGGGCCTCTTGAAGGTGGATGTGCTGGCCTTGGGAATGCTGACCGCGATACGGCGCGCCTTTAACCTGGTCAATGAATTTGGCGGCTCATCCGCCGTCGCGGGAGAGCTTAAGCTCGCGAGCGTGCCGAGCGAGGACAGCGCCGTATACGACATGATTTGCCGTGCCGATACCACCGGCGTGTTTCAAATCGAATCGCGGGCGCAAATGTCCATGTTGCCTCGCTTAAGGCCGCGAAATTTCTACGACCTGGTGATCGAAGTGGCCATCGTGCGTCCCGGGCCCATACAAGGCGAGATGGTGCACCCGTACCTGCGCCGCCGCAGCGGGGAAGAGGCGGTGAATTATCCCAGCAAAGAGGTCGAGGCGGTGCTCAAGCGCACGTTGGGCGTGCCGATTTTCCAAGAGCAAGTCATGCAACTGGCGATTGTCGCGGCCGGTTTCTCGCCGGGCGAGGCCGATCGGCTGCGCCGCGCGATGGCCGCCTGGAAGCGCAAGAGCGGCTTGGAGCCTTTCCAAAAGCAACTGATCGACGGCATGCGCGCACGCGGCTACGAGGATAGCTTTGCGCAGCAGATCTTCAAGCAGATTTTGGGGTTTGGCGAATATGGATTTCCGGAATGTGTCGTTGGCGAGACACGGGTGGTCGATGCCGATTCCGGAAGGTGGCTGACCATCGATGAAATCGTCGGCGGCCGCGCTTTGAAAAACACGTTGGCGTGCGACAATGACCTGCGTTTGCAAAAGCGCAAGGTCTTGCGCGTCATTCGAAGCGGCGTGAAACCCGTATGGCGCCTACGCACGGCTCTCGGTCATGAAATCATGGCGACGGCAGAACATCCTTTCATGACCATGGGTGGATGGCGTGAGCTGGGAAAGCTCACGGTTGGCGATCATGTGGCGACTGCACGCTCTATGCCTCTGTCAGGCAGCCGCAGGTGGCCTCGGTACCAGATCCTAGTTCTCGCAGATTTGATTGCCGAGGGCAATCTTTGCCATCCCACTACTTTCTACTTTTACAGGGTTGAACCTTGGCATCGCGATGAGTTCATAAAGGCGGTCGAGTGTTTCCCGAACACCAAGGCAGTGGTTGATCGTCACAAGGAGTGTTTCTCCGTTCGGGTGCGCCGAATCGATCGCAAGCGTGAGCCGGGCGCTGTCACGTGGGCTCGAAGGCTGGGTATCTGGAGTTGTGGGGCCAGGGCGAAGCAATTGCCGAGCGAAGTTTTCGAGCTTTGCAACAGTAATATAGCACTGCTACTGGCGAGACTCTGGGAAAGCGACGGTGGGTTCTCACTGAAAGGTCACGCGTCCTACGACACAGTTTCTCAACAATTAGCCTTGCAAGTGCAATGTTTGCTTCTACGCTTGGGAATTATTTCTCGCCTTTACCGCAGGAAACGTGCGTATAAGGGGCGGTTACTGGAGCATCAAGTAGTCACCGTTAGCGGGGAAGAAGGATTGCGCCGCTTCTGGCAAAGAGTGGGCCAACAATTCCTCGATCCTAAAAAAAGGGAATCTTCGCGATTGCTGGCGTCACCAAGAAATGGGCGCATGTCACGCGACATCATCCCGGCGGAAGTCCGATCAATTATGCGCCGCGAGCGCGATAAGCAGGGTTTAACTTGGGCAGAAATTGGTCGTAAGAGTGGCTTAAGCATGCGTGCAATCCAGGCACGTGGTGTCGCGAAAATAGGCTTTCGCAGGAAAGTAATTGGAGATATTGCGCAAGTTTTGAGGTCACGCGATCTTTCGCGCCTAGCTCGTTCGGATCTTTATTGGGATCGGATTGTGGAGATAGAGCCGGTTGGCACTCGGGAAACTTACGACTTGCAAATTGAGGGCAATCACAATTTCTTAGCGAATCATTTTGTCGTTCATAATTCTCACTCTGCCAGCTTCGCCTTGCTGGTTTACATCTCTGCGTGGCTGAAGCACCACGAGCCGGCGGCTTTTTGCGCAGCGCTCATCAACAGCCAGCCGATGGGATTTTATGCGCCGGCGCAATTGGTGCGCGATGCGCGCGCCCACGGTGTGGAAGTGCGCGCCGTGGACGCGACGATCAGCATGTCGGATTGCACGCTGGAACGGCGTGAGGATGGCCGTCCCGCGTTGCGGCTGGGCTTGTGCCTGGTGAAGCATCTTTCGCAAGAGGGTGCCGCGAGACTTTTGGCCGCGCGGGCCGCTCGCCCCTTCGGCAATATTGCGGATATGGCCGCGCGCGCCACTCTCGATCGACGCGATCTTGAGGCACTGGCCGCCGCGGATGCCCTTGCCCGCTTAAGCGGACATCGGCATCGCGCGGTATGGCAGGTCACGGGCGTGGAGCGTGCGCTGCCTTTGCTGACCGCGGCAACGGCGATCGATGAAGGCATTCCGCTGCTGCGCGCACCGCGCGAGGGCCAGGATATCGCCGCCGACTACGGCAGCCTGGGGCTGACGCTGCGCCGCCATCCCCTGGCGCTGCTGCGCGAAAAGCTGCGGCGCCGTGGCGTCGTGCCCACGCAGGAATTGTGGGAGCGGCCCAACGGCAAAATGGTGATCACCGCGGGTCTTGTCATCACGCGTCAGCGGCCCGGTAGCGCGGGAGGCGTGACCTTTGTCACGATGGAAGATGAAACCGGCTACGTGAATCTGATCGTCTGGAACCGTGTTGCCATCGAGCAGCGGGTCGCCTTGCTGGAATCGCGTTTGCTCGAGGTGCATGGCAAATTGCAGCGTGAAGGCGACGTGCAGCATGTCATTGCGCAGCGCCTCACGAACTTATCCTGCATGCTCGGCGATCTCGTGGTGGCATCGCGTAACTTCCATTAACGCCGCCTCTGCTCCTAGACATCCAAGCCGATGGAGCGCATCAATTCAATGCCGTTGCTCTTGGTGACGATGCCGGGCCGCAACTTGAAGTCGAACTTGAGCTTGCCGTCCTCCAGTTCATCCTGAAAGTGAACATTCTCGATCGCGCCGGGCTCGAGTCCGGCGATTTCCGTCAGAGCAAGGTCGTGCGTGCTGATCAACCCGATTGAGCCGCGGTGAATCAGCGCGCGAATGAGTCCCTGCGCGCCGACGCGCCGATCCGCAGAATTCGTACCCTGCAACAATTCGTCCAATAGAAACAGCAGCGGCAATGGGTAGGGCTCGAACAGCCGGCGCAGGCGCGTGATCTCGGCATAAAAGCGCGAGCTCCCCTCATGCAGCGAATCGTTGATGCGGATGCTGGCGCCGATCTGCAGGGGCGTCAGCTGCAGAGAACTCGCGCGCACCGGCGCGCCGGCCATCGCCAGTACGGTATTGATGCCGATGGTGCGAAGTAGGGTGCTCTTGCCGGACATGTTCGAGCCGCTCACCAGCAACACCCGCGTCCTGCCCTCGATCGCCACATCGTTGCAGACGCGTACCGCGGCGCGGACCAAAGGATGCCCGAGGCCTGAAGCCCTGAAGGCCGGCGCACCCTCAAGAAATTCAGGAAACGGATCGGCAACCTGCTCGTAGGAATACTGGGCGAGGGACAGGAGCGCTTCAAACTCGCCGAGCACTTCGAGCCATGAACGGATGAGGGCGCCGTAAACGCTGCGCCATCGCTCAGCCGCGAGCGCGGTCTGCAGCGGGTACATCAGCAACAGCAGGAACGGCGCCAGAATCGGATTGCGGCGCGCTTCGACGAAATTGACGATGGTGGCGAGCTTGGAGAGCGCGGCCGAGGCATTGAAGCTGTGGGACGAGAGCTTTTGTTGCAACTCGATCAATGGCGCGGCCTCAAAACGCTGGGACTCAATAAGCTTGAGCAGGACCGACAGACCCTTCAAGTCGTCGAATGCACTCTCGACCGTCGTGATGGCCTCGTGAACGGGCTTCCTCAGGAAATGACCGATCGCGGCCTCAATGAGGATCACCGCGAGAAGCGGAAACAACAATCCCCAAACCGCCCAAATGGCGATGGCGCCGATCGCAATCCCGGCCAATAGCGGCGCCGTCCAGCGTATCCACCGACGATTGAGGTGGTTTGGCGCGCGGCCCCAGCCGATGAGCAGGTCAGGATGCAGGTCGATCTTCAAAGAATCGCCGTCGGTCGCCATGGACTCGCGAAAATCAAATCGATTGCGAAGATCGAGAATGCTCGCATGGCGGGCGCGGATTTCACTTAAGGTCGCCGGGGCGAGCAGCCATTGCGCCAGGATGTTCTCCCCGAGCTGGGTACGAGCCGCACACAACAGCTCGTACAGACTGTCCGCGCCGAACAAATCCAGGTCGTCCCCATAAATGTGACGCTGAACATCGAAGCGCGCGCCGCTCGTGCCTTTCCCGCTCCATTGATCGTTGAGCCGATCAAGACCGGCTTGATAAAAATCCGCAGCACGCCGCGCCTGGGTGCGTCGATGGCGCAGCCGCTGGTGATAAATCAGCAGGGCGATGAATCCGAAAACCGGAACCGCCAGCCACAGCGCCGAGATTCTGGCAGGGCCAAAGCACAGCCATGCAACGATCAAAAATAAGGCTCCGATGCCGAGACGCACGCTTTCAATGCGTGCGTTGAGTGTATCGAAGCGCGCCACGCGCGCGTTGCGCTCCGCCAGGCGTGTTGAATATTGTTCTTTAGGCGACACGCAAAAGAGTGTGGCACATTTTGCGCCTCGAACTATCGCAAGAGGGTTGGCCTAACGGCTCACTGGCGGGTTTTCTTTTTCTTCCGCGTGCCCTTGCTGGATTCGCCCGTCTCGCCGGCGTCGCCCAACTCCGAATCGTCGGGGTCCGCGCCGCCGATTTCATAGTCGTCGAAATCGCTCATGAGCTCCGCGGTGCGCCGTTCTTCCATGACGCGCTCCAGGCGCCGCCAGGCGGGCTCCGCTCCTTTCGGGGCGCGGCGCCGTTGCGAATCGACGTCGCGCATAATGTGATCCACGTCGACATCATCGCCGCTGGGCGCTACGTCTTCGGCGTCCTCTTCCTCGAACTCTTCGGACTCGGGTTTCTCACTTGACACGCGCGCGTTATAAACGGAAATGCGGTTCCCGTGCAATACCCCGGCGCACAGTCCGGGAGCCGGTCCGAAATCTGCCCATCCCGAAGGGTTGCAGGGGGAAGGGCGACTGCGGTGTTGAGCGGCTTGGCCGCGGAGTCCGCCTTAGGCGAAGCCGCGCGCCTTGCATCCGCTCCCTCGCCTTAGCCAAGCGGCTCACGAGAAATACTCGGACAGCTCCCTGCTATTTGACCAGGTCGTTGAGTTGGAATATGGGCAACAGGAGCGCAATCACAATGAACATGACGATGCCGCCCATGAATACCACCATCAGCGGCCCGAGGAGGTTGGTCATATTGGACAGCAAGCCGTCCATTTCGCGTTCTTGGTTGGTGGCGGCCCGCTCGAGCATTTTTTCCAATTCGCCGCTGCTCTCGCCGCTGCTGATCAGGTGAATCATCATGGGCGGGAACAGCTTACGCGCGGCCAAAGAGCGTCCAATGGGCGCGCCTTCACGAACCCGCAGAGCAGCCTCTTCCACGGCTCGCTTCATCGGCAGATTGGTCACCACTTCAGCTGAAATGCGCAGCGCCTCGAGCACCGGCACCGCGCTTGCGGTCAAAATGCTGAAAGTGCGCGAGAATCTGCCGGTATTGAGGCCGCGGATCAATCGTCCGGCAACCGGCAGCCGTAGTAGAAACCGATCGAAGCGCAAGCGAGCCTCGGGATTCTTGAGCCAGCGCAGAAACCCCCAAACCGCGGCACCGATGACGATGAGCCCATAAAACCAATAGTGACGAATCAGGTCGCTCATGCCGATGAGGATTCGGGTCGCCACCGGCAATTCCTGATTGCTCGACTGAAATACCGCCACCACCTGAGGAACGACGTAGGCCAGCAAAAAGGACACGATGCCGAACGACAGCACCAACAGAACAATGGGATAGACCAGAGCGTTGCTGACTTGCTGGCCCATGACTTGGCGCGATTCGGTGTAGTCCGACAGCCGCTCGAGGACCTGATCCAGCTTGCCGGACTGCTCACCCGCCGACACCGTGGCGCGATATATCTCCGGAAATGCCTGCGGAAAATCCCGTAATCCGTCGGCCAACGGGTGGCCTTCGACAACCTTGCTGCGCACGCCGAGGATAATGCGCTGCACGCGGGGCTTCTCAGTTTGTTCGGCGACCGCCTGCAAGGTCTCCTCGAGGGGTAGACCGGATCGGAGCAGCGTGGCCAATTGGCGGGTCAGCATGGCCAAATCCAAGCTGGACAAACCGCGCCGCAGTAAGCGCCGGCGGCGGCTTTGCTTCAGTTCCTGTGCCGCCGTCTCTTGAATATCCATTGGCAGCAATTGCTTGTCGCGCAACAGCTGTCTGACGTGCTTGGGAGTGTCGCCTTCGATGAGGCCCTTGCGTTCGCGGCCTTGGGCGTCCAATGCCGTGTATTCGAATGCACCCATCAGGAGTTTTACCTAATCCTCGCGCGTAACGCGCAGGACTTCTTCCAAGGTCGTCTCGCCGGCCATCACCTTACGGCGGCCGTCGTCGCGGATGCCGGGACTCGCGGAGCGTGCATAGCGCTCAAGTTCCTGTTCGGACGATCCGTCATGAATCATGGTGCGCATGTGATCGTCGACGGCGATGAGTTCGTAGATTCCGGTCCGCCCGCGATAGCCGGTGCCCGGGTCGCTGCTCGGCCGGTACAGGTCCACCGCTCCGGTTTTTGGATCCAGATTCAGCAAGCGGCGTTCGTACTCGCCGGCCGTGAACTTCTCGCGTGTGGATGGGTTCAAAACACGGACCAGGCGCTGCGCAAGCACGCCAATCAAGCTGGATGAGAGCAGGAACGGCTCAATGCCCATGTCCCGCAGGCGGGTGACGGCGCCGACGGCCGTATTGGTGTGCAAGGTTGAAAGCACCAAGTGTCCGGTCAAGCTGGCCTGCACCGCGATTTGGGCCGTTTCCAAGTCACGGATTTCACCGACCATCACCACGTCAGGGTCTTGCCGCAGAATTGCCCGCAAGCCGCGCGCAAAGGTCATTTCAACCTTCGTGTTCACCTGGGTTTGGCCGATGCCGTCGATGTAGTACTCGATCGGATCCTCGACCGTCATGATATTGCGCGTGTTGTCGTTGATGCGCTCGAGGCTGGCGTACAAGGTGGTGGTCTTGCCGGAACCCGTAGGGCCGGTCACCAAAATGATGCCGTGCGGCTTGTGGATGATCTCATCCATCGTATCTTGGGTGCGGGAGTCCATCCCCAGCGAGGTTAGCTCGATTCTGCCGGCCTGCTTGTCGAGCAAGCGCAGCACCACGCGTTCGCCGTGCCCGGAGGGCAGGGTGGAGACGCGTACGTCCACCGCGCGACCGGCAATGCGCAGCGAAATGCGGCCGTCTTGCGGCAGGCGGCGCTCGGCAATGTCGAGCTTCGACATGACTTTGATGCGCGAAACCACCAACGGCGCAACGGCGCGCTTGGTTTGCAGCACCTCGCGCAGCACGCCATCCACTCGAAATCGAATGACGAGCCGGTTCTCGTAAGGCTCGATGTGAATATCCGAGGCGTTCTCTTTGACCGCCTGCGTCAGCAATGCGTTGATCAAGCGAATGATGGGCGCTTCATCGTCGCTTTCGAGCAGGTCGGAGGATTCGGGTATGTCCTCGGCAAGATGGGCGAGGTCAGTGTTGTCATCCAGGCCTTCGAGCATTTGCATGGCCGCGCCGGAGCCCGCCTCGTAGGCGGTGCGCAGCAGGGAATCGAAAGCCTCGACCGATACGCGCTGCAGTTTCAAGGGAACGCCGACGAAGCGGCGCACCTCCGCCAAGCTCTGCGGCGTCACGCCGGGCCGGCAAACCGTGTCGGCCACGCCGTCGGCGATGCCCCGAACCAAGACACCGTGGCGCTTCGCAAACGGAAAGGACAGTTTGCGCGGCTGTTCGGGGTCTTGAAGTTCCGCGTTCATGGCGGCGGGGTGGTGGGCGGCGACGTGCCCGGCGCCGGCGCGCTCTGGGCGGGCTGCGAACCTTCCGGTAAGGGCGTGGTGAACGGCGTCGCCGGGTTAGGCGTTGCCCCTTGCGGGTTCGTCTCCGACGGCGGCGGGGGAGCCGGAAGGGCAATTCCGGATGGAATGGCGGGCACAACGGGCTGCTTCTGGCCAGGCAACAGCGTGACGTGGCCGCCATTGATGCCCTGCTGCACGCGACGCACGTCGTTGTACCTCTCTTCGCTGGTGCTCTCGGTCGCCTCCGCGTCACGCATGATGCGGGGACGGATGAATACCACCAGATTCTTCTTTTGCCGCGATCCGCTGCGCGACTTGAACAGATTACCGATGATCGGAATGGCGCCGAGCCCCGGCACGCGATCCTCGCTCTCCGTCACGGTATCCGACATCAGTCCGCCGAGCACGATGATGCCGCCGTCTTCAATCAACACCGTGGTCTTGATGGAGCGTTTGTTGGTGGAGATGTCGGCCGAATCGGTCAATTTCGCGCCCGGAGAGGAGTCTTCCTGCTCAATCTTCAATTGAACCGAATTGCCCTCATTGATGTGCGGCGTGACCTTCAAAATCGTGCCGACCTCTTCGCGCTGAATCGTCTGGAATGGACTGCTCGTACCCGAGACGTTCGCGGTCGTATTGGAGAACGATCCCGTGATCAGCGGAATTTCCTGCGTGACCTTCACTTCGGCCTCTTCATTGTTCATCGTGATCAACGAGGGCGTAGAGATGATGTTGCTGCTGCCGTCGCTGCGCAACGCTTGGATCAGGGCGGCAAAACTCACGCCGCTGTTGACCACTCGGCCGATAGCCACCGTGGCGCCCGTGCCGACGGTCGAACTGCTGATGCCGGGCGACCCCACGACTCCAGGAACGGTCGTCGTGGACGTGGAGCCCCGAGTAAAGCCCAAGGCGGCCGCCGCCAGATCAACGATGCTGGTACCGGTGCCGGGCAAATTGATGATGCCCGCGGGTACGGTGCTGTTGCCTTGGCCGAAGAGCAGCCACTGTACGCCGAGGTTCGAACTCTTATTGACGTCCACCTCAACGATGATGGCTTCCACCTGCACCTGCGCGCGCCGGATGTCGAGTTTGTCGATGACGCCCATCAGGGACTTCATGATCTTCGGCGGTGCCGTGATGATCAGCGCATTGGTCGCGACATCGGCCCAAATCGTTACGCTGGCATCGACATTGGACGTGCCGCCGCCCGCAGGCGAGGGTGTCCCGATCGGCGGTCCGCCCTGGGCTTTGGCGGAGGCGGTAGCTTGTCCCTTTAGCTTGTCGGCAATCTTTTCGGCATCGGCGTAGCGCAAATAGCGCACCTGGATGTCGCCGCCCGATGCCATGGGGGTGTCCATATTGATGATCAAGGCCTTGAGCCTGAGGCGCGCGGATCGCTCGCCCGTCAACAAGATGCTGTTGGTGCGCTCATCGGCGACAGCTTTTGCGATGGCGCCGCCTTCGGCTCCGATACCGGAATTGAGCGAATTGATGATGCGCACCACGTCGGCGGCGCCGGCATTATGCAAGGGGATGTCCTCAATGGGTTCATCGCCGCTCTCGTCCATGCGCGCGATGATACGCACGAGCCGGCTGACGTTGCTGGCGCGATCCGAAATGATCAGCATGTTGCCGCCCGGGTAGGCAGCCAGATGACCATAGGTTGGGACCAGGGGACGCAACATCGGAACCAGCTGCGCCGCGCTCACGTTCTTCAAGGTGACGATTTGCGTCACGATTTCGTCCGACGTGGGGCTCACTGTGTTGGGGAGGTCATTGGCGGGCAACTGCCGAAGTTCGGTGTTGGGGACAATCTTGATGACCTTGCCCGCCGGCACGGCAACATAGCCATAAACCTGCAACACCGCCAAGAACGCTTCGTAAAACGCCTGCGGCGACATGGGCGTCGAGGACAACATGGTGACTTTGGCGTTGACACGCGGGTCGATGATGAAGTTCTTGCCGGTGACTTCACTCACGGCCTGAATGATCTGGCTTAAATCCGCGTCCTTGTAGTTAGGCGTTATCGTCGCGCCTTCCTGCGAAGGTTTGAGCGGCGGGGCGGCAGGCGCCGCCGACACGAGCAAACAGGCGAGCGCCAGCGTCGCCGCAAATCTGCGTCCGGAATGAAATTCAGTCGGATTGAGAGTCATGGCTACTCGCATATTGAACGGCTTCGGCCGCCCTCGGCACTATTCGTTTGAATTTTCATTGGGGTTATTTGGCGACGGGTTGGGCGGCGTGCCGTTGGGAGCAGGGCCGGTATTCGACTCGCCCTCGAGTTCTTTTGTGGCCTGTGCTGCTACTTGCGCGATGTTCAACGTGATGTCCTGCCTCTGGCCACCGCGTTCCACGGTAACTGTGACGTGATCGGAAGTCTGGATGGTATTGAAGACATCCTGACTTCGCTGTGGGTCATCCAAGGGCGTGCCGTTGATGGCGGTTACCAAGTCTCCGGCCTTCAGCCCCAATTTGCTGAATATGGCGCGATTTCTGCCGGGATAAGCACGAAAGCCTCTCAGTTTGCCCGCCGCATTGTCATATGAGGCCACCGTGCGCATGACCTGATCTAGAATGCTGGGGTCTTGCTGCACCATTTTCCGAATGTTGTCGACAGCAGCCACGGTGCGCGGGTCGCCGCCCGGAACACGGCGCGCAACGGCCGGACCTCCCCGGGAGGGAGGCAACTGACGCGGTAGCAGCAATGTCTCCAGAGCGCCGCCACGATCCAGAATGACGTGATCCATATAGACCGAATGCAATGATGCGCCGCCGACCCGCTCACCGACCGAGTAAACCTTCGAGGGGGCTCCGCCTTCACTGATGATGGCAACGCCGTGATTTGGGTCCTGGGTGGCGATGGTTCCGGCCAATAACAGGTTGGCTGAGCTCTGCGGCGCGTTTCTCTCATCCTGCGTGGCGCTCGCCGGAATGCCGAACAGGTGTGCCGCCACCACGGTTTGAATGTCCACGCCGGAACGTTGCGCGCGGGGCGCTGCAGGTGCGGGAACGGGCTGGGGGACTTTAAGGGGGTTGGTGACGAGCGGAACGGCGATTTGCAGCAGCTGCAGCAAAATCAACGCGCCGAACACGAACGACACTAATTTGGGCCCGTTGGCACGCAGCCTGGACAACCAATCGTTTGTGCGTGTATCAAGCATCGGCGGCAATCATACGGGCTCTGCGCTTGGACCCTCAAGCATTTGTTTTTACTTGTTAAAAGTAAAGTGACCGTGATCTGCGACAGTTGGCGGCATAAGGGTGTATTAAGACATTTGGTTTGATTCAGTTAACGGGTTTCGTCCTATATCTTGTAAACGGTCTAATCGCGCCCTATAAACTGATGACTCATGAGTGATATTGAACGCGGGCGGGACGGAACGAGCCTAATCGTCGAGGAAGCGGCGCCGAAGCTCAAGAGACCGCCCCTCTATCAAGTAGTTCTGATTAATGACGACTACACCCCTATGGAGTTCGTGGTCGACATCCTGCAGCGGTTCTTCGCGATGGACCGCACCAAAGCGACTCGGGTTATGCTGGAGGTGCATACCAAAGGCAAAGGGGTGTGCGGAGTCTTCACTTATGAAATCGCCGAGACGAAGGTGGCTCAAGTAATCGCGTACGCGCGACAACATCAGCATCCGCTGATGGCAACGCTAGAAGAGGCGTAATGTGCTAAGTCAAGAATTGGAATTTTGTCTGAACGATGCATTTGCCGGCGCCCGCGAGGCGCGGCATGAATTCATGACCGTTGAGCATCTGCTGCTCGCGATCGTGGATACACCCAAGGTCCGCGAGATATTGAAGTCTTGCGGCGCGGATACCGCCAAGCTCAAGACCGAGCTGAAGCAATTCATCGATCAAACCACGCCGCGTCTGCCTGCCGGCGAGGACCGGGACGTGCAGCCCACGTTAGGGTTTCAACGGGTCCTGCAACGTGCAGTGTTTCATGTGCAATCGAGCGGCAAAAAAGAAGTCACCGTGGCCAATGTGCTGGTGGCGATCTTCAGCGAGAAACAATCGCACGCGGCCTACCTGCTGAGCATGCAGGACGTGTCGCGCCTCGATGTCGTCAATTTCATTGCGCACGGGCTCTCGAAGGCCGGAGGGGAGGAGCGCAGCGAACGCGATGATGGCGCGGCGTCGCCCGACGCTGAGCGCGAGGGGGATGGCAGCGGCAACGCCTTGGAGAAATATGCCACGAACCTGAACGAATCGGCGCGCAAGGGCAAGATCGACCCTCTGATCGGACGCAGGCTCGAGGTCGAGCGCACCATTGAGATTCTGTGCCGCCGGCGCAAAAACAATCCGCTATACGTGGGCGAGGCCGGTGTCGGCAAGACGGCGATCGCTGAAGGGCTGGCGCGCATGATCGTCGAGAACCAGGTACCCGACGTGCTGCTCGATGCCACGATTTACTCGCTCGATATGGGCTCGCTGGTAGCCGGCACGAAGTACCGCGGCGATTTCGAGAAGCGCCTGAAGGCAGTGCTGGCGGAAGTGAAGAAGCAGCCCGGCGCGATTCTATTCATCGATGAAATCCACACGGTCATCGGCGCCGGTGCGGCGTCGGGCGGTGTGATGGATGCGTCGAATTTGATCAAGCCCGCCCTCAATAACGGCGAATTGCGCTGCATCGGCTCGACCACTTACAACGAGTACCGTGGGATATTCGAGAAGGACCACGCCCTGGCGCGGCGCTTCCAGAAAATCGACATCACGGAACCCTCTGTGCAGGACACGGTGGACATTCTGCGTGGCTTGAAGTCGCGCTACGAAGAGCATCACGGCATCAAGTACGAGGACGACGCGCTGCGTGCGGCCGCGGAGTTGGCGGCGCGGCACATCAATGACCGTCATATGCCCGACAAAGCGATCGACGTGGTGGATGAAGCCGGCGCGAATCTGCGATTGCAGCCGGTGGAGAAACGCGCGCAGTCCGTCACCGTGACGCAAATCGAAAACGTCGTGGCGCGCATTGCGCGCATCCCGCCGAAGAATGTGTCGATGTCGGATAGGGATGTCTTGAAGAACTTGGAACGCAATTTGAAGCTGACGATTTTCGGCCAGGACAAGGCGATCGAGGCATTGGCGGCCGCGATCAAAATGTCGCGCTCCGGGTTGGGGGATCAGCGCAGGCCTGTGGGCTCCTTCTTGTTCTCCGGCCCGACCGGTGTCGGCAAGACCGAGGTGACGCGCCAGCTCGCCATTGCCATGGGCGTGGAATTCGTTCGCTTCGACATGTCGGAGTACATGGAGCGGCACACGGTCTCGCGCCTCATCGGCGCGCCGCCGGGTTATGTGGGGTTTGACCAGGGTGGTTTGCTCACCGAAGCCATTGCCAAACATCCGCACTGCGTGCTGCTGCTCGATGAAATCGAGAAGGCGCATCCCGATGTGTTCAATCTGCTGCTGCAGGTCATGGACCACGGCACGCTGACCGACAATAACGGCCGTAAGGCCGATTTCCGGCACGTCATCATCGTTATGACCACCAACGCGGGAGCCTTCGAAATGAGCCGGCCGAGCATTGGGTTCACCCATTCGGACACCGGTGCGGACGGTATGGAAGCGATCCGTCGCTTATTTTCGCCCGAATTCCGCAATCGTCTGGATGCTGTCATTCAATTCGGCAGCCTGGACCAAGACACCATCGAGCGCGTGGTCGACAAAATCCTGGTCGAAGCCGAGGCGCAGCTGGAGCAGAAGGGCGTTTCGATTTCCGTCGACGAGCCGGCGCGGCGCTGGATCGCGAAACGCGGTTACGATCCGAAGATGGGGGCTCGTCCGATGGCGCGCATCATCCAGGAGTTTATCAAGCGTCCGCTGGCCGAGGAATTGTTATTCGGCAAGCTGGTGAACGGCGGACATGTCGAGGTCTCTTTAAGCGAGGATGGCGAGAAGCTGAAACTCGTCACGCGCGGCGCCGATCAGCCCGCGCTGCTCTCGCACGAGGGTAGTGCCTAGAAGGCCTATTAAGGACAGGTTCGCTCTTAAGCGACGGGGTCGCTTCGACCCCGTAGAAGTTGCGCAAAGCGCATGGAAACATCAACGGCCGCGGTAGACGATGCGGCCCTTGGTCAGGTCGTACGGTGTCATTTCGACCGTGACCTGATCGCCGGTGAGAATTCGGATGTAGTTTTTGCGCATCTTGCCTGAGATATGCGCGGTAACCACATGGCCAGTCTTGAGTTTGACGCGAAATGTCGTATTGGGCAAAGTCTCGACGACTTCACCTTCGAATTGAATGGCCTCTTCTTTTGACATGCGTCCTTGTGGTATGCGTGAAACCGGGCGCATTGTGCATAAAGCACTTAGTTAATGCAATTTACTCGCTCGAATCGACCCACTTGAGGGTAGGGGAGCGCTTCGCGTGCTGACGCAGCAACGCTACGAACTGGCTGCGCGAGACCTCGCGGGCGCCCAATCCCGCCAAGTGCGTGCTGGCCACCTGGCAGTCGATGACTTTAATGTCGCGTGCGCGACACTCGTTGACCAAGCGCGCCAACGCTACTTTCGAGGCATCGCGTTCCAGACTGAACATCGACTCGCCGAAGAAAACCTGCCCGAGTTGGATGCCGTAAAGCCCGCCCACTAGGCTGTCATCGCGATAGGTCTCAACGGAGTGCCCGAATCCCAGCTCGTGCAGCTGATCGTATGATTCGATCATCTCTGCATTTAGCCAGGTATCGGGGCCTGAGCGGCGGGGCGCGGCGCAGCCGCGGATCGTCGCGCCGAAGGCGTGATCGACGCGTGTGGTGAAAGCGCCGTGCCTCAAGGTCTTGGATAAGCTGCGCGAGCATTGGAATTCATCCGGGAACAGCACCATGCGCGGGTCGGGAGACCACCAGAGGATGGGCTGTTGGGCCGAATACCAGGGAAACACGCCGCGTTCGTAGGCTGCGAGC
Source organism: Steroidobacteraceae bacterium (assembly GCA_039924385.1). Classification (GTDB taxonomy): domain Bacteria; phylum Pseudomonadota; class Gammaproteobacteria; order Steroidobacterales; family Steroidobacteraceae; genus Bog-1198. The sequence goes on from JBDTAV010000017.1 coordinate 85,216, forward strand.
AGGCGTGTGGGGCTTAGGTCCCCGCCTGCCGCGAGCAAACCTGGCGGTTCGCGCAGCGCCTGATCCAGGGGCGGAAACCAGTTCGGATCCGCCTGCTCGCCCAGCCAGACCAGACGGCTCAGAGCCGCAGCTCCTGGTCCGGCGCCCGGTGGTAGGGGACATGGCTCTGAACGGCCGCGGCGTAATGATCAACGCCGCGCGCCTCACGCTCCGCGTAATCGCGGATGGCCGCGGCGAAGCGCGCATCGGCGATGTAATGCGCAGAGTGAGTCAATGTCGGAACGAAGCCGCGCGGGACCTTGTGCTCGCCTTGAGTTCCGGGTTCGAAGCGCTGCAGCTGCTTCGCTATGCAATATTCGATGCCCTGGTAGTAGCACGCCTCGAAATGCAGGCTGTGAAAGTTACCCCCGGCGCCCCAATAGCGGCCGTACAAGGCCTCGCTGCCGACAAAGAAGATGGCGACGGCGATGGGCTCGGCGCCCATCCGCGCCACCTTGAGCATCAGTTCGTTGGGCATGGCAGCGGCAATGCGCTTGAAAAAATCGAGATTCAGATACGGCTCGTGCCCATGCCGATGAAAGGTATCGGCGTAGAAACCGTAAACCGTGCGCCACAAGGAGGCGTTCATGTCCCCGCCATGCAGCGTATCGAACTCAATGCCGGCTTCGGCGACCCGGCGACGCTCGCGTTTCGCCTTCTTGCGTTTCTCCGCCGTGAAAGTGGCGAGAAAGCTTTCAAATGAATCGTAGCCGTGGTTGTACCAGTGAAATTGGCAGTCGCGGCGCAATATCAGCCCGGCGCGATCGAGATCGGCCGCGGCGTCCTCCGTAGGAAACAGCACATGCCAGGAAGACATGCGCTCGTCCCGCGCATGATCGAGGGTCGCGCGGATCAGGACTTTGGCAGTGGCTTTGGCGTCCGCCTGGGCGCTGACAAAAAGGCGGGGACCCGAAACCGGGGTGAAGGGTACCGCCGTCAGCAGCTTGGGGTAGTAGCGCAGGCCGTGCTGCGCGTAGGCGCCGGCCCAGGAGAAATCAAAAACGAACTCGCCGCGAGAATGCGATTTGCGGAACAGCGGCATCGCCGCGGCGAGATCTCCCGAGGAGTCTTCGACAACGAGATGCTGGGGCTCCCAGCCGGTGCGCGGCGCGGCGCATCCGGATTCTTCCAGCGCCAGGAGAAACTCGTGCCGCAGGAAGGGCTGTGTGCCGCCGGCCAGCGCATTCCAGCGCCGCGCATCAATCTGCGCAATGCTGCCTAAGAATCGCGCCGGCTGAAGTGTCACGCGTGGGCAGCGCGCGGTTCGGCGTGGGTCTCGGCTTCGATTCGCTCCAGGTACTTGTCGGCATCGAGCGCCGCCATGCATCCGGTGCCGGCCGAGGTAACGGCCTGACGATAAACGTGATCGGCCACATCGCCCGCGGCGAACACGCCGGCCACGCTGGTGCCGGTCGCGCCGCCGTCGCTGCCGCCTTTGACCACGATGTAGCCGCCGCGCATCTCCAATTGCTGATCGAACAACTGGGTGTTGGGGACATGCCCGACCGCAATAAAAACGCCGTCGACGTTGATCGATCGCGTGGTACTGCCGCCCGAGGCACGCATGCGCACCCCGGTCACGCCGGAGTCGTCGCCTAGAATCTCATCTATGGTGTGATTCCAAAGGATGCTGGCTTTGCCGGCCGACACCAATGCGAACAACCGGTCCTGCAATATTTTCTCAGCACGCAATTTATCGCGGCGATGCACCAGGGTGACATGCGAGGCGATGTTGCTGAGGTACAAAGCCTCTTCGACCGCCGTGTTGCCCCCGCCAACCACGGCAACCGCTTTGCCGCGATAGAAAAATCCATCGCAGGTGGCGCAGGCCGAAACGCCCTTGCCGCGAAACGTTTCCTCGGACGGCAGCCCCAAATATTGGGCCGAAGCGCCTGTGGCGATGATCAGCGTATCGCAGCTGTACTCGCCGTTGTCACCGGCCAAGCGGAACGGGCGGTGCCGCAAGTCGACTTTGTTGATGTGGTCTGGAACGATCTCTGTGTTGAATCGTTCCGCGTGACGTCGCATGCGCTCCATGAGGGCAGGCCCTTGAAGGTGCTCGACATCGCCCGGCCAATTGTCCACATCGGTGGTGGTCATGAGTTGTCCGCCTTGCTCCAGGCCAGTGATGAGCAAGGGATTTCGATTCGCGCGAGCCGCATAGACGGCCGCTGTGTAGCCTGCAGGTCCAGACCCCAGGATGAGGAGACGACTGTGCCTGACAACGCTCATGTATAATTTGCCTCTCGTCTTGAAAAGTCGCCGGGGCCAAAGGCGCCGGCGATGGCTTAAGGTTAACTGACCCATGGTAAGTAAATCTGTGGGCTCCAGCCAGTTCCAACAAGTCCGCATCGCGCCTCGCCATCCGAAGTTGTTGCATGTCGTTTGACGGGTTACTATTACATATTATTCAAATAGTTAAGAAGTAATCATCATTAAAGGTCTCGATATCGCTGAAACTTCCGGGACCAAGAAGCCCAAGCAGAGGATGAAACTTTCTGCCGCGGTGTCGCGTTCTTTGCGCGAGGGCACGCTGTGGATTCTCGGCGCGCTGGCGCTGCTCCTGTTGCTGGCGCTGCTCTCTTACCATCCCCACGATCCGGGTTTCTCCGACACGGGCGAGCCCGGTCCGGTGGGCAATTGGATCGGCCCCGTGGGCGCCTGGCTGGCTGGATTTTTCCTGTTTCTCTTTGGCCGTCCGGCGTATCTATTTCCAGTCATGCTGGCGTATGCCGGCTGGCTGGTGCACAAGGATCAATCGTTGCCCGACACCCGCGCGCGCATCAACACCCTGCTGCGGGCCCTTGGATTCGTTCTCACCTTGGTGACCAGCTGTGGTGTGGCGACCTTGCACTGGAGCGGGGCTGGTCTGCCGAACAGCGCTGGCGGCGTGCTGGGCGAACTGGCGGGCAAAGGGAGCGCCCACGGCTTGAGCTTCCTTGGCGCCACCTTGTTGTTGCTGGGATTGTGGTTGGCTGGGGTCGCGCTATTCATCGGGCTGTCCTGGTTTGAGGTGATGGACCGGCTTGGGGCGACGGTGCTTGAGGCAATTGAGTGGATTCGAAGCCGCATGGAGCAGCGACGCGAACTTAGCACAGGGCAGCTGCGCAAGCAGGCGCGCCAGGAAGTCGTGCGCGAAGAGCAGAAGAAAGTCTCGAACCGACCGCCGCCGAGAATCGAAGCGCCCGCGCCGTCGCCGCAAAAAAGCGATCGGGTCGAACGCGAGCGACAGGTACCGCTGTTCGACGCGCCCAAGTCCAGTGAATTGCCGGCGCTGTCCCTGCTCGACGAGCCGGGTACCCGCGAGCAGTCCTATTCGGATGAGGCGTTGGAGGCGATGTCGCGGTTGGTGGAAATCAAGCTGCGCGATTTCGGCATCGAGGTCGAGGTGGTCGCCGTGCAACCGGGCCCGGTCATTACGCGCTTCGAATTGCGTCCGGCGCCGGGGGTGAAAGTCAGTCAAATCAGCACGCTTTCCAAGGACCTGGCGCGCGCTCTCTCGGCCATCAGCGTGCGCGTGGTCGAAGTTATTCCCGGCAAATCCGTGGTTGGATTGGAGATTCCCAACGAGAAACGCGAGATCGTGACCTTGGGCGAGATCATCAAGTCCAAGCCTTACGACGAAGTCGGCTCACCGCTGGCGCTGGCGTTGGGCAAGGACATCGGCGGCGTGCCTATTGTCGCGGATCTGGCGCGCATGCCGCACTTGCTGATCGCCGGCACCACCGGCTCGGGTAAATCCGTCGCCATCAATGCCATGGTCTTGAGTCTGGTGTACAAGGCGACGCCGGAACATGTGCGCATGATCATGATCGACCCGAAGATGCTGGAGCTGTCGGTGTACGAGGGCATTCCGCATTTGTTGTCGCCGGTGGTCACCGACATGAAGCAGGCGGCCAACGCCCTGCGCTGGTGCGTCGCGGAGATGGAGCGGCGCTATCAACTGATGTCAGCGCTGGGCGTGCGCAACATCGGCGGCTTCAATCGTAAGGTTAAAGACGCGGCCGACGCCGGCAAGCCGATCAAGGATCCGATCCGCATGCAAAAAATTGCGCAGGGCGTTCCCGGCGTGGTCGAAGAAGACGTGCCGGAACTCACTCCCTTGCCGTTCGTCGTGGTGATCATCGATGAGCTGGCGGATTTGATGATGATCGTCGGCAAGAAGGTGGAGGAGTTGATCGCGCGCCTCGCGCAGAAGGCTCGCGCCTCCGGCATCCATTTGATCCTGGCGACGCAGCGCCCATCGGTGGATGTCATCACCGGCTTGATCAAGGCGAACATTCCCACGCGCATCGCTTTCCAGGTCTCGGCCAAGGTTGACTCGCGCACAATTCTGGACCAGGGCGGCGCCGAGTCGCTCTTGGGCCACGGCGACATGCTGTATCTGCCGCCGGGCACGTCGATCCCCACCCGGGTGCACGGCGCCTTTGTCTCCGACCAAGAGGTGCATCGCGTGGTCGCAGGACTGAAAGCCGCATCGCCTCCGGTGTATATCGATGAAATTTTGGAGGGCCCGCGCAATCCCATCCCCGGATTTCCGTCTGACGAGGAGGAGGCCGCCGAAGGCGGTGCCGCCGATGCCGAGGCGGACCCCTTGTACGATGAAGCGGTTCGCATCGTGACCGAGACTCGCAAAGCTTCTATCTCGGGTGTGCAGCGACGGCTCAAGATCGGCTACAACCGCGCCGCGCGGCTGGTCGAAGCCATGGAAGCGGCGGGCCTGGTCGGTCCGTTGCAATCCAATGGCAATCGAGAGATTTACGGCGCTGCACCGCCGGAGGAATGACGCCGATGCTCAAGCACACAATTACCGCAGCGTTGCTTATCTGCGCCATCGCGCAGCTGCCTGCAACCACCTGTTTCGCTTCCCCGACTACCGAGGTCGAGAAATACTTAAGCGGTCTTGCGACCTGGTCAGCGGACTTCAAGCAGACGATCGACGATGGGCAAGGGAAGATCCTGCGCAGCGCCGCCGGCAAGCTGTATCTGCAGAAACCCGGAAAGTTCCGCTGGGACTACTCGGAACCTTCCGAGCAGCTGATTCTGGCGGACGGCAAGCAGATCTGGTTTTACGACAAGGACCTGCAACAGGCCAATGTGCGCAACATGGATGCGAGTCTTGCGAACACGCCCGCGGTGCTGTTGTCCGGCGGGGGATCATTGAGCAGTCAGTTCGATGTGACGGCGCTGCCGCCGAGCGACGGACTGGAGTGGTACCAACTCATCCCCAAGCACCCGGATACCGACTTCCAGTTGGTGCGAATCGGATTTCGCAACGGCGACTTAGCCTCCATGTTCCTCGCGGATAAACTCAATCAGGTTACGCAACTGACCTTTACCAATCCCAAGCGCAACGCCAAGCTTGCGGCGGATCTGTTTACATTCGTGCCGCCGCCGGGGGTCGATGTGATCGGGCGCGGCGGCAAGTGACGGCAAGCGGCACGTATCGGCCCTTAGCTGATCGGCTGCGCCCGCAGTCCCTCGATGAGTATGTCGGGCAAGCCCATCTGCTTGGGGCGGGCGCGCCTTTGCGCCGTGCGCTGCAGTCCGGCCATCCACATTCGATGATTCTCTGGGGGCCACCCGGCACGGGGAAAACCACGCTCGCCCGGTTGGTCGCGAATGGCGCGAATGCCGAATTCGTCGGGCTGTCAGCAGTACAAGCGGGAATCAAGGACATCCGCGCGGTGGTGGAGCAGGCGCGCAGCTTGCGCGGTACGCGCGACACGGTTTTATTTCTCGACGAGGTGCATCGATTCAATAAGTCGCAGCAGGATGCATTTCTTCCCTACGTCGAGGACGGCACGCTGATTTTTGTCGGTGCGACTACGGAGAACCCGTCGTTTGAAGTCAACAACGCCTTGCTGTCGCGCGCGCGCGTCTATGTTCTCAAATCACTGACCACGGAGGACCTGGACAAGCTTCTGGATCGAGCCGTGTCGGATCGAGAGCGCGGCTTGGGGGCGCTCAATCTGCAGATCGACGCGGGCGCACGCGAGCTGCTGCTGGCGGCCGCGGACGGAGACGCTCGGCGCATGCTCAATCTGTTGGAAACCGCGGCGGACTTGAGCACTCCGCAGGATTCGAGCCGCCGGCTCGATACCGACACCATGCGCGCCGTGATTGGCAGCACCTATGTGCGGTTCGACAAAGGCGGGGAGAATTTCTACGATCAGATTTCCGCGCTGCATAAATCGGTGCGCGGCAGCAACCCGGACGCTGCGCTGTACTGGCTATGCCGCATGCTCGCGGGAGGTTGCGATCCTTTGTATGTGGCGCGCCGCGCGCTGCGGATGGCGAGCGAAGATATCGGCAATGCCGATCCACGGGCGCTGACCATGGCGCTGGAAGCGTGTGCCGTTTACGAGCGTTTGGGCAGTCCTGAGGGCGAGTTGGCCATCGCTCAAGCCGTCGTCTTCATGGCGTGCGCCGCCAAGAGCAACGCGGTGTACACCGCGTTCAACGCAGCCAGCGAAGATGCCGCGAAGTTGGGCTCGCTCGAGGTGCCGCTGCATCTTCGCAATGCGCCCACACGCCTCATGAAGGAGATCGGCTACGGCAAGGGCTACCGCTATGCGCACGACGAACCGGGCGGGTATGCGGCGGGGGAGCGTTATTTTCCGGATGAAATGCCGGATCGCCGTTACTATGTGCCGGTCACGCGCGGACTGGAGATCAAAATCGGGGAAGCGCTCGCGGCGCGCCGCGCGCGCGATTCCAAGGTCCAGGACGCCGGCAAATCATGAACATGGGTGAAGGAAAGAATCGTGCTTGATCCGAAGCTGCTGCGCAGCGATTTATCGGGTGTCGCGGCCGCATTGGCGAGACGGGGCTTTGTGCTCGATGCGGACGCGTTCGCCGCACTGGAAGAGCAGCGCAAGAGCGCCCAAATTGAAGCGGATCGCTTGCGAGCCGAGCGCAATGCCAACGCCAAGGCGGTGGGATTTGCGAAGGCGAAGCGTGAGGATGCGGCCCCGCTGCTGGCGGGGGGGGAAGTCCTGGGGGCCGCGCTGCAAGGCATCGAACATCGGCTGGACTTCATTCAGTCCCAGCTCACCGATCTGCAGTTGGGCCTGCCGAATATTTTGCACGCCAGCGTTCCGGACGGACGCGATGAATCCGCGAACATTGAGGTGCGCCGCTTTGGCATGCCGCGAGAATTTGCCTTCGAACCGAAGGATCACGTTGCGCTGGGTGAGCCGCTAGGGATGGACTTTGAAGCGGCCGGACGCATTTCCGGGGCGCGGTTCGTGGTCATGAGCGGAATGCTGGCGAAGCTGCACCGTTCCCTGGCGCAATTCATGCTGGATCTGCACGTCCGGGACCACGGTTATCGCGAAGCCTACGTGCCTTATCTGGTGCACGCGGAGGCGCTCGTCGGTACCGGGCAGCTGCCGAAGTTCGAACAGGACCAATTCGCCGTGCGCGGTGACCCAGGCTTCTACTTGATTCCCACGGCCGAAGTGCCGTTGACGAATTTGGTGCGCGACCAGATTCTGGCGCCGGAGCGCTTGCCGCTCAAATTTGTGGCGCACACGCCGTGTTTCCGCGCGGAGGCTGGGGCGGCGGGAAAGGACACGCGCGGCATGATCCGCCAGCACCAATTCGACAAGGTTGAGATGGTGCAGATCGTGCGACCCGATGATTCCTATGCGGTACTCGAGCAGATGACCGGACACGCCGAGGCCGTGCTCAAGGCGCTCGAGTTGCCCTATCGAGTGGTGTCGCTATGCGCGGGTGATACGGGCGCGAGCAGCGCCAAGACCTACGATCTCGAAGTCTGGTTGCCCTCGCAGAAAAAGTACCGTGAGATTTCATCTTGCAGTAACTGCGAGTCCTTTCAGGCGCGCCGCCTGCAGGCTCGATGGCGCAATCCCCTAAACGGGAAACCCGAGCTTGTGCACACTCTGAACGGATCCGGCGTCGCGGTGGGACGCGCGCTGGTTGCGATTTTGGAGAATTATCAACGTGAAGACGGCAGCATCACGATACCGACCGCCATGCTGCCCTACATGGGCGGGGCAACCCTGCTGCGGTAAGCCGCAGCAGGGTTGCCTAGCTTTTAGTTGCGGCTGCCCATCACCAAACGCAGTACATACCAGAACATCAGTGCGATCGATGCGAATAGCTGCATCGCAGCCGACACATAGCGATCTTCCGGATAACGCTGAATGATGTTGGACGTGTCGTACAGCACGGCCGCGCCGGCGAAGCCGATCATGGCCACGGAGAACCAAGTTCCCAGCTGGAAGCCGAATACGGCGCCGCCAATCATAGCCAAGATGGCGACCACGCCGCCCCACATCAGGATCGCGCGCAGGAAAGAGAAGTCCTTTCGCGTACGGTGCGCGACCACCATCAAGCCGCCGGCACCGAGCGCCGTGATCAATGTGGCACTGTCAATCGCGCCGGGCGCTTTGCGGTCCGCGATGTAAAGCAGCGGCACGAAGATCAGCGCTTCTGCAACCACATACGCCGCGTAAGAGAAGTACTGCATACCGAGCGAGCTGCTGGTCTGCGCAGTTCGAGTGGCGAGCCAGCCCACCAGCATGAACGCCCCGAGAATCAGGAACCAGTTAAAGCCGAGCATGAAGCTCGCGATCTGGCCCGCGAGACCGGACTCGAACAACGCGAGCTCGATCAGAATGAAACCTAAGATACCACCGACCACATGGGTGTAGGTGCGCGTGATGAATGCGGCCCGGCTGTCGACGCTCGAGCTTGGAAAAGCAGAGTTACTGCTTGGGAAAGTGGCCATCGTGTCCTCCAATTAGCCTTCGAGGCCTATTTTAGCACCCCCACGAGGCAGGCGCCGATTTAGCCAGGGTTGCAGCTGATATAGGGGTAAGTGCCGGTCATTCAATGCCTTGGCGGCCGGACAGAGCAGATATTGTCGGGTAAAATCGCCGCCCAATGCTGGTTAGTGCATTACGGAGAGGTGGCAGAGTGGTTGAATGCACCGGTCTTGAAAACCGGAGGCCCTTTACGGGGCTCGTGAGTTCGAATCTCACCCTCTCCGCCACTGGAAAAATGGGGCCCCGCTTCGGCGGCCTACATTTTTCCAGCAGGGGCAGGGTGCGTGGACGAACTCACTGGAGTTCGACAAAATCGTGGGAACGATTTTGGACGCCGGAGCGCTTTGGCGACGGCGCGCGGAGCGCGAGGGCCGGGATGGCCCGAGTCAATCTCACCCTCTCCTCCAGTCGTGACTCCGCCATTTAATGGACTCCACTCGCGCACCCACGGTTTTCTTAAGCTATGCCTCCGCGGACCGCGAGGCCGCGCGTTTGCTCCGGGACGCGCTGCCGACATTCGGTCTCGAAGTTTGGTACGACGAAAGTGATCTGGGCGGCGGAGAGATCTGGGATCAGAAGATCCGCAAGCAGATCCGCGAATGCGACTATTTCATGCCCATCATTTCGGCTCAAACGGAAGCGCGGCATGAAGGATATTTTCGCCGAGAATGGCGCCTCGCTGTCGAGAGGACGCTCGACATGGCCGATGATCACGCCTTTCTCCTGCCCGTCGTAATCGACGACACCAGCCAAGTCGGCGCGCGTGTGCCGGAAAAATTTCTGTCGATCCAATGGGTGCGTGCGCCGGGCGGACAACCCAACCCTGCGCTCCAATCCTTGTGTAAACGGCTCGTCTCGGGTGAGACCGTGGCCGGGCCGCGTGCACCGGCGCCAACCGCGCGCATCTCCGGTCGGCCCGGTGTCAGCGCCGCGCCGCCGGTTGCCTACCCGGAATTTCCTCCGGAGAATCCTAAGTCAAAAGTCCAGTACTGGTTTCAAGTTGCCGGTTGGGCCCTTCGGTCGGCGTGGATCTTCTTCAAACGATTGCCGCGCTGGATCCGGGTCATTGTCTACGTGTGGCTGTGCGTTGTACTGCTGTCGAAGGGTTGCAATTCGAATGATCACCGATCATCGAGACTGGCGTCGGGCGAAGCGGAACAGCTGCATGCCATCTCGGAAAAGTACCACGGCAGCTTCGATAAGAAGGATATCTCGCAGCTTGCAGCGCAGATCGCGCGCATCACTTCGGACGATGACAAGGAAACGCCGGCGGAGCGAAGCCCGCTGCTGGCGATACCTTTTACGGCGCCGGCCGGGAATACCGAGGCGGCGAAAATCGCCGATTCCACCTTTGCGCTGGTATACGGCAAGCTCGCCATCGCACATCACGGCCGCGTGGGGTTGAGCCAGGAGTCCGCGCCCTGCGATGACTCAAAATCCGCCCTGGAGCGCGGGCGATCGAATCACTCGTCCTATGTTCTTTGCGGTGCCATCGGAACCGAGGCGGCGGCACAGGTTCTGTCGGTCAAGATTTCCAAGGTGAGCGATGGTTCGGTGGTGTGGTCGAAATCCTATCCAGTCGCGACAGCAGATCCAAGCAAAATTGCGCAGGAAGTCAATTCTCACGTGCCAAGCTTGGAGGAAGATTAGCACACCGCGCAGCCGTCTTTGTCGGTGCGTCAAACTTCCAACCTGTCACCGGGCCGGGCGACCAACGCATACAGGGCCGGCATAAGAAAGACGCTGATCAACAGCCGAGCGAGTAGTCCGGCGACGATGACGAGCGCGAATGGCCTTTGTGAATCCGTGCCGACGCCGGTAGCGAGCGCAGCAGGCAACAAGCCCAATGCAGCTACCAGGGCCGTCATCATGATGGGGCGCAATCGAAGAATTGCGCCCGTGCGTATGGCGTCGCCAAGTGAGGCGCCGCTGAGCCGAAGTTCATTGACATAAGAAATGTAAACAACGGCCGTCAGCACCGAGACGCCAAACAAGGCCAGAAAGCCAACGCCCGAAGAAACGGAAAAAGGCGTATCGGTGATCCACAGCGCCACGATTCCGCCCACCGGCGCCGACAGGAGCACGCCGAGCACGGTGATGAAAGGGAATTTGAAATTGCTGTAGAGCGCGAATAGCAGCAGGAATATCAGGAACAACGTCAGCGGCAGGATGACATTCATTTCCGCCCGCGAAGCCGTGTATTCCGTGTATTCGCCGCCCCAATCCAGCCGGTATCCCTGCGGCAGCGTGACCGTTTTACTTACTTGTTGAATGGCATCGCCCACCGCGCCGGCCAGGTCGCGTCCTTCGACCGAAAATTGCACGCCGATATAACGCGAATTGTTCTGGCGGTAAATGAAAGATGCGCCATTCGCGACGTGAATATCCGCAACCTCCTTGAGCGGGATCTGCTGCCCGGCTGCGGTCGCGATGCGGATATTGCCGATTTCCTCTGGATTGTCCCTAAACTGGCGCTCGAGCCGTACGACAAGATCAAATTGCTTTTCTTGCTGCACCACTTGCGTGGCTACATCTCCGCCGATGGCTGTTTGGATCAACCCATTGATGTCTGCGACATTCAGCCCGAAACGGGCAATTTTGGCGCGACCGATGTTGATGGTCAAACTGGGTTGCCCCAATTCCTGCACCAAAGTCACCTCGCGTATTCCACGCACTTGTTCGAGCACCTGCTTGATGGCTTTGCCCTTCTTTTGAAGTGTATCCAAATCAGAACCAAACACCTTGACCGCCAGTGCGCTTTTTAATCCTGTTTCAGCCTCGTCCACGGCGTCTTCAGCGGGCTGCGTGTAATTGAAGTTGATACCTGGAAAAGCGTCGAGCTTGCGATTGATCGCCTCGATTAAACCTGATTTGTTGCGATAGGAGCCGCTCCAAGCCGCATAGGGCTTCAGAGCCACGAAAAACTCTGCGTTGAAAAACCCGGTGGGATCCGTGCCGTCATCAGGTCGCCCCAATTCCGATGCCACCGTGGTGACCTCTGGAAAACTGCGCAACACTTCCCGAACTCGCGGAACTATTTTTGCCGATTCATCGAAGGAAATCGTATAAGGCATGGTTGCGCGGACCCACAGCGCGCCTTCATCCAAGTGCGGCATAAATTCGGCGCCGATTCGCGGAATGAGCAATAACGAGGCGGCCAGCAATATGGCCGAGGCAAAGGTCGTTCCCCAAGGATGGGCGAGACAAAAATCCAGGCCCTTGATGTAGGCGGATTGGATTGCTTCGAACGCCGCGTTGCGCCGCTCGCGCACTCCCTTGCGCATAAACCAGGCGCACAGCAGCGGCAATAACGTGACTGTGACGATCAGCGAACCGACCAGCGCAAAGATCATCGTGTCAGCCATCGGTTTGAATAGGGTTCCGGATGGCCCGGACAATACGTAGATCGGCAGGAAGCTCGCGACGATAATCGCGACCGCGTAGAAAAGCGGGCGATCCACTTCGGCAGCGGCGGCTTTTACGACGTCCTTGACGTTGAATTCCGCTCCCCTGCGTGCCGCAATCTGGCGAAAAATATTCTCCACCATGAATATGGCACCGTCCACCAGAATGCCGAAGTCAACGGCGCCAATCGAAAGCAGGTTGGCCGAGGCGTTTTGTAAATTCAGGCAGAAAAACGCGAATAGCAGCGCCAACGGGATAGTTATGGCGACAATCAATCCAGCACGAAAATCGTAGAGGAAGAATATGAGGACGACGACCACCAGCAGCATGCCGCGCAAGAGATTTCGTTCGACGATTTGCGTCGTTTCAGCGATCAAATTGCTTACATCGTAGAACGGCAGAACCTTTACGTCCTTCGGCAGCAGTTCCTCGTTGAGTTCTTTGGTCTTCGCTTCCACTTGCTTGAGGACATCCTGAGTTTTTTCACCTTTGCGCATCAGGATGACGCCTTCCACCGCGTCGTCCTGCTTCTCGTAACCGAATTCACCCAGTCGCGGTGCGGTGCCGATGACCGCGCGACCCACATCCTTCACCAAAACCGGCGTTCCATCGTGAACGGCGATCACTACATTGCCGATGTCCTCCAGGGTATTCAGCCGGCCGATTCCGCGTACGTAGTAGAACTGTCCGCCTTGCGAGTAGAATCCGCCGCCGGCGTTGTCGTTGTTGGCGGTTAACGCGCCCTCTACCTGTTGCACTGACAACCCGACGGACGCGACTCTGGCCGGGTCAAGCAGCACCTGGTATTGCATCGTGCCGCCGCCAAATCCCGAATCATCGGCCACGCCAGGCACGGACCGGTATTGCGGCTCGACGATCCAGTCCTCGAAGGTCTTGAGTTCCATGGGGGAGCGATCAGAACTCTGCAGCACGTAGCGATAAATCAGACCGGATGGCGCCGAGAGCGGCGCCAGCGAAGGGGTCACGCCACTCGGCAGACTAAGGCTGCCAATTTGGTTGAACACTTGCTGCCGCGCAAAGTAGTTATCTGTGCCGTTCTTGAAAGTGAGAATGACATCCGACAACCCATAGAGCGAGATCGAACGCTTTGCGGTCGTTTGCGGAATTCCGTTCAGGCCCAGCTCGACGGGCACCGTTATCAGTCGCTCCACTTCTTCGGCGGCGTGCCCGGGCCATTGGGTGATGACTTCGACCATGGGGGGCGAAAGGTCCGGATACGCGTCCATCGGCAGCCGCTGGAACGCCCAGGATCCGGCGCCGATCAAAACGAGTGTCATGAGAATGACGAGAAGCGGCTGCCGCAACGAAGAGGCAACGATTCGGTTCATTATCGAAGCCGTCCGCGGCGGCGGCTCGGCAGGCAAGTTCTCGCTCATTGATTCTGCATGAACTGAACGAAAATCCCGCCGTCCGCCACGATTTGATCGCCAGGCTTAACGCCGTCGACGATTTCATACTGATCGCCAGTGCGGTATCCCAAGGTCACGTGCATTCGCGCGAAGCCGCCGTCTGGTTGCGCCTGATACACGAACGGCAGGTTTTCGTCATCCCGAAGAATGGCTGACGCCGGTACTAATAGACCGCTGCTCTCCTGGCGAGCACGAATCAGCACGCGAACATACATTTGTTTCTTCAGAATGTCGCCGGGGTTTTTAGCCACTATGCGCACTACCACAGAACGCGTGTCCGGATCCACCAACGACGAGATGTTATCCACAGTGCCCGAAAAAGTATTTGCACCCATTCCCGTGATGACTTCGGCAGAATCGCCGACCCGCACGGCTTCCAGGTCGGCACCGAAGACCTGTGCCATGACCCACATACGCGACAGGTCAGCCACGGTAAAGCATGGCGTACTGCCGGCTTGCAGCAATTGACCCGGCGTGACGAGTTTCTCCACCACGGTACCAGCCACCGGCGCGCGAATCACGCCCTCGACGCGCGAGGCTGGGCGGCCTTCCTGAATGGCTTTGATGCTATCCGCAGGGACCTGCAACGACACGAGCGATTGCAGGGCAGCTTCGCGATCAGCCTCAGCGTTGACGGCATCTGTTTCGGCTTGTTCCGCTTCGCGTTTGGCGACTCCATTATGTTCAATCAGATCCTTGTCCAAATCGGCCAGGCGGCGCAGGGTTTGCGCCGTGGAAATGGCCTTGCGATAGGCGCTGATTGCCGTCGCAAAGTCCGGCGAATCAACGGCAGCGAGCGGCGCCCCTTGCTTGACGTGCTCGCCCAAGGAAACGAGCAAGCGTGATACCGGACCGGAAAACGGCGCGAGCACGCTGGTGGCTTGATCGTTGTCGAAGTCCACAATGCCCGTTGTCTCGATGACCTTGCGGAAGGTGGACGGCGCAATTTTATAGAGGTGAATGTTCTGGCGCTGCTCGGACGTAAGCCTTACGTTGCTCGCGGTGGCCGAGGGCGTTGTGGGGTTCACATCGGCCTTGGGCGAGCAGGCGCTGAGCAATACCAATGCCGCCAGCTCGAGCGCAACTAGAATCCGCATTATATTCAATTTATTCTTCATGGCTGTTTAGCAAGTTCCGTCCGGTGCCACCATCCGCCGCCGAGCGCTTGGAACAGAGCCGCCGTATCGGCGAAGCGGCTGGCTTGCGCCTGTATCAAGCCTATCCGGCCTTGTTGGTAGGCTTGTTGAGCGCTGAGCAATGCCAGATAGCCGGCATAGCCGCTTTGCCATTGCCGTCGAGTCAGGTCCAAGGTGACCTTGGCCGAATCCGCGGCATTCGCTGCGGCCTTCACCGCGTCAGCGTCCTGCTGCAGGGCGGTCAAGGTGTCGGCGACATTCTGAAAGGCAGTCATTACCGTGCTGCGGTACTGCTCAGCGGCTTGCTCATAGGCGGCCTTGGCCGCGCGCTCCTGATGCAGCAGCGTGCCGCCTTGGAAAATCGGAGCAGTCAGCGAAGCGCCTATTCCCCAAAAACCGGTACCGGTGGTAAAGAGCTGGCTCATTTCTGCGGCGGAGCTGCCGGCGTTGGCGCTCAACACAATATTCGGCAACCGATTCGCAATGGCAATTCCGATCTTGGCGCTCGCATCGTGCAGGTTCGCCTCGGCCTGCAGCACATCCGGGCGCTGGGAAACCAGCTTCGAAGGCAGGCTCACGGGCAGATCCTGCGGCAGTTGCAGCGTCGAGAGATCAAAATTCACCATGGGTTGCTCGCTCGGAAAACGACCCGCCAAGACGGCCAGTTGGTCCCGCAGTTGGGCTTCCTGCTTCATGAGCGGGGGTAGGGTGGCGGCGAACTGCGCGAGTTGCGCCTCGACCGCGGCCACGTCTAGGCCGCTCGCGTAGCCCTTGTCAAGCCGATATCTCAGGATCTTCAGCGTCTTCCCGGCGCTCTCGATGAGCTCATGGGTGGCATCGATCTGCATTTGCGTCGACCCCGCCTGAATCGCGGCGACAACCACATTGGAGGTCAGCGTCGTGTACGTGGCGATCATTTGAAAGCGAGCTTCTTGTTCTTGCGCCTGCAAGGACTCGACCGTGCGCCGGTTCAAACCGAAGACATCGGGCACATACGAAACACTGACCTGAGGGGTGAAGAGATTGTAAAGAAATGTGTTGGAGTTCAGCGCAGGAGATATCTGCCCGGATTGCCGTTGGCGCGTGGCGTCAAAATTGGTCGAGACGCTGGGATAGTAGGCGCCGCGCTGCGCCAGCATATTTTCCTTCGCAACCTTCAGCGCTGCCTGCGCAGCTTTAAGATCGTGATTGCTGGAAAGCGAGCGGTCTATCAGCTCATTGAGAGGTGCGGAATGGAACAGCGTCCACCAATCCGCCGCAATATCGGCGCCGCTGGCAAAACGCTGCGATTCGCCCGCCACCGCATTAGGCGTACTCGTGGTTGTCGAGAGAGGCGTGGCGACATAGTCGTTCACATCGGGAGCGGCGGGCCTCTTGAAGTTCGGACCGACCGCGCAGCCGGCGAGCAGCGCCAGGATTGAGGCCAAAGTGAAGGGCTTAACGCGCGATCTACACTGTGCGTTGTGCAAGGGTGCTGGTTTGGGCAATGAGGAATCTCGACGCGCGATAGTATTAAGTAGCTCTCGAACGTCCGCCGGTTTTTGTTGGCACAGCGCCGGAATCTCCGATGAGCCCGTAAATATACTATGTTCGAGCGAGAACCTCGACGAGAGTTCGGTTTTTCTTAAGCTTAGGGCAGTTGACCTTCCGCCGCCGATGCATTCCGGTGTGCGGACCACGCCGGTTATTGGACAAATCAGGGGCGCGTCGCCCAGCGGCTATCTAATGTTCTTCGGCGATTTCAAGCGACAGGTCTACGCGCTCGATGCCGCCACCGGAAAATTGCTGTGGAAAATGACTCTCGAGACGCATCCGCGTGCTGTGCTGACCGGCGCGCCGGCGTTGTACAAGGGACTGCTCTATGTGCCAATTTCTTCATGGGAGGAAACCGCGGGCGGTGTCGGGTCTTATGGCTGCTGCACGGCTCGCGGCGGATTGGCCGCTCTCGACGCCAAGAATGGCCGGCTGATATGGAAAACCTATGCCATAGAGCAAGAGCCGCACCCCACTGTCAAGAATTCCGCGGGCACTCAAATGTATGGTCCCGCGGGAGCCGCTGTTTGGTCGGCGCCGACAATCGACGCGAAGCGGGCGGTGGTCTACATCGGCACCGGCGACACCTATACGGACGTTAAGGACGATGGCTCCGATGCCATCATGGCGCTTGATCTGGCGAGCGGTAAGGTCAAATGGAAAAATCAAGTCACGCAGAATGACAGCTTCTTGATGGGCTGCAACCGCAGAGCACGGCCTGGACGTAATAGTCGCCCGTGGGGAATCGCGGACAGGTGCGCGGCCGGCCAGCCGAATGCCTTGTCGTTGATCACGGCTTCAGCGCCCGGCGCAATCCGCTCATGGTGTTTCATGGTCATTATCCTGATGATATTTCGGAATTTCGCACCACGCCGCCGGATCCGGATTTGAAGCCGGACTATTCCGAGCGTTTCCACCTCGCGGGCTACAATCGCATCCAACAGCAGGAGGCTTATGCCTTCTATCAGAAATGGATCTCCGCCGACTTCCCGCGCTTTCTCGTGATCGAAATCGAGCACGCCAATCCCTTCTACGATGACAGCTACGCGGTGAACTCCGCCAACTTGGGTCCTTATGGCGATGCCATCAACAAAGAACTGATCCCGGAGGTCGAACGCCGATTCCGCGGCATCGGAGCCGGTTGGGCGCGCTTTACCTATGGTGGATCGACCGGGGGCTGGGAGGCGCTTGCCACGCAGGTCTTTTATCCCGATATGTACAACGGCGCCTTTGCCGCCTGTCCGGATCCCATCGATTTTCGCGCGTACACCGTCATCGACATCTACAAGGACCCCAACGCCTACTTCTTGAAGGGCGAAGCATCTTCCGTGGAACGTCCTGCATTCCGTAACTATCTGGGTGAAGTATTCGCCACGCAGCGCGATGAAAACTACACATCATCGCCCGCGACTGGAAGGCCCTTGCGCCCAAGCTACAAGGGAAAATTCATCTCTACGTGGGCAACGGCGATAACTACTATCTGACGAACTCGGTGTATTTCGGACAGGAGCGGCTCGAATCGCTGACGCCGGCTTACGAAGGATCGGTGGCGTACGGCGATCGCGCTGAACACTGCTGGAATGGAGACGCCAAGCAGGCTAATGCCTATTCTCGTCTGCACTACAATTTCCAATATCTGCCGCAGATTTTGCAGCGCATCAAGGCGACCGCGCCGGCGGGCGCGGACCTCAAGAGCTGGCGTTACTAGGGCAGGCCGCTACGACGCAGCTTTGGCTGGTTGCGGTATCACGGCGGAGTCGGTCAGGAATTCCTTCACACGTTCGAATTCCCGCCGCAGCAACGCGTTGGCCTGATCCAGCGCGCGTGCGTCAGTCGCAGCGCTGTCCATTTCCATGCGTTCGGCCAGCGACTTCAGGGCATGCGCATGGATGTTCGCGCACGCGCCCTTCAGCTTGTGGGCGGCTTTCGCAACCGCGGCGCGTTGGTTTTGCGCCAGTGCGGCGGTGATTTCGGCCAATTGCTGCTCACCGCTCGAGATGAAGGCAGCCACCAATTCTTGTGCAAATGCTTGATCGCCATCGGTAACATCTTGAAATGCACGTAAATCGACCGGCGCGGCAGAGCCCAAGGACGGGTTCTGTACATTGGCTGCTGCGCCGCCCGCGGCAGCCGGATCCGGTTTTTCCAAACCGAATTTCGCAAGGATATTTCGCAACCGCTCGACTTCAATAGGCTTGGTCAAATAGCCGTCCATGCCCGCCGCTTCGCACAGTTCCCGATTGCCCGTCATGGCATTCGCCGTCAACGCGATAATCGGTGTGTGAGCCGAGCTCTCCCATTCGCGAATCTTGCGCGTGGCAGTCATGCCGTCCATGACCGGCATTTGCAGGTCCATCAACACGATATCGAATTGCCGCTCTTTGCACGCAGCGACGCCCTCGGCGCCATTGCTTGCGACCTCCACTGTGCACCCCAAGCGCTCGAGAAATCTCACGGCCACCTTCTGATTGACGAAATTATCTTCGACCAGCAGCACGTGTCCTGCAAATCGTTGCTGAGCCGGCGGTTGCGTCAGCATGTTGAGCGTGATCATCGGCTGTGTTTCCATTTGCCACTGCCGTGGGCTGCCGCTCATCACGCGCGCGACTGCATCGATCAATTCCCGCACGCGCACCGGCTTGGTCAGGTAGGCGGCGAAGCCGAGCGCCGCCAAGCGGGGCGTATCCCCATGCCGATCCAGAGAAGTGAGCATGACCAATCGTGTGTCGGCAAGTTCTCGCATCGTGATGATCCGCTCGCCCAACATTGCCCCATCCATATCGGGCATCTGAAAATCGGTAATCACCATGTCGAATTGATGGTCCGAGGCGATGGCGTTTTGCAATTCATCGAGCGCGGCGAGGCCGCTGCTCACGGTTGTCACCGAATAGCCGGCGTGTACGAGCTGCGCACTCAAGACCCGTTGGTTGGTCACATTGTCATCGACGATCAGGATCCGACCACCGGCTTCAGAGCGGATCCGCCGTTCGGGACTGATGGCTTGCGCGGGCTTCAAGGGCAGCGTGAAGAAGAATTTCGAGCCGACGCCCACTTCGCTGGAAACGCCTATTTCGCCGCCCATCAGTTCGACCAGCTTGCGCACAATGGACAGACCCAAGCCGGTGCCGCCGAAGTGACGGGTCGTCGAGGAGTCAGCCTGCACGAAGGGCTGGAACAGCAGATCCAACGTCTTCTCCGCGATTCCCATACCCGTATCCCGAACCTCGAAATAGGTCAGAGGATTGCCGCCGCTCGACCGGCCGCGCACTTCGATGACGATTTCGCCATCTTTCGTGAACTTGATCGCGTTGCTGACCAGGTTCACCAGACACTGCCGCAAGCGCTGCGGATCGCCGCGCACGCGCCCGGTGATTTGCGGTTCGACATTGACGATCAGCTCCAGTCCCTTGCTCGCCGCTTGGAATGCCATCGCCGAACCGACATCCTCGACATTGGCGCGCAAATCGAGCTCAATGGATTCCAGTCCCAGCTTACCGGCTTCGATTTTCGAGAAGTCCAAGATGTCATTGATGACCGTCAGCAGGGAATCCGCGCTGGAACGGATGGTTTCCGCGTAGTCACGCTGCGTGCGGTCGAGATGCGTGTCGAGCAGAAGTCCGGTCATTCCGATGATGCCGTTCATGGGCGTGCGAATTTCGTGACTGACATTGGCGAGAAAGTGGCTCTTGGCGCGGCTCGCCGCGTGCGCGGCTTCCGTCTGTTGCCGCAGCAATTCCGAGGCCACGACTTCCTCGGTGACGTCCCAGGAGACACCGAGCAGTCTCGACGGTGCGCCTTTCTCATCGAGGATTATTCGCCCGAAGTTTTGCACGTGCACCGTCGCGCCGTCGGCGCCGCGCGCTCGGTAGCGCATGCTGATCCTGTCGGTTTTCTCAGCGAGTGCGGCGGCCACCGTTTCGCGGAACAAGCACCGATCCTCGGGCAGGACCAGTTCCTCTATATGCTCTATCGCGAGGTCGTCGCCACGCTCGCGATAGTTCAACGCCTCGATCGGATTCTCCAGCCGGAGATAGCGGCGCGTGACCAAGTCGAGATCCCAGGAGCAGATCCCGGCGCTCTCGGTGGCAATATTGATACGATCGACGAGCTGGCGATTTTCGTTCGCCCGGCTCTTGAGCATTTCCGTCGTCAGCACGTCACGCGTGATGTCCCATGTCACCCCGACGATGTAGCGAACCTGTTCTTGCTCATCACGCATGATGCGCGCGTAATTTTGCATATGATGGATTTCGCCGTCGGTGCCCTTCACGCGGAACACGTAATCGTAGAAATCCAATTTCTTTGCAATCGCATCTCGCGGCGTTTGCAGCAAAATCCCGCGGTCTTCCGGCAAGATGATCGCCGTGAGGCTTCGAAAGTAGTCGTGCAGCGGCACATGGTCCAACCCGAAGCAGGCAGGCCGCGGTCCGTGCCAGGAAAAGCAGTCGGACTTGATATCGAATTCCCAGGGCGCAATGCCCGCAGCTTGGGTCGTGACGCTCAAGCGCTCAATCAGCGCGCTCTCCTGCGCCGCCTTGCTCTCCAACTCCGAGGCGTGGAGCACTTCCTTGGTGACATCCCAGGTGACGCCCATCATTCGGATCGCCGTACCGCCGGCATCGCGATACACGCGCATGTGTGTTTGAACATATTGGGGCTCGGGGCGCGGATTGGCCGTGCGGTGGCGCAGCGGCAAGATCGCATTTTGGGTTGGATCCGCCAGCAGCGCACGGATGGCCGCCGCCGCTTGCGCGCGGTCATCCTCATGGATGAGATCTTTTGGATTCAAGGTGGTCGAGGGCGGCAGGCCGAACAAAGCCCACAAGCTGCCGTCATTGATGAGATCGCCGCTAACGAGATCCTTTTCCCAGATGCTGATGCCCGCTGTTTCCGTGGCGAGTTTCAGCCTCGACAACAATTGGGTTTGTCGTTCGGCTTGCTCCGCCAGCAGCGTCGCGGCCCGGGTCTGATCGCTCATGTCGATGGTCAGGCCCAAAACGCGGATCGCGCGACCCTGCGCATTGCGGAACACTTCGCCGCGCAATTGGACCGGACGAATGGTGCCGTCGCGCTCTTGTACTCGATAGGCGATTTCCATCGGTGCCTCGCCCTTCAGTGCCCTGATGAACTCGACGCGGTAGCGTGCACGGTCTTCGGGATGCACTTTGTTGAGCATCGTGGCGTCGGCGTCTTTATCCGCGGCTACAAGTTCCGCGTCGTAAATCTCAGCGAGATCGCCGCTGAAGTGCATGGTATTGCGAACGACGTCCCATTCCCAAATCCGCACGCCGGCACTGCGCGTGACTTGCTCCAAGCCCTTGAAGAGCGAGGCTTTGCCGTGCGGCAGGGATGTGGGATGGGGGTTAACGACGGCGGCGCCGATTCCCGCCAACCAAGACCAGGTGTCGTTCGCAAACCGTCGGAGCCGGGCAATAGCCTGTGATTTCGAGGAAATGATGGGCGCTCCGGGACCGTAGAGATGACTCTCCTAGGCCTGATATCGGCGCGGCCGTGTGCGCCTTTAGCACCATAAGGGAGCCAAACGCGGCCGCCGTCACAGGCGCGTGAAATTCAGCGCGAATCGGCGCGGAAGGGCAGCCAAAACCGCTGCCGCTTCAGGCGGCGGCACCGGTTGGGTGTCTCGACGGTCTTAGGGTGGGAAGTGCTTGGGCCCCAACTTAGCGGGGTTACTTCAGTATTGCCTGATATGCCCATGCGTGCGACAAGCCACGCACGTCAGGAACTGCTGCGACCGCCGCCGCACCCGTACCCGCCGCTTGTTGGATCATGCCGACGACAATCAAATCGTTGACCGGATCGATCCAAAACCATGTGCCCGCAGCACCGCCCCACCAATACGAGCCCTTGCCGTAATAACCGCCGGCCGCAACCGGATCGGTGTAAATGGCAAAATCCAAACCGAACCCCGCGCCGGGCGCCAGAATCGGCACGGTTGGCGCCAGCACGTTGGCGTGCATGAGTTCGACGGTCAGCGGCGAGAGAATCCTCACGCCGTCCAATTGACCTCCGTTCAACAGCATTTGGCAGAATCGCATGTAGTCGCCGGCAGTGGAGACCAAGCCGCCGCCGCCGGAGGAGAGCGCGGGTTTCGCTGAAAAATCGTGATTCAATCCTTCGCGCACGCCTACGGCGTGCAGTTTTCCTTCGGCGTCGTAATTATAGAATTCTGCGAATCGGCTCAGCTTCTCTTTCGGCACATAAAAGCCGGTGTCGGTCATGCCGAGCGGTTTGAAGATTCGCTTTTCCAAGAATTCCTCGAAGGGCATGCCGGAGAGTTTCTGGACGATGTAGCCCTGAATGTCGACCGAGATGCTGTAATGCCATTCCGTGCCGGGCTGTGCATTCAAAGGCAGCTTGGCGACGCGCTTGATGAGCTCGTCCAGCGTATTGTCGGGGTTCAGCACGTCGGCTTCCAGCTGCAATTTATCAACTGGCGTTTGGCTGAAAAATCCATACGTGAAGCCGCCGGAGTGCGACATGAGCTCGCGCATGGTTACGGGATGGTTTTGATCCTTCATGACCACATTGCCGCTGGCGTCGGTCGAGTAGACCTTCAATTTGGCGAACTCCGGTATGTACTTTGCCACCGGATCGTTCAACTGCCACTTGCCTTCTTCGAACAAAATCATCATCGCAACGCCGGTGATCGGCTTGCTCATCGAATAAATCCGGAAAATGCTGTCCTTCTGCATCGGCGCATTCGCCGCGATGTCGCGCTTGCCCGCCGCATCGAATTCCACCACTTTGCCATGGCGCGATACCATGGTGACCACGCCGGCAACACGGCCATTGTCGACGAGTTCTTTCATGCCGGCGCTCAAGCGGGCGAGGCGCTCCGCCGACATGCCTTCGCTTTCTGCGCTGGCCGTGGGTAAGTCATGGACCGTCGCCAGCGCTGGCGGAACGGTGAGGGCGGCCAAAGAAGCTATGGCCAGTAAACGCGGAAGATGCATGCGAGGACTCCCTGTTGGATGTTATTCGTAAACCCCGAAGCACAGTGTAAGCCAACCCTGAATGCTCGGACAAACTCCTAGGCGCGTTCGAGTATCCAGCGCGACATGAGATCGAACAGCGCGGTGCGCGGGTTCGCCTTCGTTGTGGACTTCGTGCAGAAGATTTGGGTAGGTCACCAGCTGCTTATCGCGGGAGCCGAGCGTGTCGATGAGCGTCCGTGATCCGCTGATCGGACAAACCTTGTCCGCCTCTCCGTGCACTGCCTGCCAGGGCAGCGTGACCGTCGGAGCGTTTGCGCGGCACGTGCGGCAGGCACGGGCGAAGCCATGCAGCAGCCGTAAGCTTGCGGTGCGCGATACCAGTGGATCATTCGTATGACGGCATTGTTCCTCCACGACCTGTGTTAGCGCCGAGGCGTCAATGCGCAGGTTGATTCGAAGCCGCGGCACAAGTGCGGACGCCGTCCAGAGCAGGACGCCGGTGAGGCCCTCCAACTTCGGCATGGCATCGAGCGCGCAGCCGGTTGTTATCAGGCCGCGGGCCCACTTAAGCTCCCGGGCGGGGCTCGCCGAGCAGCATGACTGCCATCAGGATGGTCGAAACCGACCAATGGTGCCGGTCTGTGCCGTCAGCGAGGCGCTGATGCGCTCGATCGCCATCATGACCATTACCACGGGCGCAAAGGTGCAGAGGGTGGCGTTCAAAACGGAGAGCCATAACACCGCGGGGGCCACGGACATGCTGCTGATCGGCCTCAACACCATGAATTGTGCAATACAAATGAGGCAGGCCACCGTGGTTGCCAAATCCGTCAGCCGCAGCGCGCCAAGCCGCTTCACTTCCCCGCCGCTGTACGACAGATAAATGGCATAGCTTACGGCGCTGGCAAATACCAGCGTCGCGCCGAGCGGCACGTTCAATAAATGCAAGCTCTAAGGCTCAATTTTGGGCGTAAAATTCAGGATTCTCGACGAACTCACGGTCGGTCAAGCTCTTAAGAAACTCCAGCAGATCCACGCGCTCCGTTGGCGACAGCACAAATGGACGGACACGGGGGTCCTGAAGAGGATTTTTGTGACCGCCGTGGACGTAGTGATCCAGCACCGCTTCAAGGGTCGGTAAACTGCCGTCGTGCATGTAAGGCGCCGTGAGTGCCACATTGCGCAACGTGGGAACCTTGAATTTGCCCATGTCGGCGGCGCGATGCGTGACCTCCATTAGGCCCCGGTCGGTCGAGGGGTAAGCACCCCGCCCGTCGAGATCGTAAAGACCCGTGTTGGCGAACTGCGCACGCGCATTGGTATGGCCCTCGTAGACAATTGCCCCGGTGAAATTGATTCCCGAGTGGCACTGGGCACAACCGACTCGAGTCGCGTAAAAAAGCGCCATGCCGCGCTTGGCCGACGAACTTAAAGCGGTTTCGTCATCGTCAAACACGTAGCGGTCAAACGGCGAGCGGCCGGAGATCAGGGTTCGTTCAAATGAGGCGATCGCCTCTATAACGTGCAGCATGGAGAATGGTTCAGCCACGCGCGGAAATGCCGCAGCAAATTGCGCGCGGTAGTTTGCATCGGCAAACAGCCTATTGACGGCCGCTGCTCCGTCTCTCTTAAGACCCATCTCCACCGGATGCTCGTTGAACAGCGGCTGGCACATTTGCGCTTCGAGCGAGCGTACTTTGTCGCTGCCCCAGGTGAAGGCTGGATTGTAGGCGACGTTGGTGAGACTCATTGCGCCGCGCCTGACGCTCTCTCCAGTGGCTCCTTGCGCGCGCGCGCGGCCGTCGGTGAAGGCGATCCCAGGCCGATGGCAACTCGAGCACGAATATCCGCCGGATGAGGACAGACGGGTTTCGAAGAACAGCCGCCGGCCTAGCGCGACCTTCGCGGCGGACATCGGGTTGTCAATCGGAACCGCGGGCTGCGGGAATCCTTTGGGCAAGTGCCATTCATAGTTTGGGGCAGAAATGCCGTCGGCGGCATGGGCGGCGCTGATTGCCGCCCACGCCGCCAGGACAATGAGGAAATCGCGAATTTAACGCGGCCCCGGTCTCCACGGTTGTACTGAGCCGATGACCAGCGACGCGGTTTGCGCCGCGACGCCCGTGCGTTCATCCATCCACTTGGTGAAGGCCTCGACGTCCGCTGATGACAAGCCTTGAGCGTCTTGCCGGCGCGCGTCAGCCCAGTGGCGCATTGCCACCATCAATTCGTCGGCGAGCGGCCGGGATGCGCCGAACAACGCCATGTAGGCACCCTTGGCTGCTTCAATCTGATTCAAGCCCAAATAGGCTTCACCGCGATACTCGAGCGCGTCGGGATAATTGGGATTGATTTCAAGCGCCTTGGCGTACGAGGACAGGGCATCTTCATAATTGCCCAAGTGACGGTTGGCAAAGCCCAGGTAATTCCAGGCCTCATACATTTTCGGATCAGCGCCGACGGCGTCGATGAATGATGCCAAGGAATCATGGTAGGCCTTCTGGGCCTTGTCATGCGCTTTCGCAGCTTTTTCGGGCGTCGATGCTTTTGCCGAATCCGCATCGAACTCTTGCGCTTTCTTGATACTGCGCACGCCCGCGTTGTAGGCGCTCTTTGCGGCGTCCGCGACGTTGCGCGGCGTTGCCGTAACCATTCCCGCAGGGCCCGAGGGCATGGAACCACCGCCATGCGCGAGTGCCGCGCCCGCGGGCGCTACGGCGAAAGTGGCGATGAATCCCAATATACCGAGAAAGCTACGCATAACGACCTCCCGTTTCCATGGCCCAATTGCCGTTTGCCGGTTGTGAGTACCCGTGCAATTCAAGTAGGTTTAACTGATTCCGAATCTGTATGGAGCCTATTGCGGCCCGATGAGTTCAGCAGCCGGATGGGGCAGGGCGCGGATCTGCGCGGCGGTGACTTCGGCCTTGTATTTGTTGCCAAAATGGCTGCGCACATAGTTGACCACATCCGCGATCTGCGCATCGCTCAAGTGCGCGGGCCCCGAATCCATCCCGCGCCCGGCCGGGTATCCGAATGGCGGCATGCCATTGCGCCCATCCACCACGGTCACGGCCACAAACGCCCAAGCCGCAAAATTCTTATCCGAGGCGAGTTTAGGATAGGCCCCGGCACCCACGGCGCCCTGACCTCCCGGCATATGGCATCCCTGACAAATGTGATCATAGATCTGCTCGCCGCTGAGCGAGCCTAAGGTTGCCCGCGATGTAAGCAAGGGGCTGTCCGCGTAAGCAGTCAACACAATGAGGAGCAGCGGTGCCACGCCTAGCGCAACACTCAGCGCAGGGTTCAGCGCAAGGTTCCTCACGCTTTTGCTCCTTGTGCCACGGCACGCTGGTGGAGGCGCCCGATGGCATCGAGCGCCGAGGTGACCGCGCCTTCCTGCCATCCGCCGAGAAACGATGCGTGCTCGCCGGCGAGCGCAATTCGTCCGTCGATCTGGCACAGGTTGTCGTAGTGTTTGGCGCGCGTCGCGGTGGTCCACATGCCAAAGCACCCCATGGTAAAGGGTGCGCGATGCCACGCCACGGCCACGCCATTCTCGAATTCTTTGTGGTATTGCGGATGGATTTGACTGCCGTAATCGACCACTTTTTGCACGCGCTCCGGCGGCGACATCGCGGTAAATTCCATCGCCCTCATTCCCCAGATGTAGGCGCCCAGCAGCACGCCTTTGCCGCCGCTTTGAAAACCGGTGTTGGGGTAGCCGATATTCATGATCGGCAAGTCGGTGTAGCTGATGCCGCCAAAAATCTTTTCGTCCTCCTCCCAAAAGCGCCGCTTGAACTGCAATCCTGCCTTGACCGCTGCAGCATAGGGAACCGCGGAAATCGCCGCTGCCAGGCTTTGGCCGACGTTCATGGGAATCTGCGCCAGAATCGGCAGGGGAATGGTGCATAAGCACCAATCGGCCCGAACCGTCTGCGGCGCGTCCGGATTTTGAGTGTCGGAAAATGTGACGCTCACGCCGCGATCATCCTGGTGGATGTCAGTTACCTTGGCGTTGTAGCGCACGAGGGGCCCAAGTTCTTTGCCGAAGGCCTCGCCGATGCGGCCCATGCCGCCTGCTGGTTGAAACAACGCCGTTTGCATGTCGAAGGTATCGCCGTTGGCCACCCCAGACCACAGACCCGAATCGAGGATGTTGTGAAGTGCGATGGGCTTTGAAGCGATGGGCCTGGCGCTCAAGCCGCCGCCGGGACTCTTTTCGTAGCCGCGCCGATCGCTGCTCGCGTCACTCGATACATAACTGTAGTTGCTGTCGAGCGCTCCCCACTGCCGCAGCGACTCGAGCAGCATTTCCTGGTCTTCCTTGGTGACCGAGGCGTCCAGCGAATTCTGCCGGGTCGCTTTGGCCAAAAGCTCGGCGATGTGTCCCTGATAGTCGGCTTTGACCTCACGGAAGCGCTGCGGCTTACCGCCGAATGCGTTGCTGCTGTGCAAATACGCATTGTAATTGACCTGGGAAAACGGCTCCAAGGGAATCCTCAAGAGCTTGGTGTAATGCATCATGCCGTGATGGTGATACGGAATCCGCCATGGGCCCGGATTGATGTACAAGTCCTTGTCGAACTCGCATTGCTGCGTGTGGCCGCCAAGCTCCGTGTAGCGGTCGCCGCCGCGCAGTGTCCAGTTTCGTCCGCCCGCCCTGGCGTTGTATTCGAGCACTTGAACTTTGTAGCCGGCGTTGCGCAACTCGTAAGCGGCAGTCATGCCCGCCATGCCAGCGCCCAGAATCAGCACCGAGGCGCCTGGCGGCGCGCCCTGCAAATCAATGGGGCCCTGATAGGGCGACTCGGCAGCGAAACCGAGGCTGCTCATCGCCTGGTACATGGCGGTACCACCTGCCGTCGCGCCGATCATGCGCAGCAGTTGGCGCCGGCTTAATGAACTCGATCCGTCCCCATTTTCCATCGCGTCCCCGTCCCAAGGCGCCGATTCCCTGCATTCAATACTACACGAGCCCGAATGAAGTGCATCAATCGTGACCCCGTTCTTAAATGCGTCGGCTGAACTGCCGTCGGGGTCTTGGCCGACTCAGCCCGGGGGCGGACTGCACAGGCAATCGATCCCACTACCTGCGAGCTCAAGCCGCATGCCTTGAAGGGCGCGGCTACAGCGTCAAATAGGCCAGGACTTCATTGACGGTGCCTTAGGGTCCCTTTCCGGGCCCTTAAGGCGCATGGTGTGCATTTTTCGACAGACGCCCCAGTGTCATGGCAAAATACGCGGCTTTTGACCCGGCCCCTGAGCCTCCTTTAAGCAAACACGGAATTTTCGCTATGGCCCGTACTACCCCGCTTTCCGATATCCGCAATATCGGCATCATTGCCCATGTCGACGCCGGCAAGACCACGACGACGGAGCGCATCCTGTATTACACGGGGCGTAAGCACACCATCATCGATATTCACGACACGAAGGATCTGAAGACTTCGACGACGACTGATTACCTGGAGCAGGAGCAGAAGCGCGGCATCACCATTCAAAGCGCTGCGGTGTCCGCCTTCTGGCGTGATAAGAAAATCAATTTGATCGATACGCCGGGACACGTCGATTTCACCATCGAGGTCAACCGATCGCTGCGCGTGCTCGACGGGGCGGTCGTGGTGTTCGACGGTGTTGCCGGAGTCGAACCGCAATCGGAAACCAATTGGCGCCTCGCCGACAACTACGACGTTCCGCGCCTTTGCTACGTGAACAAAATGGATCGCAGCGGCGCCAATTTTTTGCGCTGCGTCGACATGATCAAAAAGCGCCTGGGAGCAAGGCCGTTGCCGGTGCAGCTCCCGATCGGATCTGAAGATAACTTCAAGGGCATGGTCGACCTGGTGGAAATGAAGGCGCTGGTCTGGGATTCCGACGACAAGGATGCCGAGTGGCAGGTGCTGGAGGTGGCGCCGGATCTGGCCGACAAATTGCACATCAGCGTGCCGAGCGACCGACAGTTGTTGGCAGACGTCACCAAATTCCGCACCGAATTGGTCGACACCTGCCTCGAGCAGGACGACGAGGCGATGGAAGCTTTTCTTACCCATGGCACGATGCCTTCGGGCGATGTCCTGCGCCAATGCCTGCGCAAGGGAACATTGAATTCGGCCTTCACGCCCGTGCTCTGCGGCTCGTCATACAAGAATAAGGGCGTGCAGCAGGTGCTGGACGCCGTCGTGGATTACCTGCCGGCCCCCACCGACGTGGCCTCGATCAAGACCGTCGACGCCGACGGTCTTCCGATCGGCGAGCGCAAAACCTCGGACGACGAGCCGTTTTCGGCGCTCGCTTTCAAGGTCATCAACGACATTTATGGCGCGCTGACCTTTATCCGCGTTTACTCGGGCGTTTTGACCAAGGGCGCGTCGGTCATGAACTCGACCCGCGGCAAGCGCGAAAAAATAGGGCGCATGGTCGAAATGTTCGCCAAAGAAGCCAATCCGGTCGAGGAAGCGCGTGCCGGCGACATCATTGCCCTGGTCTCCTTGGCGGATACCGAAACCGGCGACACGCTGTGCGACGCGGCGAATGAAGTGGTGCTGGAACGCATGCGATTCCCGGAACCAGTCATCAGCGTATCGGTCAAAGCCAAGGTCAAGGCCGAGCAGGAGAAGTTCGGCAGTGCCTTGGGCAAGATGGTCCGCGCCGATCCTTCGCTGCATTTGGAAACAGACCGCGAAACCGGCCAGACCATATTGCGGGGCATGGGTGAATTGCATCTCGAAGTCACGCTCGATCGCATGCGCACCGAGTTCGGCGTCGAAGGCGTCATGGGCGAACCGCAGGTCGCCTACCGTGAAACCATCACCAAGAAGATCACTGAACAATACATTCACAAAAAGCAGACCGGCGGTTCAGGTCAATTCGCCGAGGTGTGGATCGTGTTCGAGCCGTTGGAACGCAGCACCGGCTTCCAATTCGTCGACGAGACTGTTGGCGGCTCGGTACCGCGCGAGTTCGTGCCGTCGGTTGAGAAGGGTCTCAAGGTGCAAAAGGAAGATGGCGTCCTGGCGCACTATCCGACCGTGGACTTCAAGGCGACCTTGATCGACGGCAGCTTCCATGACGTCGACTCCAATGCGATGACCTTTGAAATTGCCGCCAAGGCTGCGTTTCGCGAGGGAATCCGCAAGGCCGCGCCGATATTGCTCGAGCCGGTCATGAAGGTGGAAACCGTGACGCCAGGAGACTATCTGGGCGATGTCATCGGCGATATCAATCGGCGACGCGGCTCTGTGCAGGATCAGCTGGAGCGCGGCACCAACATCGCCGTCGTCGCGATCGTGCCGCTCTCGGAGATGTTCGGCTACATCGGGCAGTTGCGCGGCATGACCAGCGGCCGTGCGTCGTACACGATGGAGTTCTCGCATTACGAACCGGTTCCTCGCAACGTTGCGGACGAAGTCATTGCCGAAGTGGCGAAGGCCAAGGCAGCCTTGACGGCATAAACATTGCGGGGCGGTAAATTTGTGCTTTACAGCGTTAGAGTCACGATTGGGGGTTCGCATCCGCTGAATCCGCTCTAATCCGTTTGTGTGTTCGCATCAGCCGCAAGTCGTGCCTCTGTGGAGAGCGACGATGGTTAAATTGCTTAAAAGCTTCACGGACGATCCCCGAGTCCAGCAATTGGGTCCCGGCCTCATTACGGGCGCGGCGGATGACGATCCGAGCGGCATTGCCACTTATAGCCAAGCCGGCGCGCAGTTTGGCTACAACATGCTGTGGACGGTGCTGCTCACCTATCCCTTGATGGTCGGCATCCAGATGGTCAGCGCGCGACTCGGCTTCATCACGGGCAAAGGCTTGGCCGCGAACGTCAAAGCGGTTTTTCCACGACCGGTGCTGTATACCGTCGTGGGACTCCTGCTGGTCGCCAACACCATCAACATCGCCGCCGACATCGCAGCGATGGGCGAAGCACTGCGCCTGTTGTTGGGTGGTTCCGCGCACCTGTATTCGGTCTGTTTCGGCGTCCTGTGCCTCGTTTTGCAGGTTTATCTGCGTTACGAAACCTATGTTCGCTACCTGAAGTGGCTTACCTTGACGCTGCTGTCCTATGTCGCCGTGATATTCACCATTCACGTGCAATGGGGGACGGTTATCAGCCAAATGGTGGTGCCGCGGCTGGTCCTGAATCACGACACCATCACGATGATCGTGGCGGTATTCGGCACCACCATCAGTCCCTACCTCTTTTTTTGGCAGGCGGCGCAGGAGATGGAAGATTTGCGGGCGGCGGGTGTGCGAAACGGCATCGCCTCGAAGCTTCCGCACACCTCGGATGTCGCACGCCGCCAAATGCGCCGCATACGCTGGGATACCTACGTGGGCATGGGATTTTCGAATCTGATCGCCTTTTTCATCATCTTGAGCACCGCGGCTACTTTGCATCTCGCGGGCACAGTCGATATTCAAACCTCCGCGCAGGCGGCCGAAGCGCTGCGTCCCCTGGGAGGTCCGACGGCATTCTTGTTGTTCAGCCTAGGGATCATCGGCACCGGCATGCTCGCTGTCCCGGTCCTGGCCGGCTCGGCCGCTTACGCCGTCGCGGAGAGCTTTGACTGGCAGTCCGGCATGGACAGAAAGCTGCCCGAGGCCCTGGGTTTTTACGGCATCATCGGGATCGCCACCATCGGCGGCGTCGCCTTGACCTTCACCCACTTGGACGCGGTGCGCGCGCTGGTGTGGAGCGCCGAGATCAACGGCATCATCGCGGTACCGATCATGGCGGTCATGATGATTTTGGCTTCGCGCGAGGATGTCATGGGCGACTTCGTCATCCGGCCGCGGCTGCGCCGTCTGGGCTGGGCGGCGACAGGCGTGATGGCCGTCACCGTTGTCGCCATGATGAGCACCAGTTAGAGGGCCGCAGCTGAAGACCCTGTAGACTGGGAACCTGTCTGAGTATTCCCGTGACCGGCCCAATAGCGACAAATAATTCAGGTTCAAGCACGGCGGCTGCGATTGCAACCGACGAACGCAGCAACCGCCTGAATACCAAGGCGGCGGGCATCATTGGCCTCGCGGTAATGTGCAGCCGGCTACTTGGCTTGGTGCGCGAGCAGATTTTCGCGGCGCTGTTTGGCGGCGGCATGGCGATGGATGCCTTCACCGCGGCATTCCGGATTCCCAATTTGCTGCGCGATCTGTTTGCAGAGGGCGCGCTGTCCATGGCTTTCGTGACAACCTTCAGCAAGACCATCGCGCGCGGCGGCGATGAGGACGCGTGGCGGCTCGCGAACAAAGTGGCCACGATGACGGCATTGGTGCTCGGTCTGCTGTGCATCGTCGGCATCGTGTTTTCCCCGCAGTTGGTGGCGCTGCTCGCGCCCGGGTTCGACCCCGACAAGGCGGCACTGACCGCGCACCTCACGCGCATCATGTTTCCATTCATTCTGTTGGTGTCGCTCGCTGCGCTGGTGATGGGGATGCTGAATGCCAAGAATCGCTTTGGCATGCCGGCCATGGCGTCGAGCTTTTTCAACATCGGCTCCATCGTTGGTGGCGTGAGCTTGGGATTTTGGATTGATCCGCACTTCGGCCCCCGCGCGCTGATCGGGCTGGCCTTTGCAACCCTCATCGGCGGGGGACTGCAGCTTGCCGTGCAATTGCCTTCGCTGGCGCGGCTCGGATATCGCTTCCGTCCGGACATTCACTGGCGCGATCCAGGAATAAAAGCCATCTTGCTGCTGATGGGGCCGGCCGTGATCGCAGCCAGCACCACCCAAATCAACGTCCTCGTCAATTCCATGTTCGCATCGACGTTGGGCGATGGCGCCATTTTTTGGCTGGCCATCGCGTTCCGATTGATGCAGTTGCCGCTCGGCCTGTTTGGCGTCGCCCTGGGAACCGTGACGCTGCCGCTGCTGTCGCGCTTGGTGGTAGCCGGGAAAACTCAAGAATTTCGTACTGAATTGGCGCGTGCGATACGCTGGGGGCTGCTGCTAACGCTGCCTGCGATGGTGGGACTGATGCTGTTGGCCGAGCCGATCATTTCGGTGTTGTACCAGCATGGGAAATTCAATGCCGACCAGGCGGCGCAGGCAGCCGGAGCGCTGCGCTTCTACGCCATCGGCCTCGGCGGCTACGCGGCCCTGAAAGTTTTGGTCAACGCCTTTTATGCGCTCGACCGGCGCAAGACACCGATGCTGGTGAGCTTCATCGCCGTGGGCTTGAATCTGCTTTTTAATTGGATTTTTACATTTCGCCTGGGCTGGGGCCATCGCGGCCTGGCCTTCTCCACAGGCTGCGTCGCGACCTTCAACTTCTTGCTGCTGTATTTCTTGATGCAGCATCAATTGAAAGGGCTCGAGTCGCGTCGTTTGGCCTTATTGCTTGCCAAGGTTGCGCTGGCAAGCATTCCGTTGCTGGCGGTGTGCGCGGCCTCATCGCACTGGCTGCTGGCCGATTGGCCGCACCAGGCGCTGTTGCCGAAGATCGCGGCCCTGCTTGGTACGGTGACGGCGGGCGCGGGCCTGTTCGCTGCAAGCGGCATATTGCTGCACATCGAAGAGCTCAAAGAGGTGCGCGACGCATTCATGAGGCGCCTGAAGCGCTAAGACTTAAGCCGGCTCGGCGCTGCGCTCTGGAATCCCGTTGCCGCGAATCACCGCCGGACGCAGTAAGAAGGATTTTAGCGCGCGCGTGACATGCGTGAAATCACCAATCCCCACGAGTTCGCCGGCATTGTAGAAAACGATGAGGTTGTTGATCGAGGGAAAGGTGCTGATGTCGGCGATTCCGTAATCATCTCCCATGATCCAGGCACGCTCGCTGAGTCGCCGATCGAGCACGGCAAGCAGGCGCTTCGACTCGGCGATGTAGCGTTGCAGCGGCCGTTTGTCCTCGTAATCCTTGCCCGCGAACTTATTGAAGAAACCGACCTGGCCGAACATCGGGCCGATGGCGGACATCTGAAACATCAGCCATTGGATGGTCTCATAAGCGCGGCGTTGGCTCGCGGGACATGAGCAGTGCGCTCTTGTCCGCGAGATAAATGAGAATCGCGCCGGATTCGAATAATGCGAGAGGCGTACCGCCCGGACCATGGGGGTCGAGGATGGCCGGTATTTTGCCGTTGGGATTGAGCGACAGAAATTCGGTTGATTTTTGGTCATGAGTGTCGAAATTGACCCGGTGTGGCTCGTACGGCAGGCCGGTTTCTTCCAACATGATGGATATTTTCACGCCGTTGGGCGTCGGCAGCGAGTACAACTGGATGCGATCGGGATGCCGCGGGGGCCATTTCCGGGTGATCTCGAAGGCGGAAAGCTGATTCATTGCTGACAACTCCGACTATTGTTAAATGGACCGCCGCGCCTCGGCGGCGAGCGTCCGCTTAGGATCGGCTATGATAGCGGCGAACTCATCGATTAACCGGAGGGCGCCATGAAGTTACAGCTGCCACAACTTATCTGGCCGATGTTATTGGCATGCGCGCTTTGTGCCACAGTTGCAGAAGCGGTTCCCGTGTCTCGTCTCGAGGTTCGCGTGGTTACCGGCGGTGCGGAACTCGGCGCGGGCAGCGATTTGGAATTGCGGATCTACGAGGCAGGCAAAAACGTTAGACGGTTGCCGCTGGTTCATGGCGAGGCATGGCTTCCTGATTCCACCCATATCATTCCGGTCAAGCTCAACGATGCGCTCGATCCGCGCAACGTGGTCCGCTTCGCGCTGTATTACCGCGCCGGCAGTCCCTTGGCGCCCGCGTGGGAAGTCGTTTCGGCGGATGTTGAGATCCCCTCAGGCCAGGAAGCGCCGCAACGGTTGCTCGATGCGACCTTGTCCGGCGTGATCGCGAAACAAGGCGAACTCGCGACGGTGGAGCGCGATCAGAGAGCCATGACGTGCGGCAGCGACGCTGATTGTGATGACCATCGGGCCTGCAATGGAAAAGAGCGTTGCGCTCCGCACACCGCCGGCGCTGATGCGCGCGGCTGTGTGAAGGGAACACCGGTGGTCTGTCCCGTCAACCAAGTGTGCGGCGAGGGCGTGGGTTGCCACGGCACGGACGCGCTGAAAAAGTTTTCGCCCGATAGCAACGCGCCTAAGCCGTAAGCAAAAGAGGGCCGCGAATGCCGGCCCCCGATGCGTTTGTTGCCGTTCTTTGCGCTTAATTGTGCAACGTAAAGACCGGTGCGCCGCTGAGTGCCGTTCCGGAACCATAGACAGTGATGGTGTTCGTTGCGGCGTTCGAGACGAACACGTTGGTGCCCGTGCTGTCGACGGCGGTTCCCTCAGGCCCACTGACGAGGCTGGTGGCCCTGGCGGCGGTCATGGCGGCCGGTGTGGGACAAGTCCCGGCCGAGCCGATGAGAGACGAAGCCATATATTCGAACACGCTGCTGTTGTAGAAGCTGGTGACGAATATTTGCGAGGCCAGCGGATTGCTGTGATTGGGAATGAGTGCGATGCCGGTAGGACCGGTCGGCATGATGCAGGTGACGCCGCTATTGACGCTGCTCACATCCCCGACAGGACTTGGGGCCGCGGTGAACGGCGCCTCATATAAGTACACGTAGTTGGCGCCCGTGGTCGGGCCGAGCCCGACGAGCAGATAGTCCTGACCTAAAAGATTGACATCGAACAGTACCCCCGGGGCCGGGAAGGCATTGCCCGTGGCATCCTGGCTCAAGGGACTGAACAGCGCTTCTGTATAACCACCATTGAGGCTGCCTGCCGTGACCGGCTGGAACACCGACAAATTGTTGGTGCCGTTGTCTGCGACGTAGACATTTTCCTTGGCATCGACTGCAACGCCCAAGGGACGATTGAGCGAGCCGCCGCTGATCAAAGGCTTGCCCGCGCTGGTGATTTCCACGTTGCCGTTGGTCGTGTCGTACGCCGTCACCGTGTTGTTGCCGAGATTGGCGACGAACAGATGTCCGGCCGCGTCAAGGGCGAGACGCACCGGGTCATTGATGTCAGCAGTGATGCGGCCGCTCACCGTCATGCCCGTCACCACGCCGGATGCGTTGGTCTGAACCGTGTAGATCAGCACCTGATTGTTGCCGCTGTTCGCAACATAGAGCGTGCCGTTGGAATAGACCAGTCCCTCCGGACTATTGAGGCCGGGCCCCGGACCGACGCCGACGCCATAGATCGGTGCCTTAATTCCGGTGAAACTGCCGGGAAGTGCGACGGCCGCCCCCGTCTCATAGTTATATTCCAGCAGGCCATTATCCGCGGCAACGAACACATTGCCGTCTTGCGCGCAGGCGATGGCATGCAGGTTGGTGATGCCCTCGAACGGAGCGCTCAACAGCGTGCCCGCCGTGCTGTATCCGCCCGCCTGAGAGTTGCCCAAGTTCGTAGTGTCGCTGATGTAGCCCACAGTCAGCGTGTTGCCGCAGTAGGCGATCGAGTAGGGCATCTCGTGACCCGTGTTGACCGGGGGCGCAAACGGAGTAGGCGGATTTGTATTGGCGGTCGGGTAGTTGTTGACGATGGTGCCGCTCGGGCTGAATTCCGCAATGCCATAGGTGGGATTGGCTCCTGCGCCGCCGCCAGTATAGTTCGCAACCCAGACGGCATTATCGATCGAATCATAGGAAATGCCCGAGGGCCCGTAGATCCCGGGACCGCTTTGATTGAAAGTCGACAAAAGGGTGCCGGCCGAATTGTAGACTGTCACTGTTGAGGCGCCATTGGCGATGTAGAACTGCGAGTTTTGCGGATCGAAGACGATCGCACGCGGCACCGCGGTCGAGCCAAATCCCGGCAGTGTGACCGGGGCCAATGTTGTGCGGTCAAAGGCCGACACACGATTCGAAGGCGCACCCAATGTGACGTACACATTGTTGGCGTCCGTGTTGATCCCACCGCCGTTCAAATTGCTAACGGGTCCGTGCAGGCCGGCCGAGGCTACGAAATTGCCCTGCGAATCAAACTTGAACAGAGTGTCGGTCGAGTCGATGACGTAGATGGCTTCGGCGCTCGGCGTGCCCCCGCCCGTCGGACCGCAGCTAACGTTGACTGTGACATTCGCGTTCACGGTACCCGCAGCGGCGCTTCCGAGAGTGCAAGTCTCGCCCGCAGGCTGGGTGACGATGGACACCGCATAGTTTGTGCCGGCAGCGAAGCCGCTCGCGAGCGTGACGATGCCGCTGGCCGTGACATTCACCGAGGTGACGGTATTGACTTGCAATACCAGAGTGCCGCCGGTCAGTCCGGTCACCGCCGCGGAAACCGTGTAGGTGCTCGCGACCACCGTGCTGCAGTTGATGATCACCGAGGGCGTGGTCGTGGCGCCGATGCTGCCCACGCCAGTGAAGGTGCCGGACTCCGGTGCATCTTTAGAGGGCGTGCACGACTGGCCGCTTGGAGAATCGACATACATAGTCCATGAGGCCAACGAACTGGGCGTGAGGCAGGTCGACACCGATGTGTTCTGGTCGCCTCCGCCGCCTTGCACCGGAATGAAACCGGTACTGAAGGTGCCGAGTCCACCGGCGTAGCTGGTACCGCCGCAGGTTGCGCCGTTTGAACTCCACGTGAAATGCGCTGTGGCCGCCGGCAATGGGCTGCCCGTGGTGTAAACATAGACCACGGTGATCTGTGTGCCGAGAGACGGTGGATCCTTTGGTACCGGCGGTGGCTGCATGGCCTTGCAGGCATTGGCTGTAGAGGCCTCGAAGGTCGAGATGGAAGCATCGAGAGACTTCGCCAACCCGCTGCCATAGATTGTCGCCAGGGCGACACTGCCGCTGCCATCAGCCAAGGGCACGTTGATGGGCGTGCCGTCGTAATTGGTGCCGGTGGGCGAGCCGTTCTCGGTGATATCCTGCGCGATGGCGAGCGCCAAATCGATGGAAGTGACCTTATAGGTTGAGGCGAGTTCCGATATACCCGCGAGAACCAGGGATGCATCGTAGCTGGCTTCCGCGGCGCCGCTGCCGCAATTGGCAACGTTGAGATTGAGCAACTGCGTTGCCACGATATCCGAGAGTCCGAAATAGGCTTGTGCCGCCGCCGTGGTCGCCTGCGCGGCGGTGGTTGCCACGACGCCCTGTCCCATCTGTTGAAATGCGAGCTGCGCCGCGATGGTCGTCAAGGCCGTGATTTGCGCGGTGATGTTGGTGGTGCCGGGGGCCACGGCTGGCAGAAGGACCGACAAAGTCAGACCGGCCGGCATCGGCACCACTTGACCGGTTGCTGTGTCGGTGTAGCTGCCGCCGCTCGCCTGCAGTACCACGGGACCGGAGTAGGAGCCAAGGTTGACGGTATAGTTGCCGTTGGCATCGCTGCTCGCAGGGCAGCCGGTGGTCGGCACACAGGGAATTGCCGCTCCCAAGGTCCCGTTGGCGTTGACCTGGAAAGGAGTAACCTGAGCGCTGGCCACGAATGCGTCATCGACGGCGCCGGCGATCGTCGTGGTCTGCTTCGACGTCGACGTCGGCGTCGGCGAGGAGCTACCCGACGAGCAGGCCGCAAGAAGCAGAATGACGCCTATGGGCAGCCAAGACTTGATCTTCATCTTCCGATCCCCTTTGCGATATGACAAACGTCGGCCCATTTGTCCGCCGGGGGCGGTGAATGGGTACCTATGCCAAGGGAAGCGAGAAAATTCAAAAAAATAGCTCAAACACTTGGTGCGACATACCGATCGGGCTCGACTCGATTCGCGGCACGGATCAAAATGCGCTCAAGGCCGTGGTTGCGGATCGCCAACTAATAGGGTCTGGATTGCCTGCTTCCCCGATTGATGAGCTGATTACCAGCTGGCGCAGCGGCGATGAGGCCGCCTTGCAGGCGCTGCTGCCGTTGATCTATGAGGAGCTGCACCGCATTGCGAGCAGGCATCTGCGCGCGGAGCGTGCCGATCACACTTTGCAGGCCACAGCGCTTATCCATGAGGCCTATCTGCGGTTGGTGGGGGGCGAGGGCGCGGAAGTCCGCGATCGTTGCCACTTCGTGGCGTTAGCCTCCCGACTGATGCGCCAAGTCTTGGTGGATCATGCCCGAGGCCGTCTCGCCGCAAAACGTCAGGGCGGTATCCGCGTCACGCTGAGCGAGGCGTTGGACCTGGGCACGCAACCCGAGATCGACCTGCTGGCGGTTGACGATGCGCTGGTACGTCTGGCGCTGCTCGATGTGCAGCAGGCCCAGGTTGTCGAGCTGCGGTTCTTCGGCGGCCTATCGATTGTGGAAACTTCGGACGCATTGCGCGTATCCGAGGCCACCGTCAAGCGCGACTGGACCACAGCCCGTGCGTGGCTGCGGCGCGAGCTGGAGCGAGCGCAAAGATCGTGAAGCCGCAGCGCTGGCAAGAAATCAAAGTGGCTCTGGATCACGCCCTGGCGCTTCAGGGCGAGGCGCGGCTCGCGTACCTCAATGCGATTTCCGCGAATGATTCGCAGCTACGGCTGGAATTGACGTCGCTGATCGCGGCGCATGAGGGGTCGGGCGAATCTTTTTTGAATGTACCGGCGGCGGCGATCAACGGCGGCGTCGAAACGGCGCCGTTGCAAGTCGAAATGCAGGTAGGAAACTACCGCCTGCTGCGCGAGATTGGCAGCGGCGGCATGGGGCAGGTTTGGCTTGCCGAGCAGACCGCGCCGGTACGCCGCTTGGTGGCCTTGAAGCTCATTCGCGCGGGCATGTACGACGAGGCGGTTGCGCATCGTTTTCAAGCAGAACGTCAATCACTCGCGATCATGGATCATCCGGCCATCGCCAAGGTGTTCGACGCGGGATCGACGCCCCAAGGCCAACCCTATCTCGTCATGGAGTACGTGCCGGGTCCGCCGATCACGGAATATTGCGACCAGCACAGGCTGAAGATCCGCGATCGGATCGAACTTTTTATTCAGGCTTGCGAAGGCGTGCAGCATGCGCATCAAAAAGCCATCATTCATCGCGATCTGAAGCCCGCCAATATCCTGATCGTGGAACTGGACGGTAAGCCCGTGCCGAGGATCATCGACTTTGGCCTGGCAAAGACCACCGCACCGCGCGTCATGGATCAAACGCTGCATACGCAATTTGGACAATTTGTCGGCACACCCGGCTTCATGAGTCCAGAACAGGTCGATCCGAATGTTCAGGATATCGACACACGCACTGACGTGTACTCGCTCGGCGTGATCTTGTATGTGCTGCTCGTGGGTCTACAGCCCTTTCAAAAGCGGCGGCACGCGCCCGCGTTCGACGAGTGGCTGCGTCAACTGCGTGAAGATGAACCGCCGAGCCTAATCGCGAAATTGAACGCGGATCCGGAAATCGCGGCCACGGCCGCCACTGCACGATCCACCGAGCCTAGACTGCTGAGAAGCCTGTTGCGTGGAGATTTGGAATGGATCACACGTAAAGCCTTGGAGAGGGATCGAAAGCGGCGCTATGGCACGCCCTCTGAACTGGCCGCGGATCTGCGACACTACCTCAATCACGAAGCGGTCGAGGCGGGACCAGCGAGCGCCGCGTACCGACTGCGCAAATTCGTGCGGCGGCATCGCGTCGGAATTGCAGCGGCGGGCGTCTTGGTCCTGACCCTTGCAGGCGGCCTCGCGGCAACGAGCTACGAAGCCAAGATCGCGTCCGGACAGCGCGATGCGGCGCTTCAAGCTCAGCTGCGATCATTGACGCAAACGGCTGCGGGGCGATTGAAAGATGGCGACATACCCGGCGCGGCCGGCATCATCGCCGAGGTATTGCCGCACCCAGGTGTCAGCCATGCCTACACGGGGGAGGCGCTCAATGTGTTTCAAGAGGCTCGCGCCGCTGATGCGCAGATTCTCGCCCTCGCTGGTCACATGGATACCTTGAATGCCGCTGCGTTTTCTGCGGACGGCACGAAAATCGCCACGGCCTCGGACGATCAAACCGCACGTCTCTGGGATGCGGCGAGCGGTCAGGAAATCCTCGTGCTTCGCGGTCACACGGCTGGCGTGAACAGTGTGTCCTTCTCGCCCGACGGCAGATTCGTGGTCACCGCGTCGCGCGACAAAACTGCTCGCATTTGGGATGCTGCGACGGGCCGTGAGCTTCTGTCGCTGAAGGGGCACGCCAACGGTCTTTGGTCGGCGATTTTCTCACCCGATGGCCGCACAGTGGTGACTTCTTCGGGCGACAAAACCGCACGTATTTGGGACGCTTCGACCGGGCGGCAGATCGTACTCCTGAGCGGGCACACCGAGTCCGTGCATTACGCCGACTTCTCGCCCGATGGAACTCGCGTGGTGACCTCCTCCTGGGACAAGACGGCGCGTGTGTGGGATTCAGCCACCGGCCGTCAAATATTGATGTTGAGCGGCCACACGGAACGGCTGTGGCGCGCCGCGTTTTCACCGGACGGCAGCCGCACCGCTACATCGTCGGACGACAAGACTGCGCGTATTTGGGACGCGGCAACCGGCCGGCAAGTCGCCGTGCTGAGCGGCCATACCAGCCGCGTGATGAGCGCGAATTTCTCGCCTGATGGAAGAAGAGTGGTGACCTCCTCGGAGGATGGGAGCGCTCGCATTTGGGATGCCGCCACGGGAATTGAGCTGCTGCACCTCACTGGTTATACAGACCGGCTGAACTTTGCGGCTTATGCGCCGGACGGACGGCGCATCGTCACGGCGTCTTACGATAAGACGGCGCGCATTTGGGATGCGGCGACCAGTCATGAGATCAAGTTGCTCAGCGGACACGAGGACCGCGTTTTTGCAGCCGCCTACTCGCCTGACGGCCAGCGTATCGCCACCGCGTCATGGGACAAAACGGCGCGCATCTGGGACGCGGCGACGGGCCGTCCACTGGCAGTGCTGACAGGGCATACATTGGGGCTCGAGTCCGTCATGTTTTCGCACGACGGAGAGCGCATTGTTACCGCCTCGCTCGACACGACAGCCCGCGTTTGGCAGATCGCGACCGGTCAGCTGCTTACGACCTTGCAAGGACATACGGGGCGGGTCTGGTTCGCTGCCTTTTCGCCCGATGACACCCGGGTGGTCACGGCGTCCGATGACAAGACCGCCCGAATCTGGGATACCGCCACTGGCAAAGAACTGCTGCGGCTGAGTGGGCACAAGGAACGCGTTCTAAGCGCCGCCTTCTCTCCTGACGGTTCGCGCGTGGTTACCACCTCGACCGACAAGACCACGCGCATCTGGAGCGCTCTCGACGGGCAGCAGATTCTTGCGCTCAGAGGTTACCCGAACGTCGTCGAGAGCGCGGCGTTCTCTCCGGATGGCAAGCGCATCGTCACGGCTTCGGATGACAAGACCGCCCGGATTTGGGATGCGGCCACGGGTATCGAACTATCGGTGTTGACCGGACATTCGAATATCGTGGGCTCGGCGGCGTATTCACCGGACGGCCGGCGCATCGTTACCGCCTCGTTCGATCGGACCGTCAGGATCTGGGATGCCGCGACCAGCCGACAGCTGAAAGTGCTGATCGGTCATTCGGATATGGTGGAAGCGGCATCCTTTTCACCCGATGGCCAGCGCGTGGTAACCGCCTCCGACGACAAGACGGCGCGCGTGTGGGACGCCCGCGCGCTCCCCTTGGAGACTCAGATTGCCTGGGCAAGCGCAGCGCAATTCGACCCGCTGCCAAGTTCGGAGCGCTTTCAACTCGGGTTGCCCGCGGCGACCGATGTTCGGTCGTGGACGGCGATGCAGTCCCCCTGCGATCAATCGGCAGCGGCGCCCTATGATCCGGATCGGCGCGCGCGGGGCGTCGCGATCGTCCAAATCGCGGCGATGTTGCGGTCGCTGCTTGCTCGAAAGAAAGGGTATCGGATTCGACGGCCCGAACCTTATACCAGTACGGCAGAGGCTTGATTGCGGCCGGCGATTTCGACGCGGCGAGGCGAAAATTGTCCGAGGCTTCTACGCGAGGTTATCGCAGCGCAGGAATCGACTGGGCGCGCCTGCTCTTGAATCGGCCGGTGGGCACGCAGGAGGCGCCTCGGGCAATCTCCCTATTGGTGCAGGCCTGGAGGGATGGCGTGAGCATTGCGGGATTCGAGCTCGGCCAGTTGTATGAACACGGCGTTAGCGGCTCGGTCGAGGAGGCTCGCGCGTGGAAGTGGTATGGCGATGCGGCCGCGGCAGGAGACCCGAACGCACTGGCGCGTTTCGCCGAGAGAAGTTCCAGCGCGGCCCGCGAGGAGCCAGACGCGTCCAAGCGCCGCGCAGATCTTCTGTTGGCATTCAAATATTACGCCGCCGCCGCGGAACGGGCGCGGCATGAGGATTGGCCGGACGATCTTTGGATGACTTGGCGCTACCGTCGCGCCACTCTCGCAAGAGTGCTCGATCGCGAAGGGATGATGCAGCAGGTTGCGGATGTTTACAACGAGGTCCGCGATCAGTACGCTCGACGCCCACGGACTCTTCGGGAACGCCTGGTCTCGCTCTTTAGGCCTTGGCTGCGCCCATGAACATGCCGACCACAATCGACCTGCGCAGCGACACGGTCACGCGTCCGACGGCGGGCATGCGCGCCTCCATGGCGGCTGCGGAAGTCGGCGATGATGTCTTTGGCGATGACCCGACCGTCAATCGGTTGCAGGCAGTCGCCGCAGAGCGATTTGGATTCGACGCCGCCTTGTTCTTCCCGACCGGTACGCAGAGCAATCTGGCCGCGTTGATGGCCCATTGCGGTCGCGGCGATGAATTCCTCGTGGGGCAGGAGGCGCACACTTATAAGTACGAGCAGGGCGGCGCAGCCGTTCTCGGCAGCATTCAACCGCGGCGATCAAGTCCGA
The DNA here is from genome assembly GCA_039924385.1 of Steroidobacteraceae bacterium. GTDB lineage: Bacteria > Pseudomonadota > Gammaproteobacteria > Steroidobacterales > Steroidobacteraceae > Bog-1198. Next base: position 129,220 of record JBDTAV010000017.1, read on the forward strand.
TGACTATCATTTCGCTCGCACCCGGCTATTGGCGCTCGAGAACACGATTGGCGGCCGCGTGCTGCCGGTGGACTACCTGCGGCAGGCGACGCAATTCGCGCATTCTCGCGGGTTGACGACTCATTTGGACGGCGCGCGCTTGTTCAATGTCATTGTGAAATTGAAGATTGACGAACGCAGCGCGGTTGCCGGTTTTGACTCGGTGTCAGTCTGCTTGTCGAAAGGGCTGGGTGCGCCGGCAGGATCGGTCTTGATGGGCTCTCATGCGCTCATCGCCGCAGCCCGGCGCTGGCACAAAGCGCTGGGAGGCGGCATGCGGCAAGCCGGCGTGCTGGCAGCCGCGGGGCTGTATGCGTTGGAGCATCATGTGCAGCGGCTTGCGGAGGATCATTCGAATGCAGAATACCTGGCGCAAGGATTGCGCGAGGCGGGCCTTAAGGTGACGCCGCCCCAGACCAACGTGGTGTATATCGAGGTCGGGGCCGCGCAAATCGACGGGCTCAGAACGCACCTAAGGCATCGAGGCATCATCGCAAGCGTTGCGCCGCGGACTCGTCTGATGACACACATGGATTTACCGCGCGCGAAAATAGACCGCGCTATTCAGGCGTTTCGCGACTACCCGCACTGGCCAGCCTAATCGTAACTGCCCCGAAACTCGCGCCGCGCGTCCTGAAGATCTTGCGGCGTATCGATATCCCAAGCAGCCGACGGCAAATCAACCAGGACGCGCGCGTCGCCGGGCAATTGCCGGATGAATTCGCGAAGTCCGGTATCACCCGCAAGGATTGACGCGCGCGAGAACAGCCATCGCGGCAGAATTGCCGGCGCTGCGCCGCAAAGGTCAATACTTCGTGCAATCAGGCGCCGCGGGGCAGAATGCCAGCGCCGCACGAGCTTGATGAGATCGCGGTTTTTGAGATGAACCAAATCCGCCGGCAACAACAAAATGGCGGTGGCATAGCGCGCCGCAGCGATCCCCCGCCGCACAGAACTCGAGAGTCCCTGCGTCCGCTGCGCATTGATAACCCAGCGCACCTTCATTCCCCGGGCCTCGAACCGGTAGCGAACGGCGTTGCGCGGCGCCACCGCAATGATTTGATCCTTTCCGAGGCTCGAGGCCGCCTTGAGCGTTCTTCGCAGCAGACTGACGCCATGGATGCGAGCCAGTGCCTTGGGTCGTCCCATACGCGAAGAAAAGCCGGCTGCCAGCACCACGATTCGCAGCTTGCGCGGAAAAACGCCATTCATTGGTATGATGGTCGCATGAAAAGCGCTCATGCGAATCTTCAGCGCGGGCCATTCCTGATACCGATTTGGCTCAGCGCCATCGGGGCGCTGGCGGTTTTCGCGGTCGCGGTTTTTGCGCTTTGGGCCTGGTTCACCGCCAATTCGACTGTGGTGATCGTGATTCGCCATGCGGAGAAGGAATCCGTCGGCGCTCCGGATCCGCCGCTGTCAGCGGCTGGGGAGGCGAGGGCGGCGCTGCTGACGCGGATGTTTGGGGACACACAGGGCGCCGGCCGCCTCGATGCCATCTACATCTCCTCGGCACTGCGCAATCGAATGACTGCCGCGCCGCTCGCCGCGCGGCTTGGAATCGTTCCCATCGTCGCGCCGACCGACAATCCCAAGGCATTCGCGCGCCGCATTGTGCGGGAGAACAGCGGCAAACGGGTCATGATCATCGGGCACGTCAACACGGTGCCGGCTCTGGTCGCTGTCCTGTCCGGCCAAAGCGACATACCGCCGATCGACGAAAAAGAGTTTGGCACCATGTACATCGTGACGGTGCCGCGCATTGGCCGCGCCAATGTCCTGCGCCTGAGCTACTGAGGTGGGTTTGATACTCGCAACATAATCGCCTTGCGCACGAACTCCGCGTGCTTGGCAATCATGAAGTCCGCCAGTATCGAATCGCGAATACGGCGGCCGCCGTCGATGAGGTACGAGGCTCGACGAACGCCTATCCCCAAGGGGCCGTTGACGCCGTACATCTTGACGACGGCTTTGTGCTGGTCCGACAGCAGCACGAATGGCAAATTGTACTTGGCTCGAAATTTAGCATGCGACTCCGGGCTTTGAGGACTAATGCCCACAACGCGCAGGCCGGCTCGCTGCACTTCCTCGTGCAAATCACGCAAAACACAGGCCTGACGCGTGCAACCCGGGGTAAAGTCCGCGGGATAGAAATACAGGACGATAGCGCCAAAACTTAGCAATTCAGTCAGAGATCGATCAGTCCCCGTCTCATCCGGAAGGGTGAATTCCGGGGCACGTTCGCCCGCTTTAAGCATACTTTTTCCTCCCCCCGCAACACCCTAGTTTATGCCTTGGCGCCCCGAGCGCGATACTTTGGCAGAACGAAGCTTTGCTGCTAGTATTCTTCGCCCTTTTCGGGGGAGTAGCTCAGTTGGGAGAGCGTCGCGTTCGCAATGCGAAGGTCGAGGGTTCGATCCCCTTCTCCTCCACCATCATCAGAGGCCGGTTGTCTCTCTCCGGCCTCTGATTTCCTGCCTCGGTAGCTCAGTGGATAGAGCGAGTGCCTCCTAAGCGCTAGGTCGCCGGTTCGATTCCGGCCCGGGGCACCATTTAGATCACGGTGTGCGCGGAGTCTGCCTGAATCCGCAATCGTCTTTAAAAACGCCAGCCGCCTGTAGGCCTCACGATTGGTCCGGGAACAGTCCGGGCATCCAGCGCGATGCAAGGGCGGCGGGGAAGGTAAGACGCAGCGCGGCGCGGCTGCTTTCGGAGGCGAGCACGCCTAATTTCAGCAACGGGCCGACTACGCGGCGCGCCTGGCGGTCGCCGGTGCCGACGATGGCGGCGGCGTCGCCGCGCGGCAGTTCGCCGCGGAAAAGGACGGCCTCGAGGATGGCGGTGGATTTCGGCGCCAGGCGATCGAGCCTGATCTCATCTTCTGCCCACAGCATGATGCGCGCGCGCAGTTGGTCGGGCTGTACTAGCTCCTTCATGAAAGTAACCTGATCAATGCAGGTCATCAGAAGGAAGCGCGTGAATTCAGCCAGGCTCTCTTCGCTCAGGTTGCCCCGGCCGTCGAGATCGTTGCGCTTTGTCCGGTCGCACGCGGCGAGGTGCTCCTTGTACTCAACAACCTTGCGGGCAAGGCCCCGAGCAATTGACCACACGGCACCCGTGTCGAGCGTCTCCAGCATCGTCGCGTGCGACATCAGCCGCGCGACGCGGCCGTTGCCGTCAAGAAACGGGTGAAGCCAGGCGAGCCGGTGATGCGCGGCTGCCGTGGCGAGAATAGTCTCGGTTTTACCTAGGCGGCTATACACCTCTTCGAAACGGCGCAAGAAGCGCGACACGGCGGGCGCGCTGATCGGAACGTGCGCACCGACCACAACATCGCGATGGCGCAACTCTCCGGGGATTACCCTGAAGCGTTCCTTGGTAACCGGGTCTTCCACCCATAAGAGATCATCCGGCAGCAGCTGGCAGAAGCGGCGATGGATTTCGCGGATGGAGTCGGCGGTGACCGCGCGGCCATTTAGGCCACCGCCATCGATCCATTGCTGGACCTCGATGTGGGCTTTCGCTTCGACCTGAAGGTCTCGCTTTTTGGCATCCTTGCTATAGTTGCCTTTCAAGGCTCGCTCAATATCGATCGGGTGCGTATCGTGCCCCTCAATCAGGTTGCTGTAGTAGCAATTCATCGAGCGCACGAGGTCGGCCAGCGAGACGAGCAGACTTTTGGGCAATGAATGGCGGAACCCGGCGCTCTTCTGCGCCAATTCCAACGCAAGATCGGTCAAGGCAGGGCGGTGGCGCGAACTCTGGCCAATGAGCAGCGGTTCCATCCGCGATACCGCCTCACCCCGATCTCTTGCCGCATTTATGTCCGGTTTAAAGTCCGGTTTAGATTTGGTCATGTTAGAATTATATATCAGTTAGTTATATTGCATCAACATGTCTACAAGTCCTCTAATAAGTCCGGTTAAACGTACGCTTGAAATGAGGGTTTTGCGCATCCGGCCGCTGCCGGCGATCGCATTCTCCTCGGCTTCGCGCAGCTGTCCTCGCGACCCTGAAGCGCATCGTGGTGAAGTTGACCGCGAGTCACTGCTGAACGCATCGGCGGAAACGACCATTGGCGGGGCACGAGCAGACCAATCCGGAATGCGCCAGAAAGGTACGCACGCGTCGAAGTCAACTCATGGCATGCATCGCATGCTTCATGCCGCCGCCATAGACTTCAAATAATCGCTACGGTCCCTGATTGATCATAAGTTATAACGCGTTATAATGCGGTTATGAAGATTTCTATTCGACGTATAGGCAATTCGTTCGGAATTATCCTTCCAAGGGCTACTCTTGAGGCGTGGGGACTAGGTGAAGGCGATCAGCTAGAACTCACCGAGCGCGGTATTCGACCCAGGCGCCGCGGCGGGTTTTCTCACCAAGAGTTGGGCGAGCATAAACGACGGCTTGCTGCTGCCGTCGCCTCCGGCTTTACCGCCAATCACATTCGCGCACACAGTTTGGGAAATCTTCATCGTTGGAAAGTGAACGGTACATGGGGTCCTGTTTACGACGAATGGAAGAATCTGCTGGAACATGCGGATGACGGCGAGATATTTGCCGTGTTGCTTGGTCGAGATGAGCGCTCCGACCGGCTACGCCAATCGCCACCGTACGTCGGCATGTTGTCTCGCGAGACGGTAGCGGGGCTGAATGAAGAAGCAGCAAGTTGATCATGTTTTGCGCGCCGCCGGCCGCATCACCGGCGAGAAGCAGTTCATCATCATTGGAAGCCAGTCACTACATGGCAAGCACCCGGACATTGCCGACGACATCCTTCGATCATTTGAGGTCGATCTCGTAGCCAAGCGCGACCCCTCGCGAACCGAATGGTTGAATGTCATCGGGCAGGATTCCAAGTTCCACGAGCAGTTTGGCTATTATGCCGATCCAGTTGACGAAGCGACCGCAACACTTCCGAAAGGATGGAGGCGACGATTGGTCAATTTGCCTGCCGGTGACACTGAAGGCGTCCGCGGTTTATGCCTGGATCCGCATGACCTTGCAATCGCAAAGTATGTCGCATGCCGCGAAAAGGATGTGATCTTTACGCGCGAGCTTGTCGCTCGCCGATTGGTTGATCCGGAGCGATTGAATTCATTACTCGACGAGACTCAAGTGTCTGAAACGGTGCGCTCGCGGATTCGCGCACAAATCTCCCGCGACCTTAGTGCGCAAAGGCAACATCAACCGGTGGACCGAGATCACCAGATCGACGACGAGTCCTCCGAATGATCAGTTTCTACCGAATGCTGGAGTCAGAAGGGCGCCGGTACCGAGATCAAAGGCTCGGCAAATATTGATATGCCGAACAATGTCGGTCGCGAACTGCCTAATATCGCAAGCTCGAACCCTGCAAAAATAGGGCTTTTCCGATGTAAAGCGGAGCAGTTTTATTAGACACACCGTCGCGAAAGTATCAACAGAATCCGCTTTGTAGCCTCGAACTGGCTACGGCCTGCTAGGCGCTAGGTCGAAGCTTCGATTCCGGCCCGCGGGCACTATTTATCAAGCACTTGCGTTGTACGTTTTTTGACCACTATAAACGGCGTTTTATCTAGTAAAATTACGTCGCTCACTTTTTTTCGCTTGCAAGTGCGCAATATCGATGAACGTTGCAGTGTCAGGAATTCGGATCGAATACTTAAAGAACAATTTTCGCTACCTCAAGGAGGTCTCGGATGCGCCACACCCACCCTACGTACGCCTTGCATTTTTGTGTGATTCTGTTGTCGGTAGCAGGACTCTGCTTATTAACTACCACGGCTCAGGCTTTCGAGCCCGCGCGCTTCGGCGCCGCCTCTGCTGATGTGACGATTGTCGAGTACTTCGACTATAACTGCCCTTATTGCAAAAAGTTGGGGCCGGCATTGCGAGATTTGCCAACTCACGATCCGGGCGTTGCGGTTGTTTACAAGGAATGGCCAATTTTGGGGGACGTCTCCGAGTACGCGGCTAGAGCTGCGCTCGCTGCGAAATGGCAACGCAAGTATCGCATCGCTCACGATGCGCTCCTGGATGGTCCGCGACTGTCAAACGATGCAGCCGTTGATGCTGCGTTGGTGCATGCCGGGGTCGACATCGTTAAACTCAAGCATGACGAGGCAAGTCATGCCACGGAAGTGAATTCTGAGCTGGCACGCAACAAATCCGAAGCACGTGAGCTCGGCATCCGCGGCACGCCCGGGATAGTAATCAATGGGCGACTCGTGTCTGGGGTCATCGATATGGATGGGTTGAAGCGATCCATCGCGGAAGCCAGGGCAGACCGATGAATGCGGTCGAGCAGATATAAGCTATATATGGCGACAGCGTTATTGCCATTCGTGAGTGGGGCAAAGTTCGGTACTTCTGGATACCGGCCATTTACATGCTGGAGAATTTCTAGCGCAAATCGCGGGCGTGGGCATTGCGGCAGTAACGGCGCACGCCACCTCCGCTTCTAGTGTTACTGAGCCAGCTACGTCCGCGCCCGCGCAACGACGCCGCGGGATCGTTCAAACTGTGTTAGGCCCGATCTCTGGCGAACGGATGGGTTTTACGGCGCCGCACGAGCACGTGTTGGCGAGTTCGACCGGCTTGATGCGGCTTTGGCCCGAATATCTCGGCGGGCGGTCGCGCTTCACGAGCGGCGCTGTCGAGCGAATGAAGGCGGCCAAGGCGGCTGGCATCGACACCATCGTGGACTGCACAACAGCCGATCTCGGCCGCGACGTTCGCCTGCTGCAGGAAGTGTCGCGGCGGTCGGGCGTGCAGATCGTAGCCGCCACGGGGCACTGGCTGACGCCGACACCTTCGTTCGAGGCGCGCACGGTGGACGAACTGGCCGACTTCTTCACTCTTGAGATCGAGCGGGGCATGGAGGATACCGGAATCAAGCCCGGCGTCATCAAAGCCGCACATCAAGGCGATGGAATGACGCCGTTTCAGGAAAAGGTGTTTAGGGCTGCCGCGCACGCGAGCAAGCGCACGGGTGTGCCGGTGACGACTCACAGCGACGCACGAAATCGCGGGGGGAACAACAGGCTGCGATCTTCGAGCAGGAAGGGCTCGATCCTCGGATGGTCTGTATTGGCCACAGCGACGAAAGCCCAGACTTCGATTATCTCGCGGGACTGGCACGACGCGGCTACACGCTGGGCATCGATCACCTCGTCTATGGCCTGCCGTCGATGGGCGGTGGGACCAACGGCATCCCTACCTGGCAGGACCGGGCGGCGATGGTCAAGAAGTTGATCGACGCCGGGTTAAACGATCGGATATTCCTGGCTAACGACTGGATGTTCGGTGTGACAATCGCGCCAACTGGGACGATCGACGTGCTCAACGAGCGTAACCCATTTGGCGATCTCTTCAACGTCCGAAATACAATCCCCTACCTGCGCCAGATCGGCGTGACGGACGAGCAGATCCGGACGATTACTGTCATGAACCCTAAGGCTTTTTTCGCGCGCGGCTGACGCCTTGTGGTTTGGAACCCGAGCAAAATCCCCGATCACGTCCGCTTGAAATGAGGGTTTTGCGGTCCTTTCCAAGGGTTTGCGGCGCTCCTTTATTTCACTTTGCCATCATCACCGCCGGACGCAAGTAGTAAAACCCGATGGCAATGATGATCAGATAAGCGAGCAAAACGAAAGTCCAGCCCATGTTGTGACGGATGACATCGCCTTCCTTGCGCACGAACTTGCTGGTCGAGACGCCGACGCTCGCGGTTTGCGGCGCTATGGGTTTGCCGATTTCAGCGCCGATGGAATTAAGCGCCGGCAGCAGCAGCGGCGGCATGCCGAGCTGAACGCCGACGAGCGCCTGAAATTTGCCGAACATGGCATTGGTCGAGGTGTTGGAGCCCGACAGCGCGACGCCGATGAAGCCCAGTATCGGGCAGACAATGATGAAGGCGGTGCCCAAACTTGAAAAGCCTTTCGCGAGCGAAGCCGCCATGCCGGAGTAGTTGAAGACATATGCCAGTCCAAAGATGAACACCCCGACCAGACACGCACCCCACATTTGATGATACGTACGGCGGAATATTTCGCCGATTTGCGCGGCTTTCAGCTTGCCCATCGACAGCAGCAACCCTGCAACGACGATCCATGACGCCATGATCGCGGTGCCGCCAACAAACGGCGCAAAATTGAAGACCGCAGAGACACCGGGTTTTGCCGGGTTGCAGGTCGCCGCCAGCGACGAGCAGGCGACGGCTGAAGCTTTGAACCAGCTTATTTTCGGCAAGGGCGACCACGGGCCGGTCCAGGCGGCCACCACGACCAACAGCACAATGAAAGGCATCCAGCACTGCAGCACCTCGGCGGGCCGGAGTCCATGTCCTTGCCCCTCCTTTATCTTGGCGGCATCTACCGGTACGCCGCCATAACCCAGTACGGTTTTGGGTTGCCAGAATTTGAGCAATACGAACAGCGCGACGAAGCACACGATCGCGCCGGTGACATCGGGCAAATAGGGCCCTAGATAGACGGCAACCGGATACTGGCCTGCGATAAAGCCGAGCGATCCGACCACAGCGAGCGGCCAGCCGCCTTTCATTCCCTCCTTGCCGGAGACCAGGTACAAAAGTACCCACGGCGGCAGCAACGCCAGCGCGGTCACCACGGTGCCGACGGCGGCCGAGAGACCCATGAGCGAATAGCCGGTGACGGCGGCCAGCGCGATGATCGGTGCGCCGAGCGCGCCGAAGGAGACCGGCGCATTGTTGGCAATCGCCGCGACGCGGATCGCGTTGAGGTCGGAAATACCGAGCGAAATGAGGATGGGCGCCACAAACGCCCACGGATATCCGAAACCGACCAGGCCTTCGAGAAGCGCGCCAAATGCCCAGGCAAACAGCATCGTCTGCACGCGTACGTCCATGCTGCCTTGCGCGATCAGCCAACGGCGGAAATTCTCTAGTATGCCGCTCACCCCCAGCGTGTTGAACAGCACCATGCCCCAAATCGTAATCCAGTCGACATTCCAAACGCCGGTGGACGCGCCAAAAAGGTAGGCATGAGCGCCGTCGTTAAAGGGCATCTTCCATACCCACGCGGCAAGCGCGAATGTAATGATCGAGCCGATGAGCGTAGCCACCCAGGCCGGAAACCGGAAGACCGCCAGCATCAACAGCAGAATGACAACGGGTATCAGCGCCACCAAACACGTCAGCGTGAGGTTGTCGAGCGGGTTCAACAGTTGCGTGAACATGATTTCTCCGTCGATGTTCGCCGCGGACGCAAGTGTGCTACGTGCCGGCGCCACCGTGATTTGATTATTCTTTCTTGCGACTGCTCCGGATTCGGTAACAGTGCTGCCGATTCCGCACGAAACAATAACATAGCACAGGGTCCGGACCGCCTCAAATTGGCGGCTCCGGTTCATCTCGCGGCTGATGTTCCGCCGTTTCTCTTAAGGGCGCGGGCCGGCGCGCATGGCGCATAATCGGCCGATGAACATTTCATTGCAGTCCAAGCCGGCGGATGCCGTTTGGCAGCAACGCCAGAAGAACGTCGTGGCAGCGCTTGGGCAAGTGCTGCCGCGCGCAGGCGTGTTATTTCGCTGTGAAGACACCGCCCCGTTCGAGTGCGATGCCCTGACCGCGTATCGGACATCTCCTATGGTGGTCGTACTGCCGGAGACCGAGGCGCAAGTCGCTGCCGTCTTAAAGATTTGCCATCAGATGGAAGTGCCGGTCGTGGCGCGCGGCGCGGGCACCGGGCTGTCGGGCGGCGCAACACCGCACCATGCGGGCGTCGTTCTATCGCTGGCCAAATTCAACAAAATGGAGATCGATCCGGTGTCATGCACGGCAATCGTGCAATGCGGCGTGCGCAATTTAGCGATCAGCGAGGCGGCCGCCCCTTACGGGCTGTACTACGCGCCGGACCCCAGCAGCCAAATCGCCTGCACCATCGGCGGCAATGTGGCCGAAAATTCCGGCGGCGTGCATTGTCTGAAATACGGCCTGACTTTGCACAACGTATTGCGGGTTCGCGGATTTATGGTGGATGGCGAGCCGGTGGAATTCGGATCTGACGCTTTGGATGCCCCCGGTCTTGATCTGCTGTCGATTGTGATTGGCAGCGAAGGAATGTTGGCGGTGACGTTCGAGGTCACTGTGAAATTGATTCCCCGGCCGTTGCTGGCCCGCTGCATCATGGCGAGTTTTCGCGACATCGAATCTGCCGGTGCCGCCGTTGCCAGCATGATCGCGCACGGCATTATTCCGGCGGGTCTTGAGATGATGGACAAAGCGATGACCGCAGCGGTGGATGCCTTCGTGCACGCGGACTACGATCTGGAGGCGGCGGCCATTTTGCTATGCGAAAGCGACGGCACGCCGGAGGAGGTCGAGGAAGAGATCGCGCGCATGGAGGCCGTGCTCAATGCTGCAGGTGCCTCGCGCATCGAGGTGAGCCGCGATGAGGCGCAGCGCCTGAAATTTTGGAGCGGCCGAAAAAATGCGTTTCCGGCCTCGGGCGGCATCAGTCCCGACTATATGTGCATGGACTCCACGATTCCTCGCAAGCGTCTCGCGGAAATGTTGCGGGCAATTCAGCAAATGGAAGTGAAGTACAACTTGCGTTGCGTGAACGTATTTCACGCTGGCGACGGCAATCTGCATCCGCTTATATTGTTTGATGCGGAAGACGCCGCGGAGATGCGCCGCTGCGAGCTGTTCGGCGCCGATATTCTCGAGACCAGCGTGCGGCTCGGCGGCACTGTGACAGGAGAGCATGGCGTCGGCGTGGAGAAGCTGAACTCGATGTGCGTGCAATTTTCTGAAGCCGAGCGAGCGCAGTTCATGGCAGTGAAGCGCGCCTTTGATCCGCTCGAATTACTCAACCCCGGGAAAGTGATTCCGACGCTGCATCGCTGCGCGGAATACGGAAAGATGCACGTTCGCCGCGGCGCGCTGCCGTTTCCCGAGTTGCCAAGATTCTGATGGACGTGCAAGACCCCGCGCTCGCGCGTCTCATCGAGCAAGTGGCTGGCGCGCGCGAGCAACGTGCGCCGCTTGATATTTGCGGCGGCGGCACCAAGCGGTTTTATGGCGAGTTGCCGGCCGGTACGCCTCTCGATGTGACACCGCTCTCCGGCATTACCTGCTACGAACCGACGGAGCTGGTGGTAACGGTGCGGGCGGGCACGCCGCTTCGGGACCTCGAAGCGGCGCTTCAGGAATGCGGACAGTGTCTGCCGTTCGAGCCGCCGCGCTTCGCACCAGGCGGCACGGTCGGCGGCATGGTGGCCGCCGGACTTTCGGGTCCGGCGCGCGCCAACGTCGGCTCGGTGCGCGACCATGTGCTCGGCGTGATCCTCCTCAATGGTTGCGGAGAAATCCTTACCTTCGGCGGACAGGTTGCAAAAAATGTCGCCGGTTATGACGTGTCCCGATTGACGGTGGGGTCCTTGGGGATCCTCGGCGTGATATGCGAGGTATCGTTGAAAGTATTGCCGACGAGCGTGGCGGCAGAAACCTTGAACTTTGAATGGAGCGAGGCCCAAGCGCTTGAGACCTTGCGCCGCTGGGCCGTGCAGCCCCTGCCGATCAATGCCAGCGCGTGGTATCGAGGTGAGCTTCGCCTGCGTCTCGCCGGCGCGCGCGCCGCGGTCGCAGCGGCCTGCGAGCGTCTCGGCGGAGAGCGGCTCGATGCGTCCGCCGCCGATGCTTGGTGGTTGAGCGTGCGGGACCAGAGCGCCGGGTTCTTTTCGATCGGAAAAGAAGGTTTATCGCGCGGCGAGGCACTGTGGCGACTCTCCGTCCCGGCCGTGACGGGCAGATTATCGCTCCCGGGAGAGCAATTCATCGAGTGGGGCGGTGCGCAGCGCTGGTGGCGCACCACCGCTCAGTCTGGCGTGATGCGCGATGCTGCCGCGCGCGCGGGCGGGCACGCGACCCTGATCAAGGGCGGGGATCGCTCCGAGGGAGTCTTTGCCCCCTTAAACCCGGTGCTGATGCGCACCCATCAAGCGCTAAAACAGGCTTTCGACCCTGCGCGCATTTTCAATCCCGGGCGCTTGTACCGGGGGCTGTGATTGCATGCAAACGCAATTAAGCGCGGAATTTGACGGCCGCACCGAGGGCAAGGAAGCAGCCGCCATCCTGCGCAAATGCGTACACTGCGGTTTCTGCAATGCGACCTGTCCGACCTATCAATTGCTTGGCGACGAGCTCGATGGCCCACGGGGTCGGATCTATCTCATCAAGCAAATGCTCGAAGGCGCAGAGGTCACGCGCAGCACGCAGCAGCATTTGGATCGCTGCCTGACCTGCCTCAATTGTCAGACAACCTGTCCAAGCGGTGTTGAATATGGGCACCTCCTGGATATCGGCAGAAAGCTGGTCGAGGAGCGGGTGGAGCGGCCGCTGCTCGAACGGGCCGCACGCTGGTCCCTCAGGGAAGGACTGACCTCGTCCTGGTTCGCTCCGGCGTTGAAGCTTGGGCAAGCCCTACGGCCGTTCTTACCCAAAATATTAAGGAACACAGTGCCGGCGCGGGCGGGCGGGCAGCTCGCGGCGACCGCAGGTGGCACCCAGCCACGCAAAGTGCTGATACTTCAGGGCTGCGTGCAACCCGCAATGTTGCCCAACATTGATCGGGCGACCGAGCGCGTGCTCGATGCCGCCGGCATACAGGTCGTGTACGCGGCTGGCACCGGCTGCTGCGGCGCGCTGCGCACGCACTTAAATGACAGCCAAGGCGGCCTTGCGGACATGCGGCGCAATATCGATGCATGGACGCCGCAATTGGCGTCAGGAGACATCGAGGCCATCATTTCTTCCGCCAGTGCCTGCGCGCTTGCAATCAAGGAGTACGGACACGCTTTGGCGCATGATGCGGTGTACGCAGATCGTGCGCGGCGCATCAGCGGAATGGCACGCGACTTGAGCGAACTCTTACCGACCATGGTGCCGGCACTCAAAAATCGCTTGCACGCAGCGCCAATGTCTCGTGCCGCCTTTCACGCCCCCTGCACGCTGCAGCACGGTCAACGCTTGCGGGGCATGGTGGAATTGCAATTGCGCGCCTTGGGTTTCGATGTGCCGGCGGATTACGATGAAAGTCATCTGTGCTGCGGTTCAGCGGGCGCCTACTCGGTCCTGCAGCCGCAGATCGCCACGCAACTGCGGGATCGGAAATTGCGCAATCTTGCCAAACTCGAGCCGCAATTCGTCTTGTCCGCCAACGTCGGTTGTATTCAGCACTTGCAATCCGGCACCTCGATGCAAGTGCTGCACTGGATCGAAATGTTGGATCAGGCATTGAATTGATGGACACAGTTTCGCGCGAACTGCTCGCGGCTCAGCTTAAAGCTGAAGCGCTGTTCGCGGAAGTCGTGAATCGCGGCCTCGTGAGCGCCGGCAAACTTGAAAGCGAGTTGACAGCGGAGATCCATGCGCTCGCGCGGTCGCGTTTCGACGTGCGCCGTCACTGGCACAAGCGCATCGCCCGAGCAGGTCCCAATACACTGCTGACCTACTACGATCCCAGTGTTGATCGGCGTATCACCGAGGATGACATCGTGTACTTGGATTTCGGCCCTGTGTTTGAGGCGTGGGAGGCGGATTTCGGCCGCACCTACGTGGTGGGATCCGATCCTGACAAGCATCGGCTGGTCGGCGACCTTGCGGATGCATTCGCACGCGGCAAGAATTTCTATCAGCAGTCGCGGAATCTGACGGCTGGGCAGCTGTATGACTACACTGCGGGTCTTGCCGCGGAGTATGGCTGGGAGTTTGGGGCGCTGACAGCGGGACACTTGATCGGGCAGTTTCCGCATGAGCGCCGACCGCGCGACCCCGACGCCTTGAGAATACGGCACGGAAACTCAATTTCCCTGCGCGAGCCCGACCAGAATGGGCGACCTCGCCACTGGATTCTCGAAATTCACTTCGTCGACCGCGGGCGCGAATTCGGCGGCTTTTTCGAGGAACTGCTCACCGTGGATGCGCGCGGTCAACTCGAAGCCGGTGCTCCTGGCTAGTGCGGCTCCCCGCGATGATTGAGCGCCCAAATATAGGCCGACACCGCCATCACCTGATCGCCGCTGAGTTGCGCGCCGCCCATGGCGGGCATCGGCGAACGATACTTCTTCGGCTGCGCTACACCGCCGGCAATGGTCGCGGCGATTCCTGCATAGCTGCCATTGCTCCACAACCATTTGTTTGCCGTTAAGTCAGGACCGAGCGGCGAGCCCTTGGCGTCGCTCCCGTGGCAGCCGCTGCAGGTGGCGCCGCCGACCTGGCCGTGATAAACGCGATCGCCTAGCGCCACGATGGACGGCGTCGCACCGGGAGGGGCGGGTAGGCCGGCGGTCGCTGACCCGGCATCCGGATGCGTGCCTTCCGGAGGCCGTGCTTGCGCCGCGGCGATGGGACCGGGCTCATCGGTCGCGCTCGGACACGCTACGGTATGCGCGTCGGCGGCATCCGCGCCGCCACGATAAACGATGCGGTAGATGCGACCGGACACATCGTCGGAGACATACAGCGCGCCGTCGGGTCCGACTGCCAACCCGCTCGGACGATGCAACGCTTTGCCGGGCGATTTATCGCGTCCCGCAAATCCATCGGCGAATATTTCGCACCGGCCCGCTGCCTTGTCGCCGGACAACCCTTGGTAGACGACGTTGTAGCCGCCTTGCGCGTACGGGGCGCGATTCCACGAACCATGAAAGGCAATGAACAGGCCTTGCCGGTAATGCGCAGGGAATTGTTTCTGGTTGTAGAGCACCATGTCGTTGGGCGCCCAATGCGCAGGGAAGTAGGCAGCGGGCTCCATCTTCTGCGCGCACGGGCCCACCGTTTTTCCGTCGCCGCCATACTCAGGCGCGAGCACCAGCGCCTGTTGAAACGGATCGTGATAACACATGGGCCAACCGTAGTCGCCGCCCTGTTTGAGCAGGAGCACTTCTTCGGACGGCAGCGTGGCTTCTTGTTCCGCATCCTTGATGACATCGGGCCAGTTCGCGTGCAGCTGATCCCGGCCGTGCTGGGTTACAAAAATGCGCTGCCCGATCGCATCGACTCCAAACCCCTCAGCATTGCGTATTCCGGTCGCGTAGCGTTCCGCGGGCGAGAATACTTGCTTCACTTTGTTCGCGTCATAGCGCCATATGCCGCCGCGCGTCTTCAGTTCCGTGCACGGGGTCTTGCCCGGCGAATCGAGGGTGCGATTTTTTTCCTGGCAGGAATTGGTTGCGCTGGCAACATCGACGTACAAATCGCCCTTCGCATCGATTGCAAACGGATGCATGGGGTGATCGCCTGCCAATGGCAAGCCGCTGACAACGACTTGCGATGCTTCACCCGGCAGAATCGAGCCTTTCTTGAAGGGATACCTGACGATCTTGTCGTTCAGCTCGGCATACAGCCAGCCTTTGGAGATGCCGATGCCGGTGCCGCCCGCGCCGCCGCTTTGCACGGTGGCGCCGAATCGCTCGTTCACGTCGGCTTTGCCGCTGCCGCTTGTGTCCTGCAACGCAACCAGAAAACCGCCGGCATGCGGCGTGTCGTTACCGTAGTAGCGTCCCGACCAGGTATTCACGTAGACCACGCCATTCTCGGCCACGACCAAATGGCGGGCGTGTCCGATGCCGTCCGCGAAAAGGGTTGCGCAAAATCCCGCGGGTAACGTAAGGCCGCTGTCATCTCCGGCGCAGCTCCCGGACACCGTGTCGGCGGCTCGTCCTGGCGTAGGCGCCCCCAGGGCGATCGCGCAATACCCGGCAGTAACAATTGCCGCGCGGCATATAAAACGATGCGGAGATCGACTGGTGTGCATCTCACTGTCCCCCAAGATGAAACGGTAGCCCTTCACGAAGTGTATATCGCGCGTCGCTGGCCTAGCAATCAAGGTACAGTTCGCATGTAAGGAGTCTCCATGTGCTTGGTTCTGATCGCTTGGCGAGGAGCAGCCCAATATCCATGCGTCATTGCGGCCAATCGCGATGAATTGCACTCACGTCCCGCCGCGGCGGCACATTGGTGGCCGTCGCGGCCGGCCATGCTGGCGGGTCAGGATATTTCGGCGGGCGGCACGTGGCTGGGGATGACGCGAACCGGCCGATTCGCGGCGCTCACCAACTTTCGCGACCCTGAACAACGGCGCCCGGGAACGCCCAGCCGCGGCGCGCTGGTCACGTCATTCTTGCTGTCCGGCGATTCGATCGAGCGAACTCTCGAACACTTGCGCAACGTCAGCGCGGACTACAACGGTTTCAGTCTGCTATTTTCCGACGGCGAGCGCCTCGCGATCTACGAAAGCGCCGGAGGCAGCGGACGAGTTTTGGGACCCGGCATTTATGGACTGTCGAATCATTTGCTGGACACGCCTTGGCCCAAGGTGCAAACAGCCAAGTCGCGCCTCTCGAAGGCGCTTGCGGACTTGAGAACGACCGACGCCGTGCTCGCACTGCTGCGCGATGAGGCGCCGGCGCCCGACGATCAGCTGCCGCGCACCGGCGTGAGTTTGGAGTGGGAGCGCCTGCTCTCGAGCGCGTTCATTCGCGCAGCCGACTATGGCACGCGCTGCTCCAGCGTGCTGCGCATTGATGAAAGGCGCCGCGCATGTTTTGATGAGTGGACTTGGGATAGCCTAGGCGAGCCCGCCGGCGCAGTGAGCCTTCAGTTCGAACTGGAGTGAATCTTATGTTTAAGCGCATGGCCGGCCAGGCATGCATCGTGGATGAGCCGGCCCGCTACCGCAAGCTGCTGAGCGCGTCCATTGACTGGCTGAAGGCGCGCGGCCTCAGCGCAGAAGGGCTCTTCACGGGCGGCGATTACCTGGATCAATTTATCGCCTTTTCCATTCGCCTGAATATTGATCTCATCGTCCGGAGCCACTATCCGCGCCCGACCGGCGGCTCGTGGTGGTCAGTTTCAAAGCGAGCCTCCTTGGCAGACAGGGTCAAGTGCTGCATTTTTGTCGCGGTCAATGCCGCGGACGAGCCGGCCTCTGTGCCAAAATGATGCATGACTTCCGCTGACGCGCCCGCAGTCCCGCCCATAGCGCCGCATCGTGATCGTGCGCTGGGAATCATCGCGACCGCCACGTTGCTCGTCTTGTTGTACTTCGCGCGCGACGTATTGGTCCCAGTCACGCTGGCCAGACTCCGATCCCGGTCGAATTGCATGAGGCGCCGGCAAATTCCTGGCAAGTGCTGCAAAGGGGGGTGCTCAGGTCCCTCTGGGTTCCGATCGAGATGGCGGGCATCGTCCTGGTGGTGCTGGTGTTCGTTCTACTGGAGCAAGAGGCGCTTCGCGATCGTTTCATCCGTATCGCCGGCGGGACGGATATTCGCCTGACCACGCTCGTGATCAACGACGCCGGAGGGCGGCTCTCGCGATTCTTCGTCTCGCAGTTCGCGGTGAATTTCGGCGTTGGCGTCCTGATTTGGGTGAGCCTGAGCGTGATTGGCTTGCCGCATCCGATGGTTTGGGCGGCGCTGACCACCCTGCTGCGCTTCGTTCCTTACGTGGGGGTTTGGATCGCCGCGCCGCTGGTCGAACCGCTGCTTTACGGGCACACCACGGGGTTGTCGCCGCTATCGGTGGTGATTGCGGCGATATTTTGGAGCTGGCTGTGGGGCCCGATCGGTTTGATTGTATCGACGCCTCTGACGCTGTGTCTGTTGGTCGCCGGGCGTCATATCAAGGCTTTAAGTTTGCTCGATATCCTGCATCTGGCGCGGCTGGACCTGATGTCAGGTACCATCAGCAAGGAACAGCAAATGCGAGTGCGAGGGGCGCTGGTGGCGGTGATTGCCGCCATCGGCGGGGATCAGCGCAGGCTGTCGCGGCGCCACTTGCGCGAAGAATTTCCGCATGCCTGCATCGTGGCCGTGTTCCTCCCCGGCATGCTGCTGCAGGAGGACGAGGTGGGCGCGGCGCCAACCATGCGCGGCGCCGATAAGTCGGCCGGGTCCTTGGGCCACGCCGTTCAGATATGTCTTGATATGCAACCCAAAGCTGCAGCGGTATGACGGCAGCAACCAAGACCGTGCTGGTCACCGGCGCGGCGCAGGGTCTCGGATTGACCGTCGCGACGCTGCTGTCGCAGCGTGAATACCGGGTGATTCTGGTCGACATTCAAACCGTTGAGGTGCAGGTGCTGCGGCTACGGGACTTGGGTAGAGATGCGCACGGCATTCGCGGCGATGTTTCTTCAGAAGCCTTCGTCCTGGAACTGGCGCAGCAGATCGGCCGTGATTTCGGCGCAATTGACGGACTGGTGAACAATGCCGGCATCAGTCTCATCGTACCCGCCGAAGAGACGAGCGCAGCGCAATGGCAGCGCGTCATGGCGGTTAATTTGTTTGCACCGTTTCTTTTGTGCCGATATTTGGGAGCCCAAATGCTTGGCCGGGGCAGCGGCAGCATCGTCAATGTGGCGTCAATCGCGGGCCTCGCGGCTGTCAGCCATCGCAGCGCCTACAACTCTTCCAAGCACGGCCTCGTGGGGCTGACGAAGACCCTCGCTGCCGAATGGGGTGGACGCGGCGTGCGCGTCAATGCCGTATGTCCGGGATGGATCAAGACTGAAATGGACACGGCGGACCAGGGTGCGGGCGCTTACAGCGATGCGGACATCGTCGAGCGGGTGCCGCTGGCCCGGTTCGCGGCGCCTGCGGACGTGGCCGAGGCGATCGCCTTCCTACTCGACGCGGATCGAAGCGGATTCATCAACGGCACCAGCCTCCCGGTGGACGGCGGCTGGTTGGCCGATGCCAGCTGGAACAGCCTGCGATTGCACACCCGCGGCTAGGCGCAAGGAGAAGAACGCATGTGGCTGCAATCAACCTCTGCAAGCGAACGGCGCGCGCTGCTGGCGACCTACTTAGGCTACGGGTTGGATGGCTTTGATTTCATGATCTATAGTTTCATCATTCCCTCGCTCCTCACGCTCTGGAGCATGAGCAAGGCGCAAGCCGGCTACATCGCAACCGGCGCACTGATTACTTCGGCAGTTGGCGGCTGGGCGGCCGGGGTGCTCGCGGATCGCTTCGGGCGCGCGCGCATTTTGCAGCTCACGGTTCTATGGTTTGCGCTCTTCACCTTTTTGAGCGGCTTCACCCACAACTTTGCCGAGCTGTTCGTGACCCGCGCCCTGCAGGGATTGGGTTTCGGCGGAGAGTGGTCGGTGGGCTCGGTGTTGGTCGCGGAGATCATCGACGCGCGTCATCGCGGCAAGGCTACGGGTCTGGTGCAAAGCAGCTGGTCGGTAGGCTGGGCCGCGGCCGCTTTGGCGTACTGGGGCGTAAGCGCCGTCGTGCCGCCGGCAATGGCGTGGAAGATTTTGTTTTGGCTCGGCATCCTGCCGGGGCTGCTGGTCGTTTACATCCGTCGCAATGTGCCGGAGCCGGCGATCTTTACGCAGATGCGCGGGCAGCGCGCCCGTGCCGCAGATCCACCGGCGCGCCGCGGGGTTTTTCTGGATATCTTTCGCCCGCCGCTATTGCGCACGACGCTGCTCGCCACGTTGCTATCGACCGGAATGCTTGGCGCCTATTACTCGATAACGACTTGGCTGCCCACCTTCTTGGCGAACGAACGCCATCTATCGGTGGCGGCCACCACCGGCTATCTATTGATGGTCATCACGGGTTCGCTCGCGGGGTATCTGGTGAGCGCGTGGCTCACCGATACGATCGGCCGCCGGCGCGGCTTTATTCTATTCGCCGCCGGCGCCACGGTGCTGATCTTGCTGTACACGCGCATGCCGGTTGCCGGCGGAATGTTTCTGATCGGTTTTCCATTGGGTTTCTTCACTCTGGGAATATTCTCCGGCATGGGGGCCTGCTTGGCCGAGCTATATCCCGGTGCGGTGCGCGGCTCGGGGCAGGGCTTTACCTATAGCGTCGGACGCGGCATCGGCGGATTCTGTCCGTCGTTGATCGGCGTGCTGAGTACGCGCTTCCCGCTCGGCGATGTCATTGCCGGCTTCACGGTCGCAGCGTATGCGCTGGTCATCGTGTCGGCGCTGGCGATTCCGGAGACGCGTGGGCGCGTGCTCATGTCGGAAAGCGCTGTCGAAACATGAACCGCTGGGAGTTCTGGATCGATCGGGGCGGCACGTTCACGGATGTCATCGGGCGCGCGCCGGACAAGTCGCTGCATACACTCAAGCTGCTGTCAGAAAATGCAGCGCATTACGACGATGCCGCGGTCGAAGGCATGCGTCGGTTGCTCGGGCTGGCGCCTGCTCAGTTGATCACGCCGCAACAGGTTGCCTGCGTAAAAATGGGCACCACGGTTGCCACCAACGCACTGCTGGAACGCAAGGGTGAACGGACCTTGCTGGTGATCACGCGGGGATTTCGCGATGCGCTCAGAATCGCCACTCAGGCACGGCCGCGCTTGTTCGACCGCCACATCGTGCTTCCGGAAATGTTGTATGAACGGGTCATCGAAGCGGTCGAGCGCGTCGGCGCCCACGGTGAATCGGTGCTGGCCTTGGATGCGGCGGCGCTTGAGGCGCAATTGCAAAGCGCGTTCGCTGCCGGTTTACGCTCCTGCGCCATCGTCTTTCTGCACGGCTACCGCTATATCCACCACGAAGTCGCAGCGGCGAGCATTGCCCGTGAGGTGGGATTTACGCAGATATCGGTGTCTCACCGCGTCAGCCCCTTGATGAAGCTGGTGCCTCGCGGCGACACGACGGTGGTGGATGCGTATCTTTCGCCGATTTTGCGGCGCTATTGCGACAAACTGGCGGATCTGATGCCGGGCGTGCCGATTTTTTTCATGCAGAGCTCCGGCGGCCTGACGCAGTCCCAACTGTTTCACGGTAAGGATGCCATTTTGTCGGGTCCGGCCGGCGGCATCGTCGGCATGGTACGCACCGCGCAGGCGCTCGGGCACAGCAAACTGATCGGCTTCGACATGGGGGGGACTTCCACCGATGTGAGCCATTTTGCCGGCGAGTTCGAACGGGCATTTGATACCGAGGTGGGCGGCGTGCGAGTGCGCGCGCCGATGATGAGCATTCACAGCATTGCCGCAGGCGGCGGGTCCATTGTTCAATTCGACGGCGCACGATTGCGGGTCGGCCCTCAATCGGCCGGCGCCAACCCCGGTCCGGCCAGCTATCGGCGCGGCGGTCCGCTGACCGTCACCGACGCCAACGTCCTGTTGGGGCGCATTCAACCGCGCTTCTTTCCGCGGGTGTTCGGGCCGGCGGCGAACGAATCATTGGACGTAAAGGTGGTCGCGCAACAATTTGGCGAGTTGTCGCAACGCATCGCAAGGGCCATCGGGCGGCCCGTGACGCCGGAGGAAGTCGCCGGCGGCGCGTTGCGAATTGCCGTCGGCGCCATGGCCAATGCCGTGAAGCGAATCTCCGTGATGCGCGGGCACGATGTCGCCGCCTATACCCTGCAATGCTTCGGCGGTGCAGGCGGCCAGCATGCAGCGCTGGTCGCGGATTTATTGGGCATGTCACGGATTTTTATTCATCCTTTCGCCGGCGTGCTTTCGGCCTATGGAATGGGACTGGCCGATCAGATTGCGATGCGCGAAGCGGCGCTCGAGCGCGAATTGAATCCGGAGGGATTGAGCGCGGCCGCGGCGCTTGCCGCACGGCTGCTGGAAGAAGCCGCCGCGGAGCTTCGCGCCCAGGGATTGGCCGGCGATGCACTGAAGCGCGTCGCGCAGGTTCATGTCCGCTATCAGGGCACCGATACGGCGCTGCCCTGTGTGCTCCCGGCAACGCCGCATCCGCAGGACGTCGTTCGGGTGCGCGATGAATTTGAGCGCAACTATCGGCGTCGGTTTGAGTTCGTGATGCCGGGCCAAGCACTGATGATCGAAGCGGTGTCGGTGGAGTACATTGCGCCGGGCGCGGATTCTCCCGCCGAGGAGAGTCTCGACGCGGCCGTGCCTTACGAGCCTGACGCGAGCGCGGAAGTCTCCATGTACTGTTTGGCGGACGCGCTTCCCGCCGGCCGGCGCCAAGCGCGCCTCTATCAGGCGCATGCCTTGCGCTCGGGAGCGCGGATCGAAGGTCCTGCCATCCTTGCTGACAGCAATGCAACGACCGTGGTCGAGCCGGGCTGGCAAGCACAGGTCGTTGCAGGCGGCTGCATCGAGCTGCGCCGCGTCGAGCGGCGGCGCAGCGAGCATGCGCTCGGTACGCGTGCCGATCCCATCGTGCTGGAACTGTTCAACAACATTTTCATGAACATCGCCGAACAGATGGGTTTGCGCCTGCAGAACACCGCCTATTCGGTCAACATCAAAGAACGCTTGGATTTCAGCTGCGCGCTGTTCGATGCCGCAGGATCGTTGATCGCCAACGCGCCGCACATGCCGGTGCATCTGGGTTCCATGAGCGAGTCGATTCGCACCGTCATCGATCGCAATCCGCAGATGCGCAGCGGCGATGTCTATGTGTTGAACGATCCTTACCACGGCGGTACGCATCTGCCGGACATCACGGTCGTGACGCCGGTCTTTTTGGATGCCGGCGACCTTTCGCCCGGTTTCTTCGTCGCGTCGCGCGGTCACCATGCGGATATCGGCGGCATCACGCCCGGCTCGATGCCGCCATTCTCAGTGTGCATTGACGAAGAGGGCGTGCTGATCGACAACTTCAAACTCGTCGAGGACGGATCCCTGCACGAAGCTGCCATGCAAGAGCTGCTCGGCAGCGGCGCTTACCCCTCGCGCAATCCGTCACAAAATCTCGCCGATATGCGCGCGCAGATCGCCGCCAATGCCAAGGGCAGTGCTGAACTCAAGGCGCTGGTCGTGCAATATGGCGCCGGCACGGTGCGCGCCTACATGCAGCACGTGCAGGATAACGCGGAAGAATCCGTTCGCCGTGTCATCACGTCGCTCAGAGACGGCGAGTTCACGTTGCCACTCGACAATGGCGCGCGTATTCGAGTCGCGGTACGCGTCGATGCCGCGGCGCGCAGTGCTTGCATCGACTTCACGGGTACGAGCGCCCAGCTGCACGACAATTTCAACGCGCCGCGCGCCGTGACAACCGCAGCAGTTCTCTATGTATTTCGCACGCTGGTCAATGATGACATTCCGTTGAACGCGGGCTGCCTGAAGCCCCTGCGAATAGTCTTGCCGGACGCGTGCATGCTGAATCCGCAGCCGCCGGCGGCAGTCGTTGCCGGGAATGTGGAGACCTCCATGTGCGTAACCAATGCACTGTATGGCGCGCTCGGCGTCATGGCAGCCGGCTGCTGCACCATGAGCAATTTCACCTTCGGCAACGGCCGGTATCAGTACTACGAAACCATTGCCGGCGGTTCCGGCGCGGGACCGGAATTTAACGGCACCAGCGTGGTCCAAACGCATATGACCAATTCCCGCCTGACCGATCCGGAGGTGTTGGAATTCAGATTCCCCGTACGGCTTGATTCATACGAAATTCGCGTAGGGTCAGGCGGTCGCGGACGCTGGCAGGGCGGCGATGGCGGCATTCGCCGAATACGCTTCCTTGCACCCATGACGGCATCGATATTGAGCAATGGCCGAATAGTGGGAGCGTTCGGTATGGCAGGCGGGGAGGCCGGCGCCGTGGGCGAGAATTATATTGAACGCGCCGGCGGTCGCCGCGAAAAACTGGCGCATAGTGGCCAGGCGGAGGTGGATGTCGGCGATGTCATGGTGGTGTGCACGCCGGGCGGCGGTGGTTACGGTCGACGCAGTTAATGAACAAGATTATATTAAGTTTGCAACTATTTGATATTATGAATTAAAAAATGCAAAATCGCACAGGCAAGAAAGCGAACTTAAAGTGATTCGTAGCTAAAACTCAGCGATCAGGCCCGAAATGTCCGAGATAGAAATTGTTGAAGTGGGTCCGCGAGACGGACTGCAAAACGAAGCGATGCTGCTCAGCACGGCGCAGAAGCTGGAGCTGATCAGGCTCGCGATCGATGCCGGCGTGCGTCGAATTGAAGCCGCCAGTTTCGTCAATCCCAAGCTGGTGCCGCAGATGGCGGATGCCGAAGCTGTTTCCGCGGGACTGATTCGACGCGACGACGTGATCTACATCGGATTGGTCCTCAACAAGCGCGGTGCGCTGCGCGCGATTGAGTCCGGACTTGATGAGCTAGGCGCTGTGTGTGCGGCCTCCGATGGATTCGCCCTGCGCAATCAGGGTCAAACTTCGGATCAGTCGTTGGTCATGTGCTGCGAGGTTGTGCGCCTGGCCCGCCAAGCAGGGCGGCGGGCGCAGATCACCATCTCCACCGCCTTTGGTTGCCCATTCGACGGCGAAGTCGATCCCCAGCGTGTCGTCGACATGGCCAAGGTTGCCGCCGCGGCCGGTCCGGTCGAGGTGGCGATTGCGGACACCATTGGCGTCGCGAGTCCGCGCGAAGTCGCGAATCTGGTGACGACTGTCCGAGCGGCGATTGCGCCGCTGCCGGTGCGCGTGCATTTTCACAATACGCGGAACACGGGTTTAGCGAATGTCTGGGCGGCCGTCACTGCCGGCGCCAAAACGGTGGATGCCTCCTTGGGCGGCCTAGGCGGCTGTCCATTCGCGCCTCGCGCAACCGGCAACGTGCCCACCGAGGATGTGGTTTATATGCTGGAGCGATCAGGATATCGCACCGGGCTCAATCTTGATCGCGTGATTGAGGCCGCGGGATGGCTGTCCCGCAACATGGGGCGTGAGCTTCCCGGCATGGTGAGCAAGGCCGGAAATTTCCCCGGCGTCGCGGTCTCCGGAGCTAGTGAGCAGCCAAACAGCGCTTAAATCGATCGTCGACGCGATGCGCGTACCAGTCCGTTGTCAAGGTGCGCTTGATCTTCGGCCCGGCCAGCTTAATGCGCGGCACCATGGCGCGAGGCTGCATCAGCCCCGCGCGCTGATCGGCCAGGGCAAATACATGCTGATACAACCGCGTCGAATCAAAGCCCTTGGTTCTGCCCTCGAGCAAGGCGCTGTGAATCGCGCCATTGCTCATCTTCAGGCGCGCGGCAAGTGTGCGCAACGACAGCTCGGTGGCGCCGGGGCTATTGGCATCGCTGTCGCGCGGCAACAGCGCTCCATCAGCCAGCAGAGGGATTCCCGAGGCAACGCTCAGTGCATGCTGAAAGGCGGCGTTACGGCTGGCGTATTGGCCGGCATTGAAGTCCGCGAAACGGAACAGGAATTGATCATACGGCGCGCGATAGTCCAGAAGATGCGCGACGCCGAAATACACGCTGCCGCGGCGCGTAAACAGCTCATCTGCAATACTCGTGCGGACGGGATACGGATAGGGTGTGGCGGAAGAGAACTGCTCGGCGAAGGCGACGCTGACCTGCATGGGACCTCGGGTGCGAATGGGATTGCGCTCGGCGAACAAGGTCTGACCCAAGGGCACGGCCGCAATGAAGTCTTCATAGGCATCGCTCAGGTCTTTTTCCGTTCGAGCCGCATCGATCCGCTCGCCGTAAGTGCGGCCATCGGATGATTTAAGCTGCAGCACGCCGTTTACGAGCGCCAGCGGCACATGGGCGCGGGTCGCGCGGCTATTGATTTCCTTCCTGGCGATGGTGCCAAGGTCCGGTACCACCGGATCGACGCGAAATCCCGACTCCTGTTCTATGACGGCGACGACGGCGCAAACGTTTTCGCGGGTCGGCGTGACCGTCAATACCGTGAAGGCACCGTAAATATCGGCGGTCCATCCAGCCTTGTCGGTCGCGCTACGAGGCAGCGCTTGCCCGATTAGCGCTTTGGCATCCGCAGTGTTCAAGGCAGGCGTGGGTTCCGGCTTCTCGGCGGCGCAACCGCCGAGAAGCAGGATCGCCGCGACCCAGATGAAAAATTTGTTTTGACGCATTACGAGCATCGGCTCTGGGCGCCAAGCGAAACGCTATGTGCGTAACCGCTGGACGGCAATTAGCGGGGCTGCATTCTAACCGCGCCGTCGAGACGGATGGTTTCTCCGTTCAGCATGACATTCTCGAGTATCTGCACGACCAGCGCCGCGAATTCATCCGGCTGGCCGAGCCGTGGCGGGAACGGCGTCTGCTTGCCGAGGGAATCCTGGGCCTCTTGCGGCAGTCCCTTCATCATGGGTGTCGCGAACAGGCCGGGCGCCACCGTCATGACCCGAATGCCGCTCGACGCCAACTCGCGTGCCATCGGCAGCGTCATGCCGACGATGCCGCCCTTGGAGGCGGAATAGGCGATTTGGCCGATCTGTCCGTCGAATGCGGCCACCGACGCCGTCATGACAATGACGCCGCGCTCGCCCTGCGCGTTGGGTGAATTGGACTGCATGGCCACTGCGGCCGCCTTTGCGACCAAGACGGTACCGAGCAAATTGATTTCGATCATGCGGCGAAAGGAACTTCCCGCCATCGGGCCTTGGCGGCCGACGAGTCGCCCCGGAGTCGCAATGCCGGCGCAATTGATTGCCGCGTTGATGCTGCCCATCGTGGTCATGGCTTGTTTCACTGCGCCATCGACCGCCGCTTCATCGCTCACGTCGACGTTAAAAAAAGCCGAGCGGTCGCCCAGCGCGGCCGCGGCAGCGCTGCCCTGCGCCACGCTCAAGTCGAAAATTGCCGCTTTGCCGCCGCCGTGCACGATTCGAGTTGCTACGCTAAGTCCCAGCCCCGAGGCGCCGCCGGTGACAATGGCATTCACTTCCTTCAATTGCATTGCAAAACTCCTAACGCTGTTGGCGGCTCCATCGCCGCCGCCTCGAGGATCATAGAACATTGCTTCGAGCGATGCGTCGGTGAGCGCATACTGGTGTGCCGAATGCACCTCCGGGAGGCCACGGTGAGTTTGAGCGTTGACGGTGACATTGCTCCTCTGGTTTTGGAACGACGCCAAGGCGCCGTCGCGTTCCTCACGCTGAATCGTCCGGCGCAGTACAACGCGTTATCCGAGGAAATGCTGGCGGCGCTGGAGCGCGCAGTGGATGCGCTCAGCAACGATACCTCAGTACGCGTAGTGGTGTTGGGGGGTGCCGGCAAAGCCTTCTGCGCGGGCCACGATCTCAAGCAGATGAAGGCCAATCCGGATCTGGAGTACTACCGACGCCTGTTCGGCGATTGCAGCCGCTTGATGCTGCGGATCCAGTCCTTGCCGCAGCCGGTCATTGCGCGCGTGCACGGGACCGCGACCGCGGCAGGCTGCCAGCTTGTGGCCACGTGCGACCTGGCAGTCGCATCGGATGCGGCGCGATTCGCGGTTTCGGGCATCAACGTGGGCCTGTTCTGTGCCACTCCTTCGGTTGCGCTGTCGCGCAATATCGGGCGCAAAGCTGCTTTCGAAATGCTGGCGACGGGGGAGTTCATTGATGCCCCGACCGCTCTTGAACGCGGACTCGTCAATCGATGCGTGCCGGCTGATCGCCTCGATCAGGAGATCCAGCGGCTGGCCGATGCCATTGCCGCCAAGCCTCCGTCCGTCATTGCGGCCGGCAAGGCCTTGTTCTATCGGCAGCTGCAAGTCGACACCGGGACGGCCTACAGCCTTGCCGGAGAGGCCATGGCCTGCAATATGATCGATGCGATCGCTCAGGAGGGGGTGGCGGCATTCATCGAGAAGCGTTTCCCCAATTGGCACGCCGATTAGACTTTGATGTTGCAAATTCGCTCACCGGCGGCGCGGGATTTGGGCATTTGTTTCAGGGCATTAGTCCCCTAAGATGGAGTGATTCTATGAGCGCCGTATCCATCGCCGCCAAGCCCGTTCCCTATCAGCCGACGAACAAAGTTCGCTTCGTGACGGCAACCTCGCTGTTCGATGGCCACGATGCCTCGGTCAACATCATGCGCCGGGTGATGCAGGCTTCGGGCGCCGAGGTCATTCATCTGGGCCACAACCGCTCGGTGCAGGAAATCGTCAATGCCGCGCTGCAGGAGGACGTGCAGGGCGTCGCGATCACCTCTTACCAGGGTGGGCACGTCGAGTTTTTCAAATACATGATGGATTTGCTGCGCGAGAAGGGCGGCGAGAACATCAAAGTGTTCGGCGGCGGTGGCGGCGTGATCGTGCCGGCCGAGATCCGCGAACTGATGGCCTATGGCGTGACTCGGCTGTATTCCCCTGAAGACGGTGCCAGGCTCGGACTGCAGGGCATGATTGACGATGTTATCCGCACCAGCGACTACGACCTGAGCGCCCTGGCGCCTGCGCCCGAGGACGCCCTGGAAGCGCTGCG
Source organism: Steroidobacteraceae bacterium (assembly GCA_039924385.1). GTDB lineage: Bacteria > Pseudomonadota > Gammaproteobacteria > Steroidobacterales > Steroidobacteraceae > Bog-1198. The sequence continues at coordinate 157,399 of JBDTAV010000017.1, forward strand.
CTCGGGCAACCGCCGGCAGCTGGCGCACGTCATCACCGCGGTTGAAAATCGAACCTATCCCATGCGGATCCGCCAGGCGCTGCTGCAGGCTGCCGTCGCCATTAAAACTCCGGTGCTCGGCATTACCGGGACCGGCGGCGCAGGCAAGTCCTCGCTGACCGATGAACTCATCCTGCGCCTGCGTCTCGATCAGAACGATCGCTTGCGCATTGCGATCATCTCGATCGATCCATCGCGCAAACGTACCGGCGGCGCGCTTCTGGGCGATCGGATACGCATGAATGCCATCGACACCGAGCAAATCTTCATGCGCTCGCTCGCGACGCGCGATACGGGTACGGAAATCTCCGCGGCCCTGCCCGAGGTGCTGGCCGTTTGCAAGGTGAGCGGCTTCGATCTGATCGTGGTGGAAACCTCAGGCATCGGCCAGGGCGAGTCCGCCATCGTTCCCTTGGTCGACACATCGCTCTATGTCATGACCCCGGAGTTCGGCGCGGCATCGCAGTTGGAGAAAATCGACATGCTCGATTTCGCCGACTTTGTCGCCATCAATAAATTCGATCGCAAGGGTTCCGAGGACGCGCTGCGCGATGTGCGCAAGCAATACCAGCGCAACCGCCAGCTGTTTACGCAACCCACCGAATCGATGCCGATTTACGGCACCATGGCCTCGCGATTCAATGACGATGGCGTGACCGCGCTTTATCAGGCGATCATGCCGCGCCTGCAGGAGAAGGGCCTCAAGCTTCTCGCCGGCAAGCTGCCGCCGGTTGCGGTGAAGGCTTCTTCGCGCGGGCGTGCCATTGTGCCGCCGGAGCGGGTGCGCTACTTGGCGGAAATCTCCGCGACGTTGCGCGAATTTCACCGATCCCTCGCCCGGCAGTCGCGGGTTGCGCGCGAACGCCAGTCGCTTAAAGTTTCGAAGGCCTTGTTTGCGGCGTCCGGCCGCGCGGCGGCGGGCTTCGACGAGTTGATCGCGGCGAAGCATGCCGAGCTGACGCCGTTCTCCGTCAAGCTGTTGGAGCAATGGCCGAAAACGCAGGAGTTGTACGCGCAGCGCGAATACGTTGTGAAGATTCGCGACAGGGAGATTCGCACCAAGCTGACCTCCGAGTCGCTCTCCGGCACCAGCATTCGCAAGGTGTCGCTGCCGCGCTATGAAGATGACGGTGAGATCTTGCGTTTTCTTTTGAAGGAAAATGTGCCGGGCTCCTTCCCCTACACGGCCGGCGTGTTCGCCTTCAAGCGCGAGGGCGAGGACCCGACCCGCATGTTCGCCGGCGAGGGCGATGCCTTCCGCACCAATCAGCGCTTCAAACGCGTCTCCGAAGGCATGCCCGCGCATCGGTTGTCCACCGCTTTTGACTCGGTCACGCTGTACGGCTGGGATCCGGATTTGCGGCCCGATATCTACGGCAAGGTGGGCAATTCCGGCGTGTCCATTGCGACGCTCGACGACATGAAGGTGCTGTACTCGGGCTTTGACCTGTGTGCACCGACGACGTCCGTGTCGATGACCATCAATGGACCGGCGCCGATGATTCTGGCCATGTTCATGAATACTGCCATCGACCAGCAATTGGACAAGTTTCAGCGCGAGAATGGCCGCGAGCCGACCGCGGATGAACAACAAAAGATCAAGGCGTGGACCTTGTCGACGGTGCGCGGCACGGTGCAAGCCGACATTTTGAAGGAAGACCAGGGACAGAACACCTGCATTTTCTCAACCGAGTTTGCTCTCAAGATGATGGGCGACATGCAGGAATATTTCGTGCACCACCACGTGCAGAATTTCTACTCAGTGTCGATTTCCGGCTACCACATCGCCGAAGCCGGCGCGAATCCGATTTCGCAGCTGGCATTCACGCTGGCGAACGGCTTCACCTTCGTCGAATCGTATTTGGCGCGCGGCATGCACGTCGATGACTTCGCGCCGAACCTGTCGTTCTTCTTCTCCAATGGCATGGACCCGGAATATTCCGTGATTGGCCGCGTCGCGCGCCGCATTTGGGCGGTGGCGATGAAGAACAAGTACGGCGCGAACGAGCGCAGTCAGAAGCTCAAGTATCACGTCCAGACTTCCGGGCGTTCATTGCACGCACAAGAGATGGCGTTCAATGACATCCGCACCACGCTGCAGGCGTTGTGCGCCATCTATGACAACTGCAACAGCCTGCACACCAACGCCTATGACGAGGCGATCACGACGCCGACGGAGGAGAGCGTGCGCCGCGCCATGGCCATTCAGCTGATCATCAACCGCGAATGGGGATTGGCCAGGAACGAGAACCCGAACCAGGGCAGCTTCATTATCGACGAGCTCACCGATCTGGTCGAAGAAGCGGTGCTGAAGGAGTTCGACGCCATATCTGAGCGCGGCGGCGTGCTTGGCGCCATGGAAACGGGCTATCAGCGCGGCAAAATTCAGGAGGAGTCGCTGTTCTACGAGCGGCAGAAGCACGATGGTTCCTATCCCATCATCGGCGTCAACACATTCCGCAATCCGAACAGCGATGCTGCGTCGAAGAGCATCGAACTGGCGCGCTCGACCGATGCGGAGAAGCGCTCGCAGCTCAAACGCCTCAAGGACTTTCATGCGCGAAATGCGGCTGAAGGTGCGTTGCTGCTCGAGCGGCTGCGCCGCGCGGTGATTGAAAGCAGCAATACCTTCGGTGTGCTGATGGATGCCGTGCGTCACTGCTCCTTAGGGCAGATCACACACACTTTGTACGACGTCGGCGGCCGCTACCGCCGCAACATGTAGGATCGTATGCCAGAATACCAGGCGCCGATCGCCGACATGAAGTTCGTGCTGCGTGAGTTGGTGGATATGGATCTGCTGGCCCGGCTGCCGGGCTTCGCTGAGATGACGCCCGACGTGGCCGATGCGGTGCTGGATGAGGCCGCAAAATTCGCCGCCGCGGTGCTCTCGCCGTTGAACCGCAGCGGCGACCTGGAAGGGGTGCGCTGGCAGGATGGCCAGGTGCTGACCGCCAGCGGCTGGAAACAAGCCTATGCGCGCTTCGTCGCGGACGGCTGGAACGCGCTGTCATGCCCGGCGGATTTCGGCGGACAAGATTTGCCGCGCGCGCTCTCGGCGCTCATCGAGGAGATGTGGAACGGCGCGAACGTGGCCTTTGCGCTCTGCCCGATGCTGACGCGCGGCGCGATTGATGCGCTCGAGCTGCGCGGCACGCAGGCGCAACGCGACTTGTACCTGCCGAAAATGGTCAGCGGCGAGTGGACCGGAACCATGAACCTGACCGAATCGCAGGCAGGTTCCGACCTGTCGGCTGTGCGCACCCGGGCGGTGCCCACGGGTGAGGGCCGCTACCTCGTGACCGGCCAGAAGATTTTCATCACGTACGGTGAGCACGATCTCACCGGCAATATCGTCCACATGGTGCTGGCGCGCGTCGCGGGAGCGCCCGACGGCGTCAAAGGCACGTCGCTGTTTCTGGTGCCAAAATTTCTGGTCAATGCCGATGGCTCGCTGGGAGCGCGCAACGACGTGCACTGCTTGTCGGTGGAACACAAGCTCGGCATCCACGCGAGTCCGACCTGCGTGCTGGCTTTCGGGCAGAACGGCGGCGCCGTCGCGGAGCTCATCGGCGAGGAAAATCGCGGCCTGGAATACATGTTCATCATGATGAATGCCGCGCGCTACTCGGTGGGCCTCGAGGGCGTGGGATTGTCGGAGCGGGCCTACCAAACCGCGCTGGCGTATGCGCACGAGCGGATCCAGGGTACCGAGGCTGGAATACGCGGCGGTCCGCACGTGGCCATCGTGCGCCACCCGGACGTGCGGCGCATGCTGCTGCTCATGAAATCTCAGACGGAGGCCATGCGCGCGCTCGCCGGCGTGGTCGCGGTCTCGCTGGATGCGGCGCGTCTGCATCCCGCAGCAGCGGAGCGTGAACACCACCAAGCCCGCGCCGATCTCATGATCCCCGTCATCAAGGGTTGGTGCACCGAAAATTCCGTCGAGATCGCCTCGTTGGGCATCCAGGTGCACGGCGGCGTCGGATTCGTCGAGGAGACCGGCGCCGCGCAGTATTTGCGCGATGCACGCATCACGCCGATTTATGAGGGCACCACGGCCATCCAGGCCAACGATCTGATCGGCCGCAAGCTTGAACGCGACGGCGGCCAAGCTGCGCAAAAAGTGCTGGCGGAAATGCGGACGCTGGCGAGCGTTTTAAGTGCCAACTCGAAATTGTCGGGTCTGGCGCCGCCCTTTTCCGCGGCGGTGGACGCCCTTGAACGGGCGATTGCGTATGTGCTGGAGAATTACCGCAGCAACATCCGCGCAGTTTCCGTGGGCGCGGTACCGGTGCTGAAATTATTCGGGATCGTGGCCGGCGGCTGGCAGTTGCTGCGTTCGGCGTCGATCGCGCAGCGGCGTTTGGCCGAGGCGAGCGGCGGCGATGCCGCTTTCTATGAGGCGAAGATTCTGAGCGCGCGCTTCTATGCAGACTATGTCTTGTCCCAATCTTCGGGTTTAGCGCATAGCATCGTTTACGGGTCGGCCGGTGCGCTGGCCGAGGGCGCGCTTTAGGCCTTGCATGGACGGTCGTTATCCGCGGCGTATTGTCTGTTTGACCGAAGAGCCCACCGAAGTTCTGTACGCGCTTGGGCTGGAAGATCGGATCGTCGGCATCTCCGGGTTTACCGTGCGTCCGGCGCGCGCACGCCGCGAAAAACCGCGCGTTTCGGCCTTCATCAGCGCCAAGCTAGATCGCATTCTCGCCTTGCAGCCGGATTTCGTGATCGGCTTCTCCGATATCCAAGCCGACATCGCGCAGGCGCTGATCAAGAGCGGCATCGAGGTTTGGATCAGCAATCATCGCTCCGTGGACGGCATCCTCGGCTATGTGCGCCGCTTGGGCGCATTGGCGGGGGCTGCCGAACGCGCGGAAAATTACGCACTGGAGCTTGAAGCTCATGTTGAACGCGTGCGGCAGGCGGCGGCGCTGCTGCCGCGCCGGCCGCGCGTCTATTTCGAGGAATGGGACGAGCCGCTCATTACCGGGATTCGTTGGGTAAGCGAATTGATCGGTGTTGCCGGCGGCGATGATGTCTTTCCGGAGCGCGCCCTGTGTGCGCTCGGCAAGGAGCGCATTCTGGGCGATCCCAGCGAGGTGATCCGCCGCGCGCCGGACATCATTTTGGGCTCATGGTGCGGCAAGCGCTTTCGGCCGAATCTCGTGGCGGCCCGGGAGGGCTGGGATGCGGTGCCGGCCGTTCGCGACGGCGAGCTGCACGAAATCAAATCGCCCATCATTCTGCAACCGGGTCCGGCAGCGTTGACCGATGGTCTGGATGCCATCCACCGAGTCATGAGGCAATGGTCGACGCATCACTGAAAGCCGCCCCAGTGCCTTCGCCCTGTATCAACATTTGCCGGCTCGATGCGCAAGGCTTGTGCACCGGCTGCCGGCGCACCTTAAGCGAAATCGTCGAGTGGTCGGCCGCCAGTGATGCGCGGCGCCTCGAGATTCTGCGCGAACTCAAGATGCGAACGGTGCGCGCCTAGTCGAGACTCACGTCGCGGGACGTTTTGATACGCGACGTGGGACACCGGTTTCCAGCGTCGCCAAGGGATGCGCGCCCGCGGCCCAGCGCTCGCGGAAAAACTCCTCGATCATCGGCTCGGAGACATCCTCGATCCGGCTCGGCCGCCAGCGCGGATTGTTGTCCTTGTCAATGAGCACCGCGCGAACACCTTCGAGAAAGTCGCCTTGCTCGAAGGCATAAGCAGCCATGCCGAGCTCCATGCGAAAGCAATCAGCCAGGCTCATGCTTGCGCCACGCTGTAATTGCCTTAAGGTCACGCTCATGAGGGTAGGCGAACGGCTGCGCATGAGTTTCGCGGTTTCGTTCGCCCAGGGCGCATAGGCGCTGCGGCATTCCGCTTCAAGCGAGCTTACGATGGCAGCGACCGAGGCTTTGGAAAAATGTGTATCGATGCACTCGCGCAATGCGGGCAGTGTGGGCGGAGATCGGGGCGCCGTCGCGCGAGCCTGCATGAATCGCTGCAGGTCCGCAAAATGCTCATTACTCCAGCGCAGCTGCGAGAGATCGTCGCTAATCGATGCGATTGTCGCGGGCGGCAGGTAGACATCCGCGAGCCCGGTGTAGAGCGCGTCGGCTGCGTTGATATGCATGCCGGTCAAGGCCAGGTAGCACCCCAGCCGGCCGGGCAGGCGGGACAAGAAGTAGCTGCCGCCCACGTCGGGAAAAAACCCGATCGCCACTTCCGGCATGGCCATACGCGTTCGCTCGCCGACGATGCGCAAAGTCGAACCTTGGGAGAGCCCTAAGCCGCCGCCCAGCGTTATGCCATCCAGCAACGCCGCATAAGGCTTGGGATAGGAATACAGCATGTAATCGAGCGGATACTCCGCTTCGAAGAAATCGTCGCGCAACGGACTTCCGTGCTTGAAACTTTTATACAGCGCGCGGATATCCCCGCCGGCACAAAATGCTTTGTCGCCGGCGCCTCTGACCAGAACTGCGAAGACTTCGGGATCAGCCGAAAATTCGCCAAACAAGGTTCGCAGCCGCAGGATCATTTCGATCGATAGCGCGTTCAGCGCTCCAGGTCGATTCAGCGTGACGCCGGCCACGTGATTGCGAATTTCGCTTAATACTTCCAATCGCGCCCATCTTTGGCGCCGATAAACGCGATCGTCACTTGAGACTGATGGTGGTGTTCACGCCCGCGGAGGCAGCGCTATCGTCAAACCATCTCGAGGTCACGGTCTTGGTCTGAGTGTAGAACTGCACCGCTTGTTTGCCATAGGGACCCAGATCGCCGAGCTTGGAGCCGCGCGATCCGGTAAAACTGAAAAAAGGCACCGGTACCGGGATCGGCACGTTGATTCCCACCTGGCCCACGTCGATTTCGTTTTGGAATTTACGGGCGACGGCGCCGCTTTGCGTAAAGATGCCGGTGCCATTGCCAAACGGATTGTTGTTGACCAGCGCGATGGCCTCATCCAAGGTTTTCACGCCGACGATCAGCATCACGGGGCCGAAAATTTCAGTGGTATAGATTTTCATGGCGGGCGTCACCGCGGAGAAAATTGTCGGACCGATGAAGTTGCCCTGTTCGTAGCCAAGCACCTTGATGCCGCGGCCGTCCAATTCGAGCCTGGCGCCTTCCTTGATGCCGTCTTCCACCAGTCCCAGGATGCGATGCTTCGCGCTCTTCGATACCACCGGACCCAAGTCGGTGTTTTTTTCCACTCCCGCGTTGACCTTCAAGCCCTTGGCCTTGGCGACGATGTCGGGTATCCACTTTTGCGCGTCACCCACCAGCACGGTCACGGAGGTGGCCATGCAGCGCTGCCCGGCGGCGCCAAAGGTCGCGCCAATCAGGGAATTCAGCGACTGTTCCTTGTTCGCGTCCGGCATGACGACCGCGTGATTCTTGGCGCCCATCATGCATTGCACGCGCTTGCCGTGCTCGGATGCCAGGCCGTAGACATGGGTACCGACGGCTGTTGAACCCACAAACGAGACGGCGACGATGTCTGGGTGAGTGCAAATCGCATCGACCGTGCGCTTGCCGCCATGGACGATATTCAACACTCCCGGCGGCACGCCCGCTTCGAGCGCCAGTTCGGCCAACAACATCGGCGTCAGTGGATCCTGCTCGGAGGGCTTGAGCACGAAGGTATTGCCGCACACGATGGCCATGGGAAACATCCACAGCGGGATCATGGCGGGAAAATTAAACGGCGTAATGCCTGCGCATACGCCAATGGGCTGCCTGAGGGTGTAGGTGTCGACGCCGCCGGCGACGTTCTCGGCAAATTCTCCCAGCTGCAGGCTGCCGATGGAACAGGCGTGCTCGACGACTTCAAGCCCGCGGAACACATCGCCTTCCGCATCGGCCAGCGTCTTGCCCTGTTCCGCGCTCAAAGTTATCGCGATCCGGCTCAGGTGCTGGCACACCAGCGCTTGCAACTTGAGCATGATTCGCGCACGGGCGGCCAGCGGCGTGTTCTTCCAGTTCTTGAAGGCTCTTTTCGCCGACGCGACCGCGGCGTTGAGCTCTTCATCGGTCGCGAAAGGAACCTGAGCCAGCACTTCCTGGGTCGCCGGATTGATGACGTCGTGCCATTCACTGGCCCGCGATTCGATGAACTTGCCGTCGAGCAGCATTTTCACAGTGGGCACAGGATGCGCCAGCGCCACAGGTTTGCTAGTCATGATTGCCCCTTTCGTCGTGAAGCGCGCCATCGAAGGCGACGGCCTAGTTTAGCCGATACGCGATCCCCCGGTTGACCGTATCGCGTAAACTAGGGGCGTGCAAAATTCGACCGCAGCACCGGGAACCATTGCGATTTGCTTCGTCGCGGCCGCGCTGCAAAGCGTTGATGGACGCAACCTCGATGCGGACGAGCTGCTGGCGAAGGTTGGCCTCTCTGCCGGTCTGCTGCAGGTGCCCCAGGCGCGGGTGTCGGCAAAACATTACGGCGCGCTGTGGCGCGCCATTGCGGCTGCCCTCGACGATGAATTCTTCGGCCAGGATTCGCGCCGCATGAAAGTGGGAAGTTTTGCCATGCTTTGCCATGCGGTTTTGAGCTGCAAGACCTTACGGCAGGCATTGGATCGCAGCCTGCGTTTCTATGCGCTCATTCTGGACGATATCTCCGGCAACGCCGAGCGGGATGCGAAGGAAGCGAGAATTGTTCTGCATGAACATGCGGCCGGCGCATCGCAACGGGTTTTTGCCCACGAGCTTTTATTGATGCTGCTTTATGGAGTGTCATGCTGGCTGGTGGGTAGGCGCATACCGATCCTGCGCACCGAATTTAGCTATGCCGAACCCGCGCATAGCGCCGAGTACCGGCTGATGTATTGCGTGGATCTGCGTTTTAATCGCCCGAACACACTGCTGGCCTTCGAGGCAAGCTATCTGGATCTTCCGGTGGTGCAGAACGAACGGTCCGCCAAGGAATTTCTGCGCACCGCGCCGGAAAGCATCTTGTTGAAATACAAAAATGGCAGTAGCCTCAGCGCCCGTGTTCGGCGGCGGCTGCGCCATTTCCTGCCGGGCACGGTCCCGGATTTCGAGGAACTGGCCGGAGAAATGAGCATGACGCCCGCGACGATGCGCCGCCGCCTGCACGAAGAAGGCGAGTCCTATCAATCGATCAAGGATCAGCTGCGCCGGGATCTGGCAATCAGTTATCTCAGCCATTCGCGCCGCAGTGTGATGGATATCGCCTTGGAGTTGGGCTTCTCCGAGCGCAGCGCCTTTCATCGTGCGTTTCGAAAATGGACCGGCGCTTCCCCCGGGGAATTTCGCCGCAAGCTGCAGGCTTAAGGAATCGAGGATAATTGCGCTATGGATTTATCGGGGAAAGTTTTGGTTGTGACCGGAGCGGACGGCGCCTTGGGCCAGGCTGCGGCGGCCACGTTAAGCGCATACGGCGCGAAGTTGGCGCTGATTTCGCACGCTGCCTCGGGCAATGCTAAGCCGCCGGCCGGCGCGTGGCACTATGGCGGGATCGACCTTTCGGTCGAGACAGCGGCGCGTTCGGCGATGGCGCGAATCGCCCAGGAGGGCGGTCGCCTCGACGGTTTGATCAATGTCGCGGGAGGATTCCGCTTTAAAAAACTCAATGAAGGCACAATTGATAGTTGGGACGCCATGTACAAGCTAAATTTGCGAACTGCCGTGGTCTCGTGCCAGGCCGCGTTGCCTTACCTGCTGCGCTCGGCGAGCGGGCGCATCGTCAATGTGGGCGCGATGGGCGCGCAGAAGGCTTCGGCCGGCATGGGCCCGTACGGCGCATCCAAGGCCGGGGTTGCGCGGTTGACCGAAGCATTGGCTGATGAACTGAAAGATCGCGGCATCACCGTCAATGCCATCCTACCGAGCACACTCGACACGCCGAAGAACCGGGTGGATATGCCTCTGGCAGATTTCACGCGTTGGGTACGTTTAAGCGAGGCCGCGGAGGTCATCGCATTTTTGGTCTCCGATCAAGCGAGCGCCGTGACCGGCGCACTCATTCCAGTCGCGGGGCGCGTATGACAACCACCGAGAGTTCCGCCGGCGCGCGCCTGCGAGCTGCCGTCGCCGCCGAAAGACCTCTGCAGGTCGTCGGCGCCATCAATGCATACACTGCGCGTATGGCCGCGGCCTGCGGATTCAGAGCGCTGTATTTGGCAGGCAGCAGTGTCGCAGCCAATTCCTTGGGAGTCCCGGATCTGGGGATCAGCACCATGGATGATGTGCTCATCGATATTCGCCGGATTACCGATGCCTGTCCGCTGCCGCTGCTGGTGGACGCGGATACCGGATGGGGCGGGGCATTCAATATTGCGCGCACCGTCAAGTCGTTCACCAAGTTCGGCGCCGGCGGCCTGCATATCGAAGACCAGGTGCAGTCAAAGCGTTGCGGCCATCGACCTGGCAAGGAAATCGTCTCCAAGCAGGAAATGGTGGATCGCATCAAAGCGGCCGTCGATGCGCGTACCGATGCGCAATTTGTCATCATGGCGCGCACCGATGCGCTCGCCGTGGAGGGGATGGAGAAGGCGTTGGATCGTGCGGTCGCCTGCGTCGAGGCCGGTGCCGATATGGTGTTCCCCGAGGCCATCACGGAGCTTGCCATGTACCGCCGCTTCAAAGACGCGGTCAAGGTCCCCATTCTTGCCAACATCACCGAGTTCGGCCGGACACCGTTGTACACCCGCGATGAATTGGCTCCCGTCGGCGTCGATATCGTGTTGCATTGCTGTTCGGCCTATCGCGCGATGAATGCCGCTGCTCTCAACACCTATCAAGCGATTCGCCGCGACGGCACGCAAAAGAATGTGCTCGGCATCATGCAGACGCGCGCCGACTTGTACAAGTATCTCGATTACTACGCCTATGAAGCCAAGTTGGACCAGCTATTCGCTGAAGGGAAGGAAAAGTGACCAGCCACTCCTTGCCGCAAGCTGCGGGCGCATTCAAACCGAAGAAATCCGTCGCCCTGTCCGGCGTCATGGCCGGCAACACCGCGCTGTGCACCGTCGGCAGAACTGGCAACGACTTGCATTATCGCGGCTACGACATTCTCGATATCGCCACCCAATGCGAATTCGAAGAAATCGCCCACTTGCTGGTGCACGAGAAATTACCGAGCCGGGCGGAGCTTGAGGCTTATAAAGAGAAGCTCAAGGGGCTGAGGGTGCCGCCCGCGGCCGTCACCACGGTGCTCGAGCAGTTGCCCGCGGCCAGCCATCCCATGGACGTATTGCGCACCGGCGTCTCGGCCCTCGGCTGCAGCGTGCCCGAACCCGACGCGCACAAGAGCGAGGCGGCGCGCGACCTGGCGGATCGCCTATTGGCATGCTTGAGTTCAATGTTGTGCTATTGGTATCACTATTCAAAAGACGGCCGGCGCATTGACGTGCAAACGGACGATGACTCCATCGCCGCGCATTTTCTGCACATGCTTCACGGCGTCAAGCCCTCCGCGAGCTGGGTGCGGGCCATGCACACCTCGTTGAATTTGTATGCCGAACATGAGTTCAATGCTTCGACCTTCACGGCCAGAGTCATCGCGGGCACCGGCTCGGACCTGTATTCGTGCATCACGGGCGCCATCGGCGCATTGCGCGGTCCCAAGCACGGCGGCGCGAACGAAGTTGCCTTCGAAATCCAGAATCGCTACGCGACGCCGGATGCGGCCGAAGCGGATATCCGCAAGCGCGTGGCAAACAAAGAGGTCATCATCGGCTTCGGACATCCGGTCTATACGGTGTCTGATCCGCGCAATCAGGTGATCAAGGAAGTGTCACGAACCCTCGCGCGCGAGGCGGACGACATGCTCGGATTCGAGGTGGCCGCACGAATCGAGGCCGTCATGTCGGACATCAAAAAGATGTTTCCCAATCTCGATTGGTTCTCGGCCGTTTCCTATCACCTGATGGGCGTTCCCACGGCGATGTTCACGCCGCTGTTCGTCATCAGCCGCACTACCGGCTGGGCCGCGCATTTAATCGAACAGCGCGAGGACGGAAAAATCATCCGGCCGAGCGCCAATTATACGGGTCCCGAAAATTTGACCTTTGTGCCACTCGCGGAGCGAACCTAGTCCATGTACCACGATGTCAAATCCGCCGAAAGACCGCCGCCCGATCATGTTCTCAAGGCAATCGCGGACTATGCGCGGGAGTTTGAGATTGACAGCTCGCTGGCTTATGAGACGGCCGGCTATTGTTTGATGGATACCCTAGCATGCGGTTTCCAGGCCTTGAAATATCCGGCCTGCACCAAGCTGATGGGACCGGTGGTGCCGGGCGCGACGCTGACGAATGGTGCGAGAGTTCCGGGAACGGCCTATGAACTGGATCCCATCGCCGCGGCTTTCAACATCGGCGCCATGATTCGCTGGTTGGATTTCAATGACACCTGGCTGGCGGCGGAATGGGGCCACCCGTCGGACAATCTCGGCGGTATCCTCGCCGTGGCCGATTACCTCTCACGCGGCGGCAAACGCATCGTGGTGCGGGATGTTCTTACCGGCATGATCAAGGCGCATGAAATACAAGGCGTCCTTGCGTTGGAGAACAGCTTCAATCGGGTCGGATTGGATCACGTGTTGCTGGTGCGGGTTGCCTCGACGGCGGTGGTGACCGCGATGCTGGGCGGCACCCGCGAGCAGATCATCAACGCCGTATCCAATGCATGGATCGACGGCGGCGCACTCCGGACCTACCGGCACGCACCGAACACCGGTTCGCGTAAGAGTTGGGCCGCGGGCGATGCGACCAGCCGGGCAGTGCGCCATGCATTGTTTGCGCTCAAGGGCGAGATGGGCTATCCCTCGGCGCTGACCGCGAAAACGTGGGGTTTCCAAGACGTGCTGATCAAGGGAAAGCCGATTGTATTGCCGCAGCCGCTGGCCAGCTACGTGATGGAAAACGTGCTTTTTAAGATTTCGTATCCGGCTGAATTTCATGCGCAAACCGCGGTCGAAGCGGCCATGACGCTGCATGCGCAGATTGCGGCGAAACTCGATCAGATCGATCGCGTGGTCATCGAGACCCAAGAACCGGGGGTTCGCATCATCGACAAGACCGGACCGCTTGCCAATCCCGCGGATCGCGATCATTGCATTCAGTACATGGTTGCCGTCCCGCTGTTGTTCGGCAGGCTGGAAGCCTCCGACTATGAGGACGCAGTCGCGACCGATCCGCGCGTTGACGCCCTGCGCGCCACGATGCAGGTCAGGGAAAACGCCGAGTTCACCAAAGACTACTACGATCCGCAAAAGCGCTACATCGGCAATGCGGTGCAAGTGTTCTTCAAGGACGGCTCCGCCAGTCAGCGCGTGGCAGTGGATTTCCCGATCGGACATCGCAAGCGCCGCGCCGAAGGCATGCCGGTGCTGGTCAAGAAATTCGAGAGCAGCGTTGCCGCGCACTTCCAACCCAAGCAGACTGAAGCGATCAACACGATGTTCGCGGATCGAAAGACCTTGATGGCAATGCCGGTCAGCGACTTCGTGGCGAAGCTGGTGACGGCTACCTAAAAAATAGTCGCCCGCGCACCCGTATTATGACTCATTGGGCTTGGCCTCAGGGCGGCAAGCCGGGATAGTGGCGAGGATGAGGGAAGGGACTGGGGCGTGGCCGACAGCTTGGGGTTCTGACCGCCGCAATCGCAGCGATCGGCGTCATCGCGTTGTCTGGTCGATTCTCTACGGCAGCTTTAATCCGCGCCGTAGGCGGCCGGCAAGACGGCTGAACGACTCGCGGTTTCATCCGATAGATTGGTATTCCGCGCACCTGTTGGCTGTGTCGATGGGGATCTTGCTACTGAGCGCAGCCGATGCGTTCTTGACAGCCACCTTGCTGCTGCATGGGGCCGATGAGGTCAATCCCATCATGGCCGTGCTCGTCTACCGTAGCGTCGCCGTGTTTGCGGCGTTCAAGATGGCCATGACCGGCACCAGCATCGTCGGACTGGTATTTCTGTCGCGCTATCGATTTATGCGCGTGCTACGGGTCGAGCTGGTGCTTTACGCAGTCCTGGCGGTCTACACGTGGCTCATTGGCTACGAGATTTGGATGCTGAAAGGCGCGAGCGACCTGCCAGTCTTGTAAATTCCTAAGACCGCCGTCACATTCCATATTGTGGCGCCTTCGGCTAAACTACGCTGTTGATCAGAGCTATTCCTTCCTCTTTATCGTATTGATTATTTGAGGTTTTTCGCAAACCGATGCACCCATGAGCCAATCACTTGCCGATCAATTAGCGACCACGGCGCTGTCCGGCGGAAATGCCGGGTTCATTGAAGATCTCTACGAACAATTCTTGCGAGACCCGAACAGCCTCGACCCGGCCTGGGTTAGTTATTTCAAGGGCTTACGGGGAAGTGGCGTCGATATTGCCCATGGTCCAATACGCCAGCGCCTCTTGGACCGCGCTCAAAGGCCGGCCGCCGCGGCGGCATCGCAGACCCCAGGCGCTGCGTCGGACGGAGCCAGCGCCAAGCAGGGTGCGGTGTCGCGCCTCATTCAGGTTTATGCCAACCGCGGTCATTTGATCGCCAATCTCGATCCTTTGGGGTTGCAGGAACGTGCCAAGCCCTTTGTCCTCGACTTGCAATATTTCGGGCTGTCCGATGCCGACCTGGATACGGAATTTTTTACCGGCAGCCGCAATCACGCGATCCCAGAGCGCACGACGCTCAAGAATATTCTGCGCGACTTGAAGTTCATTTACACCGATACCATCGGCGCGGAATTTGCGCACGTGTCGGATACGGAAGAGCGCCTGTGGCTGCAAGACCGCTTCCAGGTCGGCAGGATGCAGCATCGCTTCAGCGTCGAGGAGAAGAAGAATATCTTGTGGCAATTGACCGCGGCAGAAGGTCTGGAGCGCTATCTCCATACCAAGTACGTCGGTCAGAAGCGCTTCTCGCTGGAGGGCGGCGACAGCCTGATTGCTTCGCTGGACGCTCTGGTGCAGTACGGCGGCAAGGGCGGTGTTGAGGAAGCCATCATCGGCATGGCGCATCGCGGTCGGCTCAATTTGCTGGTGAATTTACTGGGCAAGTCGCCGGCGGATCTGTTCAGCGAGTTCGAGGGCCAGTATGACCTTGCCAAATTGCGCGGTTCCGGCGATGTGAAATACCACAAGGGATTTTCCGCTGACCTCAAAACCGGATCCGGAAATGTGCACGTGGCACTCGCCTTCAATCCCTCGCATTTGGAGGTGGTGAACGCCGTGGTGGAAGGATCGGCACGCGCACGTCAGGAGCGGCGCGGCGACTCACTGGGCGATAAGGTGCTGCCGGTGCAGATTCATGGCGACGCAGCTTTTGCCGGACAGGGCGTGATCATGGAGACCCTGCAACTCTCGCAAGCGCGGGGCTTCTATACGGGCGGCACCATTCACATCATCATCAACAACCAGATCGGCTTCACCACCAGCGACCCGCACGATGCGCGCTCGACATTGTATTGCTCCGATGTCGCCAAGATGATCGAAGCGCCGATCCTGCACGTGAATGCCGACGATCCGGAAGCCGTTTGCTTCGTCACGCGCTTTGCGCTGGACTACCGGATGAAATTCCACAAGGACGTGCTCATCGATCTGGTCTGCTATCGACGGCACGGACACAATGAAGCCGACGAGCCGGCCGCAACGCAGCCGCTCATGTACCAAATCATCCGCAAAAAGCCCACCGTGCGGCAGCTGTACGTGGGCAAGCTTGCAGCGCAGGGGATATTAAGCGCGGCGGACGCCGCCGCCATGATGGAGCAGTATCGCAGCGGTTTGGATGAGGGCAAGCCGCAGGCGCGGGCCGCCTTAGGACTGATCGGCAATCGCTACACCGTGGATTGGAGCGCGTACTTGGGCGCGGACTGGGAGCCGGTGAAAACCGGCGTAGAAATGGCGCGGCTGCGCGTATTGGGCAAGGCGATCACGAGCTACCCCACAGACTGGAGTTTGCATCCGCGGGTGCTCGCCATCATGCAGGCACGCGAGAAGATGGTGAACGGCGATCTCGCGTTGGATTGGGGTTGCGCCGAAAATCTTGCCTACGCAAGCCTGGTGCAGGAAGGCTATCCCATCCGTCTCACCGGACAAGATAGCGGCCGCGGCACTTTTTTTCATCGGCACGCTGTGCTGCATGACCAAGCCACGGGGCGCTCGTACGTGCCGCTTCAGCATCTTGCCACGAACCAGCCAAAATTCACCGTAACCGATTCCGTACTGTCTGAAGAAGCCGTGATGGGATTCGAGTATGGATTCTCGACCACGGAGCCGCGTTGCCTGACCATTTGGGAAGCTCAGTTCGGCGATTTTTGCAACGGCGCGCAGGTCATCATCGATCAGTTCATCAGTTCGGGGGAAGCCAAGTGGGGCCGGGTATCCGGCATCACCTTGTTTCTGCCGCATGGCTACGAAGGTCAGGGACCGGAACATTCCTCGGCGCGCCTCGAGCGGTTCTTGCAGCTTTGCGCCGAGTTCAACATGCAGGTTTGCGTGCCCTCGACGCCGGCGCAAATGTTTCACTTGTTGCGCCGGCAGATGCTGCGACCACTGCGCAAGCCGCTCATCATCATGACCCCCAAGAGCCTGCTGCGTCATCCCTTGTCGGTGTCGCGTCTGGAGGAGCTATCGAGCAGCGGCTTTCAAACCGTGATCGATGAAATCGACGACATCCGGCCCTCGGCGGTAACGCGCATCGTGCTTTGCAGCGGCAAAGTCTATTTCGACCTGCTCAAATCGCGGCGCGAGTCGAAGGTGGAGACCGTGGCAATCGTGCGGCTCGAGCAGCTGTATCCATTCCCATCCGAGGAATACGAGGCGATTTTGCAGAAGTATTCAAGCGCGCGCGAGATCGTCTGGTGTCAGGAAGAGCCGCAGAATCAGGGCAGCTGGTATCAAATCCGCCATCGTCTGCAGGCGAAGCTCGATGAAAATTACGAACTGCTGTACGCAGGGCGCGCCGGAGCTGCGGCGCCCGCGACTGGCATCGCTGCGCTTCACGAGCAGCAACAGAAGAACCTGGTCACCGCGGCGCTGCAGGGCGTGCCGCCGGAAGAGACTTCCCGACAAACCATGCGCGTCCCGGCCGCTCAAACTAGGACAGGTTCATGACAATCGAAGTTCGCGTGCCGCAGCTGCCGGAGTCGGTGGCTGACGCCACGCTGGTCTCCTGGCACAAGAAGCCGGGAGACAGCGTTGTAAGAGATGAAAACCTGGTCGATCTCGAGACCGACAAGGTGGTGCTCGAGGTGCCTGCTCCGGTGGCCGGCGTCCTCAAAGAAATAAAATTGACTGACGGCACGACGGTTACCAGCGGTCAACTCCTGGCTGTCATCGATGAGACGGCCGCCGTGGTTCCCGGCGCGAGCGCGCCCGCGATCATGGCGGCTTCCAGCGGTGCAACAACGACGGCAAAGGAAGCGGCGGCAAAGGACACCACCGCGAAGCCCGACACTGCCGGCGGCAAGTTGAGTCCCGCGGCCAAGCGCGTAGCGGAAGAGAACAAAGTTGACCAGAAAACGGTTGCCGGTTCCGGCCGCGACGGCCGTGTTTCCAAGTCCGATGTCGTGAATTACTTGTCGGCGAAGGAGGGCGCTGCGCCAAGCCCGGCTGCGGCCGCCCCGAGTACGGCCGCCAAAGCTGCGCCGGCGCAATTCGTTCCCGCGTCCAGCGCGCGCGGCAATCGAGCTGAGCAGCGCGTGCCCATGACCCGGTTGCGCGCCCGAATCGCGGAGCGCATGGTTCAGGCGCAAGCCACTCAGGCGCTGCTGACCTCGTTCAATGAAGTCGACTTGAAGGCAGTCAATGAGCTGCGCACACGCTACAAGGATCAATTCGAAAAGCAGCATGGCGTGAAGCTCGGCTTCATGTCGTTCTTCAGCAAGGCATGCGTCGAGGCGCTGAAGAAGTTTCCTTCCGTCAATGCCTCGGTCGACGGCAACGACATCGTCTACCACGAATATTTCGATATCGGTGTGGCCGTTTCGACCGACCGCGGGTTGATCGTGCCGGTATTGCGCGACGCGGATCAATTGAGTTTTGCGGACATTGAAAAATCGATAGCAAACTTTGCCTCGCGCGCCCGTGCCGGTTCCATCACCATCGAAGAGCTCAGCGGAGGCACCTTCACCATTACCAATGGCGGCGTCTTTGGCTCTTTATTGTCGACACCCATTGTGAATTCGCCGCAGAGCGCCATATTGGGTATGCATAAGATTCAGGATCGGCCGGTGGTCGTTGCGGCCGAAGTCGTGGTTCGGCCGATGATGTACATCGCGCTGACGTACGATCATCGCATCATCGATGGCCGCGAGGCGGTGCAGTTTTTGGTGACAGTGAAGCAGTGTCTGGAGGATCCGGCGCGCATGGTGCTGCATATATGAGCGATGTTTACGATGTTGTGGTGATCGGTGCGGGGCCGGCGGGATATCCCGCCGCGATTCGCGCCGCCCAAAACAAACTGAAGGCGGCCTGCGTGGATGAGTGGCAGAACACCGACGGCAGCTATGCCTTTGGCGGGACTTGCCTCAATGCCGGCTGCATCCCGTCGAAGGCTCTGCTGGAGTCCTCTGAACTGTTCCAACGGGCCAAGCATGAGTTCGAAATCCACGGCATCAAGATTGGCGCACTCACGCTCGACTTAGGTGCGATGCAGAAGCGCCGCGCCTCGATCGTCAAGACCATGACAAACGGAATCAATGCGCTGTTCAAGGCCAACGGCGTGGTCGGTATCCAAGGACATGGGCGACTGCTTCCGGGCAACAAGGTGTTGGTCAGAGCCCCGGACGGCACTGAGAAAACTTTCGAGGCGAAGAACGTCATCATTGCCTCCGGCTCCGCGCCCATCCGCTTAGCAGCCGTCCCGCATGATGGCACGCACATCGTCGATTCCTGGAATGCTTTGGAGTTCGATGCCGTGCCGAAGCGCCTGGGCGTCATCGGCGCCGGGGTCATTGGCCTTGAACTCGGCAGCGTGTGGCGCCGGCTCGGCAGCGAAGTGGTGGTGCTCGAAGCCTTGGAGCAGTTCCTGCCAATGGTGGATCAAACCATCGCGAAGGAAGCGCAGCGCCACTTCAAGAAGCAGGGCCTCGCTATCAAATTGGGCGCGAAGGTATTGAGCGCCGCGGTGTCCGGCAACGCCGTGGATGTCGTCTACAGCGACGCACAAGGTGAACATTCACTGCAAGTCGACATGCTCGTCGTCGCGGTCGGGCGCCGGCCATTCACTGAAGATTTGCTGGCGGAGGGCGCCGGGGTGCAGTTGGATGAACGCGGCTTCATCAAGGTCGATGAGCACTGCCGTGCGGCTCTCGCGAAAGAGTGCCGTCAACGGCAGGTCACGACCGAT
>JBDTAV010000018.1:0-51805 GCA_039924385.1 Steroidobacteraceae bacterium
AACCTACGACCTTCGGGTTATGAGCCCGACGAGCTGCCAGACTGCTCCACCCCGCACCGGAGATAGCCGTCCATTGTACCCGGCCAGTCAGCTAAAGCAAGTTGGCCAAACCAGCTTAAGGCCTCACTTCTTGTCCGTTTCCATCATCCTACGGAACGCCGGTCGGTCGATGACCCGTGCCGCGTATTCCTTCATCACCGCGGTGTCCTTCATCATTTTCGCCATCAGCATGAAGTGCACGCCGCCGCCCAGCATAATGTCCAGCGCCGAGAACTGATCGCCCAGAAAATAGTTGCGCGACGCGAGATGCTTGTTCAGCACCCCCTCCACCTCATCCGCCGGTGCCCATCCCATGGCGCCGAACACATGCTTGATGTCAAAGCGGCGCGAAATGAGCGCCGGTTCCATCACGCCGGGCCGATAGGCCAGCCAGGAGAGGTACTCCCCGCGCTTCGGCTCTCCCACGGCGGGACCCATCTTTTTCTTGCGGTATTTATCCGTCAGATACAGCGCAATGGCGCTGCCTTCGAACACAATATCGTCGCCGTCGGCCAGAGCCGGCACCTTGCTATGAGGATGCGGGTTCGCCGGATCACGGGAGCCGGTGCCGTCCATGCGCCGAAAGTCCACAAGCTTGGTCAGATAAGGTACTTCGAGTTCTTCGAGCAGCCATACGATGCTTCCGGATCGAGTCTGCGGCGAGTGATACAGCGTGATCATGGTCCCCTCCCTTAGGCGATCGGATTTTATTTAAGCTCATAGCACTAAAGGTTTGCCTACTGCAGAGCCCGCTGACAGATCTGCAGCAGTGTTCCGGGAATGACCCCAAGTGCAAACGCCAACAGCGCATTCGCGCTGAGCACAGTTCGCATCAGCAAGGATCCTCCAATGCTCGAGGTCTCGGTGGGCTCATCGAAGTACATGAGCTTGACGATGCGCAAATAGAAATATGCGCCGACCACCGAGAATAGGACCGCGACCACGGCCAGCCAGACCATATGCACGCCCAGAATTGCCTGGATAACGCCTAGTTTTGCCCAGAAGCCGATGAACGGCGGTACGCCGGCCAGGCTGAACATCAGGATGGCCATCATGCCGGCGAACCAGGGGCTGCGTGCGTTGAGGCCCTTGAAGTCCGTTATCTTGTCGGCCTCGAATCCCTGCTTCGCCAGCAGCAAAATCATGCCGAACGCGCCGGCAGCGACGAGGATGTAGCTGAGCATGTAAAACATCGCCGCCTGGTAGCCCTGCGCCGTGCCCGAGAGAATTCCCAGCAGCACATAACCCACGTGCGAAATGGTCGAATAGGCCAGCATGCGCTTCAAATTGGTCTGCGCAATGGCAACGATGTTGCCGATGGTCATCGACAAGACCGACAACACCACCAGCATCTGGCTCCAATCCGGCTGCGAAGCGCCCAGCGCCTCGGGGAGCAAGCGCATCGCCAGCGCAAACGCAGCGAGCTTTGAAGCCGTGCCGATGAACACCGTCACGCAGGTGGGCGAGCCTTCGTACACGTCTGGTATCCACATGTGAAACGGCACCGCGCCGAATTTAAAGCCCACGCCGACGATCACGAAGGCAATGCCGAACAGGAGACCGATGTTGCTGCCGATGCCGGTGGTGCGCACGGCCGTTGCGATCTCGGCCAGCTCCAAGCTGCCCGTGACGCCATAAACAATGGACATGCCGTACAGCAAGGTCCCCGACGCCATGGAGCCCAGCACGAAATACTTGATGGCCGACTCCGCGGCGATGCCCGAATCGCGGTCAAACGCCACCATGGCGTACAGGCACAAGGACATCAGCTCCAGGCCCAAGTACAAGGTGATGAGGCTCGCTGCCGAGATGAGCACCATACCGCCGACGGTGGCAAACAGTCCCAGCACAAAATATTCGCCCTTGAGGATCAGGCGACGCTGCAGATAATCTGTGGAGTACACGAACACGGCCGCCACGATCAGGATCATGGCGATCTTCAAGACCTGGGCCATGCGATCGAGTTCGAACAGGCCGCCGAGCGCGAGAATCTTGGCCGCCAGCGGCTGCACCGCGACCAGCACCGCGGTGACAATCAAACTCACAATCGCCAGCCAGCCCGTCCAGCGGCGCTGCGCATCAGTCAGCATCAAGTCCAGCATCAAAATGGCGCAGGCAGCCAGCGAAAGGAAAATTTCGGGCCGCGCATAGACCAGGCCTGAATTGAAGAAACTCGGATTGAATGCGCCTGCGCTCATACGTACCTTACAGTGCAACCTTCGAGATGAGCAGCTGCTCGGCCAAATGCTGCGTCGTCGCCCGCATCACATCGAGAAGCGGCGCCGGCCACAGTCCCACCCACAACACCGCAATGGCGAGCGCTCCTAACACCAGGAATTCGCGGCCGTTCATGTCCTTGAGCGCCGCCACCTTGTCGTTCGCCACCTCGCCAAAGATCACGCGCTTCACCAGCCACAGCGTATAGGCTGCGCCCAGAACCAGGTTGATGGCAGTCCAGAACGCGTACCAGACATTGGCCTTGAACGCCGCCAGGATCACCAAAAACTCGCCGACGAACCCGGAGGTTCCCGGCAGACCCGAATTGGCGAGCGCGAACAGCACCATGAAAGCCGCAAACTTCGGCATGGTGTTGACCACGCCGCCGTAGGCGGAAATCTCGCGGCTGTGAACGCGATCGTACATCACGCCCACGCACAGGAACATCGCACCGGAGACCAAGCCATGCGAGAGCATTTGCACCACGGCGCCGTCCAACCCCAACTCGATGCCGCTGGTCTTGCCGGTGTGCGCGACGATCTGAAAGCCGATGAACATGCCCAAAGTGACGAAGCCCATGTGCGCAATGGATGAATAGGCGATCAGCTTCTTCATATCGCGCTGCGCGAGCGCCACGAAGCCGATATACACCACGGCGATCAGCGACAGGGTAATGATCAGCCAATCCAATTCGCGGCTGGCATCGGGTGCAATCGGCAGCGAGAAGCGCAAGAAGCCGTATCCGCCCATTTTCAACATGATGGCGGCCAGCACCACCGAGCCGCCCGTCGGCGCCTCGACGTGCGCATCGGGCAACCAGGTGTGCACCGGAAACATCGGCACTTTCACCGCAAAGGCCGCGAAGAACGCCAGAAAAATCAAAGTCTGTTCCGTGAGCGTGAGCGGTATGCGCTGAAACACCGCCAGTTCATAGCTGCCTGACTTCAGGTACAGGTAAATGAGCGCAACCAGCATCAGGATCGAACCGATGAAGGTGTACAGGAAGAACTTGAAGGTGGCGTAGACCCGGCGCGGTCCGCCCCAGACGCCGATGATGATGAACATGGGCAGCAGCATCGCTTCCCAGAACACGTAGAACAGCACGCCGTCGAGCGCAGCGAAGACGCCGATCATCAGGCCTTCCATGATCAAAAAGGCCGCCATGTACTGCGCCACGCGCTTCTCGACGTTTTGCCAGCTGGCGATCACGACGAGCACGGTGGTAAAGGTCGTCAGCAGTATCAGCGGCATCGAAATGCCGTCGACGCCGATGTAGAACTCCGAATGGATGGTCGGAATCCACGGCGAGCGTTCCACGAACTGCATTTCCGCCGTTCCGGTCTTGAACCAGCTCCACAGCGGTATGCTCAAGATGAACGCCAGCGCGCTCACCGCCAGCGACAGCCACTTCGCGAGTGTCACGCGGTGGCCCAAACTTAAGACCACGAACCCGCCCACGATGGGCAGCCAGATCAGCCATGACAAAAGGTGGGTGCTCAAGCTCATCGCCAGATCAACCACAAGAGCAGTGCGGCCAATCCTAGAATCATGGCGAAGGCATAGTGATACAGGTACCCCGACTGCGCATAGCGCATGACCGACCCCAGCCAGCCGACGGTGCGCGCACTGCCGTTGACCAAGCCATCATCGATCACGAGCTGATCGCCGAACCGCCACAGCCCGCCGCCCAGGAGGCGGGCACCGGCCATGATGACGTGCTCGTTGAACCAGTCGAAGCCGAATTTATCAATCAAAATGGTGTACAGCCATTTGAACCTGGCTTGCGCGGCGTCCGCCCAGGTCGGCCGCCACAAAAAGAAGATATATGCCGTCAACACCCCTAAGCCGGCAAGCCACACGGGCGGCGCGAGGAATGCCGACAGCACAAAGGATGCGGAGCCGTGAAATTCTTCGCCGACGTGCTCCAGCACATTGTTGGCAGGGCCTACGAAAATGGATCCGTCGAAGAATTTGCCGAACAGCATCGGCTTCACCGTGAACCAGCCAATGACCGCGGAAGGAATCGCAAGCAAGATCAGCGGAACCGTCACCACCCAGGGACTCTCGTGCAAATGTTCCTGCGTGTGATGGTCCATGCGCTCCTTGCCCAGGAAGGTCATGATGAACATGCGGAAGGTGTACAGCCCGGTGACGAACACCCCCGCGACCACACAGAAGTAAGCGTAAGGCTGACCGATACGATGCGAGGCATGCACCGCTTCAATCAGCGAGTCCTTGGAGAAAAACCCCGACGAGCCGGGAAAACCAATCAGCGCCAGGCAGCCGACCAGGCAGGTCCAATAGGTAATCGGCATGTACTTGCGCAAGCCGCCCATCTTGCGCATGTCCTGCTCGTGATGCATGGCGATGATCACCGAGCCGGCCGCAAGGAACAGCAGCGCCTTGAAGAAGGCATGCGTCATGAGATGGAAAATGCCGCCGCTATAGGCCGAGACCCCCAGCGCCACGGTCATGTACCCCAGCTGCGACAGCGTCGAGTACGCCACCACGCGCTTGATGTCGTTGGCGACGATGCCGATGAGGCCCGTGAAGAACGCGGTGGTCGAGCCGATGATCAGCACGACGGACAAGGCGGTCTCCGACAATTCGAACAGCGGCGACATACGCGCCACCATGAAAATCCCGGCGGTCACCATGGTGGCCGCGTGGATCAGTGCCGAGATCGGCGTGGGGCCTTCCATCGAATCGGGCAGCCAAATGTGCAGAGGCACCTGTGCCGACTTGCCCATCGCGCCCACGAACAGGCAAATGCAGGTAAAGGTGATCGCCGACCAGCTCACCGTGTTCGTGATGTGGAGCTGCGCGGCGGCGATTTGGCCGGCCTGGCCGAAAACCGTGGCGTAATCCAAGGATCCGGTATAACGCAGCACCGCGGCGATGCCGAGTACGAAGCCAAAGTCCCCCACCCTATTGACCAGGAAGGCTTTCAGGCTGGCAAAGTTGGCGCTGGGTCTCTTGTACCAAAACCCGATCAAAAGATATGAGACCACGCCCACCGCTTCCCAGCCGAAAAACAATTGCAGGAAATTATTCGCCATCACCAGCATCAACATCGAAAAGGTGAACAGCGAGATGTAGCTGAAGAAGCGCTGATAGCCATCATCATCAGCCATGTAGCCAACGGTGTAGATGTGCACCATCAAGGAGACGAAGCTCACCACCGCCATCATCATGGCCGAGAGATGATCGATCAAAAATCCGACATTGAGCCGCAGGCCATCACTCAGCAACCAGGTGTAGACGGTACCGTTGAACGCCGGCATGCCTTCGAAGACCTGCTGGTAGAGCACATAGAAGGACAGCGCGCAGGAGATGGCCACGCCTAAGATGGTGACGCTATGCGCGCCGACCCGGCCGACGGCCTTGCCGAATAAACCCGCGATCAGGCAGGCGATCAGCGGCGCTAACACGATGGTGAGATAAATTGACTGCATTCTTCTTAGCCCTGAAGCGTGTCGAGATCCTCGACCTCGATGCTGCTGCGTTCGCGGAACAGCACCACCAAAATCGCGAGACCAATCGCGGCCTCGGCTGCCGCGACCGTCAATATGAAAAACACGAAGATCTGGCCGGCTATGTCGCCGCGGAAGCGCGAGAATGCGACGAAATTGAAATTCACCGCGAGCAGCATGAGTTCAATGCACATCAGCAGCACGATGATGTTCTTGCGATTCAAGAACACGCCGGCCACCGCGATGGCAAATAAAATGCCCGACAGTGCCAGCACGTAGGTCAGGGTGATCATGATTTCTTCTCGGAGGCCATTTTGACCAGTCGAACGCGGTCTTTTGCCCGTACCGCCACCTGCTTCGCGATGTCCTGAGGCTTGCCGCCCTGGCGCTGCCTTAAAGTGAGGACAATGGCCGCGATGCTCGCCACCAGCAGGATTACCGCGGCGAGCTGCGCGGGATAGGCATAGCGGGTGAATAGCTGCACGCCGAGATCGCGCGTATTCGAATAGTCCGCCGCGATTACCGGCGCAGTCTTCAAGGCCGCGCCGCCCAGATGCTTGACCACGATGACATTGATCATTGCAAACACCACGAACCCCGCCACCGCCACGGTCAGGGGCCAGTAGCCGACGAAGTCCTTGCGCAGCTGCTCCAGATTGACGTCCAGCATCATGACCACGAACAGGAACAGCACCATCACGGCGCCCACATAGACCAAAACCAGGACGATTCCCAGGAACTCCGCATCGAGCAGCACCCATATGACGGCGCTGTTGAAGAAGCACAGCACCAAGAGCAGCGCCGAGTACACCGGGTTTCGCGACAGAATCACGCCCAGGGCCGCGCTAACCAGCACACCGGCGAAAATAAAGAACAGGATCGTCGGAAACATCAGCGATACCGCGCATCGGCGGCACGATCCGCCGCAATGATGGCTTCGTAACGCTCGCCGATCCCGAGCAACTTGTCCTTGCTCATGATGTTCTCGCCGCGCTTCTCCATGTGGTACTCATGGATCCGCGTCTCGACGATGGCATCCACGGGGCAGGCCTCTTCGCAAAAGCCGCAGTAGATGCACTTGAATAAATCGATGTCATAGCGCGTGGTGCGGCGCGTGCCGTCGCTTGCGACATCGGATTCGATGGTGATCGCGAGCGCCGGACACACCGCCTCGCACAGCTTGCAGGCAATGCAGCGCTCTTCCCCGTTCGGATAGCGCCTGAGCGCGTGCAAGCCGCGGAAACGGCTGCTCTGCGGCGCCTTCTCTTCCGGATAGTTCAGCGTGATCTTGGTCGCGAACATGCTTTTCAGCGTGACCCATAGGCCCTGCAGCAGCTCCCAGAGCAAGAAGGTTTTGATAAAGCTGCGGATGCCTTGCATGACTAGTGCCCCTTCCACGGACCGACCTGGACGTAGGCCATGATGCCTTCGGCCAACAACCATATGAGCGTCACGGGGATCAGCGCCTTCCAGCCTAAGCGCATGATCTGATCGTAGCGGTAACGGGGGAAGGTCGCGCGGAACCACAGAAACACGAACATGAAGAAGAAGACCTTGGGCGCGAGCCAGAAAAAGCTTGGCTGCGCGACCCACGAGTCCGCGGGCAGCCAACCATCGAGCGGCGACAGCCACCCGCCGAAGAAAAAGATCGACGTCAAGGTGGAGATCAAAATCATGTTGACGTATTCGGCGATGAAAAACAGCGCAAACGCCATGCCGGAATAGTCGACGTGGAAGCCGGCGACGATTTCCGATTCGCCTTCCGCCACGTCAAAGGGCGCGCGATTGGTCTCTGCGACGCCGGAAATGAAATACACGATGAATAGCGGAAACAGCCAGGTCCAGTTCCAGCCGAACATCCCAGACTGGCGATGGATGATCTCGCCGATATTCAGGCTGCCTGAGGCCATCAGTACGCCCACCATGGCGAAACCCATCGCGATTTCGTAGGCCACGATCTGCGCCGCCGAACGCATCGCGCCCAAGAAGGCATACTTCGAATTCGCCGCCCAACCAGCCAAAATGATGCCGTACACGCCCATCGAGGTGAGCGCCAACACATACAGCAGTCCCGCATCGATATTCGCGAAGGCATGCTCGGGACGCAACGGTATCACTGCCCACAGCGCGAGCGCAGGAACCAACGCCAGGAAGGGCGCCACGCGAAACAAAAATCCATTCGCGTCCGCCGGGATTATGATTTCTTTGAAAACCAGCTTGATCACGTCCGCGAACGGTTGACCCAAACCTGGGATCCAGAACAGATTGACGCGATTTGGCCCTCGGCGGTATTGCATCCAACCGATGACTTTGCGTTCCGCCAAGGTGTAGACCGCCATGGTTAAAATGATGGCAATCATCACGATTAGCGTTTGCACGGCCAGCAGCAACGGCGTGGTCCAATACGGCGTGATGTAGCCGGAGATCCAATCGCGTAGCGGCGTCCAATCCCACATCGCTAAATCACGGCACGGGTCAGGCGCCCGTCCTTGGTTTTTTGCAGCGGTTCAGAGCCGCGCACCAACAGATCGCTTTGGTACGGCGGAATTTCCATCCAGGAACCTTTGGGGATTTCGCCGTCGGGGATGGCGCCGGTTGCCGCTCCCGCGGCCTCGACTCGCGCGCCGCACAGCGCCTTCAAAGCGTCGCGAATCTCATCCGAGCTGTTGTAGTCGATGCCGTGCAGGTTCAAGAGGTTCGCCAGCACGCGCAGCACCTTCCATCCGGGTCGGGCCTCGCCCGGCAGCTTCGCCGCGCCCGCCCAACTCTGCCAGCGCCCTTCCGCATTCACATACGTGCCGGAGGTTTCGGCAAACGTGCCGATGGGCAGCAGCACATGCACCATGCCGCGCAAGGATTCCGGCAAATGCGAGGTCACGGCAATGACCAAGTCCGCGGAAGCCAGCGCCCACGGATCAACTGCTAAGTCGTTGGCCGGATCGATAGCGCCGAAGAGCACATAGGCCTTGAGCGGCGAATCCAGCATCGCTCGCGCCGACAAACCCGCGCTCTTAAGCGGCGCGCCGCCGGATTCCCGGTGCGGCACGGCGCCGGCGAGATACGCGCCGGCGGCATTGGGCCCTTCGGTGATGCATCCCACGCTGGCGCCGCACATTTCCGCCAGCGCGGCGCTCAGGCGCTTTAACTGCGAGTAGGCCGGATGTCGCTGCGCCAGCGTCCCCAAAATAACGGCACGCCGCGCTCCATGCGACAGGGCGGCGATCAGAGACTTGTGAGCGTCCGTCACGGTGGCAGCACCCACGCCCGCCGGCACCGGTTTATTCGCCGCACCGGCCGCGGCATGCAGCAGAGCATTGAGCTGCGCGATCATGTCCGTCTCTGCCACGTAGCCGGCGACCGGGAACATATAATCGAAGCGGCGCGGATTCAAGAACGCCACCTGTGCGCCGCCCTTGATCGCCGCCTTACGAATGCGATGCGCGAGCATCGGCATTTCATGCCGCAGATCCGAGCCCACGATGAGCACGCCCTCGAGGCGTTCGACCTCGGCCACTTTAAGCCCGAGATGAGGATAGGCCGCCTCAATCTCCTGGGCACGGAAATCCAGCTGCCTCAGGCGATGATCGATGTTGCCCGAGCCTACGCCGCGCGCAATTTGCGACAGCAAAAACAGTTCCTCAACCGTGGCCATCGGCGATGCCAGAAAGCCGGTGGCCGCTTTGCTGACGGCGGCGGCCTGCTGCAAGCCTTCCGCGGCGGCGTTCAGCGCCACCTCCCAATCCACGGCCTGCAAGGTGCCGGCGATCCGCAGCATCGGCTGCGAGACGCGATCCGCGGAATACATGCCTTCAAAGCCGAAGCGATCGCGGTCGGCGATCCAGGTTTCGTTGAGATCCTCATTCTCGCGCGGCACCATGCGCATCAGCCTGCCGCGCAGCACATGCGCGTACAGGTTGGTGCCGAAGGCATCATGCGGCGATACCAAGGCAGCTTGGGTCATTTCCCAGGCGCGCGCGTGGTAGCGGAACGGTTTGTTGTTGAGTGCGCCGACGGGGCACAGATCGATGATGTTCGCCGACAACTCATGATCGACGCTGTGCTCGATGTAGGTGCCGATTTCCATGTTCTCGCCGCGGCCGGTCGCGCCCATTTGAGGGTAGCCTTGAATCTCAGCGCCAAAACGCACGCAGCGGGTGCAATGAATGCAACGGGTCATGTCGGTGGAGACCAAAGGACCCAGGTTCTTGTCCTTGACCACGCGTTTGCCTTCGCTGAAGCGCGAGATGTCGCGCCCGAATCCCAAGGCCAGATCCTGCAGTTCGCACTCGCCGCCCTGATCGCAGATCGGGCAATCGAGCGGATGATTGATGAGCAGAAATTCCATGGTGGCACGCTGCGCCGCCACGGCCTTGGGCGATTTGGTGAACACCTTCATGCCTTCGGTCACGGGAGTCGCACACGCCGGCAACGGCTTGGGCGCTTTTTCCACCTCGACCAGGCACATGCGGCAGTTCGCCGCCACGGTCAATTTCTCGTGGTAGCAAAAGCGCGGAATATAAATGTCGGCAGGATCGGTGACCTGCATGATCATCTGGCCCTTGCGGGCCTTCAGCGCGACGCCGTTGACTTCGATATTGACGGTATCGTCTGCCATGTCTTAAGCCGCGACGGCCGGGCGGCCGTCCAAGTGAGTGGCGCCCTCCATGATGGAGCGGCCCCTGTGTTCGATCATGTATTGAAATTCGGGCTTGAAATGCTTCAAGAAGCTCTGCACCGGCCAGGCCGCCGCATCGCCCAGCGCACAGATGGTGTGCCCTTCGATACGATTGGCCACATCGAGCAGCAGGCCTAAGTCCTCGCTCCTGCCCTCTCCGGCGATGATGCGTTTCAGCATCCGATCCAGCCAGCCCGTGCCTTCACGGCACGGCGTACATTGGCCGCAGGACTCCGACATATAGAAGCGGGCCAGACGCTCGAGCGCGCGCACCATGCAGGTGGTTTCGTCCATGACGATGACCGCGCCCGTGCCGAAAGAGGAGCCGGCCTTCTTCAGCGAGTCATAGTCCATATTGGTATTCCACATGATCTCAGCGGGCACCACCATGCACGAGGAGCCGCCGGGAATCACTGCTTTCAGCTTGCGGCCCTTCCACACGCCGCCCACCAGCTCCATCAGATCCCTGAAAGGAATTCCCATGGGCAATTCGAAGTTGCCGGGCCGTTCCACATGGCCGGAAACGGAAAAAATCACGGTGCCGCCCGAATTCACCGGACCCAAGCCCGCAAACCAGGCCGCACCCTTGCGCATGATGGTGGGCACGGACGCAAAGCTCTGCGTATTGTTGATGGTGGTCGGCTTGCCGAACAAACCAAAATTGGCCGGGAATGGCGGCTTGAAGCGCGGCTTGCCCGGCTTGCCCTCGAGGGATTCGAGCAGCGCGGTTTCTTCGCCGCAGATGTACGCGCCGGCGCCGATGAAGGTGTGTAGGTCAAAATCTACGCCGGAGCCCAAAATGTTTTTACCCAGAAGACCCGCCGCATAGGCTTCCGCCAAAGCGGTCTCGAAGCGCGGGATGGGTTCGGCCAAAAATTCGCCGCGAATGTAGTTGTAGCCCACGGTCGCGGTCATGGCGTAACCGCCGATGGCCATGCCTTCGATGATGGAGTGCGGATTGAAGCGCAGGATCTCGCGGTCATGGGCGGTGCCGGGCTCGGATTCGTCCGAGTTGCAGACCACGTACTTTTGCAGCGGAGAACTGCGCGGCATGAAGCTCCACTTCACGCCGGTGGGAAACGCAGCGCCGCCGCGGCCGCGCAGGCCCGAAGCCTTCACTTCCTCGATTATTTTCTCGCGCGGGGTTTGCTCGCGCAGGACTTTCTCCCACGCCTGATAGCCGCCGAATTGCCGATACACCTCGAGCGTCCACGAGCGCTCGTATTTCAGCGCTTCGAATAACACCAGGTTCTGCTCGTACGGCATCAGCGACTCTCTATTCTCAAGTCAATTCGTCCAGGATCTTTTCTAGGCTCTGCGGCGTGAGATTCTCATGATAGACATGATCCACCATCATCATCGGCGCCCCGCAGCACGCGGCCAGACACTCCTCTTCGCGCTTCAAATAAATGCGCCCATCCGGGGTGCTGTCGCCGGTCTTGATGCCGAGTTTCTTCTCAACGTGATCGACGATCTCCTGGGAGCCGCGCAGCATGCAGGAAATATTGGTGCAGACCGAAATGTGATGGCGGCCCACCGGCTTGGTCTCGAACATCGAATAAAAGGACGCGACCTCGTACACCAGGATGTTCGGCAGCTCCAAATATTCGGCGACCGCATCCATGAGATCCGTGGTGATATAGCCGCGATTCTCGTGCTGCACGGCATGCAAAGCGGAAATCACGGCGGACCGTTTGCGATCGGGCGGAAACTTGGCCACCCAATGATCGATTTCTTCGCGCACGTGGTCGGATAATTTCGCGCTCATCGGTCGATCTCGCCGAACACAATATCCTGGCTGCCGATGACGGCGACCACGTCCGCGAGCATATGGCCGCGCACCATCTCATCGAGTGCCGCAAGGTGCGCGAAACCCGGCGGTCTAACTTTGAGCCGGTAAGGTTTGTTCGCGCCGTCGGACACCAGGTACACGCCCAACTCGCCCTTGGGCGCTTCGACCGCGGCATACACCTCGCCCGCGGGCACGCAGTAGCCTTCGGTCATCAATTTGAAGTGGTGGATCAAGGATTCCATGTCGCCCTTCATTTCCTCGCGCCGCGGCGGCCGCACCTTGCGATCATCGATCATCACCGGCCCGGGATTGGCCTTGAGCCACGCCACGCATTGTTCGATGATGCGATTCGACTGGCGCAATTCCTCCACCCGCACCAGATAGCGATCGTAGCAATCGCCATTGCGGCCCACGGGAATATCGAAATCCAATTGATCGTACACATCGTAGGGCTGTTTCTTGCGCAAGTCCCACTCGACGCCGGAGCCGCGCAGCATGGGACCGGAGAATCCGAGCTGCATGGCGCGCTCCGGACTCACCACGCCGATATTGACGGTGCGCTGTTTCCAAATTCGGTTGTCCGTCAACAACGCCTCGTATTGATCCACATTGGCGGGGAAACGCTTGGTGAAATCCGCGATGAAATCGATGAGTCCGCCGGAGCGCCGGGCATTTAAGCGATCCACTTCCTTTTTGCTGCGCCACTGCGAATACGGGTACTGGGGCATTGCCTCGGGCAGGTCGCGGTAGACGCCGCCGGGACGATAGTAGGTCGCATGCATGCGCGTGCCGGAGACCGCCTCATAACAATCCATCAGATCTTCGCGCTCGCGGAAGCAATACAAGAACACCGTCATGGCGCCGATGTCGAGAGCGTGGGCGCCCAGCCACATCAGGTGATTCAAGATGCGCGTGATCTCATCGAACATCACGCGGATGTACTGCGCGCGCACCGGCGGCTGAAGACCCAATAGTTTCTCGATCGCCATGACATAGGCGTGCTCGTTGCACATCATGGAGACGTAATCCAACCGATCCATGTAGCCGATCGATTGATTGAACGGCTTGCTCTCCGCCAGCTTCTCGGTCGCGCGATGCAGCAGGCCCACGTGCGGGTCAGCTTTTTGAATCACCTCGCCGTCCATCTCCAGCACCAGGCGCAGCACCCCGTGCGCAGCCGGGTGCTGCGGGCCGAAGTTCATGGTGTAGTTGCGGATCTCAGCCATCGGTCTTGGCAATGCTCGTGGTGTGGACGGGAGCATTGGTGAGCGCGGGATCGTAGCGGTTGTCGTGGCGGATCACCTTGGGCACGAGCACGCGCGGATCGATGGTCACCGGTTGATAAACCACGCGGCCCTTTTCCGGGTCGTAGCGCACTTCCACATTGCCGGAGAGCGGAAAATCCTTGCGAAACGGGTAGCCGATGAAACCGTAGTCGGTCAACAAGCGGCGCAGGTCCGGGTGGCCTTTGAACAGGATGCCGAACAAGTCAAAGGCCTCGCGCTCAAACCAATTCGCGCCCGCCCATATATCGGTGACGGAGTCGACCATGGGCGCCTCGTCGTCGGGGCAGAACACCCGTAGGCGCAGCCGTTGATTCAAGGAGATCGAGAGCAGGTGGTAGACCACCGCAAATCGCCGCCCCGGCGTGATTGGGCCCAAGCGCTGCGCGCCGCGCGCCACGCCGCGGCTGAATCCGGAAGAGGTCGCGGTCTCGGTGTTCCATTCGTCGCGGCCGTGCGAGAGATAGTCCACGCCGCAGACGTCCATGCACATTTGAAACTTGAGCTCCGGCGCCTCGCGCAGCACCTGCGCCACCGGCAAGAGCTCATTCGCCGGCACCTCGTAGGTCAACTCGCCGGTGTGATTGGCCACCGCCGTGAGCTTGGCCGGCAACGCGGCCGTGATCGCTTGCGCCAGAACTTCGAGGCGGGTCGGTGTTGCAACCGCCGCCGTGGTGCTTGGATCCGCGCTCATCGAATAATCGCCTTGTTGCGGCGAATCTTGTTCTGCAGCTGGATGATGCCGTACAGCAACGCTTCCGCGGTGGGCGGACATCCGGGCACGTAGACATCGACCGGGACGATGCGATCGCAGCCGCGCACCACCGCGTAGGAATAATGATAGTAGCCGCCGCCGTTGGCGCAGGATCCCATGGAGATCACCCACCGCGGCTCGGTCATCTGGTCGTACACCTTGCGCAGCGCCGGAGCCATTTTGTTCACCAGGGTGCCGGCCACGATCATGACGTCCGACTGGCGCGGACTTGGGCGAAAAATGATGCCGAAGCGGTCCTGATCGTAGCGTGCCGCCCCCGCGTGCATCATTTCCACCGCACAGCAAGCCAGGCCAAAGGTCATCGGCCACAGCGAACCCGTACGGGCCCAATTGATGAGCTTGTCGACAGTGGTGACTTCGAAGCCACGCGTGGTGTTGTCGGCTTCTAATCCCATTCCAAGGCCCCTTTCTTGTAGTCATAGGCCAGGGCCACCACCAGCACCAGAGCGAAAATCAGCATCGCCAGGAGGCCGAAGGTGCCGGTGATTTTGAGAGACACCGCCCAGGGGAAGAAAAACGCAATCTCCAGGTCGAAGACGATGAAGATGATGGCCACCAGGTAGTAGCGAACGTCGAAACGCATGCGCGAGTCTTCAAAGGCCTCGAAGCCGCACTCATAAGGAGAGAGTTTTTCGGAATCCGGGCGCCGCGGACCCAGAATCCAACCGACGGTAAACAGCGCCAGGCCCAAGACCGTGGCCAAACCCAGAAAAATTAAAATCGGTAAGTACTGTCGCAGCATTATCAACGCCGTTGACTACACGGGATTGACCATAATTGTATCAAACAATGGTGCCGACGGCCGGACTCGAACCGGCACAGGTTGCCCCACTAGCCCCTCAAACTAGCGCGTCTACCAATTTCGCCACGTCGGCAATATTCACTTTTGTTCGGGCGCGGGTGCCGGCGCAGTCGCGGGCGGCGGCGTCGGCGTGAGCGCCGGCGGCGGCGCTTTGCTCGGCGCAGAGGCAGCGGCCGCTGCGGCACGCTCCAGCACCGAGTTGGGCCGCACGGGCGCATGTGCGCCCATATATGCGAGAGTCAAACTGGTGACAAAGAACAAACCCGCAAACACCGCGGTCAACTTCGAAAACAAGGTGCTCGTTCCGCGCGCGCCGAACACCGTGCCCGATGCGCCCGAACCGAATCCGGCGCCCGCTTCGGCACCCTTGCCCCGTTGCAGCAGCACCAGTCCGATAATCATCAGTGCAAGCAGCACATGCACGCCCAAAATCAAACCACGCAACATAAAAAATCTCTTTTAGTGGCGAACGGCCGCAGCCGCGCAAATCTGTCGAAACTCATCGGCGCTCAACGAAGCGCCGCCTATCAATCCACCATCCACATCGGGCATCGCGAAAAGCTCTGCCGCGTTGCCGGCCTTGACGCTGCCGCCGTACAGGATGCGCAAATGAGCCGCCATCTTAGCATCATGGGCCGCGATCCGGCCGCGCAGGTATGCATGGACGTCTTGCGCCTGCTGCGGCGATGCGGTGCGCCCGGTGCCGATGGCCCACACCGGCTCATACGCGAGCACCGCTTGGGCAAAGGCGCCGGCGCCGTGCATTGCAATCACCGCATCGATCTGACGTGACACCACCGTTTCGGTTTGCTTGGCCTCGCGTTCTTCCAGGGTTTCTCCGACGCATAACACCGGCGTCAGTCCCCCTGACAAAGCGGCCGCAAACTTTCGTGCCACCAACGTATCGTGTTCGTGATACCAGC
The DNA here is from genome assembly GCA_039924385.1 of Steroidobacteraceae bacterium. GTDB lineage: Bacteria > Pseudomonadota > Gammaproteobacteria > Steroidobacterales > Steroidobacteraceae > Bog-1198. The sequence continues at coordinate 15,980 of JBDTAV010000018.1, forward strand.
GCCGCCGCTCGGAATGACCGACGATGACGTAGCTGCATCCCACGTCCTTGAGCATGGCGGCGCCCACTTGTCCGGTAAAAGCGCCCCCGGATTCGGCACAGACATCCTGCGCGCCGACCATGATGCGGCCCTCTTCCAGGACGCGCACCGCATCGGCTAAATAGACATAAGGCGGAAATACCACGACGTCGATCGGCCAGTCCGGCTTGATGTAGCCCTCTAACTCGCCAAGCAACGCTCGATTGAGGGCCTGCGACCCGTGCATTTTCCAATTGCCCGCGACCATCGGACGACGCATAGCCAACCTTCGGGCATTAGCCCTGCGGGAAACGCGGCGAAGATTAGCCGCGCAGCCGCGTAACTGCAAGCCCCGTTAGAGATTAGCGGCGGATACTGCCTCGACGGCCGCGGCAATATCCTGGGCGCCCTTCTTTACGAGGACCGCATCCGAGCCCTCAACCATCACCCGAATAACAGGTTCCGTGCCAGAAGCGCGCAGCACGATTCGACCGCGCCCCTGGAGCCGCCCTTCCACCTCTTCGACCACCCGGAGGACGCCAGGTTCGGCGTGCGGATCGAAGCGCTTTTGGACCCGTACATTGAGCAGCACCTGGGGATACTTCTTCATCGCCGCGGCGAGTTGCGCCAACCCCGCTCCGGTCCGCTTCATGATGGCCAGAATCTGCAGGGCGCTGATCAAGCCATCGCCGGTGGTGGTTTTATCCAGGCACAGAATGTGACCGGAAGTCTCGCCGCCCAACGTGCCCCGAGCCTGATTCAGCATGGCGAGGACATTGCGATCGCCCACTTGCGCGCGCAGAAATTCGATGCTGCGCGATTCGAGCGCGTGCTCCAGTCCCAAATTGCTCATGACAGTGCCGACCACCGGCCCCTTCAATTCTCCGGCGAGATGCCGCGCCGTGGCCAGAATGAACAGCAACTGATCGCCGTCCACGCATCGCCCCAGCTCATCCACCATCACCACCCGATCGCCATCCCCGTCGAGCGCCAGGCCGACCTGCGCGCGCACGCCCGGGACCGTGAGCTGCAGTAGTTCCGGTGAAGTCGATCCGCAGCCGTCATTGATGTTGCGGCCGTTGGGCGAGCAGCCGATCGGCACGATCTCTGCGCCGAGATCCGCCAACACGCGCGGCGCCACCTTGTAGCCGGCGCCGTTCGCACAGTCGATCACGATTTTGAATCCCTTCAGGTCCATGCCCGCGGGGATGGTCGAGGCGCAAAATTCCTGGTACTGCGTGCGGCTGCGGTCGATTCGGATCGCCTTGCCTAAATGCTGTGATTCTTGGGTAATCACCGCATGATCCAACAACGCTTCGATGTCCTGCTCCACCCGGTCGGACAACTTGCTGCCGGTGGCATCGAAGAACTTGATGCCGTTGTCCTCGTAGGAGTTGTGCGAGGCACTGATGACAACGCCGAAACTGCAGCCCAACCGCTGCGTCATATACGCGATGCCCGGCGTGGGCAGCGGACCGATCAGCATCACGTCGACGCCGGCGGCGACGAATCCTGCCTCCAACGCCGATTCGAACATGTACCCCGACACGCGCGTATCCTTGCCGATGAGCACGCGGCCGCCGTTGGGACTGAGCACTCGCGCCGCGGAACTGGCCAGACGCAAGGCAAAATCGACTGTCATCGGCGCCGAGCCGACCCGACCGCGGACGCCATCGGTGCCGAAATAGTGGCTCACGTGGCGGATCCGTGCAGCACCGCGCTGACGCTTTTTACCGCGTCCACGGTGGGGCTGACATCATGGGTGCGAATGATGCGTGCGCCATTGGCCACGGCCAGGGCCGCCAAGCCTAATCCGCCGTACAGCCGATCATTCACGCCTTTACCCAAGATCTTGCCGAGCACGCTCTTACGCGACACGCCGACCAACAGCGGCGCCTCGAGTGCTGCGAAACGCGGTAGTCCTCTCAATAGCCTCAAGTTGTGCTCCAAGTTTTTGCCGAATCCAAATCCCGGATCGAGCGCAATGGCGTCGCTCGCGACGCCCGCCTCCATGCATGCGCGGCGTTCGTGGGCCAAAAACTCCATCACCTCGGCCACCACGTCATTATAGTGCGGACTGTCCTGCATCGTACGCGGCTCACCCTGCATATGCATGAGACACACGCCCGCGCAGGTGTCGGCCGCGACCGTGCGCGCGCCGGGCTCACGCAGCGCATAAACATCGTTGATGATGCAGGCGCCGGCCGCCACGGCAGCGGTCATAACACCGGGTTTGGACGTATCGACGGAAATTGCCACATCGCAGCTTGCGGCAATGGCTTCGATGACCGGCACGACGCGCTCGATCTCGAGCGATGTTTCCACCGCGAGTGCGCCGGGCCGCGTCGACTGACCGCCCACATCGACGATGGCCGCCCCCTCCGCCACAATTTGCCGCGCACGCTCTAACGCCGCATCGAGCGCCGCATAGCGCCCCCCATCTGAAAAGGAATCCGGGGTGACATTGAGTATGCCCATGACCACGGGCCGCGTTAGATCAATCGAGCGATTTCGACAGCGCCACAGCATGCGGGGAAACGCCTCCCGATTGCGGCCGTGTTTACAGCGGTCGGGGAAATCCCCCCGAATCCCGCCCCTCAGTGTTGTCCGGCGGGGTTGATCAGCGGCGTCGTCGGCTTCTCAGCAGACGGCGGCCGCGGCGTCGGAGTCGGCGTGTCATCCCAGTCGCGCGGCGGTCGCGGTGCGCGCCCTTCCATGATGTCCTTGATCATTTCCTCATCAATGGTCTCGTACTTGATCAAGGCTTCCGACATGGTCTGCAGCTTGTCCATGTTGGTCTGAAGAATTTTGTACGCGCGTTGATAGTTGCTGTCGATCACGCGGCGCACTTCTTCGTCGATCACGTGTGCCGTGACGTCCGAGACTTGCTTGTGCTGCGTGACGCTGCGCCCCAGGAAGACTTCGCCGGATTCCTCGCTGTAGGTCTGCGGACCCAAGCGATCCGAAAGTCCCCAGCGCGTGACCATGTTGCGCGCCAGTTCGGTGGCGCGTTCGATGTCGTTGGAGGCGCCGGTGGTGACGGCATCCGCGCCGAACACCAATTCCTCGGCAATGCGCCCGCCGAACAGCGTGGCGATGCGGCTCTCGAGTTGGCGCTTGCTGGTGCTGTAGCGATCGGCTTCCGGCAGGAACATGGTCACGCCCAATGCGCGGCCACGCGGAATGATGGTCACCTTATACACCGGATCGTGCTCAGGAACGCTCAAGCCCACGATGGCATGGCCCGATTCGTGGTACGCCGTGTTGCGCTTCTCTTCTTCGGTCATGACCATGGAGCGGCGCTCTGCGCCCATCATGATTTTGTCCTTGGCGCGCTCAAACTCTTCCATCGTCACCGAGCGCTTGTTGCCGCGCGCTGCAAACAGCGCCGCTTCGTTCACCAGATTCGCCAGGTCCGCGCCCGAGAAACCGGGTGTGCCGCGCGCGATGACCGAGGGCTTGACGTTGTCGCCGAGCGGCACTTTGCGCATGTGTACTTTGAGGATTTGCTCGCGGCCGCGCACATCGGGCAGCGGTACCACCACTTGACGGTCGAATCGGCCTGGACGCAGCAGCGCCGGATCCAGGACATCGGGCCGGTTGGTCGCCGCAATGACAATGATGCCCTCATTGCCTTCGAAGCCGTCCATCTCGACCAGCAATTGGTTCAAGGTCTGCTCACGCTCGTCGTGACCGCCGCCCAAGCCCGCGCCTCGATGCCGGCCGACCGCATCGATTTCGTCGATGAAAATGATGCAAGGGGCATGCTTCTTGGCCTGCTCGAACATGTCGCGGACCCGCGATGCCCCCACGCCCACGAACATTTCGACGAAATCGGAGCCCGAAATCGTGAAAAAGGGCACTTTGGCCTCGCCCGCGATGGCGCGCGCCAGAAGGGTTTTGCCGGTGCCCGGCGAGCCCACCATCAGCACACCTTTCGGGATCTTGCCGCCAAGTTTCTGGAACTTGCCCGGATCTTTCAAGAAGTCGACGATTTCGACGACTTCCTGCTTGGCTTCCTCGACCCCCGCCACGTCGGCGAAGGTGATATTGACCTGATCCTCACCCAAGAGCCGCGCCCGGCTCTTGCCAAAGGACATGGCCCCCCGGCCGCCGGAGGCGCCCTGCATCTGGCGCATGAAGTAGGCCCAGAAGCCAATGAGAATCAATATCGGAAAGGCGGAGATCAGCAATTGCAGGAAGACCGACTGCTGCTTGGGGGCTTCGCCGCCGAACTTCACGTTCTGTCGCTGCAACAGGTCGATCAAGGGGCCGTTATTGGTCTCCGGATTGAAGACCACAAAATTCTCGCCGGAGCGGCGCTTGCCTTCAATAATGTCGCCCTTCAAGGTCACCGATTCGATGCTGCCGCTCTTCACATCGGTGAGGAATTGCGAGTAAATAACCGGCGCGGGCTGACCGGTGCGCATGCCGAATTGACTGAAAATCGCGAGCAGAATGACCGCTAAAGCGACCCATAAGAGGATTTGTTTCGTCAGATCGTTCAAGTTTCACCTGCAACCGTCTTCACATTTAGACCAGCAAATTTGACGGGCGTTTCCTCAACTTACACCATCCTAAACTGCTGCGCCAACAGATAGATCTCAGGACTGCGAGTTCGTGACGCCTTCGGCTTTTTCGTCACCACGCGCCCATAACGACCGCGCGCATCCTTGATGATCTGTTCGAATCCGGCTCCTTGAAATAATTTCACAAGCAAATCGCCTCCGGGCGCCAAAACACGATCCGCGAACTCCATGGCGAGCTCCGCCAAATACATCGAGCGAGGCTGGTCCACCGCATCGATACCTGCCATGTTGGGGGCCATATCCGACAATACAAGCTCGATTTTGTCCGCTCCAACCCGCTCTAAAACCTGCTCGAGCACTGCCTCTTCCCTGAAGTCGCCCTGGACGAATTCGACGCCCGCTATCGCCTCCATGGGCAATATGTCAGTCGCCACAATGCGGCTTTTGCCGCCCACAATGCGCGCCGCATACTGGCTCCAGCCACCGGGGGCTGAACCTAAATCGACCACGCGGATTCCCGGCCGCAGCAGCCGCTCGGTTTCCTGAATCTGCGCGAGCTTGAACACGGCGCGTGAGCGCCAGCCTTCTTTCTGCGCGCGTTTCACGAACTCATCGTTGGCGTGTTCGGCCAGCCAGCGGGAACTGCTTTTAGTGCGCTTGGGCATTTTGAATTGCAACTATAATCGCTCGATGACAAAGCTCTCCGAGAAACAAAAGAAACATTTGCGCCGTCTGGGGCACCCCATAAGCCCGATCGTCATACTGGGAAATGCCGGCTTAACCCCGAACGTCGTGAAGGAACTGGATCGCGCCCTCGCCGATCATGAATTGGTCAAAGTCTCCGCCCGGATCGGGGAACGCAGCGCACGAGACGCCGCGCTCGATGACTTGGCCAAGCAAACGGCCAGTGAAATCGCGCAGCGGATCGGCAATGTCGGCCTCTTCTACCGCCGCTGCGCGCAGATGCCGAAGATTCTCCTGCCCGATTGATCTTTAGCGCGCCGCGTGCTTTGCCATGGCCAGGTAGGCATCCGCCGCCTTGACCAGCGTCAGCTTCTGCGCCGCCAAGTAATGCGCGGTTTCCATGCCGCGCGCCAGATTCTTGGAGGCTCCTTCCGGAATGTGCGCGCGCGCCCACGCCTCGAGCTGGTCCAGCGGCAGCGCGTCCCAATAGACGGCCGGCGATTGCTGCGCGATCACCAACGGTCGAACCTCGCTCTGTATCGCCTTCATCAACTGATTCTGATTGGCGATATAGGTGTCCCAGGAAAGCCGCGGATGTTCGCGCGCCAACCCTATGATCAAGCGAATTGCGAGAGTATTCGCCTGCGGCGGCAGTTCATCCGACAGCGCGATTTGCACCACTTGGCGCGCGAGCGCCGGATCCCGCACGCGCGCCAGCGCCACGTAGCAGCGCTGCATGAATGTGTCGTCTTTGGCGTCCTTGGCGAGCGTGTGCAGCTGCGCAAAAGTTGCGGCGTCCGCGTTTTGTCCGACGATCGTGAGCAAGGTCGTTTGCGCGTCCGCGTTCAAACTGTGCGGATCCTTAACGAATGCTGCGAAGCGTCGGCGTGCCTCGTCGATCGTGGCCTGACCGCCCCAGCTGCTCAAGTCCCGCAACAGCGTATCTCGCAAGTCGCCGACATCCGGCGTCTCCTGCGGCGCTGCGTCCCAGCCTAACTGGTCGGCTACGGGTTTGATCAGTGCACGCGCGTACGCTGCGAAAGCTTCATGTCCGGGCGATCCGCGCTCATCGTATTCAATGACCGCAAGTGCGCGGACGATCTGCTGCCACGCACGTGCGTCGCGGTCGGTGCCCATGGACGACGCCAGCGCTAAAAGGCTTTGCAGGGGCGCCTCGCCGCTGCCCACCAACGCCCATTGATCGTCGAGCAAGGCGATGCGATCGCCATCGACAGCATCCGGGAATAGCCGCGTATTCACGGCCAGCGTGCCAGCATCGTACTGGACGCGGTAATAGCCGACGGCGTCGGCATTCACGGATAAAGCCTCGTCGCAGCGGCCCGCTGCGATCTTCTGCTCCTGCGTGTCGAGCAGCACGTTGCGCGCAGCGGCGCTGCCGGTGCGAATTCGCAATGGCACCTGCCACTGCGCGCCCGTTGCACCGGCGCCGTTCAGCAGGAACCGCTTCTGGCTCAAGGTCACGCTGCGATTGCCGGAGGCATCGCACGCCGCCGTCACTTGAATCAAGGGAAATCCCGGCTTCTCGATCCACGGCGCCGCGACTGCGGGAACGTTCTTGCCGCTGGCGTGGCCCAAGGCATTCCAGAGATCCGCGGCAGCCGCATTTGAATAGGCGCGGTTCTTGATGTAGCTGCGGATCGCTTGGCGAAACACGTCCTCGCCGATATACGCTTCTAGCATGCGCAGCAGCGCCTCACCTTTGCTGTAGGTAATGTCTGAATCGAAGGAATTGGCCGCCTGCAGCTCGTCGGTGACGTGCTGCTCTATGGCATGCGAGGTCGCGCGCGCATCGGCCGCCATTGCCGACTCTTTCGAATCGTCCTCCTGTTCCCACCAGCGCCAGGCGGGATAGCGCGCCGCCGTCTCCTTGGCTGCGAGCCACGAGGCGAAGCTTTCATTCAGCCAGGTGTCGTCCCACCATCCCATGGTGACCAGGTCCCCGAACCATTGATGTGCCATCTCATGCGCTTGAATGCTGAAAACCGTTTGCCGGTTCCGCATGGTGCTCGAAGGGCTGACCAGCAACACCCGATCGTTATAGGTAATCGCCCCCCAATTCTCCATGGCGCCGGAAAAGCCGCCCGGAATGGCGATGGAATCAAGCTTAGGCAAGGGATACGGGTAGGCAAAGTACTCGTTGTAGTCGGCCAAAATATCCTGGGCACTGGCGAGCGCCGCCGCGCCGTCTTGTTCGTGACCCGCGACCGCCCAGACACCGAATTGCGTGCCGCCGCGCGCCGCGGACACTTCGCGCATGTCCCCTGCCGTGAATTCCACCAGGTAGGACGGCATTTTCGGGGATCGCTGAAAACTCACCGTCGCTGATTCGCCATTCACAGTGCGGCGGGCGACAGGCATGTTGCCCACCGTGGCCCAGGACTTGGGTACCGTCACTGTCAGGTGAAAATAGGCGCGAAACGCCGGTTCATCCCAGCAAGGGAACATGCGGCGCGCGTCCGTGGCCTCCATTTGCGTCGACAACATCACGGCCTGACCGCCGCCAGGTTTCGTGTACTTCTGCGCGAATAAACCCTGCGGCTGAGATTCAATTTTGCCGCTGTACGAAAAACTCAAAGTGTGCAGGCCCGCCGCCGGCTTCGCCAACGTTACGGTGGTGAGTTGCTGCTCATTGCTCGAGGACACGCTCTTGACCGGCTTGCCGTCGAGCAGTACACGGGTCAAGGTCTCGTTGAGCGAATTGAATTGCACCGTCGCGCTCGCCGCACGGAATTGCAGCTGCACCGACTCGGTTCCGGCCAATCTCAAAGCATCGACATCCGGCACGATGGCGACGTCGTAACTGACGGGAACGACATTCTTCGGCAGCCGGCCCGGCGCCGACTCGAATGAAAATGGCGCTCCGCACCACGCAGCGGGCGCGAGCGCGCAGAACAGGGCCGCGAGACAAAACCGGGTGCGGTTAAACATGGCGATATTCATCCTGATAAATCAAACCTAAGACGCACAGACAGGCCAGCACGTAAAGCCCTGCCGAGACGCCGTGCCAGGCACCAAAAGACAATCCTGCGGTGCGGCCGTGCGTCTGCGCAAGCGTCATGGCCGCCTTGAGGATCCACTCGTTCGTCGCAAGCAACGCGACCGCGACAAATCCCAGCAGAAATCGCGCGCGGACCGGCAGCAGTAAAGCCAGGCATGCACTGCCAAGTCCCAGGTAGGTCTCGATGCTAAAGAGCCGGGCGGCAATGAGCCCCGCGGTATGCCGATCGCTCAAGAAATGAAACACGCTCGCCGCAACCCACAGCAGCGACCAAAGACTGCCCGCCCATAGTGTTATCAGCACCCGTAAGGCACGCGCAAGAATCTTCACAATTCCTTACATGTAGCGGACGGAAACGATTTCGTAAGAACGGGTTCCGCCCGGCACGGTGACATCGACGACATCGCCCTCGGATTTGCCGATGAGCGCGCGCGCAATCGGCGAGGACACCGACAGCAGTCCCTGCTTGATATTGGCCTCATCATCGCCCACGAGCTGGTAGACCACTATGTTGCCGCCGTCCTGATCTTCCAGCTCGAGCGTTGAGCCGAAAACCACGCGGCCGTTGGCGGTGAGCTTGGTGACGTCAATCACCTCGGCATTGCTCAGGCGACTCTCGATTTGGTTGATGCGGCCTTCGATGAAGCTTTGCTGCTCGCGGGCGGCATGGTATTCGGCGTTCTCGCTCAAATCGCCGTGCGCGCGCGCCTCGGCGATGGCCTTGATGACATTCGGCCGCGCCTCGCTCTTCAGCTGCTTCAGTTCCGCGCGCAGCCGTTCAGCGCCGCGCAGCGTCATGGGAGTTCGCGTCACGCCATTTCCTTGTGCAAATCCTGCAATCGATTCACTTCGATGTCGCCTAAGTGATCCAGCGCGTCGCACGTCGCTCGCGCTCCTGCCACGGTGGTGTAATAGGTTACTCGCCTCGCGACCGCCTCGCGACGGATGGAGCGCGATTCGCGCACCGCTTGCTTGCCTTCGGTGGTATTGACGATCAACGCCACCTCGTCATTCTTTATCATATCGACCACGTGCGGGCGACCCTCGCGGACCTTATTGACCCGGCGGCAGGTTATCCCGGCTTCTTCGAGAACTTTCGACGTCCCGCCGGTGGCAGCGATTTCAAAGCCCCGGGCGATCAACATTTGCGCCAGGATCACGGCGCCCGGCTTGTCACGGTCGCGCACGCTGATGAAACACAGTCCGCGGGTGGGCAGAATCACCCCGGAAGCCGCCTGCGCTTTGGCATAGGCCTCGCCGAAGGTATTCCCCGTCCCCATCACCTCGCCGGTCGATTTCATTTCCGGCCCGAGAATGGGGTCGGCTTCCGGAAACTTGATGAACGGGAACACCGCTTCCTTGACCGAAAAGTACGGCGGGATGCGTTCCACCGTGCGACCCTGCTGGCTTAAGGATTTGCCCGTCATCACGCGAGCGGCCACCTTCGCCAGGGGAATGCCGGTGGCCTTGGACACGAACGGTACGGTGCGCGAGGCGCGCGGATTGACCTCGAGGATGTAGATCACGCCGCTTTGAATCGCGAACTGAATATTCATCAAGCCGATGACATTGAGCGCCTTGGCCAGCTTTCGCGTCTGCGCCCGCAACTCGTCTTGAACCTCCGGCGAGAGGCCATTCGGCGGCAGCGAGCAACCCGAGTCGCCGGAATGCACGCCGGCCTGTTCGATGTGCTCCATGATGCCGCCGATCAGCACGTCTGTGCCGTCGCTCACCGCATCCACGTCCACCTCGATGGCCAGGTCCAGAAATCGATCGAGCAGCACCGGACTGTCGTTCGACACCTTGACGGCATCGACCATGTATTGGCGCAGATCATCCTCGTTGAACACCACTTCCATGGCCCGGCCGCCGAGGACGTAGCTCGGCCGCACCACCAGCGGGAAGCCCACGTCGCGTGCCATCACGATGGCCTGCTCCTCGGTGCGCGCCGAGGCATTTGCCGGCTGCTTGAGCTTCAAGGTGTTGACCAGCTTCTGGAATCGTTCGCGGTCCTCGGCAACATCGATGCTGTCCGGCGTCGTGCCGATGATGGGCGCGCCGGCGGCCGCGAGCGCGCGCGACAATTTCAGCGGCGTCTGTCCGCCGTACTGTACGATGACGCCCTCGGGCTTTTCCTTCTCGATGATTTCCATCACATCTTCAAAGGTCAGCGGCTCGAAGTACAGCCGGTCCGAAGTGTCGTAGTCGGTGGATACGGTCTCCGGATTGCAGTTCACCATGATGGTTTCAAAACCGTCTTCGCGCAGCGCCATCGCCGCGTGCACACAGCAATAGTCGAACTCGATTCCCTGGCCGATGCGATTCGGGCCGCCCCCTAAGATCATGATCTTGCGTCGATCCGTGGGTGCCGCTTCGCATTCCTCTTCATACGTGGAATACAAATAGGCCGTCGAGGTGGCGAATTCGGCGGCGCAGGTGTCGACCCGCTTGTAGACCGGATGCAGGCCCAGCTTGCGCCGTTCGCGGCGGATGTCGGTCTCGTCGCGTCCTACCAGCGTCGCGATGCGCGAATCGGAGAAGCCCTTGCGCTTCAAGGCGCGCAGTCGCGGAAATGTCAGGCTCTCGAATCCATCCTTGGCGAGCACCGCTTCGTCGCGCACAAGAGCTTCGATCTGCGCTAAAAACCACGGATCGATCTTGGTGATATCGAACACCTGCTGCAGGTTCCAGCCGGCGCGAAACGCATCCGCCACGTACAGAATCCGATTGGGTCCGGGCCAGCGCAGCTCGTAGGACAGCTTCTCGGCCGCTTCTTCAGTCAGCGGCAGCGTAAGCTGCTCGTTGAAGCCGTCGTAGCCGGTCTCTAGGCTGCGCAGCGCCTTCTGCATCGATTCCTGAAAGGTGCGGCCGATCGCCATCGCCTCGCCCACCGATTTCATCTGGGTCGTGAGACGGGTATTGGCGCCGGGGAATTTCTCGAAGGTAAAGCGCGGAATTTTCGTGACCACGTAATCGATGGTCGGCTCGAACGATGCCGGCGTCGCGCCGCCGGTAATTTCATTTTTCAGCTCGCTCAAGGTATAGCCCACGGCGAGCTTGGCGGCGATCTTGGCGATCGGGAACCCGGTGGCCTTGGAGGCAAGCGCGGAGGAGCGCGACACCCGCGGGTTCATTTCGATGACCAGCACCCGGCCGTCGTCCGGATTGATGGCGAACTGCACGTTCGAGCCGCCCGTGTCGACGCCGATTTTGCGCAGCACGGCAATCGAGGCATCGCGCAGCCGCTGGTATTCGCGGTCGGTCAGCGATTGCGCCGGCGCCACGGTGATGGAATCGCCGGTGTGCACCCCCATCGGGTCGATGTTCTCGATGGAGCAGACGATGATGCAGTTGTCATCGTGATCGCGCACCACTTCCATTTCGAATTCTTTCCAGCCGAGCACCGATTCCTCGAGCAGCACCTCGTTGGTGGGAGAGGCGTCGAGCCCGCGCGCCACGATGGCTTCGAATTCCTCGCGGTTATAGGCGATGCCCCCGCCCGAGCCGCCCAGGGTAAAGGACGGGCGGATCACGGTGGGGAAGCCGATCTCCGCCTGCACCGCGAGGGCCTCTTCCATGCTGTGCGCGATGCGGGCGCGGGCGGTTTCCAGGCCGATGTCCGCCATGGCGCGGCGGAACAATTCGCGGTCCTCCGCCATGTCGATGGCGCGCTGCGAGGCGCCGATCATCTCGACGCTGAATTTCTCCAAAATCCCTTCACGCACCAGATCCAAGGCGGTATTTAAGGCGGTCTGGCCACCCATGGTGGGCAGCAACGCCGTCGGCCGCTCCTTCTCGATGATGCGGGCGATGGTGCGCCAATTGATCGGCTCTATATAAATAGCGTCCGCCATCTCCGGGTCGGTCATGATGGTGGCCGGATTGGAGTTCACCAGAATGACGCGGTATCCCTCTTCTTTCAGGGCCTTACACGCTTGTGCTCCGGAATAATCGAACTCACAGGCCTGCCCAATGATGATGGGGCCTGCGCCGATGATGAGGACGCTGTCGAGGTCGGTACGCTTCGGCATTAACCTTCCGCCGATTTTTGCTTGACCGGGGTGCGCCCGCGGGAATTCGCTTGCACGCGCTTCACCATCAAGTACATGAAGTGCTCGAATAGCAGCCGCACATCGTGCGGACCGGGGCTCGCCTCCGGATGTCCCTGGAAGCTGAACGCCGGTCGATCGGTGCGGGTCATGCCCTGCAAGGAGCCGTCGAACAGCGAGCGATGCGTCGGGCGCAAGGTCGCAGGCAGCGTCGACTCATCGACGGCAAATCCGTGATTCTGACTGGAAATCAGCATGCGGCCGGAATCGATTTCGAGCACCGGATGATTCGCGCCGTGATGGCCGAACTTCATTTTGATGGTTTTCGCGCCGCTGGCGAGCCCGAGCAGCTGATGGCCTAAGCAGATGCCGAACATCGGAATATCAGTCTCCAAGAACCTGGCGATCGCCTGGATGGCGTAGTCGCAGGGCTCCGGATCGCCGGGACCGTTGGATAAGAAAATACCATCAGGATTCATCGCAAGCACCTGTTCTGCAGGCGTTTGTGCAGGCACGACCGTCATGCGACAACCATGCTCCGCCAGAATCCTCAAGGTGCTGCGCTTCATGCCGTAGTCGTAGGCGACCACGTGCAGACGGCTCTGCGGGCGCGGCGGCTTGGCCGCGGTTTTCCAGATCAGGCCATCATTCCACTGGTAGATTTTTTTGGTCGAGACCGCCTTGGCCAGGTCCATGCCCTTCAAACCCGGGAATTTCTTGGCGGCGCGCACCGCGGCGTTCTGATCGATGTTCTCGCCCGTCATGATGCAGCCGGATTGCGCACCCTTGTCGCGCAGCAGCCGGGTGAGCTTGCGGGTGTCGATATCGGCGATCGCCACCACCTTGCAGCGGAGCAGGAAGCTCTGCAACGACTCGGTGGCACGCCAGTTCGAATGCAGCAGCGGCAAGTCGCGAATCACCAGGCCCGCGGCATAAACCGCGCCGGATTCGAGATCCTCCGGGGTCGTGCCGGTGTTTCCGATATGCGGATAGGTCAGAGTGACGATCTGTCGGCAGTACGAGGGATCGGTGAGGATCTCCTGGTACCCGGTCATCGCCGTATTGAAAACTACTTCACCTGTCGTGTTGCCTTTCGCGCCTGTTGAGACGCCTCGGAACACGGTGCCATCTTCGAGAGCTAGCACTGCAGGGGTCGACACTCCGGTTCCTCGCTTTGCGCTTCGGCGCATTGGCGCAGATGCGCAAAGCGGGAGGCGCTCTTAAGAACGTCCTCCCGCTTTATGGGTTGATTCGCGATCAGTTTCCGGGCGCGAATATTAACGATGCCCGCGATCACTGTCCATGCTTCTTGTCAAAGTCTGAGCACATCTTTCATATCGTAGAGGCCGGGCTGCCGGCCAATCAGCCAGGCGGCGCCCCGCAGGGCCCCTCGAGCGAAAGTGATCCGGTCCGTGGCCCGATGGGTGATTTCCAGCCGCTCTCCGGCGCCGGTAAAGGACACTGTGTGCTCGCCCACGATGTCGCCCGCGCGCACCACCGAAAAACCGATGCTGCCGGGACGGCGTGGAGCGTCCATGCCGTGGCGCTCGTAGACGGCGACTTCGTTTAAGCTCACGCCGCGCGATTTGGCGATGGTCTCGCCCAAATTCAAGGCCGTGCCGGACGGCGCGTCGCGCTTCTGCCGATGATGCGCCTCGGAAATATCCACATCGTAGGCGCCGCCCAGTGCCTTGGTCGCCGCCGCGGCCAATTCAGTCAATGCCGCCACACCCACGCTGGTATTCGGCGCGATCAGCACGGCAATCGACTTCGCCGCACGGGCAAGTTCCGCTGTCGCAGGCGCGTCGAACCCGGTGGCCCCGACGAGCAGGGGTACCGACGCTTTGGCGCATGCCTGCGCATGCAGCGCGACGGCGCTGCCCACGCTGAAATCCAGCGCCACCGACGCATCTTCCAGGGCCCTGTCCGGATCCGCGGTGATCAGGACACCCGTCGGCTGCCCGTCCGCGGCGGCATCTAACCCAAGGCGTGCGCTGCCGGCGGAAGCAAGCGCACCGCGCAGCTCAAACTCAGAAACCTCGCGCAGGGCCCGAATCAACGATTGGCCCATGCGGCCGGTAATGCCGAATACGGTCAGCGAGTGCGGCCGCACCTAGGAGGCTCCTACTCGACCGTGCGCGTAAAGAATTTCTTCACGCCCTCAAAAAACGTCTGTTCTTTGGGGTGATGGCTGCCCTGCTCCAGGGAGGCGGCGAATTTCTTCAGCATTTCCTTTTGTTCGCCGTGCAAACTCACCGGCGTTTCCACCACGACGCGGCAGAACAAATCGCCGGGGGCGCCGCCGCGCACCGGACGCACGCCTTTCTCGCGCATGCGAAACACCCGGCCGGATTGCGTCTCGGCAGGAATCTTGAGAATGACCTCGCCATCGAGCGTCGGCACCTCGACTGTGCCGCCGAGCGCAGCGGTGACAAAGGTGATCGGTACTTCGCAGGAGAGATGGCTGGCCTCGCGCTCGAAGATGGCGTGTTCCTTCACCCGAATCTCGACATACAGGTCGCCGGCCGGACCGCCATTGCGGCCCGCCTCGCCCTCGCCATTCAAGCGAATGCGATCGCCGGTATCGACGCCTGCGGGCACTTTGACCGGCAGGGTCTTCTCCTGCCGGACCCGGCCCTGGCCGTAACAGCTATCGCAGGGATTGGAAATGATTTTGCCGCGGCCTTTGCAGCGCGGACAGGGTTGCTGGATGGTGAAGATGGACTGCTGCACCCGGACCTGACCCTGGCCGTTGCAGGTATCGCAGGTCTTCGGGGTTGAGCCCTTGGCCGCGCCGCTGCCCTTGCAGGTCTTGCACTCGCCCATGGAGGGAATGTGGATTTCGGTCTCGGTGCCGAACACCGCCTTCTCCAGGTCCAATTCGAGCTCGTAGCGCAGATCGGCGCCGCGGAACACCTGCGAGCGACCGCGCTGACCGCCGGAAAATATATCGCCGAACATATCGCCGAAAATATCGCCAAAGGCTTCGCCGGCGCTGAAGCCGCCGCCGCGGTTGCCCTCCAGGCCCGCATGGCCGAACTGATCGTAGATGGCGCGCTTATGCGAATCGCACAGCACCTCGTAGGCCTCTTTGCATTCTTTGAAACGGGGCTCGGCTTCCGGGTCTTCGGGATTGCGATCCGGGTGAAATTTCATCGCGAGGCGGCGGTACGCCTTTTTAATTTCGGCTTCCGACGCGTTGCGCGGTAAGTCGAGGAGCTTATAGTAATCCTGCTTCGCCATTATCAACCCTTGGGGCCCGTCCCATAAAAACGAACCGCCGGCACTATGCATACCGGCGGTTCCGATCAGCAACCTATCCCATCACACTACCGCTTCACAGCGCCGTTAGGCACGGCCGGTTGGGCACGGCCGGTTAGGCCTTCTTGCGGTCACTATCTTTCACTTCCTCGAACTCCGCGTCCAGCACATCATCCTTGGGCGCATGCTGTTCAGCCGATCCGGTATCGGCACCGGAGCCCGAGGCGCCGGCACCACCGCTCGCCGCGGACTGCTCGTACATCTTCTGCATGATAGCCGTCGATGCCTGTTCGAGAGCCGTGGTCTTGCTATCGATGTCATCACGGTCATCGCCGCTCATCGCGCTCTTGAGCGCGGTCACCGCCTCGGTAGCCGACTTCTTCTGATCGTCGGAGACCTTGTCGCCGCCATCTTTAAGCGCCTTCTCCACCGTGTGAATGCTGGCGTCGGCCTTGTTGCGCGCGGTCACCAGCTCGCGGAACTTCTTGTCCTCCTCGGCATGCGCTTCCGCATCCGAAACCATGCGCTTGATCTCAGCCTCGGACAAGCCGCTCGAGGCCTTGATGACGATGCGCTGTTCCTTGCCGGTTTTCACGTCCTTCGCCGAGACGTTCAAGATGCCGTTGGCATCGATGTCGAAGGCGACTTCGATTTGCGGCATGCCGCGCGGCGCCGGAGGAATGTCCGTGAGGTCGAATCGGCCCAACGACTTGTTGTCGGTGGAGCGCTCGCGCTCGCCCTGCAGCACGTGGATGGTCACGCCGGTCTGATTGTCGTCCGCGGTCGAGAAGGTCTGCGATGCCTTGGTGGGAATCGTGGTGTTCTTCTCGATCACTTTGGTCATGACGCCACCCAGGGTCTCAATGCCCAGCGACAGCGGGGTCACGTCGAGCAGCAGCACGTCCTTCACGTCGCCGGAAAGAACGCCGCCCTGAATCGCAGCGCCCACGGCCACGGCTTCATCCGGGTTCACATCCTTGCGCGGCTCGCGGCCGAACAAGTCCTTCACGGCTTTCTGTACCATCGGCATGCGGGTCTGGCCGCCGACCAGAATCACCTCGCCCACGTCCTTCATGGACAGGCCCGCATCTTTCAGCGCAATGCGGCAGGGCTCCATGGTCTTCTGGACCAGGTCCTCAACCAGCGACTCGAGCTTTGCCCGGGTCAGCTTCATGTTCAAATGTTTCGGGCCCGCCGCATCCGCCGTGATGTACGGCAGATTGATTTCAGTCTGTTGACTGGAGGACAGCTCGATCTTGGCCTTCTCCGCCGTTTCCTTCAGGCGCTGCATGGCCAGAGGATCCTTGCGCACGTCGATGCCGCTTTCCTTCTTGAACTCGTCCGCCAGGTAATTGACGACGCGAAGATCGAAGTCCTCGCCGCCCAAGAACGTATCGCCATTGGTGGAGAGCACCTCGAACTGGCGCTCGCCATCGACCTCGGCGATCTCGATCACCGACACGTCGAACGTACCGCCGCCCAAGTCGTACACGGCGATCTTGCGATCACCGCCGTCCTTGTCGAGGCCATACGCCAACGCGGCCGCGGTCGGCTCGTTGATGATGCGCTTGACGTTCAAGCCCGCGATGCGGCCGGCATCCTTGGTAGCCTGGCGCTGCGAATCATTAAAGTAGGCCGGTACCGTGATGACGGCTTCCGTGACGGTCTCGCCCAGATAATCCTCGGCGGTCTTTTTCATCTTCATGAGCACCCGGGCCGAGACTTCCGGCGGCGCCATTTTCTTGCCCTGCACCTCGACCCAGGCGTCGCCGTTGTCGGCCTTGACGATCTTGTAGGAGACCATGCCCATGTCTTTCTTCACCACGTCGTCAGTGAACTTGCGGCCGATGAGGCGCTTCACCGCGGCCACGGTGTTTGCCGGATTGGTGACGGCCTGGCGCTTGGCGGATTGGCCGACCAGCACCTCGCCATCCTTGGTAAAGGCAACGATGGACGGCGTAGTGCGATCGCCCTCGCTGTTCTCGATGACTTTGGGCTTGCCGCCCTCCATGATCGCGACGCAAGAATTCGTCGTGCCGAGATCGATACCAATCATTTTACCCATTTTGAAAATCCTCTAAATATCGAAACGTTGTGACCGTACCTGGGGACATACGGCGCATTTTTCAATTGGCGTCCCCGCCTGGTGACTTGCTGACCACCACCCGTGCCGGGCGAAGCAGGCGCCCGTTCAGGGAATAGCCTTTCTGAATGACCGACAACACGGTGTTGACCGGCGTATCGCGCCTCTCCTGGGCCACCATCGCCTCGTGCCACTCCGGGTCGAAGGGCTGACCTTGCGGATCGATAACCTTGATGCCCGCCTTGTCGAAGGCCCGCAGCAATTGCTTCAAAGTTGCGGTCGACCCCTCGAGCAGCGCCGACCCGGCATTGGCCGTTCCGGCATTGATTCCGGCTTCCAATGAATCGGCGACGCTGACCAGCTCCTGAGCAAAGCGTTCGACCGCATACTTGCGGGTGTTGTCCAACTCCCGATCCATGCGCTTGCGGTAGTTTTCCAGCTCCGCGACCGAACGCAGGTAGCTGTTCCAGTTCTCATTCGCCTTGGCCTCCGCCGCCGCCAATGCTGCGCCTGCGTCGCCGGGGGCAGCCGAGGCTGAGTCAGTCAAGTCGGCTTCTGATACTGGGTTGTTGTCATTCACGCGTTAGGGCCCTCAACGATAAGGCGGCTTAGCGAGCCGCCCGAAGCGATTATTTTGGGGGCTATTTACGGGCGTTCAAGGCCGAACCGAGAAGCTTGGCCGTGATATCGACAATGGGGATAACGCGCTCGTAGGCCATCCGGGTCGGCCCGATGATGCCCAAGACCCCGACCACTTGGTTGTCGACCATGTAGGGGGCTGTCACGACGCTGATGTCGTCCAAGATCCGGTAGCCGGACTCCTGCCCAATGAAGATCTGGATGCCATCGGCCCGCAGGCAGCTATCCAAGAGCTTCAAGATGTCATGCTTCTCGTTGAACGCCTCGAACAGGCGTCGCAGGCGATCGACGTTGGACAATTCGGCGAACCCCATGAGATTGGTCTCGCCGGCGATGACATATTCCACCTTTTCCGCGGGCGCGGTGTCGAACACCTTCTGCGCCACTTGAATGGCGTCCCGCATGAGCTGGTCCATGTGCTGACGCGTCTCCTGCAGTTGCGCCAGCAACTGGGCGCGCACATCCGGCATTGAGCGGCCGGCGAAGGCCTCATTCAAATAGTTGGCCGCGCGGCGCAGCTCCTCGGGAGAGTGGTACCGGTCCAGCTGCACCACCCGGTTTTGCACCTCGCGATTGCTCATTACCATGATGGCGAGCGCCCGATTCTCGGACAATCCTACGAATTCAATGTGCGACAGCGCGATGTAATGCGGATTCGGCAAAGTCACCAGACCCGCCATGTGCGAGACGCTGGAGAGCATCTGCGAGACGGTCTGCACCAAGGATCGGCCGCTGGCCGCCTGTGAGCCTAGACGCCGCTCGATTTCCTCGATTTCTTCGTGATGCAGGGGCTTGAGCTTGAGTAGCGTGTCGACAAAAAACCGGTAACCCTTGTCGGTGGGAATGCGGCCGGCGGAGGTGTGCGGCGAGGCGACGAAGCCCAAGTCTTCCAGATCCGCCATGACATTACGAATGGTCGCCGATGAAAGGCTGAGTCCGGAATCTCGCGACAGGGTTCGCGATCCCACCGGCTGGCCGTCGCGAATGTAATTCTCGATCAGGGCCTTGAGCAGCAGCTGCGCGCGCTCGTTGAGTCCCTCGTCGGTACCTTCTGTCATAGTAGGTCCATATAACATGTTTGAAGCTACCTAGCGCATCCGGCCGAAGTCAAGTCCAGAGGGAGGGCTATAATCGATCATGCCTCAGGTATTTGAGTCCGTCGCGCTGGTGGGCAACGCCAAAGATTTGCGCGTCGCCGAATGCATGCTCGGCCTGGCCGCGCACTTCCAAGTTCGCGGCGTCCCGGTGCTGGTCGATCCTGGCGTGGGTCTGGCCTTCAAAGCGGGCAGCGTCGTGCTCTGCCCGGAGCAATCCTTCGCCACTCGCGCCGACCTGATCGTCGCCATCGGCGGCGATGGCACGCTTCTCTATGCGGCGCGGCTGGTGGCCGGCCACTCGGTGCCCCTGCTCGGCGTCAATCGCGGCCGCCTGGGATTTCTCACCGACGTCAGCCCCGCCTCCATGCTCGAGGATGTCGACACAGTACTAGCCGGTGGCTACACCGAGGATCGGCGTTCGCTGCTCGCGGCGCGGCTGGAGAGCCACAATGGCCAAATGGCGCGCGCCCTGGCATTGAACGATGTGGTGGTCAACAAATGGGAGACCGGGCGCACCATGGATTTCGAAACTTCCATCAACGGCCGGTTCGTCAATTCGCACGGCGGCGACGGCATGGTGATCGCAACGGCGACCGGCTCGACCGCCTATGCCCTGTCCTGCGGCGGACCCATCGTCGAACCCGATCTCGACGTGTGGGTGCTGGCGCCCATTTCCCCGCACACGTTGAGCGACCGGCCGATCGTGGTGCGCGCCGGCAGCAAAATTGCACTGCGCATGTCCGATCGTTTCGACTCGCGCGCGCAGGTGACGTGCGACGGCACGGTCCTCGGCGATTTGGAGCAAGGCGACAATTTGTACGTCGAGAGCGCCGATACGCAAATCACGCTGCTCCATCCACCGGGATATGACTACTATCGGCTGCTGCGCTCCAAGCTGCACTGGGGCCGCGGCGCTCAAAACGGACACACCGACGCTTAAGCCGTGCTGACGCATCTTCAATTACGGGATTTGGTTCTCGTCGATCAGGCAGAGCTCGAGTTGAGCGGCGGCCTCACCGCCCTGACCGGCGAGACCGGCGCGGGCAAATCCATCGTGGTCGATGCCCTGCTGTTGATCGCGGGCGGGCGCGGAGCGGGGGACATTGCGCGCCAAGGTGCGGAACGTGCCGAGGTCACCGCCAGCTTCTCGGGCCTGCCGCCGGCGGCATTCACTTGGCTGAAAGAGCAGTCGATCGATTTCGACGGCGAGCTCGTGGTGCGGCGGGTCATCGGCGCCGATGGCCGCTCGCGCGCCTATGTGAACGGCCAGGTGGTGCCGCTGCAAGCTTTGCGGCAACTGGCGGAGTTCCTGCTCGAAATCCACGGTCAACAAGAATTCCAGCATCTGGTGAGCCGCGCCGCCCAGCGCGACCTGCTCGATGAGCGCTTGAGCACCCCCGCCTTGAAGAGCACCTTCGCTGAAGTTTTCGAACGCTACAGCAGCAGCCGGCGCGAATTCGAGGCGCTGAAAAGCGCCGCGGAGAACCGCGGCGCCCGCCTGGACCTGCTGCGCTATCAATTGCGCGAACTGACAGCGGAAGTCTCGACGGCGGCGCAAATCGAGGAGCTCTTCACCGATCAGAAACGCGTCGCCGCGCGCGGCCGCCTGAGCGTGGCGGCCCGTACTGCTCTCACTGCCACTTACGAATCCGACAGCGACAGCGCGCATGATCTGCTCGGCAAAGCGACGGCGGCGCTGCGCAGCGTGTCGGAACTCGATCCTAGCCTAAGGGAGGCCGTCAACCTCTTGGGCGAAGCGGCCATCCTCACCCAAGAAGCCGCCGAGTCATTGCGGCGCTACTTGGATGATCTGGATATCGATCCTGCCCGCCAGGACGAGATTGAGCGGCGCGCGGCCGCGCTCGAGGCGCTGGCGAGAAAGCATCGCGTTCCCGTATTGCAGCTGCCCGAACAGCTCGCGCGCGTCGAGCAAGAAATTGCGACGCTGGACAATGTCGGCGTGAGTCTCACGGCCCTCGAGAAGCAAGTGAGCGCTACGACGGCGGAGTATCGCACTGCAGCGCAGCGCCTGAGCGAGGCGCGCGGCATCGCCGCGCAATTATTGGGGGTCCAGGTCACAGTTCTCATGCAGACCTTGGGCATGGCCGGCGGTCAGTTCGCGGTTCAGGTCACTCCCGGCGAGCAGGAGTTTTCCGCGAGCGGCAGCGATGAGGTGGAATTCCTGGTGAGCGCCAATCCCGGGCAGCCGCTCAAGAGCTTGGCCAAGGTGGCCTCAGGCGGCGAGTTGTCGCGCATCAGTCTCGCGGTTCAAGTGGCCGGACGCGCATCGTCCTCGCCGCTATGCATGGTGTTCGATGAAGTCGATGCCGGCATCGGCGGCGCTGTGGCGGAGATCGTCGGCCGGCAGCTGCGCGAGTTGGGTGAGCGCGCCCAGGTCCTGTGCGTGACGCATCTGGCACAGGTCGCCTCGCAAGCGCACAGTCAGTTTCGAGTGACGAAGCTCAGCGACGGCAAGATCACGCGCACCGCAGTCAAACCGTTAGGGTCAGCGGAACGAACCGACGAGATTGCCCGCATGCTCGGCGGGATTGACATCACCGAGCAGGCTCGCGCGCATGCGCGCGACATGCTGGCGCGCGCCGCACCGGCTGAGCTTACGAAGAGAAAAGGATCGCGCAACGCGCCGCGCTGAGGCGAGAGCTTCGCTTTGAGCAGCCGGCTTAGGACGTCGCCTTGGTGCGTTTCTGATTGGGGCAATTCGCCTTGCGGCAGTGCCCGTAGAGAATCAGCGCATGATCGCTGATCTCGAAACCCAAGCGTTTGGCCACGGCATGCTGACGTTCTTCGATGCCGCCGTCCATGAACTCTTCGACTTTGCCGCAGTCAACACACACGATGTGATCGTGATGCGCTCCCTGATTGAGCTCGAATACGGCCATGCCGCCTTCAAAATGATGGCGCGTGACCAGACCGGCGGCTTCGAATTGGGTGAGCACTCGATACACAGTAGCGAGGCCGATGTCCTCATTGGATACCAGCAGCTTTTTGTAGATGTCCTCCGCGCTCATGTGGCGCGCAGAGCCATCGGCAAGGATGTCCAAAATTTTCAGACGCGGCAGCGTTACTTTAAGACCGGCATTACGCAGGTCATTGCTTTCGCTGGTCGAGTCAGGTTTTAGGCGCTGCGGCATGCTGGGCCTTCCGGTATGATAGGTGTCGATTATCAATCATTTGGCGGCTGTTAACCACTTTCATGAAAATAATTCAGTGCCTTGTTCTGGGATCCGCTGTGTCGTTGCTGGCTTGCGGCTGTGTTTATCGCATCAACATTCAGCAGGGAAATTTCCTCAATCAGGGCGCCGTCGACACCGTCAAAGAGGGCATGACGCGCAGCCAGGTCCGGTATCTGTTGGGAACGCCGATGGTGGCTGACAGTTTCAACAAGGCACGTTGGGATTATATTTACTATCTAAAGAAGGGCCGCACGCGGCATGTCGACTCGCGCCGCGTCACCGTGTATTTCGACGGCGACAAGGTCGCGCGCCTGGACAAGCCCACGGATGCGGAAGCCGCGGCTCAGGACGCATCGGCCGCGAAAATCAAGAACGGCCGGATTTACTAGCGCGCCATCTTGGCGCGTTGTCTGCGGGCGAGCTTCGGTTCCTCGGCGAGCGGACGATAGATTTCGATCCGATCGCCATCGTTCAGCGGCTGATCTCGCCGCGCTACTTTGCCGAAGATGCCCACCGCCGATCCTGACAGGTCGATTCCCAAAAAATCTTGATCCGCCGCGGCCAGGCGCAGCGCATCCGCGATTAGCGCGCCGCACGGCACGTTGAATGATTTGACGACGCTGCGTTGCGGCTGTGCGTAGACGATCTCGACGCGGATCACGAACGGCTCCTAGCCGTACACCTTTTGCGCGCGCACCACGAAGGCATCCACGATGCTGCCGCACAGCGTTTCGAATACCGCATTGAAAGCCGCGGAGGTAAGCCGATTCTTGAACTCGAATTCCACTTTGAAGTGCACGCGGCAGCCGCGCTCGCCGATGGCATCAAAGCGCCACGCGCCGGTGAGGTCGCGAAACGGCCCGTGCGTGAGGCGCATGTCGATCTGCGCGTCCGGCGCGAGCGTGTTGCGGGTGGTGAATTCAGTCTGTAAAACCCCATGCGCGATTTTCAGCATGGCGATGCGTTCAGTGGCCGAGACATCAGCAACGCGGACTGCGACGCACCAGGGCAGGAACTCGGGGTAGCGCGGCACATCATTCACCAGTGCAAACATTTGTGCGGGTGTAAAGGTGACTAGGGCGCTGCACTCAACTACCTGCATGCGCATATTGTCCGGCAAAAGCGCGGGCGCCGCCATCGGACAATCGGTAGACTGGTCATTCACTCAATGAAAACCACCGAGAAATTACCGCCCATTGCCGTGAACCGCAAAGCGCGCTTCGACTACTTCATCGAGGAGCGTTTGGAGGCGGGCATTTCGTTGATGGGTTGGGAGGTCAAGAGCATGCGCGCCGGCAAGGCGCAGATCGCCGAGGCCTATGTCTACGTCAAAAACGGCGAGGCGTTCCTGTTCGGCGCTCACTTGAGTCCCCTGACCTCGGCCTCGACCCACGTCGAGACCGATCCCACGCGCACCCGCAAGTTGCTGCTCAACCGCCGCGAGCTCGACACTCTTGTCGGCGCCGTGGAGCGGCGCGGCTATACGCTCGTGCCGCTCGAGCTGTACTGGAAGGCCGGTCGCGCCAAGCTAGCGGTCGGGCTGGCCAAAGGCAAAAAGCAGCACGACAAGCGCCACACGGAAAAGGATCGCGACTGGCAGCGCGACAAGGGCCGAATCATGAAGGCGATGCGCCGCTAGCAGCCCGTGTCGGACCTCGCGCTCGGTCAGTGACGCCATAGGCTAAAAAAGGTAAGCTAGCGGCTCGATTGGGGCCGACCGGTTTCGACATGGGTTGCGAAACTGCAGGTGCGTACCGAGGTGCAGGTTCCTCGTTAAACTATTTGCAAACTTATAGTTGCCAATCAAGACAACTACGCTCTAGCCGCCTAATCGCGGTTGAAACCCAGACGGCTCGTGCTGATGCGAACGTCTGGGTGTAGCGCTCATCAGATAGTGGAGCACACGTGCCTGGGGTGTGTTAAACGAAAAATTACCGGGCTGGCTGCGCGCTTTCCCTGCCCGTTGGGTAGTGTGCGGTGAGAACAATAGACGTGGCTACGTACGTAGATCTTGTAGCGTAGGACTTATGGACGGGGGTTCGATTCCCCCCGGCTCCACCAATTGATCAGATCCGATAACATCCGACAGCATCCGAAGACGTCCATCAAACCCGCAAAAACGCGGGTTTTTTTTATGCTTTTGGGGGTCCCGAGAGCGGCGTAACCTACCATTGGCTTCCGGTGGCAACTGGTCAAACCTGTCGAGATTTCGCCCCGCGGCGGCAAGTGGTGGCGCCTTAAATACCGCTACGCGGGAAAGGAAAAGCGCGTGTCTTTGGGCGTCTACCCCGAAGTCAATTTGAAGAAGGCACGCGCGCGCACGATCGACGCGCGCCAACTGCTCGATGCCGGTGTCGATCCCAGCGCCGATCTACGCGGTGCCCTCCCGGCGGTGAAGAGCGAGCACTTTGCCGCCATAACGGAACCTAAGCGGGTGGGCGCGCTGATGCGCGCCATCGACGGTTACGAGGGATCCTTGACGGTGCGCTGTGCCCTACGTCTGGCGCCGCTGGTCTTCGTACGTCCCAGCGAGCTGCGCCATGCCGAGTGGTCGGCCATGGATTTAGATGGCGGCGAATGGCGCTACACGGTCACCAAGACCAACACGCCGCACGTCGTGCCGCTCTCAGCACAAGCCGTTGCCATCTTGCGCGACCTGCAGCCTGTCACCGGCAGGGGCCGGTACGTATTCTCCAGCGCCCGCAGCAGCCAGCGGCCGATGAGCGATAACGCCATCCTCGCTGCGATGCGTCGCATGGGCATTGCCAAGGATGAAATGAGCGGCCACGGATTTCGCGCCATGGCGCGGACGATTCTGGACGAAGTCTTAAACTTCAGACCGGATTTCATCGAGCACCAGCTCGCGCATGCCGTGCGTGATCCGAACGGACGCGCCTACAATCGAACGGCGCATTTGGCGGAACGTCGCAAAATGATGCAGGCCTGGGCGGACTATCTGGAAAAGCTCAAGAACGGCGCCGACGTGATTCCGATTCTTAAGGCGGGCTAAAAGTCTTGAGCACCCCATTCCAAATTCCAGAATCTGGGCAAAAATGCGCTGTGGCATTCGGTCGGCTGCGGCGTATCCTATTCGTCTGCCGAAAAGCGGGGCTCTGATTATGGAAACGAAGTTGCAGCAATTGACCGTGGACGAGCGCATTAAGCTGGTCGAAGACCTCTGGGACAGCATTGCGGCAGATCAAGGCGCACTTTCAATTACCGCCGATCAAAAATCCGAACTCGACCGCCGCCTGAACGCATACGCGGTTGACAAGAATCGTGGACGACCGGCGACGGACGCCGTTCGCGACATTCGCCGCCAGTTGTGACCGTCGAGGTCCGGCTCCGTCCGGAAGCCGAACAGGACCTAGCTGAGGCGGCCCGGTGGGTCTTTTTCCTCGTTGACGGCGACGGAGCAGTCGTGATCGGCGTCCTGCATGGTAGCCGCCATCCGCGCCGGTGGAAGAGCCGGCTGTAGGCAGCCGACAGCCTCTAACGGCGCGCGACGATCACGATCGGGCAATGATGGTCGCCAACTCACGGTTGGACGTGCCGAGTGCCAACAGCGATCTGACCGGTAGGTTGAGTGATACCATCGGATCGCAGGCTTCCATCTTGGCAATGCGCGACTGGCCCTACCGTGTGAGCTCCGGGTCGGCGGGACCGCGGCGTCCGGACCCTTCTGGTTCGACCCGGCGCTCCTTTTGGATAAATCCAATGAATTGCGCCGCCAATCTTTGCCGATCAGTGTGGACGGGCGGCAAATGCTTGACGAAGTAGCGCACGTCGCCTGCGAGGATGATCTCCCCCTGCGTGTCCAGTACGTCTGCGGCCTTCATCCACGCTGATACCAACGATTTGCGAGTCTCCAGCAACCTGTCGCGCACCGGATCCGCGATGGTTCGGAAACGCGACAGCTCGTTTGCGATCCCAATCACGCGATCATGCAACGCCGTGGAATTCCCGTAGCGCTGCGCTTTGAAAATCTTCTCTAGGGGGTATTTCTTGTTTTCGCCTCGAACGGCCCGCATCGTGGCGTTGGCCGCAATTCCCTGCTCGCGCATCAACCGCGCGAAGTCCTCGCGCCATTCTCGCAGGCGTTGCTGATCGATGTGCAGTCGCTGTCCAAGCTCGTTCTCGGCCTTCACGACCAGATGCACGTGCGCGTGCTTCTGGTCGGTATGCAACACCATAACGTAGCGATGTCGCGCGAATTTTTCGCGGGCGAATTTCCGCGCGGCGGCCAAAACTTTGTCTGCAGGCGTCGGCGCCGGCATGGCCAGCACGATGTTGTGCACGAGTTTCGTCGGCCGCCCTGCCCGACCGCCCTCTTTGTGTCGCCGGTATTGCCCGGCGGTGAGCTCCAGATGCCACTCATCGAGCAGCTGCCTTTGCTGCGGGTATCCGATGAACTCACCCTCGTCGGTCTCGATCTCCAAGGCGCCTCGGCGGCTGATGTACACAAAGTGAGCGGCAACCGCGCCCCTCATCATTCCACCACCGGTCACTTTCACCATGACCTCCGGAGTACGACTCACGGCCTCGAAGGCTCCGGCACCGTCCCGCGCAACGCGAAAAACTCGTCTAGTCAACGCGGCTCTCCCAGCTGAGCTGCGCTGCTCGGGCGAATTCATGCATCCGCCGCTCAACTTCCGATACGAGATTGCAGGAACGGCTGAGCTCTTGCCGTAGATCCCACGTCAGGTTTCCCGTCTGTGCGGCTTCACGAGCCGTATGAGCCAAGAGCCGACCGAAGCCAGCCAGGACCCACACGGCCGCCTTGAACGCCGCAAGCTCGTGCGTTGGGAGCGGAGGGTTGGCGGCCACATGACTTCGGATCAGAGCGGCGATATAGCCCGAGTCCTTGATGCGGCGCTCTGCCGCGCGGTGCCGAATGGCAAGTCGATCTCCCGGCCGCAGGCGGATCGTGATCCGGTCCAGGGCCGGACCGCTGCTTGATGGGTCGGGCGGCAAGTCGGGCGATTGCGAATCGAGCCATGCACGAATGGCGATCAGTGCGAGCGTCGACTCCGAGATTTGCCGCTGGGCAGCGAGGGTGGCGAACAGGTGCTTCTCTTCAGGCGTGGGACGCGCCGTGATCGTTGGCGTCGTCGACTTCAAGGCGCCTACGTTCATCGCGCACACACCTGAGTTGCAGCAGAACGCGGACACTTCGCTATCCTGCCATCACTCCAAAAACGACCCGACGATGCTCCTCGCTTCAAATCTCTGCCCTATCCAATCGGCGAATACGGCCTGAGACATTGCACGAATCACTACGCGGTGACTGACTGAGTTTCGCTGCTTTTTCAGCGGAACTCGCCAGAGTCAGGCACGACGGGTGTGGACCGGATTGAATGGCTCAGCCGGATCCGGGCCAAATTCCGACATACATCATCTTTTATTCGCCAGCGCAAACCCGCGGTACAACCGAACATATGTAGGCAGCGCCGCCATGATAGGGATATCGAATGCAAACCAAAGGATATGAACCGACCGTATCGCAACGAACAGAGCGCATTCCCGGACCGTGTTCAACTGCACTCAACCGAACATTGGGAGTATTAATTGGCCCAACCATCGCACTATCACTATGCGGGACGGGAATGTCGGTGCGAGCTGCCAGCAACGTAGAAAGAGTGCCTTCGGAGAAAGAGGTGTCGAGCATCTGTGCGGCGTTGGATGACGGGCTCGCGCAACGGCTAGGTGACGGATACGCTCCACTCCGGAAACAATTCGGCGAGAACCTTTCCAGCCTGACGGATAAGCCTGGAGCGAGTGAGGCTATCCGCCGACTTCGGTTCTCGCAATGTTCCTGGCTGAGAAATGCTGCTCTTCGGTGCCTGGAGCCGACTCAGCGCTTCGGTCGCAACATGTCTCCGGTGGATCGCTTAGCCGAGAACGTGGAAATGGGTCGGGTATCGCAGGAGCAAGAGAACGACTGCTTGCGAGAACAAGTGCAGACCCGGGCGGAAAGCATCGCGAGTCTCGCCAGCACGACCGCAGTTAACGTCCTCATTAGGGCGATACAAACACGCATTCCGCCGATACAGCTTTTTGGGAAATACCAAGGCGCTCCTCATCGGGTTTGCAGAGTTGGCGACCCCGAGATTGGGCCGATGGATCCTCACTTCAGCGACTGGATTGATTGCTCAGAATGGCGGGACGAGATAGATCTCTCGCAGAATCTCGACGATTCGATTTCAGGAATTCGGGTCTGGATCGGGGCTCCGATGGATCATGGCGTGGACGACACATTCGCAGGCCGGATCTCGTACACGCCCTGATCCGCCTGGACCGCGACGAGCACCGAAGAGCAGGGAAGCTGCACGCTGAGCGTGACGTGGACTGGAAATCGGGTCAGAGCACGAGTTGCCAGTGAGCCATCCCAGTGTCAGACGAACGGGGAGGATCAACCAAAAATCGGGCCAGGCCTCGATTTCGAACGGGTCATGGAAGATTCGCCGCCACCAGAGAATCTGGGGGCTGTAGAAATTAAGAATTTTGATCACAACGGGCGACCTGGACGTGCGTGGATAGGGTCCTACGGCGAGGTCAGTGTCGCGTGGATCCTCGGACTAAATAGGTCTCTTCAAGTCTCATCGAGGTGCGACGATTTGCCATCCTATGACAGCCTGGTTGATTTTTTTGCGCGCTATCGGCAGGCGGTGATTACACAGGATGCGGATGTCCTGGCCGATTTAACCAGCTCGCCACTGCGAATCGATCCTCAAACGACAGAATTCATCAATTCAAAGCAGATAAAGTCCCATTTCTCCCAGGTATTCCCCGACTCATTGCGGGAAGTGCTCGCCGATTTCGACCCTCACTTTGTATTTTGCGCGCATGGGCATGTCGCAATTGCGGCTGGGCGTATCTGGGCAAAGCCAGACGCGGCAGGTCACTTGCACGTCTACTTTGTTGATAGTCATGCCCACCCGCTGTCCACGCCGCTGCCAATCAAACCAAATTGATGGGCAATGGGACCGCTACGGTGACGACTCGACGTCGCGGACAGGCAAGCTGATGTGATCCACGAAAGGCGTCGCAGCTATTTGCTGTACTCCTATGCCCTCGAAATAAATGTCAGTAGCGGGCAGTTCAGGGTCGAGAGCGCCAGTTCGCTGTCGGTCGCAGCGCTCTCCACGCGGTAGGGCGAGTCCGAACAGGGATGTACCACGGAGCCGGCATTGGGTATTTGTAGGCTTGAGGGGCAACTCCGGGGGCAACTGCGAGGTCTGGATTTCGGATACCATAGTGGTATCAAGGGGTTCCGGGGATTTTGGTTAGTTACCGGCCCAATATTTATGACCAGGATTGAAGTTCCGAATAACACCGGCAGGCGACGCTCAGGCCGCGCAGGGCGTTGGTTCCTAATCTTGCTGCTGCTGATCTTCGTCGGCTGCGGTCTGTGGACCTGGCTGACGCTTGCCTGGGCCTATGCCGAAGGCGAGCGCGCCGGTGTGCTGCAGAAATTCGTGCGCCGCGGCTGGGTGTGTAAGACGCAGGAGGGGGAAATTGCCCTGTACTACGGTGGCGGCACGTATTTGGGGCCTGGCACCTCCCCGCAGCTATGGGACTTTAGCGTGCGCGACAAGTCGGTCGCACAGCAGCTCACCAAGGCCGTGGGTCGGCGGGTGCAGTTGCATTACACCGAGCATCCAGGGATTCCAACCAATTGTTTTGCTGATACGCGCTACTTCGTCGACAAAGTGACCATCACCGACAACGAATCAGGCACCGGGCCTGCGCTGCCGCCGCCCGCGCCCGCGCCGGTACCCTCACCCGCGCAAGCGGCCTCGACCGGCGCAGCGTCAGCCCCGCCGCCGACTCACTAGGAAAATTTTTGCATCGAGCTTAAGACTTGCTCGCCGATGCTCACCGCAGTGCGAAGGGCCAATAGTCCATCCGCGCCGGTCACCGGCGGCGCCTGCCCCGTGGCAACCGCTCCCAAGAAAGCTTCGATTTCCGACTTGAGTGCATCACCCTGCTCGTAAGTTCTCTCATCGATCGCGACTTGTGGCATGCCGTCGGCACCCACGCCCTCGCCTTTGCGGATCACGGTGAGGATCTTTTGTTGCAAATCGAGCGACAGATAGGCGTCGTCCTGGAACAGCCGCAGCTTGCGCTCGGTTTTCAAGCTTACGCGGCTCGCGGTCGCATTGGCGACGCAGCCATTGGCGAAGCGCAGGCGCGCGTTGGCGATATCTATCTCGTTGGAAAAAACGCTGGTGCCGATGGCATCGACCGATACCACCGGCGAGCGCACGATGCTCAAGATCAGATCGATGTCATGGATCATGAGATCGAGCACCACGTCCACATCTGTGCCGCGATGCTTGAAAGGCGCGAGCCGCGCCGATTCAATGAAGCGTGGAACGGTCAGGGTGGGCTGCACCGCCAGGACCGCGGCGTTGAAGCGCTCCAGATGGCCCACCTGCAAAATACGCTTGAGGCGCGCCGCGATGTCGATGAGGCCTTCGCCCTGGGCGATGGTGACGGTCATGGGCTTCTCGACCAGCACGCTCGCGCCGGCTTCGAGAAAAGCCTTGGCGACTTCAAAATGCGAAGGCGTGGGCGTGACGATGCTCACCGCATCGACCTTCCCTAAGAGATCCCGATAATCCTCATACGCCTCGACCTTCAGTTCCGCGGCCACCGCCGTGCGCGCCGCCGCTGACGGATCGGCAATACCCACCAGGTGAGAATTCGGCAGGCTGGCGTATTTTTGTGCGTGAAATCGGCCCAGGTAGCCAACGCCGATCACTGCCGTGCGAATCAAGGCGGGGCGTCGCGCCGCCACTTGCTGTTGGCGCGATACTCCTGACGCATTTGCAAGGTGGCGCCGCCGACAATGGCGAGTGCCACGCCTCCGAGGCACAAGAGTCCGCGCCACAAGCTCCACTGCCCCGCCGATAGCGACCAGAGCATCGTGCCGACGCCCAAAATCGCCCCCAGCACAATAAACGCCCAGGGCTTTACGTCGTACAGGGTCTTGGGCGTCCAGGAGCGCATGGCCTGGGAGTCTACAGCGGCGGGCGGCCTGGCGGGATTCGTTTACAATTGCGCATGGCTTTTAATCTTGCGCATCTCGCCGAAGAGCGCCCTTGGGCGGCGGAATTGGTCATGGCCGCAATTAGCCTGCTGCTGGGCGCGGCCCTGATGCCGGTGCTGATTTTTTACGCAGGCGTGGCGACCCTGGGCCGGTTTGACGGAGCCAGCCTGGGGAATCTGTATTCCAGCCTGTTGAAGGGCCTGCCAGAGGCATCCGTTGCCTCCTGGGTGGTCTTTCTCGGCCCCTATGGCCTGTATCTCTTGTTTCGGACCCTGAGGGCCTGGTGGCGCGCCAGCGCCCGATTGAACTAGATCTCAAGTTTCAGCCGACGCGGACGCTAACTTGCCATAAGCGGGTCCTTTCCGCTTTTGCGTCTGGAGTCGCGTTTTGAATTCCGAGATCGAAGCCCACCTTCGCCGATCAGTGAATTTCCCGTCGCCGCCGGGAGTAGCTACGCACATCATTGAGCTGGCGCAAGATCCTGATATCGAAATGGGCAAAGTCGCCAAGGCCTTGAGCATGGACTCGGCGCTCTCCAGCAAAGTCCTGCGCATCGCCAATTCGCCGCTGTATGCACAGCGCCGCAAGAGCGAAAATTTACGCCAGGCCCTGGTCGTCCTGGGACTGAACGCCACCCTGACTCTCGCCTTGAGTTT
The DNA here is from genome assembly GCA_039924385.1 of Steroidobacteraceae bacterium. Lineage (GTDB taxonomy): Bacteria > Pseudomonadota > Gammaproteobacteria > Steroidobacterales > Steroidobacteraceae > Bog-1198. The sequence continues at coordinate 48,264 of JBDTAV010000018.1, forward strand.
CTCTCTGGTCAAATCGCTGCGCGGCGCGAAACCCAATGGCCTGAATTATAAATTTTATTGGCGGCGTGCGCTGCTGGCCGCCACGGCGGCGCGCGCGCTCGGCGATGCCATGCGTCAAACCCTTGCCGAAGAGATTTTCCTGGCGGCTTTGCTGCAAGACGTCGGCATGCTCGCGCTCGATCAGGCCGTCCCCGATTTGTATCGCGACGGAGAAAAGCTGCAGCGCGATCATGCGGCGCTGGCCGAGCACGAGAAGAAACGCGTGCAGGCCGATCATGCCTTCGTCGGCGGCTGGCTCATGCGCACCTGGAACTTGCCGGAACGCCTGTATCGCGCCATCGAGCACAGCCATCAAGTGGAATTGAGTTACAGCGCTCAGCCGGCCGGCATTTTTGACCGTTGCGTCGCGCTCTCGGGTCCGGTGGCCGACCTTTTTCTGTTGGATCCGGAGCAGCGGCAATTCGCCGAGACTGCTCTGTGCGCCGAGCGCAGCTTGGGCCTCGATCGCATGGCATTCGGCCAGGTGCTCGGGACCATTGGTTCGATGATTCCGGAGACCGAAGCGATTTTCGAGTCCGAGCATCTGGCCAAACAGCATCCGGACCTGATTCTCGAGCAGGCGCGCGAAGTGCTGATGCTGCGCAGCCTGCATGCGCTGCGTGAAATCAATACGCTGCGCGGCTCCGCGGCAGCAGCGACGCCGCAATCGATTGAACTCGAGGAGGAGACGCGGCGCGATATCTTGACCGGCGTGTATAATCGCGGCTATCTGGAACAGTTTCTGGCGCGTGAATTCGAAAACTCGACCCGCCACAAATGGCCTTTGAGCGTCGCCTTCATCGACCTCGACAACTTCCAGCTGCTCAACGAAAACTTCGGACATCAGGCAGGCGATCGCGTCTTGCAGGCGACGGCGCGCATTCTGCGCGGCAATACGCGCGAGACCGACACGATCGCGCGCTTCGGCGGCGAAGAATTCGTGGTGGTGCTGCCGGCAACCGATGCCGATACGGCGCACAACATTTGCGAGCGCATCGTGATGGCATTTCGCAATACCGGGCACGTGGTGGGTTCACACCATGCCAAGGTCACGGTTTCAATCGGCTGTGCAACTCATGGCGCGCAAATTCAATTTCCCAACTATGCCGAGTTCGTCAAGGCGGCCGACCAGGCGCTCTATACGGCCAAGCTGCGCGGCCGCAATCGCTCGGTGCCCTACGATCGGCAGCTCGCCACACCCCTCGCCAAGAGCGGTTAGCACGTGTGCCGCGCCGCGCATTTCAGAATTAAGTCGCGCTGCGCCGATCTTATGTCTTGATCGACTTGAACTGCGTCACAGTTCCACGATGCAGTTGCATCATGCCTGTCGCAATTTGGGAACATCCATCCCTGCGGCAAACAAGAACATTGACAAGGATTGGATTTTTTGGAGAGGCGTTGACGATGGCAAGCGATGATAAATACCGGGGCGACAGCGATTCCAACTTCAGCTTCGGCGTGCAAGAGCTGCGCCAGACCCGAGCTGCGCAAACCTTGGCGCTCGGACCTGAACCGAAGAAGCCGTCTTACAAAGAGCAAGGCTCGGACCCCTACAACACGTCGGGCAGCTTCGATCGCACCAAGAACTGGACTCGCGTCGGGAAGCGGTAGCAGCCTGCCTCACGGCAGGCTGTCGCCGGAAGACGGGTTCTCGCGATGGTGTGACGCGCGAAACTCGCTGTTTGGATACCAGCGCGGAAAGCGCCGGCCGCTCGCGAGACGCATTCCAAGGCGGTAGTCCAGCATCAGATCGGTGACCGCGCCTTCGACATTCCAGTCGGCGGCATATTGATCGCTGGGCTGGCGAAAGCGCTGCGCGAAATAATCTTCGATTTGCGCCTTGCCCCAGACAGGCCCGCGCGCCGAGCTATCGGTCCCGGCCTGGGTGTAGACCGCCGGCACGCCGCGATGGGCAAAGCTGTAGCTGTCGGACCTGAAATACAGCCCGAATTGCGGATTCGGATCAGGATGCGCCTCGCGTCCCTGCAGCAGCGCTTCGGCGCGCACCGCGTCATCTAAATCACTGTTGCCGAACCCCAGGATGCTCACATCGCGCGTCGGGCCGCCGTTGATCAACAAGTCGATATTGATGACGGCAAGGGTTTCGCGCAGCGGCAGAATGGGATTCTGCACGTAGTACTGCGAGCCCAAAAGATCGGGCTCCGCCGCCGTCGTGGCAAGAAAAGCCACCGATCGGTCGGGCGTGGGATCGATGGTGCGCTTGAAGGACTGCGCGAGCGCCAGCAGGCCGGCGACGCCGGTCGCGTCGTCGACGGCTCCATTGAAGATGTTGTGCCCGGTCCGCGCCGCATCGACGCCCAATGAATCCCAATGTGCGGTGTAAAGAATGTATTCATGCGATTTGCGTCCCGGCCAGACCGCCAGGACATTCTGCGAATTGAAGCTGCGGATCGTGTTGTGAAGCGTCGCATCGAGGCGCAGACCCAGCGGCACCGCTTTGAAACCCGGATGCGCAGCCGCCACGGCGGTGCGCGCGAAGTCGATTGCCGCAGCGCTGAACAGCGCCCGCGCCGCATCGTTCTGCAGCCAGCCTTCGATCTCGGTACGGCCGGTGTTCGCATCCGCCGTCTGCAATTCGAATTGCGCGCCACTCCAGGTGGCCTGAACCGCATTCCAACCGTAGCCCATGGCTGCCGCATCGTGGATTATCAGCACGCCCTGCGCGCCCTGCCGCGCGGCCTCCTCGACCTTGTAGGCATAGCGGCCGTATTCGGTCATGGCGTTGCCCTTGAACAGCGTGGGGTCTCTCGAGGCGTAGCCCGGGTCGTTCGCCAACACCACCACGGTCTTGCCGTGAACGTCGAGATTCGCATAGTCGTTCCAGGAATATTCCGGTGCGACGATGCCATACCCCACAAAGACCATCTCGCTATGCGCAACATTAATTTCCGGCACGGCGCGCTTGCTCCAGATCACCATATCCTTGCCGAACATCAGATTGCGGCTGCCGGCTGCGCCGCTGACGGTTAGTGTCGCATCGGCAGAGGCGGTGATTTGCACCAACGGCACCTGCTGCACATAGCTCGCGCCATTGCCCGGCTTCAGACCCAGCTTGTGAAAATTCTCGACCAGATAGCTGACCGTCTTGTCTTCACCGGGCGTTCCCGGCTTGCGGCCCTGAAAATCATCGGAAGCCAGCACGCGGACGTTATCGCCATAGGCCGTGTCATCGATGTCAGTGGTGGGGGGCGGCTCCTTGGGACGGAGGCTGCAGCCAGGCAGAAGCCCCGCGAGGGTCAAAACCACTAAAAGACGCCTAACTGTCATAAGGACTCACTCTGAAGCTTTAGCTGCGGCGCGGCCAATACAGCAAAACTACGCCGCCTAGGCAAATCCCGGTGGCCAGATGCGCCCAACCGCGCCAGGCCCTAAGGCGCGCCTGTCCGATGAAACTCCCAGCGCTGGCCACGGTCAAAATTGCGAATGCCGCCAGGCTGACGGCCAGCCGGGGCATTTCGCCGGATAGTTCCGGGTGCTCGCCC
>JBDTAV010000019.1:0-55867 GCA_039924385.1 Steroidobacteraceae bacterium
GCACGAACTAGTCAACTATTTAGTGACTACACAATGCACAAAAGTAATAGCACTGAAGACGCTTCAATCCCTGATAAATACGGGAAACGACTGACTACAAGACGATCAGACAGGGGAGGAACTTCAGTCTAGTGTTCTTTCTGCACAACCATGCCGCAATATTCTTGCTGCTGCTCATTCAAGCGCTGCTCAGCTGGATTGCGGCCTGGCTGGCCTGGAAAACCTTCGGCGAATGGGTGATTGCGATTATCAGTCTCTATAGCGTCTGGTACGTGTACCGCGCCATGCGCGTCTTCTATGGACAGCGGCGACTGCTGAGTTTGGCCAAACTCTTGGTAATCGGCTTTATCTACCTGCTCGGATTCTCTTTCACGTTGGCGGCAACGGCACTCGTCAGCGCGATCATGGCGTAAAGGCCCCTTGAGCTATTTGCGCACGAAAATGCTTTTCGGCAGCTTCACGTGCACGCCGACATTGGGTTTGTCCACGAGCTGCGTGATGGCGACATTCCCCGCGATGCTGACCAGCTGATAGGCCTGATGCCGCGTCAGTTTCCTTTCCAATACCAGAAAATCCACCATCTCTTGGATGGCAGTTTTGGTGGCAGTGACCAGATCAGGGTCGGTCGCCATGCTGATGTAGTCGGTCGCGGTTTCAGCGCGCGGCCATTTCAACTTCATGTCCTTGCGCACTGTCAGCTGCAATCGTCCTCGCAGCGAAGTCTCAATCGCCGTTTGATCGACCTCGCCGTCGCCCTGCGCGACATGTCCGTCGCCGATCTCGAACAACGCGCCGCGTGCAAATACTGGAATATAGAGCGTGCTGCCGGCAACCAGTTCGCGATTGTCCAAGTTGCCGGCGTGGCGGCCCGGCGGATTGCTGCTGAGACGGCCCATCTGCGGTTCCGGGGCAACACCTAAGCTGCCGTAGAAGGATTTCAGCGGGATCACGATGCCGGGGAGGAATTCCGCCGTCATTTTTTTGCGATCGAGATGGATGATCGTCGAGGACACACCGGTTTCACAGTTCTCCGGCAGGTAGCCGCTGCAGCCGTTGTAACCGTAGTCGAGCGGCAACTCGATTGAGAGAATTTTGACTTCCAGCACGTCCCCAGGCTCTGCTCCCTCGACATAGACCGGACCGGTCAGGATATGGCCGCCCGGGCCGCGGCGCTCGCCGGTGACTTCGCTCACAATGGCTTTGAGCGACGTTTGAATCTTGTCGTCCGGCACGCCGGCCTTGGCCAATCCCGCCGGCGTATTGGTCAGCAACGTATCCACATCGATGATGTCGCCGGAGTCGATGCGCAACACCGGCGGCGCCTCCGCCCAGTAGTAGCCGTAAGCCACGGTCGCAGGCTTAGCCTCGAGACGATGCGTCTTCGGCGGGTGTGCCAAGGCGCTCGCGGTGGCCAGCGAAACGAGCGTTGAAAGTGCGATGAGGATTTTTTTCATGGGACCCTCACGCTATCACATCGGTGCGCGGCCGATCGCGGCAAGGAGTTCCGGCTTCGACAGTTTCGGGCGTGGGCTACTTTTTTCTCCCGCGTGGGCGCCACGCTACGCCGCCTTGGCCGCAGGGCCCTGCGAAATCTGCGCAAGTCCCGCTTCGATCGATCGCCTAACCTCGTCATTGAGTTCGCGTGCATCCTTGCCGGTGGCGTCGATCGGTTCGCCAATGACCACGCGAATGGTCCCGGCCTTTTTCAAGATGCCGCGCCTTACCCAAAAATCGGCAGCGTTATGCGACAGCGGTACGACGAACTTGCCCGTTTCCGTTGCCAAGAGCGCGCCGCTCACACCATATTTTCGCTTCTCCCCCGCCACGACGCGTGTTCCTTCGGGAAAAATAATGATCCAGAGCCCAGCGGCCAGGCGTTCTTTGCCCTGGTCGATTACCTGGTTCACCGCCCGGTGTCCCGCCCCGCGATTGATCGAGATGGGCCGCAACAGCTTTAAGCCCCAGCCAATGAGCGGAATCCATAACAACTCGCGCTTCAGGACCCAGACTTGCGGCGGAAAGATTAGAAATTGCGCGATGGTCTCCCACGCCGAGGTGTGGTTGCTCATCACGATATGATTGCCGGCGGGTATTCGTTCGCGGCCCTCCACGGTGAATGTCAAGCCGCACACTTTTCCCAACAGCCAAAACTGCAGCCGCGCCCACGAACGGGCGATCGCGAACTGTGCCCGGTAGGGCGACCAAAAGCACAAAGTCATGAATCCGCCGAACGCCAGTGCGGACACCATCATGAACGCGGTGAAGAACAGCGACTTTAGCAGCTGCATGCGTTCGACTAGCCCGGCAATCGCGACAGATCAGCGACGTCGCCGAGAAGGACTTGTACATCGCGGAGCAGTGCCAGGCGGTTATTGCGCTTAGCTGCATTCTCATCCATCACCATGACGCGATCAAAAAATTCGTTCACCGGTGTCCGCAATCCTACCAGCGCTTGCAAACTGTCCGCATAACGTCTTTGCCGCGTTGCATGGAGCACAGGATCGCGCAAGTTGGTCAGTGCGTGATGCAGTCCGCGTTCCGCTTCCTCGCTCAGCGCCTGAGGATCGACGACCCAATCGTGGCTCACTTGCGTCTTCTTGAGAATATTCGCGATGCGCTTGTTGATTCCTGCCAGCACGACGGCATCCGGCAATAACAAAAATTCCTTCAAGGCCGCGAGCCGCGTGACAACGTCCAGCGGCGAACGCGGGCGGTTGGCCAGCACCGCGTCGAGCATCTCTGGGGTCGTGCCGGGCTCCTCGAGCAGCACGCCGCGTAAGCGCTCGGCAATGAAATCATAGACCTCGTCCGCCACGCCGGCTCGCTGCAGCGGCTGCGCGGCCGCCGCAGCAATGAGCACCTCGAGCAGATCCAAGTCCAATCTCGACTCGAGCAAAATACGCAGCACGCCCAGGGCAGCCCGGCGCAGACCGAACGGATCCTTGGTTCCCGTCGGCCGTTGCTCGATGGCAAAGATTCCAACCAGCGTGTCGAGCTTGTCCGCCAGCCCTAATGCCTGGCCGATTTTTGTCGACGGCAAGGCATCGCCCGCATAGCGAGGACGATAATGCTCCTCGATGGCCACCGATACATCGTGGGGCAGCCCCTGTGCTTCAGCGTAGTAGCGTCCCATGGTACCTTGCAATTCCGGAAACTCACCCACCATGGCCGTCATCAAGTCTGCTTTTGCCAGTTCCGCGGCTTGGCGGATGTCATCGCCGGCACCGATACGCTTGCCGATCAACTGCGCGAGCTGGGTCACACGCGCGGTTTTCTGCGCATAACTGCCCAGCTTGGCCTGAAAAATGACGCCGGAGAGCCTTGCGGCATGTGCCTGCAATGAAATCCTGCTGTCCTGCTCCCAGAAGAACGCCGCGTCGCTGAGGCGCGGACGCACCACGCGCTCGTTGCCCTCACGCACTTTCGAGGGGTCGCGGCTTTCGATATTGCTGACGGTGACAAACCAGCCGGATAGTTTTCCATCGGGCCCCTGCACCGCGAAATATCTTTGGTGATCCTGCACGGTCGCAATGACCACCTCGCGCGGCAAGCTCAAGAAACGCGGCTCGAACTGACCGGTTAGGGGCACCGGCCACTCCACCAGGGCGGTGACCTCGTCCAGCAGCGCATCGTCGATCAATGCCGAGCCGCCGACCTGTGTCGCCGCCGTGATTACGCCGGCGCGAATCATCTCGCGGCGTTTGCTGAAGTCGGCAATGACTTTGACCCGGCGCAGCTTTGCCTCATAGCCCTTCGCGCTCTTGAGCGAAAGGGGCTCAGGGTGGTGAAAGCGATGCCCCGAAGTGACGCGCCCAGATTGAAGCCCCAACAATTCAAGCGGCACGACCTCATCGCCATAGAGGAGCACCACCGAATGCACCGGTCTTACGAACTCGGCGCTGTGTGCACCCCAGCGCATGCGCTTGGCAATCGGCAGCGCCGCAACGGCCTGCGTTAAAATGTCTTTGAGCAGTGTGGTGGTCGCCGCGCCGCGCTCCGTGCCTCGAAATTGCAGCCACGCGCCTTTTTCCGTGGTGAGCTTCGCGAGCTCGCCGACGGCCACGCCGCAACTCTTCGCAAAAGCCGTTGCAGCCTGTGTCGCAGCACCGCGCGCATCAAAAGCGTTAACGAGCGGCGGCCCGCGCCGCTCCACTTGCCGGTCCGGCTGTTGTTCCGCCAGATTCTCGATCCAAATGGCAAGCCGCCGCGGCGTCGCGAAGCCGTGCACCTTGCCATGCGGAATGGCCGCTGCATCGATTCCCTTGATCAGGCCTTCGGTCAGCGCCATGGATAGCGCCGGCAGAGTGCGCGGCGGCAGTTCCTCGGTGCGCAGTTCGAACAGCAGGTCCTGCGTGCCCATCAGGCCACTCGCTGTTGGACGCTGTTCTTCAGCAGCGGAAACCCGAGCGCTTCGCGGCTGTCTCGATAGCCTTCGGCGACGCCCCGCGCCAAAGTTCTCACCCGAAGAATAAAGCGTTGGCGCTCGGTGACGGACACGGCATGGCGCGCATCCAGCAAATTGAACGCATGCGATGCTTTCACCATTTGCTCATAGGCGGGGAGAACCAGTTTGTCCTTGAGCAGCAGCTGGCAGGCCGCTTCACAGGCGTCAAACTCCGCCGACAGCACGGTGATGTCAGCCTTTTCGAAGTTATAGACGGATTGCTCCACTTCGTTCTGATGAAACACATCGCCGTAGGTCACGGTGCCGAAAGATCCGTCGGCCCAAACGATGTCGAAAATGCTTTCCTTACCTTGGATGTACATGCCAAGGCGCTCGAGGCCATAGGTGATTTCGCCCATCACCGGACGACAATCGAGTCCGCCCATCTGTTGGAAGTAGGTGAACTGGGAAACTTCCATGCCGTTGATCCAGACCTCCCACCCTAAGCCCCACGCGCCCAACGTCGGTGACTCCCAATTGTCCTCGACGAAGCGAATGTCGTGCGTCAGCGGATCGAAGCCGAGATAGCGCAGCGAATCCAAGTAGAGCTCCTGAAAATTATCGGGCGAGGGTTTGATGCAAACCTGGAACTGATAGTAGTGCTGCAGCCGAAAGGGGTTGTTGCCGTAACGTCCGTCGGTGGGCCGGCGCGATGGCTGCACATAGGCGGCGCTCCACGGTTCAGGGCCCACGGCGCGCAGAAATGTGGCCGAATGAAACGTGCCCGCGCCCATTTCCATATCGTAGGGTTGCAACACGATGCAGCCTCGATCGGACCAGTATTTTTGAAGCGCAAAAATCAGGTCTTGAAAAGTTCGCGGCGGTGCGGGAGTGGGCATGAATGCTCGCGGAACAAAGTCAGCGAGTATAGCGACGCAGCTTGGAGGTGTCCTCAAGCTTCCCGGCGCACTCAATTGGCTCACGGTCTGCGAAAAATCCGCAAAACTGCCGCGATTTGAATTTCCGTTGGCGTCATGCACCAATATGACGCGTCACTTTTCGCGATTTGATCCATAATGATGCGCGCGGCGCCCGCGGCCATCCCAAGTGCTTGATCTGTCTGATCCGACAAATGGCACAGTAGCTGCAATGCCCAGGGAGCCCCGGCTCACCGGGCCACCTTACACCCATTGCGAGGACGCAAATGATTCCCGCCGATGTTCTGAAATTAATCAAAGAAAAAGACGCTAAATTCGTCGATCTCCGCTTTACTGACACGATTGGCAAGGAACAGCACGTCACCATCCCCACGCGGCTGGTCGATGAGGAGTTTTTCAAGGACGGCAAGATGTTCGACGGCTCGTCCATCGCTGGATGGAAGGGCATCAATGAGTCGGACATGATTTTGATGCCGGATCCCTCGACGGCAGTGATTGATCCGTTTTATGAGGAGACGACGCTGAATCTGCGTTGCGATGTCATCGAGCCGATGACCATGCAAGGCTACGGGCGCGATCCGCGCTCCTTGGCAAAACGCGCCGAAGCGCATTTGAAGGCTTCCGGCATCGCCGACTCGGCACTGTTCGGACCGGAAAACGAGTTCTTTATTTTCGATAACGTCACGGTCAGTTCCAGCATGAACGGCTGCGCCTACGAGGTCGATTCTTATGAAGGCGCTTGGAACTCGGGCAAGTCATATGAAGAAGGCAACCGCGCGCACCGACCGGGTGTGAAGGGCGGCTACTTTCCGGTTCCCCCCGTGGATTCACAGCAAGACATTCGCACCGCGATGTCGATGGCCTGCGAAGAAATGGGTTTGAAATTCGAAGTTCATCATCATGAAGTGGCGACCGCCGGCCAGGGCGAGATCAACGTGGCTGCGAACACGCTGACCAAGAAAGCCGACGAAGTGCAAATCCTGAAATATGCGCTGCAGAATGTCGCGCACGGATACGGAAAAACCCTGACTTTCATGCCGAAACCCATCGTCGGCGACAACGGCAACGGCATGCATGTGCATCAATCGCTGCAAAAGGATGGCAAGGCGCTGTTCGCGGGAGACAAATACGGCGGTCTTTCCGACATCGCGTTGTACTACATCGGCGGCATCATCAAGCATGCGCGCGCCATCAACGCTTTCACGAATGCCAGCACGAACAGCTACAAGCGCCTGGTGCCGGGATTCGAAGCGCCGGTGAAGCTCGCTTACTCCGCGCGCAATCGTTCAGCCTCCATTCGCATTCCTTGGATTTCCAATCCCAAGGGCCGGCGCATTGAAGTGCGTTTTCCGGATGCGACCGGCAATCCGTATTTCATGTTTGCCTGCATGTTGCTGGCTGGACTTGACGGCATTCAGAACAAGATTCATCCCGGCGATCCGGCCGACAAGGATTTGTACGACTTGGAGCCGGAGGAAGACAAGAAAATTCCGACGGTTTGCCATTCGCTCGACATGGCGCTCGATTACTTGGACAAGGACCGAGGCTTCCTGAAAGCCGGCGGCGTGTTCACCGATGATCTCATCGACGCCTACATCGAATTGAAGATGAAGGAAGTGACGCGCCTGCGGATGACCACCCATCCGATTGAAATTGAGATGTATTACAGCCTGTAGTTAGGAGCCTGCTCGAGAGGCTGCGTTGGGTGCTTAGGCCTTAAGGTGACGGCGGTCACGCCGTCGTCACCTCGTTTTGTGGTCCGGAGGCGATAGGTCTATGCTTTGGAAATATGCACCGGCGACAGACATGGTTGGCGATAGGCCTGTTGACGGCCGTTTCGGTGCAGGCGGCTGTCATCTACAAATGGGTCGACGCCGACGGAGTGGTTCATTACTCCGATCAATCCTCGCCGGGTGCCGAAAAGATCGTCACGGCGGTATCCGCGGCTCCCGCGGCATCGGGGTCGCGCAATGCCAGCGTGCCCAGCGCGTTGCCGCAGCGGGCTGCACAGGGCGGGCTCAACTACAGCGAATTTTCGATCACTTCGCCGGCGCCGGAGCAGACTTTTTTCGGCGACGATGTCGTGCCGGTGCATTTGAACCTCAATCCGTCGCTTCGGCCCAATCAATCCATCACCTGGCATTTGAACGGCAAACAGCTGGATCTTCCGCCGAACGCCGTATCGTTCGCCCTGCCGCGTCTGGATCGTGGCACGCATGCGCTTGCCGCCACCATCACCGATCAGCAAACGAGCGAATCGCAGACCAGCAACAGCGTGACTTTCTTCGTGCGTCAGCCCTCTGTGCTGTCGCCGCAATCGCCTCTGCGCAAGTAGCCTTTCGCTCGCGGCTACTGGATGCCCGGCTTGTCGGCTGAGCTCCAAATGGACACGGTAAGAGTCGACGGCACCGAATTGCTCGACGCCATGGTGACCAGCGTTTTTCTGCTGGATGAGGCACTGCGCGTTACGTACTTGAACGCCGCCGCGCAGGCCTTGCTGGCACTTTCGAGCAATCAGGCCCTGGGCCGCTCAATCGCTGAATTGACGCGCGGCGCCGAGAGTTTACTGCCGATGTTCGATCGGGTGCGCGAGGGCGGTGAAGGCGTCGTGCAGCGCGAGCTGGCGTGGTCGGCCCCCGGAGGCATCGACCGCATACTCGACTGTGCGGTGACCCAAGTTATTTTGGGCGCGAAGGGCCTGCGGCTCTTGTTGGAGATCGAAGACATCACGCAGCATCGACGCCTGACCCGCGAGAACGCGTTGTTGGCGCAGTTGGGCGGCAGCCGCTTGATGGTCCGCCAGCTCGCGCACGAAATCAAAAATCCGCTCGGCGGATTGCGCGGCGCCGCGCAGCTGCTCGAACGGGAACTCTTGGATCCGGCGCTGCGGGAATACACGCGCGTGATCATCAACGAAGCGGACCGACTCACGCATTTGCTTGATTCCATGTTGGGTCCCGGACGTCCGCCGTCGAAGCAGCTGGTCAACGTGCATGAACTACTGGAGCGCGTGTATCACTTGCTGCGCAGCGAGGCGTCCCCGGGCGTTGCCATCGATCGGGACTACGACCCGAGTTTGCCGCCTTTGACGCTCGATCCCAATCACATCATTCAGGCGATGCTCAATCTGGGCCGCAACGCCATCCAAGCGCTTACCGGTGCTCCGGTCGATTCGCCGCGGCTGATCTTGAGAACCCGCGCGGCGAGCAACGTCAGCGTCGGCGCGCATCGGCACCGCCTGGTCGCCTCGATTCAGTTCGAGGATAACGGCCCGGGCGTGCTCAACGAGATTCGTGAAACCATTTTCTATCCGCTCGTATCGGGGCGCGCCGACGGCTCAGGCTCAGGCTCAGGCTCCGGCTTGGGGTTGGGGATCGCGCAGGATCTGGTCAGCCGTCACGGCGGCTTGATCGAATTTGATAGTGCTCCGGGGAGAACGATATTCGTCATTTCCTTGCCGATGGATTCGGTATGACGGTGAAGCCGCTGCAAGTCTGGCTGGTCGACGACGATTCATCCATTCGCTGGGTGTTGGAGAAGGCGCTTAAAGGCAGCGGCATGACGGCCAAGTGCTTCGACCAGGCCGACAATGTCTTGACGGCGCTGCGCGGCGCTGCGCCCGATGTCCTCATGACCGATATCCGCATGCCCGGCCGCAGCGGCTTGGACCTGCTCAAGGAAATCCAGATCTCGCGCCCTGGATTGCCCGTCATCGTCATGACCGCGCACTCGGATTTGGATGCGGCGGTTGCAGCGTATCAGGGCGGGGCGTTCGAATACCTGCCCAAGCCTTTTGACATCGACAAGGCGGTCGATCTCGTGCGCCGTGCCGCACAACAAGCCAGTCTGTCGACGGACGCCGAGGCCACCCGCCGCAGCATCCCCGAGCTTTTGGGCCAAGCGGTATCCATGCAGCAGGTGTTCCGCGCGATCGGCCGATTGTCCCGCTCCAGCATGACGGTTTTGATCACGGGTGAATCGGGCACGGGCAAGGAACTCGTGGCTCGCGCTCTGCACCGCCACAGTCCGCGCTCGAACAAAGCCTTCGTGGCGCTCAATACGGCCGCCTTCACCGCGGACTTGTTGGAATCGGAATTATTCGGCCATGAAAAGGGCGCCTTCACCGGCGCAGATTCGCTGCGCCGGGGTCGCTTCGAACAGGCGGATGACGGTACGCTGTTTCTCGACGAAATCGGGGACATGTCGCCGGCCCTGCAGACGCGGCTGCTGCGCGTGTTGGCCGAAGGGGAGTTCTACCGCGTCGGCGGCCAGACGCCGGTGAAGGTGGACGTCCGCGTCATCGCCGCGACACATCAGGATCTCGAGACGCGGGTGAAGTCCGGTCACTTTCGCGAAGATCTCCTGCATCGGCTCAATGTGATTCGGATCGAGATTCCACCGCTGCGAGAGCGGCGCGAGGACATACCAGAATTGCTGCGCCACTATTTCTCGGTTGCTGGGCAGGAACTCGGTGTCGAGCCAAAATTGCTGACCAGGCCTGCCGAAACCGAACTCGTGACCTTTGACTGGCCCGGCAACGTGCGCCAGTTGGTCAATGCATGCCGCCGCCTCACCGTCACTGCGCCCGGCCGCGAGGTTCGGGCCGAGGACATTCCGCCTGATCTGGGCGGGTTACCCGCGGGACAGACGGCCAATTACGATTGGATGGCCAAGCTTTCGCATTGGGCCGAGCAGGAATTGGACGCCGGCACACAGCGCCTGCTCGATACGGCTGTCCCCGAAGTGGAGCGCATTCTCATCCGCGTGGCGCTGCGCAAAGCCGACGGACTCAAACAGGATGCGGCAAAACTGCTGGGCTGGGGCCGCAATACGCTGACGCGCAAGATGAAGGAACTCGGCATGGAAAACGTCGGCTAGACGCGGACGCGAGCGGGGCGAGACGCCGGCTGGACGAGCTTCGCGCGCACGTCGGCTTATAATTCACCTATGAGTGATTTCCTTTCCAAAAAGCTCGGCGCGGTGCAGGCGCTGTTGCTCGGGATTCCGCCAGCGGAGTGGTTGCTTGCGGGCATCGTGGGCGGCATCGTCTGGGCTTCTCTTTGGATCCTGCGAGACCTGATTGCCTCGCGCTACGAAAAATACTCCAGTGCGAAGAATCCCACGCTGATCCGGCTCATCGGCTATCTGATCGGCAACACCACGCAGCTTCTTTTCTTCGCCGTGGCGCTAGACGCCGCGCGGCAAAGCCTGACCCTGCCTGACAAACTGCAGCGCATCGTCTCCAACATCGTGATGATCCTCATTTTGGTTCAGATCGGCCTGTGGGCCGGCCGCTCGGTGCGCTTCTATCTGGAAATGAAGGAACGGGAGCGCGGCTCCGATCGGGTATTTTCGGGCTCTCTCGATATCATCAGCTTCGTTGCGCGCATGCTGATTTGGTCGCTGCTGATCCTGCTCGGGCTGGACAATCTCGGGGTCAACATCACCGCGCTGCTCGCGGGATTGGGCGTGGGCGGCGTGGCCGTGGCGCTCGCCCTGCAAAATGTTCTCGGCGATCTATTTGCCTCGCTGTCGATCGCGCTGGACAAGCCCTTTGTTGTCGGCGACAACCTCACCATCGATACCTTCATCGGCAGGGTCGAACATATCGGCATCAAGACGACGCGGCTGCGCAGCGAAGGCGGCGAGCAGATCATTCTGTCGAATGCCGATATCTTGAAGAGCCGCGTGCGCAATTTCGGGCGCCTTTCGCAGCAGCGGATACTGGCGACCATTCGCTTGGGATTCGACACCCCCTCCGAGAAGCTCAAAGCGCTGCCGCAAGTGCTGGAAAACGTGGTGCGCGAGCATCCTCAGGCGCACTTCGAGCGCTGTCACTTGAAAACCCTGGGCGAGAGTTCATTTCAATTCGAGCTCTCCTACTTCGTGCAGCAGCCTGCAACGAACCCGATGCTAGATCTGCAGCAGGCGGTGAATTTTCGCATCATCGATGAATTGCGGCGCCTAGGGCTGGAGTTTGCCTACCCCGCGCAACTGGTTTTACTGGACAGGCATCGCACCGCGCTCGAGAAATAGCGACGGTGTTTCATGTCGTGCTGTTCGAGCCTGAGATTCCGGGGAATGCCGGCAATGTCATTCGACTCTGCGCCAACAGCGGCGCGACGCTCCATTTGATCAAGCCTTTGGGCTTTCGCCTGGACGACAGGAGTCTGAGGCGTTCTGGACTCGACTATCACGACCTCGCGGATGTGAAAGTTCATGCAGACCTCAATGCCTGCCTGGCGATGCTGCAAGCTTCGCGTTTGTTCGCGGTCGAGACCGGCGGTGCGCGCCGCTACAGCGATGTGGAGTATCGCGCGGGCGACGCGTTCCTGTTCGGCCCCGAAACCCGTGGTTTACCGCAAAGCACGCAAGCCAGGGTGGGAGCGGAGAATTGCCTGGCCATTCCCATGCGCGCGCACAACCGCAGCGTCAACTTGTCCAACGCCGTGGCGCTGGTGATTTACGAAGCGTGGCGGCAGATCGGCTTCATGGGACGTCCAACGCGGATTTGAACTAGAGCGGCTGTGATAGCGTCTCCGGGATCACGTCTGCGTATAAATTCCACAGCTTGAGCACGCTCGAGCTGACGTTGGGTTGCTGGCCGCCGCATCGAGAGTCGGCAAGCCCTTCTGGTCGGCATCGGCGCGCGCCTGGAAGGCAGTCAATAGGCGCGTAGTGCGCTCTTTGTGCTCATCCTTGAGAATACCGCTGCTCATTAGCCTTCTCCAAAACGGCTGCAGCCTGGCCCGGCAGATCCGCGTCGCACAGCAAGTGCGCCATCTCGATGTAATCGATATCCGCATTCATGGAACGGGTGTCGTGGCCTGAGGCAAGCGCGGCTTCATACGCCGACTGCGCGGTCCGGAAGTTCCGGGTCCAGAAGCCTGCGCCGACGCAGCTCGGGCTAAAGCGGCCCGGCCGCCAAGGCGCTCAATTCGCCGCGGATTTTATCCCGGCTTTCTGTGCTTCAATCCAGCTATCGGTGCGCGCGTCCAGCAGGTCCAGCGGCAGCACGCCGCCGTTCAGCATCTCGTCATGAAAGCTGCGGATGTCGAACTTTGGACCCAGTTTCTTTTTTGCGCGATCGCGCAATTCGCGAAACTTGAGCTGGCCCAGCTTGTATGACAGCGCCTGCGCCGGCCACGCGATGTAGCGATCGGTCTCCGATTGAATGGTGGGCTCATCGACCGGCTGATATTTGCGGAAGAATTCGACCACCTGATCGCGGCTCCAGCCTTCGGAATGCAGTCCGGTGTCGACCACGAGCCGTACGGCGCGAAACAACTCGCTGCTCAGCCTGCCGTAGTCGCTCACCGGATCTTGGTAAAACCCAACCTCCTTGCCCAGCTGTTCGGCGTACAGCGCCCAGCCTTCGATATATCCGGAATTGCCGGAGTGCTGCCGAAACTTCGGCAGGTTGGTCATCTGCTGCGCCACGGAGAGCTGCATGTGATGTCCCGGAATGCCCTCGTGATAGGCGGTGGCCTCATCATCGATCAGCCAGCGATGCGCGAAATTGGACGTGGCGACGCTGACGCGTCCCGGCCGCTTGCCGTCGGGCGTGCCGGTTTGATAGTGCGTGGCGGCGCCGGACTGAAACAGCGGAATGGATTCAACCGTCACCGGCGAACCGGGGATGTAGCCGAACAACTCGGGAAGCTTGGGCTGCATTTGCGCGATGTACTTGCGAAAGTCATCCAAAATCTGCTCGGCCGAGCTGGGGATGTACTTGGTATTGGTCTTCAACGAATCGCGGAATGAGGCGACATCCTTAAAGCCTTCCTTTTGTGCAATCACCAGCATCTCGCCTTCAATGCGCTCGATTTCACGCAGGCCGATTGCGTGAATTTGATCCGGCGTCAAGCTGCTGATGGTGGTGCGGCTGCGAATGTCGTTGAGGTAGCGTTCCTTGCCGCCCGCCAGCGACGTGACGCTCAAGATGGTCCGACCTTGAGGCGCGTAATCGGCGCCGATGAAGGCGGCAAACTTCTTATAAGCCGGAATCACCTCGTTATTGACAGTGTCGGTGATCGCCTTGGTCAGGCGACGCTGGTCCTCGGCTGAAATGCTGTCGGGAAACTTCTTCGTCGGCAACAGAAAAGGGTCCGAGGCAATAATGCCTTCGCATTGCGCCGGCACCTTCTCAAGAAGAAACCGCACCGGCATGAGTTTGTCCTTCATTCCCGCGCGCAAGGTTTCTTCTGACTGGTCGAGGGCGCGCGGAATCAGATGCAGTCGCGCGATGTAGTCCTCGTAGTGTTTGACCGAGTCGAGCGGAACGGCGAGCGGCAGATCCGCGAAGCGAACCTGCGGCCCCTCCATCTGATTCACCGGCATTTCGTATTCTTTGAACTCGAAGTTCGCGATCCGTTGCGTAAGAGAACGTTGCATCACTTCGTGGGACAGCTTGTCCTGTTCCGGAAAGCCGGACGTCGGGATGGCGTTCAAGCGCGAAAGAAAACCCTTGTCCGTGGCATCCTGCCCTGCATACGCCGCGGGTGAAAAATCTTCCAGCTGATCGTTATATCGATAGTCGCCGACGGCGGTCGCGCGTTCCGGATGAGTCTTGAGATCCGCTTGGTATTGCTCCTCGAAAAGCGCGTTCTGCGCAGCAATCCGGGAAGCGATCGGATCCGAATCCTTTGCCGCGGCCGTGAACGAACACGCGACAAGTAAGCCAATGAGTGCTGCTTTTTTCATATTTCGAAAGGTTAGCATGGCAATGGCTACTTCGCGGAAGCAGGGAAAGCCGGCAATTTGCCGATGTCGCGTGCGTCGTGCTGGATGATTACGGTGGCGTTCAAGTTCGTCGCGAGTTGCTTGAATCTTTCCAACGAGGCCAGTGTCTCAGCACGGCTGGTGTTGAAGGTCGGCACGCCGTTGCTGTCGTAATTTTCGCGAAAGTGAGCCAGGTCCCCGGTGATCAGCACGTTCCCCTTATCCTTGAGCTTGACCAGCAAACTGTGATGACCGGGCGTATGTCCGGGCGTATTCAACATGATGACGCTGCCGTCGCCGAACACGTCCTTGTCTCCGATGACGGGTTCCACCTTACCGCCGCCGCTGATCCAATGCGCGAAATTCGCGGGATTGACGCCGGGGTTCGGCTTGGGTTCATTCAACGCGTCCCAGTCGGCTTTGCCGATCAGCAATGTCGCCTGCGGAAAGGACGCCACTTGCCCGACATGATCGCCGTGATAATGGCTGATCCCGACAAAGGTGACTTGCTCAGGCTTCAGGTGCAGCTGGGCGAGCTGTTCCACCAAGCTTAAGCCTGGCGCGGTCGGCGCGGGAGTGCTGCCTGTCGCCAGCGGGTTGCCGGTGTCCCACACGAGGTAGTCGTTGCCATGTTTGACCAAGTAGCAGCTGAATGTCAGCTGAATGCTGAGCCCTTTGAGCGCAGCGACATCCGAGAAACGGCTGACGTCCGCAACGGTAATGGTCTTGCCGCAATCGAAGCGCGTCAAAGACAGTTCGGGTGCGGATTGCGCAGCCGCCGAAGCGGCGCCTAGGCACGCGCTCGCAAGCACGGCCGCGGCAAAACCAAGATTCATACGTTTCATTGGCATTCTCCTGTTGTTCATTTTGTAAATTTATTCGGCCTCGGAGCGCACGTCGCGTCCCATGAGCGCCTGCACTGCCGAGCGGACCGGCTTGTTTTCGTACATGATTGCGTAGATTTCGCGGCAGATCGGCATGTCCACCTGCAACCGTAGCGCGACATCGTGTACGGCACGCGCCGCCGACACGCCCTCGACCACCTGATGAATCGCGCTTTGTGCGCTTGCCGGGGATGCGCCGCGGCCCAACGCCATGCCGAAGCGCCGGTTGCGCGATTGGTCATCCGTACAGGTCAACACCAAGTCTCCAAGACCGGCCAGACCCATAAAAGTTTCACGCAGCGCGCCGAGCTTCACGCCCAGGCGCATCATCTCCGCGAGACCGCGCGTGATCAGCGCCACCCGGGTATTCGCGCCAAAGCCCATGCCGTCGGCGATCCCGGAGCCGATGGCGATGACATTCTTCACTGCGCCGCCGACTTCCACGCCCATGATGTCCGTCTGGGTATACGCGCGGAAATTGGGGCCCGACAAGCTCATCGCGAGTTCTTTGGCAAAGCGTTCATCCGCCGATGCGATGGTCATCGCGGTGGGCAAGCCCGCGCCGACTTCCTTCGCGAAGGTGGGGCCCGACAAGACGGCGCCGGGAGTTTCGCCCAAGACCTCGCGCACCACTTGGTGCGGCAGAAGTCCGGTCGCAATCTCGAATCCCTTGGTTGCCCAAGCAATGCGAGTGTGGGACGGCAGGTGCGGCCGAACACCCTCCAAGGTCGCCCTGAAAGCATGCGAGGGCACTGCGATCAACGCGTCGCGGGAAGCTTCGAGGGCCTTGGGTAAATCGGCAGCAATCTGCAATTCTTGCGGGAACACCGCCTCGGGCAAGTAGCGCATGTTCCGGCGGCTTGCGCGCATGGCGTCAAGTTGCGCGCTGTCACGACCCCATAATTGCGTCGGGTGTCCCTCCCGCGCCAGCAATATCGCGAGTGCCGTGCCCCAGGAGCCGGCGCCGATGACCGTCATCGGTTCCGTACGCCGGGTCTGCATGGCGGCTCCTAGTTCACCAGATTCGGCTGCTGCGGAGCTTGCTGCGCCTGATTGAACAGTGCGTCGAAATTCACCAAAGGCAGCAGGAAATTCGGGAAGCCGCCTTTGACAATCAAATCGGAGATCACTTCGCGCGCATAGGGAAACAGCACGCTGGGACAGAAGCTGCCGACCAGGCGCTTCAAATCCTCAACCGATGCGCCGCTGATGGTGAACAACCCGGCTTGTTTGACTTCCACCAAATAAAGCGTCGCATCGCCTTGCTTTGCCTCGACCGTGACAGTGAGCAACACTTCGCGCGCCTCCGGCGACAACTCCTCAGTGGAGGTGTTCATATTGAGTTGAAACTTGGGTTCCCAAGCCTGATTGCTCGGCAGACGCGGACCATTCGGCGACTCATAGGAACAATCTTTCAAATACACGCTCTGCAAACTTACCTGCACACCGCCCACATCTGCTTGTGGCTCCGCCGCTGTAACCTCGTTCATCCTGCCCCCTGAATTAATCGATCCAACTCGCCGCTGCGATCCAGCGCGTAGAGCTCTTCACACCCGCCAACATGTTTGTCGCCGATAAAGATTTGCGGAACCGTGCGGCGATTGCTGCGTGCAATCATTTCCACGCGAGATTTGTCATCCTCTTCGACATTGATTTCGTTGAAAACCACTTGCTTCTGCTTCAGCAAGCCCTTGGCTCGCTGACAGTACGGACACCAATCCGCTACGTAAACGGTGACCACCGGCTGCGTCATTTCGGATTGCTCTTGCTCCTGGAGGTTTTCGACAGCGGCAAATTGTCCTTCACCCATGCATTGAGCCCGCCCTGGAGATTGAACACCTTGGTGAAGCCGAGTTTCATCAAGGTGCGCGCAGCAGCGGCGCCGTCTGCGCCGCTGTCACAATAAGTAATGACGTTCCTGTCGCGCCATTTTTTCAATGTGTCCGCCTGCGATTCGATTTCGCCCACCGGAACGTTGCGCGCGTCGACGATATGCCCGGCATCGAACAGATCCTTGCTGCGCAGATCGATCACGAGGGCGCCCTGATTCATGAGCCGCACGGCCTGCGTGGCGCTCAATGCCGCAAACGCTTGAATCCGAGCCCGCAGCTCGAAAGCAACCACGGCTATCGCGGCCAGCAGCGTTGCGCCCGCGAGATAGGGATGATGGCCAAGGTATTCTAACAATCGCTGCATGTCGCACAATTTGAGCTTTTTGGGCGCGCAAGTATAGCAGCGGCTTGTATGCTTAGGCGGATCATGAATACCCGGCCATGAATCAGCGCTTTAGAGTCCTTTGGAGCGCCGCATTACTCGCAGTCCTCTGCGCAAGCAGCCCCGCCGCCGCCCCGTCCGCGGACTCGGCGCACGCTGCGAAGGCGAAGCTTGCGGCGTTGCGCGCGCGGATCGCCGAACTCACCGGCCGCATGGGATCGCAGCTGGCGCAGCGCGATTCGTTGAGCGCGCGCGTGCGCGAGACTGAACTGGTCATCGCCGCGAAACGGCAGCGTGTTGAAGAACTGCATGCGGCGCAGCTTGCAGCGGAACGGCACCGCTGGGAACTGCGCGCCGAAGAGGGCCGCAACCTCAACGCGCTGCAATCTGAACGCGCTTCGCTTGCGAACCAGGCCCGGGCTGCGTACATGATCGGGCGCCAGGAAGAACTTAAACTGCTGTTGAACCAAAGCAATCCTGCGAGTCTCGGCAGAACGCTTACCTACTACCGTTACTTCGCCGAACAACGCAGCCAGAAAATAAAATCCATTCAGCGCAACGAAGCGCGCCTGCAGCAGCTGGTCGCGGAGATTGAGCGTCAAACGGAAGAA
Source organism: Steroidobacteraceae bacterium (assembly GCA_039924385.1). Classification (GTDB taxonomy): domain Bacteria; phylum Pseudomonadota; class Gammaproteobacteria; order Steroidobacterales; family Steroidobacteraceae; genus Bog-1198. The sequence goes on from JBDTAV010000019.1 coordinate 17,753, forward strand.
TTGCAGAAGCTGACGGATGAGGCGGCCCAGGAGATTGCCGGCCTGCAGCACGCGCGTGCGGAACGCGGCGTGGCGGTGGCCGCGCTGACTAAAAAATTGGAAAGCGGCAATCAGGAACTCGGCAACCTGAAGCGCGAGGAGCAGGCGGTCGAATCGCTGGTCGCGGATCTCGCCCGCATGATGCAGGACTTTCCGACCGATCCGTCGCAGAGCTTCGATCGCATGCGCGGGAAATTGCCCTGGCCGGTGTTGGGACGCGTGAGCGCGCGCTATCAGGCACCCCGCGAAAACTCGGGCGGCGTTCGTTGGAACGGCGTGATGATTGAAACGGAACGCGGCGCGAAGGTGCGGGCGCCGTTCTTCGGCCGCGTGGTCTACGCCGACTGGCTGCAGGGACTGGGGCTGCTGATGATCATCGGTCACAGCGGCGGCTATATGACTTTGTATGGCCACGCCGAGGTGCTCTATAAGGCGGTCGGCGACAAGGTCGCGCCGGGTGATGTGATCGCCTCCTTAAGCGATACCGAGGGCGCCAAGCCGCAGCTTTATTTCGAAATACGCGAAGGCCGCAAGACCGTCGATCCCAAGCTCTGGCTTAAGACGGCCCCCTGACGCCGGTGATAATTTTAATTTAACACTGCAGCCTGGCGGCTGGCGGCAAGGCTTCTGCGCACGTATGCTTGACGTTCAAATGCGCAACAAATCTGGTAACGCCATATTGCTGGCTGTCGGCATTGCCATCGGCCTGTCGCTCGGATTAGCGCATGGCGTCCTGGCCGAGAAGCCCGCTCCCGGCGCAGATCTGCCTTGGCAGGACGCGCGCATGTTGGCTGCGGTGCTCGAGCGGGTGAAGCACGATTATGTGAATCCCGTGGACGATCATCAGCTGCTGCAGGCGGCGATCCGCGGCATGGTGGCATCGCTCGACCCTTATTCCGCCTATCTCGACGGCGATGAATACGACGAGGTCAAAATCAGCAGCTCGGGCCGCTATACCGGCGTCGGCATCGACCTGTCGATCGAGGACGACCAGGTGGTGGTGATCGCCCCCTTCGACGGCTCGCCGGCGGCGCAGGCAGGAATTCGCTCCGGCGACATCATTGTCACGATCGACGGCATCCCCGTGAATACCAATAGTTTGGCGGACTCCATTGGGCGCATGCGCGGCGCGGAGGGCACGCCGGTCAAGATCGGCATCATGCGCGAAGGCAATCCGGAACCCATGCTGTTCACGCTCAAACGCGCGCGCGTGGATCTGCATAGCGTGCGCGGAGAAATGCTCGAACCCGGCTTTGCGTACCTGCGAATTTCCCAATTCAGCGAAACCACCGGCGATGATCTCAACGCCTCAATGAAGGATCTGCGCAAGCGCAACGGCGCGCCGCTCAAGGGCCTGGTGCTGGACTTGCGCGACAACCCGGGCGGAGTGCTCGAGGCGGCGGTGGCGGTGGCCGACGCCTTCCTCGACAGCGGCGTCATCGTGACCGCGAAGGGCCGAACTCCGGACTCCAAATTCGAAATGGATGCGACGCCGGGAGACGTGCTCAATGGCGCGCCCATCGTCGTACTGGTGAACGGCGGTTCGGCTTCTGCGGCGGAGATCGTCGCGGGCGCGCTCAAGGATCAGCATCGCGCAAAGCTCTTGGGAAGCACCACATTCGGCAAAGGCTCGGTGCAAACCATCATCCCGCTGTCCGATGACCGCGCCGTCAAGCTGACCACATCGCTGTATTACACGCCGTCGGGCGTTTCAATCAATCACCGCGGCATTGCACCCGACATCGAGCTGGAGCGGGACCCGAAGCCGTCGGCAACGCCGGTACCCGAAGGCGCGCCGCTGCAGCAGCGCGATGTTGAAGTGAAGCGCGCATTGGAGGAATTGAAGGTGTCGCCCAGTGCGCGTCCTGGCGCGGTGACGACCGCGGCACGCCTTTAGGCAATGCGCAGCACACGTTCCATCGAAATCCTTTGTTTGGCGCTCGCTGCCTTGGTGCTCATTTGGTCGGGGGCGCTGGCCAATCAAATGTGGCCGGTGCTGGGGCTGCTCGCCGCATTCGCGCTTGCCATCGTAGGATTTCGCGGCCGCCGCTTCCTGCCCGGCCGCACCCGTTCCAAGCTGTTGATCGAATCATGGTCCATGGTGGTGTTCATCACCGGCGTACTGTGGTTTACCGGAAAAGGCGCAAGTCCGCTGTTCAATTTGTACTTGTTGCCGATCATATTGAGCGCGTTGACCCTCGGCCGCGTCATCACCTTGCTGCAGGTGGCGGCGATCGCGGTCTGCCACCTGTTGTTGGCGCTGACCACCCCGGGACTCGAGGTGATATCGCTGCTGTATGCCAGTCAGGTCGCGGGACAGCTGGCGCCGTTTCTGTTGGTGGCGTATCTCACCACCACCCTGTCGGCGGACATCACCGAAGCGCGGGAACGAATCGAAAATCTGGCGCAGACCGATTCCTTGACTGGACTCTACAACGTGCGGATGTTCAACGAAGTATGGCAGCGAGAGCACGGTGCCTGCGAACGTAACCGCGGCGTGTATTCGATGCTCATGATCGATATCGACAAGCTCAAGGAAATTAACGATGTCTTCGGTCTGGAGGCCGGAAACAGCGCCCTCACGCTGGTGGCGCAGTGCCTGCAGCGAAGTATCCGAGCAACGGACCATGCCGCGCGGCTCGGCGGCGACGAGTTCGCGGTCCTGCTCCCCGGCGCATCGCCCGAGGTTGCGGACGCCGTGATCAAGCGTGTGCGGCATAATGTCTACAAGACCACGCTGGATCTTAAGTCGCGAATGATCCGCTGCAGCGTGAGCATCGGTGTGGTCAACTACCCCAAGGACGCGCGGGACATGCGCGACCTTCGCAGCCTGGCGGATGACAGGATGTACCGCGATAAAGAACTGCGCCGCATGCCCGGAGCTGAAGCAAACGCTTGAATGCCGATGAGCAAATAGTTGAATGTGCTGGACTTTTGCAGGGAAAATGGCAAAGTTAGCGCTGCATCACGCCGGAGCGTGCTTAACATATGGTCAGCTTGTGTTCTTTCCCGCTTGATTTGAGAGAGGGTTAATGCGGTCAATCACTCGAACATCTGCGTTCTCGCGCGCGCCGCGGCGGCTTTCCATCTGCGCATTAGCCTGTATTTCCTTATTTCTGGCATTTCAGGCCACCGCCAAGAATCTTGGCGCACCGAAGCTGAAATCCAGCTCCGTGCTCATTGTGGATCAAAGCGATTCATCGGTGCTTTACTCGCGCAATCCGGACGTCGCCGCGCCGATCGCCTCCATCACCAAATTGATGACGGCCTTGGTGGTGCTGGACGCCAAGCAGCCGCTGGATGAACCCATCCAAATCTCAGAGGCGGACCGCGATTACCCCAAGGGGGCCTATTCCCGGCTGGCCGTGGGTACCACCCTGACGCGCGGCGATCTCATGCATGTCGCGCTGATGGCTTCCGAAAATCGTGCCGCGCATGCCCTCGGCAACAATTATCCGGGCGGCATCAAGGCCATGGTGGCTGCGATGAATGCGAAGGCGAAGGCGCTTGGGATGAGCAGCGCGCACTTCGTGGATCCGACCGGGCTGTCGAGCCAGAATGTGGCAAGTCCGGAGGACCTGTCGAAGCTGGTGATCGCTGCTTCGAAAAATCGCACCATTCGTGAATTCTCGACCGACAAGAACTATTCCGTGCGGGTGCACAAGCGCCTGGTCGAGTACCGGAATACCGACAATTTAGTCGCCAACCCGACCTGGAACATCATCGTTCAAAAGACCGGATACATCGCCGAGGCCGGTAAGTGCCTGGTGATGGCTGCGGTCATCGAAGGCCGCTCGGTCGTCATTGTGCTGCTCGATTCGTTCGGCAAGTACACCCGCGTGGCCGATGCGCAACGCATCAAGACTTGGATGGCGAACGCCTCCAACCCGCGCTTCCAGGTATCGATTCGCTAGCACAGCCAGACGCGGTCCATCCCGCCGCGGCCAATTTCCGCGTCGATGAGGTAAGGTCCGAGCTGACGCCCGACCAGTGTCGATTCGCGGATCCCCCGCAAGATCGATCGCTGAGAAAGAGAGTGCAGTTGGGCGACCTGAAGCTGTATCGCATCCCTACGCGCACCACACTTGCCAGCCGCCAATCAAAGCAGGTGCGGTTGATGGACCAGTCGGGCATTCCCATCAACACTCTCTATGGCGCGGACCTCCCGACCGGCTACCGGGGACCGCAAGCCTCGAGCGCAGCACATCGCTGGCTGCGGACGAAAAATACGGTCGCGAATCACTTAGGACTGCCATTGCCATCGGGCGGCGTTGCGGTATTCGGCTCGTACAACAAGGAGCGGTTGTTGGAGCATGAATCCGGCCTGCGCGAAACCGCGGTCGACGAGGAGGTCGAGATCGAGCTGGGCGAGAGTTCCGACGTTCAGGTGTCCGTAACGTCTGAGGAGACACGCGTCGACTTCGACCGGGCCAAGCTGCTGCCGCTCGTGCCGGGTGTGACGTTGCGCTGCGCCTTAGTCGATGACGTTCAACGCGTCGAAGTCAGCAATGCTCGCGCCGAAGAAATCGATTTCGAGTTGCGCCTGAGGCTGCCGGAGGGCGCACGCATCGTGGGCGCCGATCATCCCCTGGGTGCCAAAAACGGCAGACCTATTTTCCGCTTCAAGCTACCCGCCAACCAAATGGTTACGGTGCGTTTTCAGACACAGGCCACCGGCGATGGAATTCTGCGCACTCCATAGCGTTTGGCAGCTTGCCAAGTAGCTTACAATCGCCCCATGCCGGGAAGTTTTAAGCAAGCAGCTGCACCGCAATGCTGAGAAGCCGCCAATCGCGGATCAAAAACTATTTCGCTGAGAATCGGCTGTTTACGATTCGCAGCATCGTGGCGGGCATATTCGCGGCCGTGCTGCTGTTGATGGTTGCGGGACGCCTCTACTACCTGCAGGTCATTAAGCACGACTATTACTACAGTCTCTCGCAGGGCAATAGCATACGCACCGAGCCGATTCCGCCCAGTCGAGGTCTCATCCTGGATCGTCATGGGGTGGTGCTGGCGGACAATCTGCCCGCCTTCAACATTGAACTGGTGCGCGAGCAGGTGGGCGACAACAAGGCGCTCGATGCCACGCTGGCGCAATTGGTGAGCATCGGCCTGCTGCGCACTGAAGAGGTGAGCAATATCCGGCGCACCGTGCTGCTGCATAAAGTGTATGAAAGCGTGCCGATCAAACTGCTCCTCAACGAAGAGGAGATGGCGCGCTTCGCCGTGCATCGCTATCAATTCGCCGGAGTCGATATTCGCGCGCGGCTGGCCCGGCATTATCCCCTGCGCGAGATGGGCGTGCACGCGATCGGCTATGTCAGCGCCATCAACGAGCAGGACTTGAAGCAAATCGACAGCGCCGAGTACGCCGGCACCAGTCTCATCGGCAAGCTGGGGGTGGAAGGCGCCTACGAGCAGCAACTTCACGGCAAGCCGGGCTTCAAGGAAATCGAGGTGAACGCGGCCGGCCGACCGGTGGACAAACAGCAAGGCTACGCCTCGGAACTCCATACCCGCCCTCCCGTTGCAGGCGAGGATTTGATACTGGGCATGGACGTCCGCGCGCAGAAAGTGGCTGAAGAGGCGCTGGTCGGCAAGCGCGGTTCGGTGGTGGCGCTCGATCCGAAAACAGGAGACATCATCGCGCTCGCCAGCACGCCCGGGTTCGATCCCAACGATTTCGTGCGCGGCCTGTCGGTCGCGCAGTATGCGGCGCTGTCGAACAACATCGACGTGCCTTTGTTGAACCGCGCGTTACGGGGGGCGTATCCGCCGGGCTCGACGGTGAAGCCGTTGTACGCATTGGCTGCGCTGCACTACGGCATCCTGTCTCCGCAACAGATCGAGTACTGCCCGGGATACTTCACCTTGCCGGGCAGCAGCAACAAGTTCCGCGACGACAAGGTTCATGGATCCCTGGATATGCGGCACGCGATATCCGAGTCATGCGACGTGTATTTCTACCGGCTCGCTGACAAAATGGGCATAGACCGTATGCATGAGTTTATGAGTGCCTTTGGCTACGGCGAGTTGACCGGGATCGATATTCCGGGCGAAAAGCCCGGGCTATACGCCTCACCCGAATGGAAACGACGGGTATTCAAACGCAAATCCGACCAGGTGTGGTTTCCCGGCGAAACCATCAGCATGGGCATTGGTCAAGGACCCATCACGGTCACTCCACTGCAGCAGGCGCACATTGCCGCCGAAATTGCCGAGCGCGGTAAAATTATCGCCACGCCGCGCCTGGTCGCAGCCACTCGCGCGCCCGGTTCGGTGACCGTCGTACCCAGAAATCCGACCTTCACCAAACCGGTCGACATGGCTACCGATGACCAGTGGAACGTGATTTATGACGGGATGATAGGCGCTGTCACGCAACCCGGCGCCACCGCCTACCTCGCCTTTCTCGGCGCGCACTACAAACTGGCAGGCAAGACCGGGACTGCCCAGGTCGTAACGGTAAAGCAAACCGAAAGCACCAAGCACAAGGAGGCCGATGAGCGCAAACGCGAACACGCTTGGTTCATCGCCTTTGCGCCGGTCGATGATCCGAAGATTGCGATTTCAGTTCTGGTTGAGAACGGCGGCTTCGGCGGTTCGACCGCCGGTCCCATTGCGCGCAAAGTGATCGACACTTACTTGCTGGGGGACGAGCCGGTGGAACCGAAGAAAAATTCCGCCGAACTCGGCAGCGCCGCCAACCCGCGCTAAGGCGAGTCAAGTACAAGCGGCGCCTGATCCCTACTAGTATCGGATCGTGAAGTGCACGCCCCAATTTCTGGGCTCGCCCAATTGCACATACAGCTTATTGTTGAAGTCCGGCGGTTCGTCGCCGAAGTAAAAGCCGCGCACCGTGTAGTTCTTGTCGAGCAGATTGCGCCCCCAAAAATAGACTTCCCAGCTCGCTGTCTCCCAGCCCAGTTTGCCGTTGACCAGCCCATAAGCGCTCGAACGCGTCCAGTTCGGCGGCAGATCATAAAAGAACGGACCCATGCCCGTGACGTCCAGTCGCGCATACGGTCCGCGCGGGTCGCGCCAAGTCGCATTGATGGCGGCCTGCCAGGGAGGTGCATGCGGCAGGGCGCGATCGGGATAGGTCACGCCGTTTTGCACAAAACCCTGGTAACGGGTCTGCAGCAGGCCGAGCGAGCTGCCGAACACCCAACTTTGCGTCGCCGCCCAGCTCGCCGTACTTTCCAAACCATAATTGAAGCCGGATTTCGCATTCCCGGTATAAAAGATGAACGTATTGGGATTGCTCGGATCGAGTTGCTCGCCCGTGATCAACTGCTCGTTGTGGCGCATCATATAAAACAGCGAGGTGTTGATTTGCAGCCGGCCGTCGATCACTTGCGCCTTGTGACCGATTTCCAGATTCAGATCGGACTCCGGACCGAACAGCAATTGGTTGGCCGGCAGCCCGGAACTTAAGTTGAAGCCGCTCGCCTTGTAGCCGCGGGCGATGAGCGCATACACGTTCTGTCCGTCGGCAATCCGGTAGTCGATCGACGCCTGGCCGCCCCACAGGTTGTCCGCCGGACCAAAATCGTTTGCCGTCGTCGGTGCGTCGAGACTCGTGGTCATATCGATGTAGCGGCTGGTGTGACGCTCGCCGCGCACCCCTACGGACCATCGCGCCCGTTCACTCAAATCGCCGTCGAGCTGTCCATATACGGCACCATTGCGCGAGCGATACTCGCTCGAAATGACCGTCATCGAATCGGAGTTTTGCGTTGCATCGAAAGGATCGGTGTAGGTCCCCGCGCTGGTATCGGTCAAGGACTCGCGCAGCTCAAAGGCATAAACGCCGACCAGCCAGGAAAGCCCGTGCGGTGAATCTTTTGCCGTGGTATCGCTCAGGCGAAATTCCAAGCTGCGAGTCGAGCGATGGCGTATCTGATCCTCGGTGAAATCATACGTGTAGGGCGCCCAAAGCACGGGGTTGCCCCAATCACCATCGAAACCGTAATTGACCTTGGTATCGGCATAGGTAGCGATGGTGGTCAGCGTGGCTGATCCCAAGCCCGCGTAGGTCGAACGTGCCGAGACTCCGGTGGAATATTGGCGATCGGCGCCGGGCTGATCGGATCGCGTGGTGCGGCTGCTGTCGATGGCGAACGCATCGTAGCCATTGTTGATTTGCGTACGCATCAATGTCAGATCGACGCGCCAGTCCTCACTCGGTTGGTAGCGCCACTTGCCGCGCAAGGTGAGTTCGTCGCGGCTGTCGGTGTTGCTGCGGGCGAGGTAGGTGTTGTGGTAGAAACCGTCGCTGGTGTACTGCTGCACTGCGAGCCTGAAGGCGGAGTCCAGCGCGCTGACCGGACCGGTGAGTACGCCACCATACGAACGTTCGTTGTAGTCACCGGCGTCGACTTCGGCCCGGCCGCCGAAGGTGTCGGACGGATCGGCGCTTTTCACGTAGATCAGTCCGGCCAGAGCGTTGGAGCCGTACAAGGTGCCTTGTGGGCCGCGCAAAACCTCGATGTGATCGACATCGAACAGCGTCGCGGCTGACCCTAAGCCGCTGAAGTCGATGTCATCGATGAGAAATCCGACCGACGGGTTGGGAGCCCCTTGGTATTGCTGCAGCTCGCCGATGCCACGGATTTGAAAGTATCGCGGGCGCGAGGTATCGCCCGCCCAATTGAGGTTGGGCACCAGCGGCAACACGTCCTCGAAATGCTGCTGACCGGCGTCACGCAGCGTCGACTCGCTGAGCACCGAGGCACTGCCGGGCAATTCTTCGAGTGAGACCGATCTTAGCGTGGCGGTGACGGTGATCTCGTCGAGTGGCTGATTCTCGCCGGCGTCTGCGGCTTTCGCCGCAGGGACAAGGTTCAGTGCGGCGATGAAAATGCCCAGCGCGGAATAACTTCTACCCATGCTCCCTCCGCCGGTACTAACCGGATCAGGTTCAATGGGTTTGCTGGTGTGTCTTAAGCTGCCAGCATCTCAGGCCCTTGAGGCCACCCCAGCGTTTTACGAAAAACTTAGAAGAAAAGCGCGCGGATCGCGCCAATCAAGCCGCCTACAACCAGAATCACCATGGGCAGGAAAGTCATGCCATAGCCCACTTCTCGTTTCGCCGGGTCCTTGACATAGGTGTAGGCGTAGATCTCCCGCCCGATCAAATACACCGCCCCCAGCGCGGCGGCGACCAGGGGACTGAAATAGTGAGAGAAGAGATAGATTCCCGGCAAAAAAGCAATTAATTGCTCCAAGGTATTTTGCTGGACGCGGAACAGGCGTTCGAAGATCTCATTGCCGGTAATCGCGGGCGCCTTTACGCCGTATCGTCCCCGGGCTGCGCCGACTCTGAATCCGAAAATAATGAACTGCAGAACTGCGAGCGCAGTCACGATATCGACATAAGCCATGGAACTTCCTCCGCTGTTATTAGATTCTAGCACTCCATCGCCGGCAGTTTTCCGTCAGGATCGTGATCCAATGAGCTTACCCCGTAAATCGACTCGAAATGGCACTCGTGGCTATGCCCACTTGGTCGAAATCGACGTGCCGGTTACCCGTGTATGGCGGGCATTGACCGAACCCGGGTTGATGAAAATCTGGTCAGGGCAGGAGACAGAGATCGACCCCCGCCAAGGCGGGCTGTACCGCATCGGTAAGCGCACCGGCAATGCGCGCGAAGCGCACATCGATGTTTTCGAGGTAAACCGCCGCCTGCGGCTGATCTACCTGAACGGCAAGAATTCACCCCCGAGCCAGAGCGCGGCGGTCGACGATTTCATCCTGGACACGCGCCGCGGCGAAGGCAAAACCTCGCTGCGGCTGCTGGGATCCGGGATTCCCGAGACGCCCGAGTGGGACCGAAGCTATGCCAGCATTCGTATGGGCTGGGAGCGCTTTATGGCTCGTATCAAGGTGACGCTGGAAAGTCCCCCTGTTCCAAAAAAACCCGCCAAAATCGTACCGAAGGACCCGCCGCTGCCCGGGCTTGATTATTGATAGAGCGCCCCGAATCTACCTTGTTATGCTGGGCGGCGGCGAGACAATAAGGAGACAGGGCAATGTTTGGGTTTCTCATTCGCGCGGTGCTGGTTGCGTTGGGCCTATGGCTGGCAACCGACTGGGTGAGTGGCGTCTCGATCGATACTCCGTCGACCTTGATCCTTGCCGGTATATTACTCGGCGTGGTGAATTCCATCGTCCGGCCCATCGCCATTTTGCTGACCCTACCGATGACCATTCTCACTCTCGGCCTGTTCCTGCTGGTCATCAATGCCGGGATGGTCGCGCTAGTCGCGTGGATGTTGCCAGGCATGCACATTGCGGGATTCGGCGCCGCTTTTTGGACTTCGATACTGGTGAGTCTGGTGAGCTTCGTCGGGTCCTGGTTTGTCGGCGGCAAAGGCCGCGTCGAAGTGATCCGCAGGCGCGGCTAGTTACGGCGACGAAGCCAGCTCGAGCGCTTCGAGACGCGGGCCTTCGACGCGGCCGATGTGCACCGAGGTGTCGTACAGCACGATGCTGAATACCGCCAGAGCAATCAGCAGCGCGATGGAAGCCTTGAGGTGCCGAGATTCAAACTGACGCGCCGCCGTGGCAAATCCAATGAGCGCCAACACGGCCGCGACGACAATGACGGCATCGACGCTCGCGCGCCGCCAATAGCTCCCGCCCAAGTGCAGCCACATGCCGAACTCATCGAATGTCAGCGCCATGGCAACGCCATAGCCGAATGCCGCGCGGCGCAAGTCTTTGTCGCAGCGCGCACTGAATAAGAGGTATGCGGCGACGCCGGCCAGCAGGAATATCCCGTAGTTCAAATGATGCACGTGCGTGCCGCGCATGAAGAAATATAGATTCGGCATGCGGTTGGACATGATGAGCAGTACGACGATGCGTGCCGCGATGAAGGTGATGATGAAACCGAACAAGGCCCGGCGCGCGAGCGGCGCCGGCTCGATTGCAATGGGTCCGCTTTCCGCAGTGAGAGTCGAATCGTGCATCGGTTTGTCTTTCCAGGCCCTTGACGCCTTGGTTTCTCCCTATTGAGTTTTCGGCTCCGCCAAAGTCTTCGGATCCGTGAGGCTGCCGCCGGGCACCGTCAAAATGCACACGCCGACGATGATGATTGCCATGCCGACGAGTTGCAAGCCAGAGAGATGTTCGTGCAGCACCAGCCATCCCAGGAGCGCGGCGATGGCGGGATTCACATAGCTGTAAGTGCTGATGATGGTCGGCGTGGTATGCATGGTCAGCCAGCCATAGGCGGTGTAGGCGAGGCCGGAACTCAGAAAAGTCAGGTAGCACAGCGCGATGAGTCCGGGGGCATTCGGCGGCCAATGGATCGAGTCGCCGCGGGCGAGCGCAAAACCCAGCAACATCAGACCGCCCATGAGCATTTGCAGCGCCATGAACATCATGGAACTCAACTGTGTCGTGATGCTGCGGTAGTACAACGTGCCCAGCGACCAGGATGCGCACGCGGTCAACACGCCGAGTTGCGCCAGCGATCCTTTCGAGAATAGCGGCCCGTTGGGAACCAGCATGAACACCGCGCCGATAAAGCCAATCACCAATCCTAGGACCGCCGATCGAGTCAGCGGGTGACCGCGCCGCCCGAATACCCCGAGCCCGGCAATCCAGAATGCGGAAGTGCCGTTGAGCAGCGCCGCCTCATTGCTCGGAAGGTATTGCATGGCCCAGGTATTCAGGCCATTGCTGACGAACACCATGGAGAAACCGGCGATCGTCACATGGCGCCACTCGATCAGCCGCGTCGGCAAGCGGCCGCCGCCATAGAATTCGGCAATCAACGCCAGCAATACCCCAGCGGTGACGAAACGAATGCCGGCGAATAGCGCGGGCGGCAGATTCTCCACCGCTATTTTGGTAAATAGAAACGAAGACCCCCACACCAGGTAAACGATGCCGAGGCAGGCAAAAACTTTCGTTGAATGACGCGGGTCGCGCAATCTAACGTCGTGAGGTTCCAGCGCGGGCAGAATCCGTTGTCATTTGATGTTGCCCATGAGTTTTTTCACCGGCCGGCTGAGACACAACAAAATCACGCCCACTCCCACGGTAAAATACACAATGTGCATGTACTGCCCCGGCATGGCGGCGACATTGTTCGCGTCGAATTCGCCGGCAACCAGACTGGCCACCAAGTTACCGAGAGAGGTTGCCAGAAACCACATCCCCATCATTTGACCGACGAAACGCTTGGGCGCCAGCTTGGTGTAATAGCTCAAGCCGACCGGGCTCAAACACAGTTCACCGAAGGTGTGCAGGATGTAGGTCACGATCAACCAGTACGGCAGCACTTTGGTGCCCGACGCGACGATTGAGGCTGCCGCGGCCATTACCAAAAAGCCCGAGCCCATCAGAATCAAACCAAACGCAAACTTTGCGGGCGCCGACGGGTTCAAGTTGCGTTTCGCCAGCACAACCCAGAGCCAAGCAAAGAAGGGCGCAAAGATGAAAATGAAAAAGGAGTTCGCGGACTGAAACCAGGCCGTGGGAATGACGAAGTGCGCCCAGCCGACCAGACGATCCGTATAGCGTTCAGCAAAAAGATTCAGCGACGAACCAGCTTGCTCGAAACCGGAGAAGAACATCGCACAGCCGATGAACAGCACCACCAACACCACGCCGCGCCGGCGCTCTTCGCGCGTTATATCCGCAATGAAGAAGTAGTACAAAAAATACAACACGGCCATGGTCACGATCGAGTAGGCAACCGCTTGCGCGAGACTCACCGGATTCACCGGGACCACGCCGACGCTGACCAGGACCAAAATCAACAGCACAATCGCCGAGGCAACCGCCAGTTGCCGCCATTGCTTGCGGCGCGCGGCGATCGAAGGCGATGAGTACGTTGCGGTCTTGTCGCCGACCGGACTGGGCGGGATATAAGCACCTGAAGAACCCAGGTGCCGTTTGGTCAGGTAGAACTGCAGGACGCCGACCGCCATGAAGAATGCGGCGGCGGCAAAGCCGGCACGCAGTCCCCACAGGACTTGTGCCTCAGCCGTCACCAAGGGTCCCAAGAAACCACCGATGTTGATGCCGATGTAGAAGATGGTGAACCCGGCATCGAGACGCGCGCCGCCTTCCGGATACAGATCCGCAACAATCGCGCTGACGTTGGGTTTGAGCAGCCCCACGCCAAGCACGATCACCGCCAATCCAATATAGAACCCGCCCGGGCTGCTCGAAGTCGCGAGCAAGGTGTTGCCGATCGCGATCGCAATACCCCCGGCCATCACGGCACGCTGCGCACCGATCAAACGATCGGCGATCCAGCCGCCGGGCAGCGCCGCCAAATAAACCGCCGCGTTGTATAGGCCGTAAATCGCCGTGGCGGTTTTGTCATCGAGGCCGAATCCGCCGTCGGTCACCGAATGGACCAGAAACAGCACCAACAAGGCGCGCATGCCGTAGAAGGTGAATCGTTCCCACATCTCCGTCATGAACAGCGTGGCAAGGCCGCGCGGCTGACCCATGAAGGTGGCGCTCAATTTAGGCTCCGGCTTCGCGTTGAGCCTGTTCGGCTGCCTCTTTCTCGCGTGCCGCTATTTTTTCTTTGAGTAACAGTCCGGCCATGATGATCCCTATTTCGTAGAGCAAGTACATCGGCACCGCCATGGCACTTTGCGACACCGCATCCGGTGGAGTGACAAAGGCGGCAAAGATGAATATCCCCAACAGCACGAAACCGCGATTCTTCTTCAGGGTCTTGAGATTGACAAACCCCGTCCAGACCAATAGTACAGTAGCGACAGGCACTTCGAAGGCCAAACCGAAGGCCAGCAGCAGCACCATCACGAAATCCAAATAGGCGCCCATGTCGGTCATCATCTGCACGCCATGGGGCGTGGTGGCGACGAAAAAGCTCAGCATCACCGGGAACACCGCGTAATAGGCAAACGCAGCACCCATATAAAAAAGGATGATGCTGGACACCAGCAGAGGCACTGCCAGTTTCTTCTCGTGCTTGTAGAGACCGGGCGCAACAAAAGCCCAAGCCTGGTAGAGCACAACGGGCATGGCCAATCCGACGGCGAGCAGCAGTGCCAGCTTGAACGGCACTGTGAAGGGAGCGACGACGCTGGTCGCGATGATGGTCGCGCCGCGCGGTAACTTCTCGATCAATGGTTTCGCGACGAACGTAAAAATCTGATTCATGTAGTACGCGCAGGGCACGAAACAAATGCCCACAGCCAGCATGGCTTTGAGCAGGCGATCGCGCAGCTCCAATAGATGCGAGATCAGCGTTCCTTCGGCGAGTTCGCCCGGTTCGCCAGGCTCATTCATTGGCGGGTGTGTTATCGGGCGGACTCGGATGCCAGTCCGCGCCTTGGACCGTCGCGGCATTTTCCGGAGAGTAAGCGGCCGCGGACTCGGCAGCGGGCGGCGGCGTATTCGGCACATAAGAAGTATCGAATGGCGCGGCCGCGTCGCTCGGCGCCGCTTCAGTTTTGGCGGAAGGCGTTGATTTGGTCTGCCTCAGCAGCTCCTCGGCGCTGACTTCGCGCTCCAACTGCTCGGTCAATTGGCGCGCCATGGCGCGAGCCCTCCCTACCCAGTTGCCGACTTGGCGGGCAACCTTGGGGAGTTTCTCGGGACCCAACACGATGAGTGCTATAGCCGAGGTGAGCAGTATCTCCGAGAATCCAACATCAAGCATGCGGCATCAGGCGTTGGTTTTCGGCGGTACCTTGACGTCGCTCTCGCGCGTCGCCGTGCTCGAGGCAAAATCCGCGTCCTTGTCCTGCTTGAGCTGCTTGGCAGCTTCCTCGGTTTCGCCCTCGTTCATGGCCGACTTGAAGCCTTTGACCGCCGCGCCCAAGTCGGAGCCGATGCTGCGTAGGCGCTTGGTGCCGAAAATCACCAGGGCGATGAGCAAAACGACAATAAGCATTTTTGAATCGAACATCTCGCTTCTCCGATTCCACGTGTAACCAATTGGGCCCCAATGATACGCCAAAGATATTATGACATTTGACCGCGCCGGACCGATGCGTGTTCGGTCGCATTTGGCGGTTTAATCAACTTTCCAACCAAATGGTTACCGGGCCGTCGTTGGTTAAAGACACCTGCATATGGACGCCGAATAAGCCGCTTTCCACGGTCCCCAGTTCATCGCGCGCGGCCTGGACCAGGACGTCGAACAATCGGCGGCCCTGCTCCGGCGGCGCGGCGGTTGAAAAGCCGGGTCTGAGGCCTTTGGCGGTGTCGGCCGCCAACGTGAACTGCGGCACCAGCAGCAATTGCCCCTTAACCTGGGTCAAGCTCAAGTTCATCTTTCGGGTTTCATCTGGAAAAACCCGATACAGAATCAGCCGTGCCAGCAGCCGCTTTGCACTCGCTTCATCATCAGTGGGACGAACGCCCACCAAAACCAACAAACCGGCGCCAATCGCGCCCACCGATTTATCCTCTACAGTGACTTCAGCATGCGAAACCCGTTGTAATAGGGCGATCATCGGCTTAAATATTCCACTTCAACGTTGAAAAGTCACAAAGTGAGATTTCGCTATCCACAATCTGACCGCGCACCATGAAATAACGCGTTGAATTTAAAACGCACCAATTTTTGACCAAAAATGCACATAAAGTGGGACGAATAGTTTCGAGATTAGCTAAATAGTCCCATAGGTGGGCATATGACAGAACCACGCCCAGAAGTCCCATTGGCGCCTGCCGCTCGGATTTGGGAAGATTGCATGCCGATCGCGGCCATTGTCCTACAAAAAGACGCCCCAGCTTGAGCGCAGCCTATACAGAAAATTCTCAGTTAAGCCGCGACGGACTGAAGCTCTATGTGCGAGTTTACCCGGGCCCTGAGCCTTCCGCCCGGACGTGCGCGGCAGGGGACTTTCCGCCCGCGATGCCAATCCGCAGAATTATCAGCCGGCGATCTACCTTCAAGACATCCTCACACTGATGGATGCCGTTGCTGCACAGCGAGTGGCGATAATCGGCACGTCGATGGGGGCCCTTCTGGCGATGATGATGGCGGCCGGTCATCGGGACCGTGTCGCCGGCGTGGTGCTCAACGACATGGGGCCGGAAGTCGATCCTAAGGGACTCGAGCGCATCAAGGGTTACGCCGGTCGGCTGCCCGCGCCGACGAATTGGGACGAGGCCATTGCCCAAACTCGAAGCCTGTTCGGCAATGCCTGGCCGAATCTTTCAAACGAGCGTTGGTCGGTGCTCACGCGGCGCGCTTACCGAGAGGATGAGACAGGCGCTCTCCATGTCGATGCCGATCCCATGATCGGAGAGATGCTGCGCGCGGCGCCCGCGGCCAGCGCCAATCTCTGGTCCTTCTGGAAGGCGATGCGCGGAATACCGATACTGGCCATCCGCGGTGCGCAATCAGACATCTTGAGCGCTGTCACCTTCGCTAAAATGAAAGCAGAAAATCCAGAGCTCATGCAGCTCGAAGTGGAGCAGCGGGGACACGCACCCTTGCTGGATGAGCCGGGGTGCTTGACGGCGATTGATGCTTTGCCCGCGCAGGCATCCTGACCGCAGCAATAGACGACACTTCTACTTTCGCCACAAGGTGGGCGTGAACAGGACCAGAATGGTGAACACCTCCAGCCTTCCCAAAAGCATCGCCGCCGAGCAAACCCAGGTTTGAAAATCATTCAGCACACCGTAGTTGCTGCCGGGCCCGACCAATCCTAAGCCCGGCCCGGCGTTATTGATGCAGGCGATGATGGCTGAAAACGAGGTCATGAAGTCCAAACCGCTCGCCAGCTGCAGGAAGACCAGCATCACGATGCTCATGAAATACAAGAACACGAAGGCCAGCACCGCGAACACCACACGATTTGCGATAACCGTACCGCCGACCTTCAGCGGCCTAACCATGTTCGGATGCACCAGTTGATTCAATTCGCGGTGCGCTTGCTTGGCGAGCACCAGCGTGCGGATCATTTTAATGCCGCCGCCGGTGGATCCTGAACTTGCCACGATGCAGCTCAGGAACATCATCCACATGGGAGCGAATATCGGCCAGCGCGAATAATCCTGGGTATGCAGCCCGCTGTCGGTGGCGATCGACACCAAATTAAAGACGGTGTTGCGAAGCGCCGAGGGGTAATCGGGATACGTGCCCTTGTAGAACAAGAACAGCGATACGCCGATGCAGCTGCCGACCAGCACTCCCAAAATTGCCTTGGCCTCCGCATCGCGAAAATATGCCTTGATGCCGCGCTGGCTCCAGGCGAGAAAGTGTGTGGCAAAATTGAGCGCGCCCAGAATCGAGAAGGCGGTCATCAGCATCTCGATGGGCAGCGAATTGAAATGGCCGATGCTGGCGTCGTAAGTGGAGAAGCCGCCGAGCGACAGCGCCGAAAAGCCGTGGCACACCGCATCGAACCAATTCATCCCCGCGAGTCTTAATGAGACGATGCAGACCGCCGTCAATCCGGTGTAAACCGCCCACAGCAGCTTCGCGGTCTGCCCGATGCGCGGCGTGAGCTTGCTGTCCTTCATCGGCCCCGGCATCTCGGCACGGTAAATCTGCATGCCGCCGACGCCGAGCATGGGCAGGATGGCCACCGCCAGTACGATGATGCCCATGCCTCCCAACCAGCTTAAAAGATGGCGCCAGAGGTTGATGGATCGGGGCAGAAATTCGAGTCCGGACAGAACCGTGCCGCCGGTGGTGGTCAAGCCGGAGGCGGCCTCGAAGTAGGCATCGGTGAAATTGATGGGCAGGTAGTCCCACAGCGGAAATCCGGCCACTGCGGGCAACAGCACCCACGTGAGCGCCACCAGCATCAAGCCGTCGCGGGTTTTTAGTTCGCGCTTGAAGCGTCGCGTGGCAAGCCATAACAGCGCTCCGAGAACAAAAGTCGCCAAGGCGGAAATGATGAAGGACTGGAGCGCCTCATCCAGCCCCCAGATCGCCAGAATCAACGGCGCCAGCATGGTCGCCGCGAACACCATCATGACGAGGGCGAATACGTGAGCGACCGGCAGTAAAATGTCTTTCACAGAAAGGAGGCGGAGCCTTGGAAGAGTTTTTCGACCGCTTCGATATGGCGGCGATCGGTGAGGAACAAAATCAAATGGTCGTCCGGCTGCACGGTGGTGTCGTGATGCGCGATGATGACCTCATCGCCCCGCACCACCGCTCCGAGCGTTGTGCCCTCGGGCAGCGAAATGTCCTCGATGCGTCGGCCGATCACCTTCGAGCTGTCGGCGTCGCCATGCACCACGACCTCGAGGGCCTCGGCCGCGCCGCGGCGCAGCGAGTGCACGCGCACCACATCGCCGCGCCGCACGTGCGCCAACAACGATCCGATCGTGACGGTTTGCGGCGATATCGCCACATCGATCGAACCGCTCTCGATGAGCTCGGCATAGGAAGGCTTGTTGATCAACGCCATGACCTTGTGCGCGCCCAAGCGCTTGGCGAGCATGGCCGATAAAATATTCGCTTCTTCGGAATTCGTGAGCGCAGCGAACACATCCGCGCTATCGATATTTTCTTCGAGCAGCAGTTCCTCATCGGCCGCATCGCCATGCAGCACGGTCGTGCTTTTCAACTGCTCGGATACACGGCGGGCGCGTTTGCCGTCGCGCTCGATGAGCTTGACCTGGTTCTTGCCTTCCAGCTCGTTGGCCAGGCGCAGGCCGATGTTGCCGCCGCCGGCGATCACCACGCGTCGCGCGGGAGCCTCCTCGCGGCGCAATTCCTTCATGACAATACGGATGTTTTCACGCGCGGCGAGAAAAAATACCTCATCGCCGTCCTCGATGACCGTCGTGCCCTCCGGCTTGACGCTCTTGCCCGCCCGGTAGATGGCGGCGACCCGCGCGTCGGCCGAGGGAATGTGCTCGCGCAAGGTGCTCAAGGTCTGGCCCACAAGCGGTCCGCCCTGCAGCGCGCGAATGCCGACCAAGCGTACCCTGCCGTCGGCGAAATCCAGCACCTGCAGCGCACCGGGGTAGCGAATCAACCGCGCGACGTACTCCGTTACCAATTGCTCCGGACTGATCCAGACGTCTACGGCAACGCCATTCTCGCCGAACAAGCGGTCTCTTTCGGTGTAGTCGGCGGAGCGCACCCGCGCAATTTTCTTCGGCGTGCGATACAGAGTCCACGCAATGTGGCAAGCCAGCATGTTGACTTCGTCGCTGTTGGTGAGCGCCACGAGGATGTCCGTGGTTGCAATACCGGCGGCCTCGAGGATTCGCGGGCTCGAGCCATTGCCGTTTACGGTGCGGATATCAAGGCGGTCCTGAAGATCGCGCAATATCTCGTCATTGTTATCGACGACGGTCACATCATTCGCTTCCTCGCGAGAGAGGTGATACGCGGCCGTGCGGCCCACTTGTCCGGCACCTAAGATGATGATTTTCACAGCCAGGAGCCTGTCTAAGTATTCCCCATTACTCTACACGACCTCGAGATTGGCGTATGACAGCATCAGCCACTTCGTGCCTTGCCTCTCAAAATTGACTTGAATGCGGGCATGCGGCCCGTTGCCCTCGAAGTTCAAGACCACCCCGTCCCCGAATTTGGAGTGCCGCACGCGACTGCCCATGCGCATTCCGGCGGCCGGAGATTCGTCCAGGGTGCTGCTGCGTTTGACGAACACGGGACGCGACACCTGCAACCGCGGCCGTATCTCTTCGATGAGGTCCGGCGGCAATTCACTGATGAAACGCGACGGCTGGCCGTAGGCATCGACGCCATACAGCCGGCGCTGTTCGGCGTAGGTGATATAGAGATGACGCATGGCGCGCGTGGCGCCGACGTAGCACAGCCGACGCTCCTCCTCCAATCCTGCCAAATCGGCAACCGAGCGCTGATGCGGAAACAGACCGTCTTCCATGCCGGCGAGAAACACCACCGGAAATTCCAGCCCCTTGGCCGAGTGCAGGGTCATCATCTGCACACAGTCATCGTACGGGTCCGCCTGACCCTCGCCGGACTCGAGCACGGCATGGGAGAGAAAGGACTCGAGCGGCGAGAGTTCGGCTTCGGCGTCGGTCTCCGGCGAGAACCCTCGAGCCGCGCTGACGAGTTCCAACAGGTTCTCGATCCGCCCTTCGCCGCGTTCACCTTTTTCCTTCTTGTAGTGCTCGATCAGTCCGCTCATTTGGATGACATGATCGACCTGCTCGTGCAGCTCCAGACCATTGACTTCGCGCGCGAGCCTGTCGATCAGCTCCATGAAGGTTTGCAGCGCCTGCGCGGCACGCAGCGGCAGTGCGCCCTGCGCGCCGATCGCGCCGTTCCACAACGAGATGTTGTTGGCCCGAGCGGTGTCGCGTACCAAGTCCATGGTCTTGGCGCCGATGCCCCGCACCGGCAGGTTGACGACCCGTTCAAACGAGGTGTCGTCGGCGCGGCTCGCGGTGAGACGCAGATACGCAAGGGCATCTTTGATTTCGGCACGCTCGAAAAACCGCAGACCGCCATAGACCCGATAGGGCATGCGCGCATTCAGGAACGCTTCTTCAAATACGCGCGACTGCGCATTGGAGCGATACAACACGGCGACCTCGCGCCGCGCACCGCCGCGCGATACCCATTCGCGGATGCGGTTGACCACGAAATCCGCTTCGTCGCGCTCATTGAAGGCGGCATAGAGTTTGACCCTCTCGCCATCTTCGCCGCTGGTCCACAGTGTTTTGCCGAGACGGCCGGCGTTGTTGGCGATCAAGGCATTGGCGGCCTTCAAGATCGTTCCGGTGGAGCGGTAATTCTGTTCCAGCTTGTAGAGCACCGCCGCGGGGAAGTCGCGGCGGAATTGATTCAAGTTCTCGACGCGCGCGCCTCGCCACCGATATATCGATTGATCGTCGTCGCCCACGACGAAAGGCGTGCCACCCTGAGCGGTCAACAACATGAGCCACTTGTACTGAATGGCATTGGTGTCCTGGAATTCGTCCACCAATACATGTTGAAAGCGCGTCCGATAGTGCTGCAGCAATGAGGGGTTGTCGCGCCATAGCTCATAGGCGCGCAACAGCAGTTCCGCGAAATCGACGACGCCCGCGCGCTGACAGGCCTCTGCATAGGCCTGATAGATCTTGATCAGTTGCCGTCGGGTCGGATCGCCGTCGTCCTTGATGTGCTTCGGTCTATGCCCTTCATCCTTCTGAGCATTGATGAACCAGAGGATCTCGCGCGGAATCCAGCGCGTCTCGTCGAGATCGAGCGCCTTGAGCACCTTGCGCAGCACCCGCGCCTGATCGTCGGAATCCAGAATCTGAAAACTTTGCGGCAATCCGGCGTCGCGCCAATGGATGCGCAGCAGTCGGTGTGCCAGGCCGTGGAAGGTTCCGAGCCACATGGCACCGCTTGGCAGACCCAACAAGGTTTCTATCCGGCTGCGCATCTCGGCGGCGGCCTTGTTGGTAAAGGTGACCGCCAAAATACTGTTCGGCGAGGCGCCCTCGACTTGAATCAGCCATGCGACCCGATGGACCAATACCCGCGTCTTGCCGCTGCCGGCGCCGGCCAAAACCAGGGCCGCGCCCAGGGGGGAGGCGACGGCCCGTCTTTGGTCCTCATTGAGGCCGTCGAGAAGGTGTGAAACATCCATAAGGGCGCGGATTGTACTGCACCAGGGACGTCCGCAACGTCTTGCGTTTCAGGAGATTTTAGGGCGGCTTTCTTCAGCAAATTCAATGAGTGCGAGCACCAGAGAAAGCACAACGGGGCCCGCAATGACGCCGATGGCCCCGAATGCCGGGATCCCGCCTAATACGCCGACGAATACGGCCAGCGCGGAGATTCGCGCGCGGCCGGAGATGAGCAGAGGCCGCACGACATTGTCCAGGCCGCTCAAGGCAGCGCCCCACACCAACAAAAATATGGCCCAGCCCCAGTGCTTTTCAAGGAACAGCCAGATCACAGCCGGAATCCAGACCAGAGCCGATCCGCCCACCGGCAGCAGCGACAACAACGCCGCCAACACGCCGAATACCACCGGCGAAGGCAGGCCGGCGATGGCGAAGCCGATGCCGATGAACAGCCCTTGCAGCATCGCGGTTACCGTGGTGCCGAAGACGATGGCGCGGGTCACGGCGCTCAACTGACTGAACAAGCGCTCCTTGCGATCTTCGTCCATCGGGATCAGGCGGCGAGCGCGGGCGATCATGGCGTCGCCGTCGCGCACGAAGAAATACAAGAGAAATAGCATGATCGCGAAAGCCAGCAGCGAACCGAGCGCGCCCAGGAACAGCGAGCCGCCCCAACTCGCCGCGCGCTGCATCACCTCGCGCGTTCCGGATACCAGCCAGGATTGCACCTGCGCCGCAGATATATCGGCGTGCGCCTGCAGCCAGGTATTGATGCGCGCGATCCACGGAAATTGTTGGAGATCGGAGAACGACTTGATGTCCATGTCGCTCGCGGATTTTTGCAGCTGCCTGAGCAGTGCGGATATCTGCGATACGAATTCGACCGAGAGCGCGCTCAAGGGCAGCAGAATGACGATCGGCGCGAGCACGGTCAGCGCGCCGGCGGCAATCGACTTGCCCTTGAAGCGGCGCCGCCAGCGAAGATTGACCGGAAACAGCAGAAACGCAAGAAATGCAGCCCAGGTCATGGGCAGCGCGAACGGTATGAAAATCAGCAGCAACGCATAGCCAAGAATGGCAGCGACAGCGAGGGCAAATACCCGGCGATAGAAACTAGGTGTGGCGGGCATGAGAACATCCTAACATTCGGTGTGCCACCGTCGATGCATTGCGCGCGAGACACGTGCCCGTGGCCTACATTCTCTATCCGGGCGAGAGTCATGGTTTTCGCAAGCCTGACACCATCATCAATTCGCATCAGGCGGAATTGGCGTTCTATGGCCGGATATTCGGCTTCAAGCCGGCCGATCAGCTGCCGCCGTTGATGATCGAGGGATTGCCGCCCGCCCCTCGAGGTAACGCGGCGGCGCCGGGCGCATACGGCACCGCTCGTCCCAGCAGCCATGCTTCGATCATGGCATTGACCGTTTCGGGCGCTTCCTGCTGCACCCAATGGGATACGTTCGGCAGATAGCGCAGCGTCAGATTGCTGACGTATTTCTCCGTGCCGTAGGTCAGCTCCTTGCCGAGCGCCGCATCGACCTCGCCCCAGATCATCAGCGTGGGCGTGTCGATTTGCGGCGTGCCGCGGCGGCGGATGCGGCGCAGTCCGCGGATCAATGCTCGATAGTAATTGAGCATGGCAGTGAGCGCGCCCGGCGCGGCGGCGGCTTCCCGGTAGACGCGCAGCACCTCATCGGGAAAGCGGCTCTTGTCGACAGCCATGCCGCGAAACGCGCGTCCGATCGCTTCGCAACCTCTGCGAGCGAGCCCCCACTCCGGGATCCAGGGCAGTTGGAAGAAAAATATATACCAGGACTTCGCCAGTTGTTGGCGCGTGCGCCACCCCCTCTCCATCAAAGCAGGGTGCGGAACATTCATGATGATGAGCTTTGATATCCGCAGGCGGCCGAACATGGCGTAGTACCATGCAATGACCGCGCCCCAATCGTGCCCCACGAGCACGACATCCTTTGCGCCCGATGCCTCGATCAAGGCCGCAACATCTTCCTCGAGATGCTCCAACGCATAGGCCCGGACGCCCAAGGGACGGGAACTCGCTCCATAGCCGCGCAGATCCGGCGCCCACACGCGAAAGCCCATTTGCGCGAGCAGCGGCATTTGATGGCGCCAGGAGTACGACGACTCCGGGAAACCGTGCAGGCATAGCGCGAGGTGCTCGCCGGATCCTGTCGTGGCGACATGGAAGTCGATGCCGTTGGCGCGGATCGTCAGATAGTCTATGGGGGGCATGGTGTCTAATTGACCAGTTCTTGCTATGTTTGACGCAGATTATAAGAAGCGGGGATCAAAGCCCATGAATCGAATCAAAATGCTTGCTGTGCTGCTGGCGTTGTACGCCGCCGGATGCGGCCCGTCCTCGTTCGACCCCGCGGCCGAATCGAGCAAGCTCGCGCAACGCGATGCCGACTGGTCGAGCGTGTCCTTTGAAGGCAAAGATATCGAAAGGATCGTCTCTTACTGGAGCGATGATGCGCGCGTGCTGCAACCGGGCTTGCCGCCGATCGACGGCAACGCTGCGATTCGCGCCTTCGTCACGGCCAGTTTGAAGATCCCGGGTTTCAAGATTCATTGGCTGTCGGAGAAGCCGGTATTTTCTCCGGACGGTAAAATGGCTTACCTGCTGAGCAAGGTGGAAACCACCGCGCCCGGCGCGAATGGAACGCTTGAGTCCACGCACGGGCGTTCAGTGACGGTCTGGCGCCGCGATGGGGACGGTGTCTGGCGCTGCGTCGTCGATATCTCCAACGACGCGCCGCAAGGGCCGGCTGCAGGAAGGACCTACGCTAAGCCGCGGGAACCCAGCGTGGGCATCCGCTCAGGCCGGGAAATAAAGATAGTGATCCACAATGAGCGCGGCGAACAGCAGCATCAAATAGGTGATGGAAAATCTGAAGGTGCGCATGGGTAAATCGGGCCTGACCCCTTTGTTGAGCGCCACCACGAAATAAAGAAAGCGCGCGTTCAAGGCCGCTGCGGCTGCCAGATAGACGAGGCCGCTCATGCGCGTCAGGAACGGCAACAGCGTCGCCAGAATCAGCAGGATGGTGTACAGCACGATCTGCAGCCGCGTATAGGGGATGCCGTGAGTCACGGGCAGCATCGGAATGCCCACCTTGGCATAGTCGTCGCGACGTGCGATCGCCAGCGCCCAAAAATGCGGCGGCGTCCAGGTGAATACGATCAGGAACAGCAGCAACGCATTGGGGTCAATGGAATTCGTCACCGCGGCCCAGCCGAGTACGGGCGGCGCGGCCCCGGCGGCCCCGCCGATCACGATGTTTTGCGGCGTCGCACGCTTCAGCCACAAGGTGTACACAACCGCGTAGCCGATCAGCGAGCAAAAAGTCAGCGCGGCGGTCAGGCCGTTGACGCCCGCCCACAAGATCGCCATCGACGAAACCCCAAGCAGGACGGCAAACGCGATGGCATGGCTTTCCTGCAGGTGCCCGGTCGGCAGCGGCCGGCGGCGCGTGCGATTCATTTGTCCGTCGATGCGACGATCCAAAATATGATTGAAGGCGGCCGCTGAGCCCGAAGCCATCGCAATGCCGATGGATCCCAAAATCAGCGCGTTCAGCGGGATCCAACCCGGGGATGCCAACACCATGCCGACGATGGCGGTGAAGACAATCAGCAGGCTCACCTTAGGCTTGGTGAGCTCCAAATAATCCCGCCAACCTCCGTGGACGGCGGCAACGATGGGGGGATTCGTGGGTACGGTGGACATCGTGCAAGGGTATCACGCCGACCTCAAGGTACGGCCCGCGCTCCTGGCCGCGCTGGCGGTTCCCGGTGGTTGCGGCCAGAGCAAGCGCAGCAAAGTCACGGTACATATTACAAGCAGGGCCGCTCCGGCATTGTGCATCGTGGCCAAGCCTAAAGGCATCCCAAAATGCACCATGCTCACTCCGATGCCGATCTGCAGAAGCACGGCGCCAATCAGCAGAACGCCAATCACTTTCAAAGCACCGCTTTGAGCCCGCGCGAGAGTTGTCGCGCCTGCGAAGATCAGGATCAGAGCTAAGGCGAGCGCGCCGATTCGATGCGTCACGTGGATGGCGATGCGCGCAGGATTCGCCAGCACGCCGCCGGTATAGTCGATGTCAAGCCCGCGCCACAGCACGAAGGCGTCGCGAAAGTCCATATGCGGCCACCAAGACTGTTGGCAGGTGGGTAGATCCGGACAGGCCACCGCCGCATAGTTGCTGCTGGTCCAGCCGCCGAGCGCGATTTGCAGCGCGAGCGCGGCAATCCCCACCAGCGCAAACTTGCGCAGGCCCAATTCGCGACTCGACAACTCGCGCCGTTCCGGCTCAAGCGACAGCCACCACAAGACGGCGAGCGTGGAGAGGCCTCCCAGCAAATGCGCCGTGACGATCAAGGGCTTGAGCAAGAGGGTGACGGTCAAGGCGCCGAGCGCGCCCTGCAGACATACGAGAACGAATAACAATGCGACGGCCTTGAGCGGCTGGCCGCGAGCCTTGCGATTCCACAGCGCCCAAGCCAGCAGGGCAACAATGATTGCCCCGAGCGTGGTCGCGAAATAACGGTGAATCATTTCGTGAATGGCTTTGCTGAAATTGTGATCAGCTTGCGGATAGATATGCCCGTAGCATCCCGGCCAGTCCGGACAGCCCAAGCCTGCATTGGTCAGCCGCACCCAGGCGCCCAGCACCACGACCGTCGCAGCAAGCGCAGCGCCGGCTACGCTAAGCCGGCGAAACCAGAGCAGGCGCCGTTGCGGGTCCATTTTTCAGCCTATGGAGGACAGGCGCAGCAGCCGCTTCATATCCTCGAGCATACCCTTAGGCTTTGCATCGGCGGCATAGAACATCATGAGGTTTCCGAGCGGATCGACCACATAGACGCGGTGCGAATTGAGCGTGCCGGAGCGCTGCGGCAATAATGCCAGCAGGGGTTCATCGGCGGCACTTGATCGAACCGTGATCAAATCCGGATGCGCCGCCAGCAGTTCCTTCAGGTCGCAGCAATCGCTGTCGCCGATGAAGACCCTCTGTACGCGATCCATCTCTCGATCGAGCGCCAGGCGTACCTGACGCGTGTCATAAAGATGCCTGAGGCATTCATCGTCGCAGCGGCCTTGCTGGATGTACAAAAAAGTCCACTTGCCCTTGAGGAATTGCGGCTTCGTCTGCGCCGCGCCCGTGCCGTTAGCCGGCGAGGCCAGGGGCAGCGTCAGTGCGGGAAGCGGCCGCGCGGGATCGATCAACTCTCCGGCATTGACTCGGCCGCCCGGATGCCAGTACTTCCCGTAGTACAAATAGAAAGACAGCGCGAGCGGCGCGAAAAACAGCAGGGCAACCCCGATCAAAATGCGCCGTTGGCGCCGGTCGTGCGCGCTCACCGTCATGCCGGCGCACTCTTGTTGCGTCGAAAATTAGTCACGACGTAGATCACGGCCAAGGCGAGCGCCAACCCGAACCATTGCACCGCGTAGCCGATATGGCGCATGGGCGGAAATCCCGGCGGTACCCAGTTGCGCACATAGCCGTCAGGCTCGCCGGCGTCGAGCAGGATCAGATCGGTGGCAGAAGTCCAATTGGATTCCTTCAGGAGCTGCGCGACGTCGGCACGCGTGGGATAGGCCGCGACTACCGGGTAGGGAGGAGCCAGCGGCGCGGGAATGCCTAAGCGAATGCCGGGACTCGGCAAATTGTCGGCGCGGCCGCGGATAGTTCTTACGTTTCCGCCGACGGCCACCGCCGGCCGATCGGCGCGGGTCCGTCCCAAAGGCACCCAGCCGCGATTGACCAGAACCCAGCCGCCGCCTTGCAAGGCGAATGGAGTGATCACGTAATAGCCGGCTCGGGTCCCCTCGACCATGTTGTCGATCAAGACCTGGCGCGGATCATCGTAGCTTCCGACGGCCAGAACCCTGCTGTAGCGCGGTGCCTTCGCCGCTCGCAGATCGATCGGCTGCGCCGCAACGCCGGCGGCGGCAAAAGAGTCGAACAGGGCGCGTTTCTCCGCCGCTCGATGCAGCTGCCAGCGCCCTAGGGAAACCAGCATGACCATCAAGGCGATCGTCAGCAGCGTCGTGAAAAGCCGCGGCTGGAAACTCCAAATTCCGACTCGGATGGACACGATATACTGCGGGTCCTTCAAGGACTAGACGCGCCAAATGGCATTCAAATATCTCATCCTAGTGATGCTCGCGCTGATCCTCATCAGCTTGGGTAAAGCGCTGTTTCACCTGTCGAGTACCCGCGAGGACGATGGAAAAAAAATGGTCGTGGCGCTCGCTTGGCGTATCGGCCTTTCAGTGGCGCTGTTCGCGCTGCTGATCGTCGCCTATTACAGCGGCTGGATCCAACCGTTGCACCCGCCTCACAGCCAATAGACGAAGAAAAACAGCCCAAGCCACACCACGTCGACGAAGTGCCAGTACCACGCGACGGCTTCGAAGCCAAAATGTCTCTTCGGCGTGAAGTGGCCTTTCAGTACCCGGAACCAAATCACCGTCAGCATGATGGCGCCCACCGTGACGTGCAGGCCGTGAAATCCGGTCAGCATGAAAAATGTGGTGCCGTAGATGCCGGTGCCGAGCTGCAAGCCAAGCTCGGTGTACGCTTCGTGGTACTCCGTCGCCTGCAGGGCGACGAAGGAGAAACCCAGCAAAAAAGTCATCGCCAGAAAAATCTTGAGCCTTAAGCGGTGTCCGGTGATCAGCGCATGGTGCGCGATGGTAACCGTGACGCTGCTGGAAAGCAGGATCGCGGTATTAATCACAGGCAGCCCCAAAGCCGGAACGGTTTCGAACGTGCCGTTGGCGCGCGGCCCCAAGGCGGAAGGCCCGTTGGTCGGCCACACGCCGCCATAGTTATTCCACAACAGCAGCTTGCTGAACATCTTCACGCCGTCGCCGGACAGCCACGGCACGGAAAAATTGCGTGCATAGAACAACGCGCCGAAAAAGGCTGCGAAGAACATGACCTCGGAAAAAATGAACCACATCATTCCCAGGCGGAACGACCGGTCCACCTGCATGTTGTAAATACCCTGCTGGTTCTCACCGATGACGGTGTGGAACCAAAATATGAAGAGTGACGCCAGCAGCAAGAAGCCCGGCAGTAAGAACCAAGGAGAGCCCCAGTCGTTGAGCGTAATGACGGCGCCTGACATCAGCGTGAATAGCGTGACGGATCCGTAGATGGGCCACGGGCTGCCGTGAGGGATGTAGTACTTACCGGTGTCCGGGTGCGCTTGCGCCATATTCAAATCTCTAACGGTTTGGGAACGAACATAGTTTAACGAGTGAACTCAACGAGATGTTGCCGATTGCGTCGTATCGTAGAACGTATAGGCCAACGTGATCCGGTCAACATTTGCCGGCAGCTGCGGGTCCACAATGAATCGCACCGGCATATCGCGGCCTTCGCCGACGCCAAACTTTTGCGGGCTGAAGCAAAAACACTCGGTCTTGTGGAAGTACCGCGCGGTGCCGGTCGGAGAGATGCTGGGAACGGCTTGAGCGACGGAGGCCACCGACGTCAAATTCTTTGCATAGAATTCGGTCTCGTACAGCTTCCCGGGATGAATCCGCATCGAGGCGACCTTGGGCCTGAACTCGTAGCTGCCCACCGAGGCGGGCGAAGCCACGAATTCGATGGTGATCTCGCGATTAGGATCGACCGCTTCCTGCACCGCGACCGGACCGGCCTTGGCCTCGGCGTTGCCGATGCCGGTCGCCCGGCAAAACACATCGTACAGCGGCACCAGCGCCCAACCGAAGGCGAAACTGGCTGCGGTCATGATCAGAAGTCCCATCAACAGCTTGCGATTGGCGCGCTTGCGGTTCATCAATGGTGACTGCGAAAGACCAAAAGAGCGATGAAGCCGAAATAAAACGCCAGTGCCAGGGTTGCCAGCCCTAAAGCCGCATTCCTGATCCGCAGTTTCCGGGCACCTTGCGCCGAACGCTCGTCCTGGGTCGTCGTCACTTGACTTCGGGCGCCGTGGTGAAGCTGTGGAACGGAGGCGGAGAGGACAACGTCCACTCCAGGCCGTTCGGCCGCGCGTCGTCCCAAACCTTCGCGCTGGCTTTCTTGCCGCCGCGGATGCACTGGATGATTACGATCGCAAACAGGATCTGCGACAGGCCAAAACCAAAGCCGCCGAGCGAGGACACCATGTTCCAATCGGTGAATTGCACCGCGTAGTCAGGTATGCGACGCGGCATGCCGGCCAGTCCCAGGAAGTGCTGCGGGAAGAACAAGACGTTGACAAAAATGGCCGACAGCCAGAAATGCCACGTGGCCAATTTCATGTTGTACATGTGGCCGGTCCACTTCGGAATCCAGTAGTACACCGCGCCCATGATGGCGAAGACCGAGCCGGGCACCAGCACATAGTGAAAGTGCGCCACCACGAAGTAGGTCTGGTTGTATTGGAAATCCACCGGCACGATTGCCAGCATGACGCCGGAAAATCCGCCGATGGTGAAGAGGAACAGGAACGCCAGCGCGAACAGCATCGGCGGTTCGAACGTCAGCGAGCCGCGCCACAGCGTCGCGGTCCAGTTGAAGACTTTCACACCCGTCGGCACGGCGATCAGCATCGTGGACATCATGTAGAACAACTGCGCCGCCACCGGCATGCCGTCGACGAACATGTGGTGTCCCCACACGATGAAGGAAAGAAACGCGATCGACGCGATGGCGTAGATCATCGAGGTCGCGCCGAACAGGGGTTTGCGCGCGAAGGTCGGCAGGATCTCCGAGATGATGCCGAAGGCCGGCAGAATCATGATGTACACCTCGGGATGTCCGAAGAACCAGAAGATGTGCTCGAACATCACCGGATCGCCGCCGCCCGCGGCGTTGAAGAAACTGGTCTTGAAGAAATGATCGGTCAAAAGCATCGTGACCGCACCCGCGAGCACCGGCATGACGGCGATCAGCAAGTAGGCGGTGATCAGCCAGGACCAGGTGAACAGCGGCATCTTCAGCAAAGCCATGCCGGGCGCGCGCAGGTTCATGATGGTCACGATGACATTGATGGCGCCCATGATGGAGGAGGCGCCCATCATGTGAATGGCGAAGATCAGCATCGGAAAACTGTCGCCGGTCTGCAATACCAGGGGCGGATACATGGTCCAACCCGCGGCGGCCATGCCGCCCGGCACGAACATCGACGACAGCATCAAGGTGAATGCAAACGGCAGAATCCAGAAGCTGAAATTATTCATGCGCGGCAGCGCCATGTCGGGCGCGCCGATTTGCAGCGGCACCATCCAATTTGCCAATCCGACGAATGCCGGCATGACCGCGCCGAAAATCATGACCAGCGCGTGATTCGTGGTCAGCTGGTTGAAAAACACCGGATCCATGAGCTGCAGGCCGGGCTTGAACAGTTCGGCGCGGATGAGCATGGCCATCGAGCCGCCGATGAAGAACATGATCAGGCTGAATACCAGGTACATCGTGCCGATGTCCTTGTGATTCGTGGCAAAGATCCACCGCTTGATCCCGGTGGCCGGACCATCATGGTGATCATGATCGGCGTGGTCGTGATGGTGCGCGGTGTTGCTCGCGGGAACATTGGCCATAGTCGGATAGCTCTCTTAAAAAATTGCTGCAATTAATTCGGCAAAGCTTGCGCGGTGGGCGGCGCTGCGGCCGGCGCCGCAGCAGGCAGGGCTGCCTGCTGCGCGGCCGCTTTTTGTATTTCTACCCACTTCTTGAATTCGTCGGGGGTCCGCACATCGACCACGACGGGCATGAAGCCATGATCGCGGCCGCACAGCGCGGCGCATTGCCCGCGGTAAATCCCTTCCTTGCCGGGATCGACCTTGAACCACAATTCATTGATGAAGCCGGGAATCGCCGCGCGCTTCGCGCCGAAATCAGGAACCCACCAGGCATGAATGACATCCTGCGAGGTCAGGAGCAGCCGCACTTTGGTGCCGCTGGGAATGACCAAGGGCTTGTCGACCTCCAACAGATAGTTCGGCACCGATTTGGGATCGATGCCGGAATTCAGCTGGCGTGCAAAATTCGAGTCGCGCGCGAGAGTGGAGAAAAAATCCACGCCCGCCGCGGAGCCCATGTACGCGTACTCCCATTTCCATTGGTACCCGGTCACGCGGATGGACAATTGGGAATCGCGCGTATCTTCTTGCTTGATGATGAGATCGGCCGCCGGGATCGCCATGACCACCAGGATCAGCACCGGAATGATGGTCCAGATAATTTCCACCTTGGTGCTGTGGAGCATGGTGGTGTCGGCCACCGCGCCTTGCGAGTGGCGGAATTTGACCAGGACATAAATCATCGCGCCGAATACCACGACCGCTATGCCGACGCAGATCCAAAATACCTCCATATGGAGGCCGTACATGTCGCGGGCCAGATCGGTCACGCCGGTCGGCAAGTTGTAGCCGTTCGAGGTGTTGGCGCCGGCGTTGGCAGCGAAGCCTAAAGCGGCCAGGCAAAGCGCTCCGGCCGAAATCAGCTTTCGCGGCCGAGAAGTGCTGTGATCGATGCTGCCTCTGATAAGTCTCATCTAAGCGGATCCCCTATTTCGCGAACAAGCGGCGGTGATTCGTTCACTCCGCCGACCAATTTACCCAAACGCTCAGCCAACAAGCGGCGATCTTCCTCGGTTAGGAAACTGCCGACCTCGTAGGCCCGTCCGTGACTCTCAATCGTCAGCCGGCTGGTGCCGAGGCGCCCATGCGGACTGCGAAGTCTAACCTTCGCCCAATGCCTCGCAAACTCCTGTTTTGCTTCCCCATGGCGCGACCGGGTCACAAGATGGATCCAGGAATCGCTGATCAGCACGGTCTGAGTGTAATTTCGCCGCTGCATGCTGGCGTGCAATGCTGTCCCAAGACCCAGCATCTCCAAAGCCCAAAACAATAAAACCGGCCATAATCCTCGTAGAACGAAAAATAGCGCAAAGCTCAAAGAAAACAGGCAGGTAGCCGTGAAGAAAAGTCTGGCGCCCGCCAGGCTGAGCGAACAATTGGGCGCCAATTCGATGCGCTGTTCCATGCCCGGAAGGATATCGTAAGGCGGGTGCCTTTAGGATCGGTGAGTGCCCTATTTCTATCGCGCTTTATCGCGCCGGGCGCGCAATTCCCGCTTGATTTCCTCCAGCGAGACGCTGGTTGGCTCGGGTAAGCCGAGTCGCGCCGCGTGCGCAGGCGCCCACGCGTGAGCGAAGACGACCTCGTAGGTGGCGGGCAGTCGACCGTCCTGCCGGAACTGCTCATAGGCCGCCTGCATGGCGGCGAACTTGCGCGGACTGGTAAGGCCGCGTGTTCGGCCCGCCGTGGAATTGTGCGCGCCGGTCGCCTTCAGGTCCTCCGCCACCTTGCGCACGTTAAGATACCGCAAGGTTATTCGCTCGACATCGAGCACCGGCGCCGCAAACCCATTGCGCACCAGCGCATCGCCCAAATCATGCATGTCGATGAACTGATGGACGTGGCTGCGAGCGTCCACCTGGCCCCACGCAAGGCGCAATTCGCGTAAGGTGTCCGGGCCCAACGCGCTGAAACTCAATAAACCTCGCGGCTTTAAGACCCGGCGAAACTCGGCGAACACGGCATCCGGATCGCACCATTGCAGCATGAGATTGCTCACGATCAAATCGACGCTGCCTTCCCTCAAGGGCAACGCCTGCGCATCGGCGCAGACGCGCTCGAACGGCCGCAGCCAGGATTGCTGTCTGCCGGCTGTCTTCAACATCTCAAGCGATGAGTCGAGCGCGAACACCAGTGCTTTCGGATAACGGCGCTTCAGCGCTCGGCTGGCACGGCCGGTGCCCGCGCCGGCGTCCAGCACCACGCCGGGCACCAGCGTCACCAACTGCAGCCGCTCTAAAAGATTCTCCCTGACTTCCGTATGCAGCACGGCCGCTGTGTCGTAAGTCTTGGCGGCACGATCGAAGGAGCGTCTGACCCGCACCAGTTCGAGGGCATACGCGCCGATGTCATCGCTCATAAGCGATTACGATGCCACAGAAGGCTCCGCGCCGCGCGATTCAGCGGCGATTTTCAAGCGTTGAAACAGCTTGAGGTCGTGCTCCGTATCGGAATTTCCCGTGGTGAGGAGCTTCTCGCCGTAGAAAATTGAATTTGCGCCTGCCATGAAACACAGGGCCTGCAATTCATCACTCATTTCAGCGCGTCCTGCCGACAGGCGTACGTGACTTGCGGGCATGAGAATTCGCGCCACGGCGATCATGCGTACGAAGTCAAAGGGATCCAGCGCAGCGGAGTCCGCCAACGGAGTTCCCGGCACGCGCACCAGCTGGTTGATGGGCACGCTTTGCGGATGTTCCGGCAAGGTTGCCAGTGTATGCAGCAGTTCAATGCGATCTTGAGGCTCCTCCCCCATGCCGACGATGCCGCCGCAGCAAACGTTCATTCCGGCGTCGCGTACCGCCTGCAGGGTGTCCAGACGGTCTTGGTAAGTCCGCGTGCTGATGATTTCCTGGTAGTAGCGCGACGAGGTGTCGAGATTGTGATTGTAGAAATCGAGGCCCGCAGCCTTGAGCTCGAGCGCTTGCGCCGGCGTCACCATGCCGAGCGTGGCGCAGGTTTCCAACCCCAACGCTTTCACCTCTCGGATCATGGCCAACACCTTGCGCAGGTCTTTCTGTTTGGGGGAACGATAGGCTGCGCCCATGCAAAAGCGGGTGGCGCCGGAATCTCTGGCGGCGAGAGCGCTGGCAGCCACATCCTCGAGCTCCATCAGCTCCGAGGCTTCGAGTCCCGTGTCGAAGCGCACGCTCTGCGGGCAATAGCGGCAGTCCTCCGGACAGGCGCCGGTCTTGATGCTGAGCAGCGTGCTGATCTGGACGGTGTTCGGCGCCTGAAAAAGACGGTGAACTAGTTGCGCCCTGAATACCAAGTCCATGAAAGGCAAGTCAAAAAGTTCGCTGACCTCGGCGAGGGTCCAATCATTGCGTATGTCCACGGCATCTCCTTTGAGCGGCAAGTATTCGAGGCCGCTCGCCGCTAGTCAACCAGAAGCGTAATACATGGTTTACCAGAATATTATGCTGCGGGCGCTAGAATCGCCGCGGTCATGAATCAGCCCGACTTCAACCGAGCAATGCGCCTCAAACGGAACGACGGCGGCTGGCTGCACTACACCATCGCCGGCGAGGGCGATCCGGTGGTATTCATTCACGGGTTCGGCCTTGACGCCGGTATGTGGGATCCGCAGTGGCGGGTATTTGCGCAGCGGCACCGGGTCATTCGCTACGACCTGCGAGGCTACGGGAGCTCGAGTCTGCCTCAGGCGGCGTATTCCCACGCGGATGACCTGTTGGCGCTAATCGATTTCCTGGGTGTCGGCCCCGTGCACCTGGTCGGACTTTCGCTGGGCGGTCGCGTGGCGCTGCGGGCGGCTGCGCTGGCCCCTAAGGCAGTGCGGTCTGTGACCCTGGCCGATCCGGCGATGGACGGACACATCTGGACGGCCGACTGGCTGCGACGCTGGCGCAACATGACCGACGCGGCAAAAGGCGGCGATCTAAACCAAGCCAAGAAATTGTGGCGGGAACACAGTTTGTTCGAGCCGGCGAATAAGAACCCCGAGGTCGCCAGCGCGCTGCGACTGATGATCGATCGATATTCGGGGTGGCATTTGCACCATCCGGACCCGGGTACTGCTCCGGCGCCGGCCGTCGCCGAGAGTCTGCGAGGTATTTCAATTCCAACCTTGGTGCTGGTCGGTGAGCTCGATCTAGCGGACTTTCAGAGCATCGCGCGGCGCCTCGCGCAGGAGCTGCCTCAGGCCGAACTGCTCGCCATCGCGGGAGCAGGACACATGAGCAACATGGAAGCCCCGCGGGTGTTCAATGAACTTGTGCTGGAATTTCTGCAGGGCCGCCAAGCGCAGCGCGGCCGTTAACGATTGAACTGATATTCGAGCGCGAGTCCGATGAACACGGACATGCCGAAGTAATTGTTGTTGAGGAAGGCGCGAAAACACCCGTCCCGATCGCGCGCGCGAATCAGCCAGAGCTGGTACATAAAAAATAATGCGCCCGCGGCCAGGCCCGCGTTGTACCAGCCATCCGCGCGAATCGTTTTGCCAACCAGGTACAGCGTCACCAAAGTCATGACTTGCAGCACGAAGATGATATGCCGATCCGAGTCGCCGAACAGAATGGCGGTCGAACGCACGCCGATGCGGATGTCGTCGTTGCGGTCGACCATGGCGTACATGGTGTCGTACACCGTTACCCACAGCACATTGGCGAGCAGCAGCAGCCACGCGACGCGCGGTACCGTTTCGATTTGCGCGGCGAATGTCATCGGGATTCCCGCGCCGAAGGCCAAGCCCAAGTACAGCTGCGGCACCGACAGAAATCTCTTCACGAAGGGATAGGTCACGGCAATGAACGCGCCCGCCACGGCCCAGAGCAACGTCAAACGATTCAGCTGCAACGCCAGCACCAGCGCCGCGAGCGACAGCAGTGCGAACAGCACCAAGGCTTCGAGCGTCGTGAGGCGCCCTGCGGCGAGCGGCCGGTCCTTGGTGCGCGCGACGTGCGGATCGAAGCTGCGATCAGCATAGTCGTTGATGGCGCAGCCGGCGGAACGCATGAGCACGGTTCCGGCCACGAAAATAATGAAAATCAGCGGCTTCGGATTGCCGCGGCTGCCGATCCACAGCGCCCACAACGTCGGCCACAACAGCAGCCAGATGCCGATGGGCCGGTCCAGGCGCATGAGACGGACGTAGTCATGGATGGTGCCGAGAATCTTCGGCAGCTCGTCGGTGGTCCAGGGATGGAAGCGAATGCGATAGGCATACCAGCGCAGCCGCGCCATGATCATCTGGGCCAGTTCATCGCCGTTGCGTGGCAGTGGCACTAAGAGCCTGTGCCTAAACGCGGCCCATGGAGGGCAGGAACAATTCTTGCGTCAGCAAGGGAGCGGCGCGCAGCATGATGCGTGAGCGGCGCGCCCAGAGTCCCTCGGGTTTGATCTCGGCATCGCGCAAAGCGCGCGCCGTCACGGCTTCTTGCGTCGGCAGCCACGCGTACTCATAAGGGCAGCGCTCGACGCCGGACAGGTCCGCCAAGGTTTCTCCCAGCGCCGAATCGCCGAGTTCCGCGAGCCACGGATGCAGGCACAGCGTCGAGTCGGGAACGATGCTCTGGCTGAATACCCAAACGTGGTCGTCGCAGCACATTTCGACATCCCGGAACAGGCCGGCGTTGTCCTCCGTGCGAAGCGCCGCCTTGTGCGAAGCGCTCAAGAGGCCGGTCCATTGATCGACCAGGCGCAGCGCGAAGCGCGCGCCGCAGGTAGCCTTGAGGCGCTGCGTCAGAATTCCCTTGCCGATGAGCCACGGACGTAATTGCGCGTCCATCGACAACTGGCCCAGGCGTTCTTGGGGTTGCCACTGAATGGATTCGATCGGACGTGCATTGCCTCGAGTCACCCGCGCGATTCTACCCCACGCGGCCGTATTGCTCTGCTAATCCCACCCAGCGGCGGATGAGCGGCGCCGCATGCGCGGGATAGTCGCGCAGCAGGGACTCCGCGGCAATCTGAACCCGCGGCAGCAAATCCGCGTCGCGCAACAAATCGGCAACACGCATTTGCGCCAGTCCCGTCTGGCGCGTCCCCAGGAGTTCGCCAGGTCCGCGCAACTCCAAATCGCGCCGCGCCACTTCGAATCCGTCATTCGTGTCGCGCATCACCCCGAGGCGCTGACGCGCCATCTGCGATAAGGGCGCGCGGTACATCAGCAGGCAGGAACTCGCGTGCTGTCCCCGGCCGACCCGGCCGCGCAGCTGATGCAGCTGCGCTAATCCCAGGCGCTCGGCGTTTTCGATCACCATCAGGGTCGCGTTCGGCACATCGACGCCGACTTCGATCACCGTGGTCGCCACCAGCAGTTGGATCTGCCCGTCCTTGAAGCGGCGCATCGTGCCCTCTTTGGCTTGCGGCGGCATGCGTCCATGCACCATTCCTACCTTGAGCTCAGGCAACGCAGCGGCCAACGCGGCCGCCGTCTCCTCCGCGGCCCTGTAGGGCATCTCCTCCGATTCGTCGATGAGCGGGCATACCCAGTAAGCCTGGCGCCCCTCCAAGCAGGCGGTGCGAATCCGCTGCACCACCTCGTCGCGGCGCGTCTCAGCGAGCACCACGGTCTTGACCGGCGTCCGTCCCGGCGGCAGCTCGTCAATCACGGATACGTCGAGATCGGCGTAGGCGGTCATGGCGAGCGTGCGCGGAATCGGCGTGGCGGTCATGATGAGCTGGTGCGCCTGATGCCCGTCCGCCGCGCCTTTCTCGCGCAGGCTCAAGCGTTGGTGCACGCCGAAGCGGTGCTGCTCATCGACCACCACCAAGGCCAGCGAGGCAAACGCGACGCTCTCTTGAAACAAGGCATGCGTGCCGATGACGATGCCGGCGTGACCTAGACGAATGCCCTCGAGCACCGTGTTGCGCGCCTTGCCGGTCAGACGTCCGCTCAGTAAAGCAACGGCAATGCCGAGAGGCTCGAACCAGCGGCG
>JBDTAV010000020.1:0-6732 GCA_039924385.1 Steroidobacteraceae bacterium
TGCCAAGTGCTGAGCTATGAATTGGTCGATTTGCCTCATTTGAAAAGGAATTAAAAGCAGCAGGCTTAAGATGGCACTCGCTCCCGCGAATGAAATCAAACGACCCTCGATCTGGGGTCTATCGGCCATTGCGCATCCCGCCAATATCGGAACAACGCCCCACGCCGAGTGAAAATAGCGGTATCCCCAGCCATGACCCTGATCAAACCTGACAAACAAATATGCCACGAAAGTCAGGATTGCCGAGGATACTAACAAGCGCACCCGCGAGTCCGCGCGTCGAAGGATGCCGCCCAGTAGCGCTAGCGCAAACAGCGATGGCATCGACCACACACACATTTTCACCAGTGCTGCGACCCGACTGTTCAGCACTACCTCAGTGGGCCATGTAAAGACTCCAGCGGCGGCACCGCTAACCGCTGCCAAATTAGGGCTGCTCAATCCAATCTCAGTACGAAATAGCAGCCACCCGATCCCAAACGCCACCCCCGGCAGGTAGCCAACGATCAGAAGCGCCAGATGCCGCCGCCGGTCGGACTGGAACGCCAAGGCCACGATCCATGGGATGGCGAACAGCGCGTGGGGCACCGGATTGTGCAAGATCAGCGCAAGCGAGCCAACGAGTCCAGCAGCGAACGCCCGGCCTGTGGACGGCCTTATGAGCAACGCAACGAAGATAAGGTTCACAGCCAGATGGGCTTGCATCGAATAATAGGAAATGCCGTCGGCGAGAAACGCGCCCGAGGCTAGCGCGAACAGCATCGCCCAACCTGCCGCCCTCCTGTCCGCACTGATTTCCCGGGTAATCCAGTAAATAAGAAAAACCGCAAGCCCTGACAGCAACGCATTGCACAGCCACGGGACACTGAGAAATTGAAATGGCGCCAACAGCAGCGCAAATCCTGGCCAGTATGCTTCGATGATGCTGCCGTTCTGCGGCGAAGCAATGAAAAAGGTGCCGTTAAACCCGCGGACCACCAACCAATCGACGAGATCGGGTGGCACTTGCGCTGCCACGGAACCCGAGGCAAAGACTTTCGATTGAAAGACGGCCGCGTATTCGTCCACGGAGAGCGGGTAGTCGTGGTAAACCACGAGTGCCCCGACTGCCAGCGCAGCTACGGTCGCCAAGGCGATGCCTATCGGATGTTGCCCGATGAAGTCTACCAATCGAAGGATGGGCGCCGGTCGTCTCCACAAGGCAGCCGAGATGCAAATTACGAGCGCGAGCCACGCTGCATGGAGGTCGTACCTCGTTAGCAAATCGCGAAAAATGGGTGAAAAGTAGGTGCTCGAAAACACAATGCGATCGAGCAAGTAGAAGTAAGCCACGCTTGCTGCGCACAGTGCAAGACCCGTCGCGCGAACGTCGCGCTCGGAAAAGCGGCTCAACATTACTCTCGCGAGCCTCCCCATAAGCTGAGCCGACACGCGTGAGTCGATGCCACCTCGTGCATAATGCGATGTTTACACAACAACTCTAGCAATGCACTGGTCGAGCCACGGGTTTCAGTCAAAGATTGTCGGCGCCGCCTTCTTTTTGACGGCAGTTGCGACTTGGCTATTATTGCGCGGCTACCACGGACTCCTGGGAGACGCACAGCTTTATGCCTTTCAGGCGCTTGCCAGAATTCATCCACCGCTCGCCCATGACTTATATCTTCAGAATACCTCGCAGGATCAATTCACGATTTTCTCGCCCGCCTATGCCTGGTTCATCGAATTGCTTGGGGTCGAATCGGCCACCCGGTCGCTCACTCTGTTCTTTACCATTTGGTTTCTAACAGCGACGTGGGTTGTAGCTAGAACCCTCACGAATCGGGACGGCGCGTGGTTAGCGGTCATCTTTCTGCTGATTGTCGATGGGAGCTACGGCGGTTCATGTGTCTTTAGACTTGCTGAGCAATTTTTGACCGCTCGGCTGCCAGCCGAAGCGCTGATTGCGACGTCTCTCGCATGTTTCCTCCGCGGCTCCAAGGTGCTCGCCGCGGTGACGGCGGCAGCGGCGCTGCTTATTCATCCGCTAATTGCGTTGCCGGGCCTGCTGCTGCTGATGTGCCTTGGCGTTCCCATCCGTGTAAGTCTCCTCGGCGCGGCTGCAAGTGCGATTGCAGTCCTTCTCATTGCATTCTGCGCGGCGTTTTTGCCTTGGATGGCGAAGTTGTTCCCAATCATGGACCCGACATGGTTGAGTATTGTCCAAGAGCGCTCGCAGTTCTTGTTCTTACGACTCTGGTCATTTCGC
This sequence comes from Steroidobacteraceae bacterium, assembly GCA_039924385.1. Taxonomy (GTDB): domain Bacteria; phylum Pseudomonadota; class Gammaproteobacteria; order Steroidobacterales; family Steroidobacteraceae; genus Bog-1198. The sequence continues at coordinate 2,246 of JBDTAV010000020.1, forward strand.
GACTGGGAAATTAATGCGCGGCCATTCTTCTATTTAGCGTTTATCGCGTTTGCCACCCCAGACAATCGCGTGCGCAAAATCTGCGTAACGGCTGTTATCGTCGGCGCCAGCGGCTTGGCCGTCGCCCTCATCGCCGACGCAGTCGGCCCCGTGGCCATATTGGTGCAGGGCCAAGCGTGGCGATGGGTGTGGACTGCCGTCTTTGTCAGCGCTTTGCTGCTACCCGCTACACTGCTGCAAATCTGGCCTGACAAAAAATGCGGACCGCTGTGCGCGCTGTTGTTGCTGTTAGGTCTAACGCTTCCCGCGGCGAACGGAACGGCATTTGTTTCGTTGTCCATGATTTTGTGGCTGATGAGACCACGCTTCTCAGATCGCGCGGTGCGGGTCCTTCGCTGGATCTCTTTGGGTCTGCTTCTCGCGATTGCAGCTTGGGTATTCATTCATGCCTGGGAAATTGCCTCGTCCGCATTTCATAAACCGAAAGCGATGGCTGCCGTGCAACTGCGCGATTTTTTCGAACTCAAAATACCAGCCGTGCTAGGTGCGTCACTTATTTGGTGGGGATTACGAAAGTGCACCGGCGCCCGGGCACCGACTCTCCTGTGTTTCGGCTTGCTTGCCCTGTCGATTTTTGTTTTGCCTGCCGCGTTCAAGCAATATCGCTCGCTGGCCTCCGCGGCAGACATCAGCGAGGCCTCGGACTGGGCGAGCGTTATTCCTCCGACAAGCACCGTCCTCATCGCACCCGCTCGCGACGTGGGAACGTTTGTTTGGTTTACGCTGCAGCGGCCGAACTACTTGGCGGTCGATCAATCCGCCGGTGTCGTCTTTTCGCGCGCGACGGCCCTGGAGGTTCAGCGTCGTTCCCAGGTTCTACTGCCCGTCGTGGATCCGAATTGGAAGATAAGATCTGAGCTTCGCTTCGCCGCCGCTTCAGGCAAGCATCAGATCGGCGCATCGAGTCGGCCGCTGACCGCGGCGAACTTAAGCCAAATCTGCGCGGACACGCAGCTCGGATTCGTCATTTCATCGCAGCACATCGGGTTCGATGCTCTAACCCACAAGGATACCGGATCATGGATGGGCTGGGATCTCTACGACTGCCGCAAAGTGCGAACATGGTCGACAGCCCAGTGAGGACTTTGATTCGAGAGACGTTACTCTATGCCGCCATGTCGGCGTTTTTGCTGTGCGTCGATATCGCGCTTTTGTGGACCCTCGTACAATGCTTTTTTTGGTCTTATCTTTTGGCGGCCACTGTGTCCTTCTCAGCGGGCGTTATAGGCGGTTACATCTTGTCCGTGACCGCGGTGTTCAAGCATCGAAGGCTCAAGAATCAACCGATCGAGTTCGCGAGCTTTGCCGCGGTCGGAATCGTCGGCTTGGCAATCAATGCCGCCGCCATGTCCTTCGGCGTCGGCTATTTTGGAGAGCACTATCTCGCAGCGAAATGCGGTGCGGCATGCCTTACCTTCGTGTGGAGTTTTGCGGCACGCCGACAGCTACTTTTCGTGCCCAGCCGCGCGGCCTCATAGCGGCCATATATGGACGCGAACGACAGCAAAAAGAAAATTGCCATAATCGCCGGAGCTGGACCAGCGGGGCTGACGGCTGCGCTTGAGCTCTTGCGGCAATCCGATATTACGCCGGTCGTGTTCGAAGCCGATACTCAAGTGGGTGGAATTTCCAAAACAATTAGTTACCGCGGTAATCGCATGGATCTCGGAGGCCACCGTTTTTTTTCGAAATCGGATTGGGTAATGCGCTGGTGGCAAGAGATCCTGCCCCTCGCGCAAAGCGAACTGGGCGAATCAGGCTCCCCGAGAATCAGCTATCAGGGGCAATCGCGGAATCTGACGCCCAACAGATTTGCTGCTGGGAATGCCCATGCCGTCATGTTGATGCGGCGGCGGTTGTCTCGCATTTTCTATCGCCGTCGATTTTTCGATTACCCGCTGGCTCTGAACGCAAGCACTCTCGGGAATTTGGGAATCATGGAGGCACTGAAAATCGGGGTGAGCTATGGGAAGGCGCAACTGAGACGTCGATCGCCGGAATCTTCATTGGAAGACTTCCTCATCAACCGCTTCGGCGAGCGCCTGTATCAGACGTTTTTCAAGAGCTATACAGAGAAGGTGTGGGGGGTACCTTGCTGCGAGATCTCGGCGGAATGGGGCGCGCAACGAATCAAAGGGTTGTCCATCGCAAAGGCGCTTTCGCACACCTTCTGCAAGTTTTTAAAATCCGATGACGCAGCGCAAAGGCACACCGAAACCAGTCTGATCGAGCGATTTCTCTATCCAACATTTGGGCCAGGCCAGATGTGGGAGGAGGTTGCGCGCCGGGTCTCTGACCAGGGAGGGCATATTCATCTTCGGCATCGAATTGCCGGGATTGAACAGACGGCGGGAAAAATCACCGCAGTCAGCGTGCTTGACGAGAGCACGCAACTGATCCGGCGCGTTGCATGCGATCATTTCATCTCCACGATACCGGTTTCTGAACTCATCACGTTTTTGCAACCGCCCGACTTACAGGTCCAACGAATTGCGAGTTGTCTTCCTTATCGCGACTTCATGACGGTGGGTCTGTTGCTGCGTCGGATGAAATCCGCGGCCGAGGCGCGGGACAAGCGCCAGGCGAACGGAATGCCTCCAGATAATTGGATCTATGTTCAAGAGACTGACGTCAGGATTGGACGTATTCAGATCTTCAACAATTGGAGTCCGGCCATGGTTGCCGATCCGAGCACGATCTGGCTGGGTTTGGAGTATTTTTGCAGCAAGGATGATGATGATCTCTGGTCAATGAATGACGGCGGGTTCGTTGATTTCGCGGTCGCAGAGCTTGAGAAAATCGGCTTAATAGGTCGTGAAGATGTCATCGATGCTAATTTGGTGCGTGTCCCTAAAGCCTATCCGGCGTACTTTGGCGCTTACGGTGAATTCGATCGAGTAAAAGCTTATTTAGATCAGATTGGCAATCTTTATCCCATCGGCAGGAACGGAATGCACAGATACAATAACCAAGACCACTCAATGCTGACGGCAAAGAGCGCGGTGAATTCCATCGTCAATCACGGCGGCGGCAAAGAGGACATCTGGCGCGTCAATGCCGACGACGAGTACCATGAGCAGCTTGATGCCACTTCTTGATGCTTCACCGGCTCTCTCTCCGTGGAACTGACCATTCTCATGCCCTGTCTCAACGAGGCCGAGACCATTGCGATCTGCGTGCGAAAGGCGAGCGATTTTCTTATCCGCTCCGGTATCAAAGGTGAGGTCATGGTCGCCGACAACGGATCGACAGACGGATCGCAAGATCTTGCGCTTGCCTCGGGCGCACGCGTGGTGAGCATCGCTGACAAGGGCTATGGCAATGCCTTGATCGGCGGAATTGGCGCAGCGCGAGGTCGTTTTGTGATCATGGCGGATGCGGACGATAGTTATGATCTTTCGCAGTTGGGCCCATTGGTCGATTCTTTACGATCCGGCAGTATGATGGTGATCGGCAATCGCTTTCGCGGCGGCATACGTGCAGGAGCGATGCCGGTTCTACACCGTATTCTTGGCAATCCGCTGCTCAGCCTTATGGGTAGGATGTTCTTTTCGTCCGCCATCGGGGACTTTCATTGCGGCCTTCGCGGCGTCGACAGGGCGGCTGCGCTGAAATTGGGACTGCAAGCGCCGGGCATGGAGTTCGCAAGCGAAATGATCGTCAAAGCGACTCTCGCCGGTTGGCGCGTCGCCGAGGTGCCCACTATCCTATCGCGGACCGGCCGCTCGCGCCGGCCGCATCTGCGCAGCTGGCGAGACGGATGGCGTCATTTACGCTTTCTGCTCATGATGAGCCCGCGGTGGCTCATGCTGTACCCTGGCGCCTGTTTGATCGCGATCGGCGTTGCCGCGCAAATTGCGATCGCACGCGGTCCGGTAGTAATTTCCGGTGTTGGATTTGACATCCACACCATGCTTTACGCTGGAGGTGCGGTCATTCTTGGGGTGCAACTGGTGCTGTTCTCCGTATTGGCGCGCGCCATCGGCGTGCTGAAGAATGTATTGCCGATGCGCCCGCCGTTTTCCCGCTTTCTAAGTGCGTTTACGCTCGAACGTGGCATCCTCCTCGGTTTGTTGCTGGGCGCCGGCGGTCTGGGACTTGCCGTCTATTCCGTTACGACTTGGGCGCAGTCTCATCTCGCGGCTCTTGAACCCACGGTTGTGATGCGCGTAGCGATTCCCTCTGTGACTTTGATGCTTACGGGGGCCGAAATCATTTTTTCCTCATTTCTGCTGAAATTTATCGATGTCCACGCACCCACCATCGATCCATGAGCGCGCATGGCTCTTGGACCATTAGTCTGAAGTTCCTCCCCTGTCTGATCGTCTTGTAGTCAGTCGTTTCCCGTATTTATCAGGGATTGAAGCGTCTTCAGTGCTATTACTTTTGTGCATTGTGTAGTCACTAAATAGTTGACTAGTTCGTGC
>JBDTAV010000021.1:0-6814 GCA_039924385.1 Steroidobacteraceae bacterium
AGCAAAATCACGCCGCATAGGCAAATCACGGTGGCCAGGTGCGCCCAGCCGCGCCATGGTCTGGCCTTCACATCGCCAATGAAACTCCCGGCGCTGGCGGCGGTCAAAATCGCGAAGGCCGCCAGGCTCGCGGCCACCCGAGGCAGTTCGCGCGGCAATTCCGGGTGTCGGGAGCCCAGCACCAGGAACACGATCAGCACCGTTGCAAGTCCAAAAGTGAACGAGGCGGCGGTTCCTAGGATTATGCCGATCAAAACCGTGAACGGACGCATATCCTTCGGCTCATATACACTTGCTAGGAGGCACAAGCTTCTCTAGCCTTGAAGGGAGTGGGGACGCAAAGTTTACAGGAGAACGGCGACGGTGATACTCAATCGGTTTAAGGCCACTCGTTCGCGATGGATTACCGGCATAGCAATCTGCGCGAGCGCAGTCGGTCTTGCCGCCTTATTGGGCGCCGCCATGACCCCGCCGGCCGCGGTACCCGCCGCGGCAGCGGTCCTCGCCCCCACTGAACAGGAAAACTACGTCGCGCGCCGCGTCGCCGACATCATCGCGCACGAGCATTACCGCCGAGCGCCGCTCGATGATCATCTGTCGAGCTTGATCCTCGACCGCTATCTCGATGCAATTGACGGCGCGCGCAGCTACTTCTACGCCAGCGACATCGCCGGGTTCGAGAAGTACCGCTACGAGCTCGACGACGCCATCAAGACCGGCGATGTCGAACCGGCCTTCGTCATTTTCCGCCGCTACCAGCAGCGCAACCGCGAGCGCATGGCCTACGCCATCGACCTCCTCAACAAGAAGCCGGATTTCGATATCGACGAGTCGTTTAATTTCGACCGCGAAAAGGAACCCTGGCCCGCGAATGCGGCCGAGATGAATGAGTTGTGGCGCAAGCGCGTCAAAAACGATGCGCTCTCGCTCGTGACCGCGGGCAAGCAATGGCCCGAGGCGGTCGAGGTGCTGCGCAAGCGCTACGAGCATGTGGCGAAGCGCATGGATCAGAGCAAGCCTGACGATGTGTTCGAGGCGTTCATGAATGCCTTCGTGCTGTCGCTCGATCCACATTCCAATTATTTCTCGGCGCGCAATTCCGAGGAATACAACATTCAAATGAGCTTGAGCTACGAGGGCATCGGCGCCTCGCTGAGCTTGACCGACGACTACGTCACCGTGATCGATGTGATCGCCGGCGGACCCGCGGCCATCAGCAAACAGCTGGCTGCCAACGATCGCATCACCGCGGTGGGCGAAGGAAAAACCGGCGAGCTGACCGACGTGATCGGCTGGCGCCTGGACGATGTTGTGCAAAAGATCCGCGGTCCGGGCGGCACGACGGTGCGGCTGCAGGTGCTACCGGCCGGCGCCGCGCCCGGCTCACCGCAGAAAGTGATCGACTTTACCCGCAACCGGGTTTCGCTCGAAGCGCAGGCCTCGCATAAGGCCATGCGCACCGTGGTACGCAACGGCAAGGAAATCAAGGTCGGCATCATCACCGTGCCGAGCTTTTATCAGGATTACGATGCCAGCCGCGCCGGGGCGAAGGACTACCGCAGCACCACGCGTGATGTGCAGCGCCTCATCGGCGAGTTGCGCAAAGATGGCGCCGAAGTGTTGATCATGGATTTGCGCGCCAATGGCGGCGGCTACTTGCCGGAGGCTGAGTCGCTCACCGGCTTGTTCATCGATCGCGGACCGGTGGTGCAGTTGCGCGATACCACGGGGCATATCGAAGTCGACGATGACCCGAATCCCGCGATCTTCTACAGCGGTCCGATGATCGTGCTGGTCGATCGGTTCAGCGCCTCGGCCTCGGAGATTTTCGCCGGCGCCATCCAGGACTACGGACGCGGTCTCATCGTCGGACAGCAAACCTACGGCAAGGGCACCGTGCAGAATGCGCATCCGCTCAACTACACCATCTTTGGACGCAAGCCTGAATTGGGCCAGCTCAACGTGACCATCGGCAAGTACTACCGGATCACGGGCGAGAGCACGCAGGATCGCGGCGTCACGCCGGATATCGCGTTACCGTCGCTGATCGATGCGAATGAAGTCGGCGAGAGCACCCGCGATCGCGCCCTGCCCTGGGATCACATCGAGCCGGCTAGCTTCCGCGTCGAGGGCGACCTGAAACCGATCGCCGCGACCCTGGAAAAATTGCACGAGGAGCGCACTCAAGGCAGCGCGGACTTCAAATACCTGCGCGAGGATATTGCGGCGTTGAACGCGATGCGCAGCCAGAAGACGCTGTCGCTGAATCTCACGGCGCGTGAAGCGGAGCGTAAGCGCGTAGAAAGCGAGCGCCTCGACCGCGAGAATGCTTGGCGCGCCGCGCATGAGGTCAAGCCGGCCAAATCGCTGGAAGAGATCAAGGACGACGCGACAGCGGGCATCCTGCTGGATGAGGCCTCGCAAATAGCCGCGGATCTCGTGGTGGTCTCGGCCAAGCGCGCGGCGCCGACGCAAGCGCGCCGCAACGACAACGACGGCAATCCGGCGCACCGGCAACCGCTAGCGCAGCAGTAGCGTGTACAGGTCCCAGTAGTCCTCCGCCAACACATTCCAGGTGTTGACGGAGGCGGGCTTGGGCTTGTCGAAATCCAATTCGGTTATCGGCGGCGAGAGTGAATCCGCCGTCGGCACCGTGTCCGCGGCGTTGCGATATTCGCAACCGGTGCGCAGCCGCTCCAGTTTGACCTTGATCAAACTGCCGATCTGCTTCTGATTGGCAACCGCAGCCTGTGCCTTCTGCACGCGCTGCATGTAGCTCTCGCACTCGGCGCGCGTACCGAAACTCATCTCATGAACTCGCCGTGCCACGGCTTCCTTGGCGCGCGCTGCGAGCCCGAACGCATCCGCGTTCTCGCACAGCAATTCAGCGTAGCTGATGATCGCCAGATTGATATTGCGCCGCGCGCCCAGCGACAGACCGGGGAATTCCGCCGAGGCCTCGTTCTCGATCGCGCTGCGCTCCGAATGCAGATCGCCGACCACGGCATCCGCCATCACGACGTCATTGCGCAACAGTTCCAAAGACTTCAGGCGCCGGCGTCGCTTGAAGTAATGCCAGAAGGCGGTCAATCTTCCGATCTCCTGCTGCTCCTCGGCGAGATGGCGGCGCTGCGCGTCGGCTTCGGCGCCGGCGGCGCGCAGCCGGTTGTCCGCATCCGCGAGCCGCGCGTTTTTTCCCGCGTCGACATCGGCCTTGTGCTTCGCCACCTCGCGAGCTTCCTGCTGGCGGGTCAGATCGGCGGCAAAGGTTGACAGCTGTTGATGGCAGGCCTTCCACAGCGCGCGCAGCTGAAAGAATACCAAGGCGCCAAAACCGGTTTTCGGATCGCCCAGCAAATCGCCCAGCGCGTCCATTTGCTCCTGAATGCGGATGGTCGCGCCTTCCTGCTGCTTGAGCCGATCGCGCAACAGATGAAATTCGTCCTTGAGGTCGGCGTAGGCTTTCTTCAGGCCCGCACGGTTCTGGAACAGCTGCATGAGCCGTTCTTCGTCGGCACTCGCTGAACCCCCTTCCGCACCGCCTTTTAGAAACGTCAGCTTATCGATCAAAGTCCCGCCTCATCCCATGACAACCGCAGGTCACCCGATACGAAGCCAATCTTCGCGGCTAGAAGTGATGTCCCCGCTCGGCGCAGTATTCCAGCCATTTATTTAGCATCATGTTCCGCGCCCAGCGCTGATCCAGTTCACGCTTGAGTCCCGACTGCAGCTTGGCCAGCTGCGGGTGGCGTTGAGAGCCTCGAAAACTGCGCACTTCGGCCAGACGGGCATCGTGATATACGCAAACCTCCAAATCCGGGTCTCGGAGCCGCGCTGCATCGAAATCGAACTCATAGGTCAGCCGAAATACGCTGGTATAGCGGCACCGTTCCAATGGGGTGAGATACAGATCACAGTCCGATGTGACCTTCGATACACGCTGACTATCAACCTTGCGAAGCTCGTCCACAATCCAGCCTAGACGCACGAAGTTGCTTTCGTACAGCGTCATCAGACTGACGAAACTGCCGGGCCGCGCCCGCCACGATGTCTCACACCATTGATCCGCTATCATGCTTGAACTATACCATGCAGCTTATGGATTTCAGGGGCGCAGTCGACGCTCGATGCCCATGCGATCCAGAATCCTGGTGGAGATTTCTTCAATCGAGACTTCGGTTGCATCGAGCACCGGAACGCCGTGGCGTTCGAACAAAGACTCGGCGGCGCGCACTTCGAACGCCACTTGCGCTGCGGATGAGTAGCGGCTGTCGGGCTTGCGTTCGTTGCGAATCTGTTGCAGCCGATCCGGCCTGATGGTCAGGCCGAACAGTTTCTGCGGGTAGCCGTCAAGCGCGCGCGGCAGCCTGCGCGATTCCAGATCATCGTCGGTGAGCGGATAATTCGCGGCGTAAACTCCATATTGCATGGCCAGATACAGGCAGGTCGGCGTCTTGCCGGAACGCGACACGCCGACCAAAATAACATCAGCGCGCTCGTAGTCGCGCACCACCGAACCATCATCGTTTGCGAGCGCGAAATTTGTGGCGTCGATGCGCGTGGCGTAGGCGTGAGTGTCCGCCATGCGATGTGTCCTACCCGCGGTATGGCTTGATTGCGTCTTGAGTTCGCCCGCCAACGGTGCTAGAAACGGATCAAAAAAATCCAAAAAAAATCCCGTGCTGCCGCGGACCACATTGCGCACATCTTCCTGCACCAATGTGCTGAAGACCACCGGCCGAGCGCCTTCTTGAGCCGCGACCAAATCGATCTTTCGAACGGCTTCAATTGCCTTGTCAACGGTGGAGATAAATGGCACAGTCACCTGGCGAAATTCGATGCCGTCGAACTGCGTCATGAGACTGTGACCCATTGTTTCTGCGGTAATCCCCGTTTGGTCGGAAACGAAGAACACGGTTCGTTTAATCACGGTAACCTCACCCTAGTCGGCCCATTCGCCGTAAAGTGTTTCACTTAAACCGGCGTCGGACAAGCACAGCACTATGAAGCCTTACATCATTCCGTTTGAAAAACTGAAAAATAAAGACGTCGCGCTAGTCGGCGGCAAGAACGCGTCCCTCGGAGAAATGATTTCCGGGTTGGCGGACTTGGGTGTTTCGGTGCCGGGCGGTTTTGCCACGACTGCGCACGCCTACCGCGACTTCCTGGCGCAAGGCGGCCTCGACGAACGCATTCGCGCCGTGCTGGCGGAACTCGATGTGGATGATGTGCAAAAATTGGCGGTCGTCGGCGCGGAAATCCGCGGCTGGATGCTGGCCACGCCTTTTCCGGAGCGCCTGCAAACCGAGGCACTGGAAGCGTGGCGTAAGATGAAAGGCGGCAGCGATCCTGCCGAGTTCGCAGTCGCAGTGCGCTCCTCGGCAACGGCGGAGGACCTTCCCGAGGCCTCCTTTGCCGGCCAGCAGGAGACATTCCTGAACGTGCGCGGCGAGGAGCATTTGCTCAAGTCCATGCACGAAGTGTACGCCTCGTTGTTCAACGATCGCGCGATATCCTACCGGGTGCATAACAAATTCGATCACAGCGCAGTGGCGCTCTCCGTCGGCGTGCAGCACATGGTGCGCAGCGATCTAGGTTCAGCCGGCGTCATGTTCACGCTCGATACGGATTCAGGCTTCCGCGACGTGGTTTTCATCACGGCCGCTTATGGCTTGGGCGAAACGGTGGTGCAAGGCGCCGTCAACCCGGATGAGTTTTACGTTTACAAGCCGGCGCTGCGCGCGGGCCGGCGCTCCATCATCAGAAAGAATCTCGGGGGCAAATCGATCAAGATGGTCTATGCCGACCCGGGCTCCAAGGCGCGCGTGCGCACCGTCGAGGTCGCGCCTGCCGACCGGCACCGCTTTTCGCTCAGCGAGGCGGACATCGCGGAGCTGGCGAAGCAGGCGCTCATCATCGAGGAACACTACGGCGCTCCCATGGACATCGAGTGGGGCAAGGACGGCAAGGACGGCAAGATTTACATCCTGCAAGCGCGTCCGGAAACCGTGCAGAGCCGCGCTGGGCGCACCATATTGCGCTACACGCTGAAGTCCCGTTCCAAGGTGATCACCAGCGGCCGCAGCATCGGCCAGCGGATTGGCGCGGGCCATGCGCGAATCATCAAGGACGCGAAAGAAATGTCGCGGGTTAGGGCCGGCGACGTGCTGGTCGCCGACATGACGGATCCGGATTGGGAGCCGGTCATGAAGCGAGCCTCGGCCATCGTCACGAATCGCGGGGGGCGCACCTGCCACGCGGCCATCATCGCCCGCGAGTTGGGCATTCCGGCGGTGGTCGGCTGCGGCACCGCCACCAGCGACATCAAGGAAGACCAGCCGATTACGATTTCCTGCGCCGAAGGCGACACCGGCTACGTCTATGACGGCATGCTGGAATTCGATCAGCGCAGCATCGAAATGGACGCCATGCCCGCGATTCCCGTCAAGATCACCATGAATGTGGGCAATCCGGACCGCGCCTTCGATTTCGCGGGCATTCCGCATCGAGGAGTGGGTCTCGCGCGCCTCGAGTTCATCATCAATCGCATGATCGGCGTGCATCCGCGCGCGCTGCTGGAATACGACAAGCAGAGTGCCGAGCTCAAGGACACCATTGCCAAGCAGATAGCAGGCTATGAGGGCCCGGTGAATTTCTATGTCGACAAACTGAGCGAAGGCATCGCCCAGATCGCCGCGGCGTTTGCACCCGAGCCGGTCATCGTGCGCCTGTCGGATTTCAAATCGAATGAATATGCGAATTTGATCGGCGGCAAGAATTACGAACCGCACGAAGAGAATCCGATGTTGGGTTT
>JBDTAV010000022.1:0-35989 GCA_039924385.1 Steroidobacteraceae bacterium
CGTCGCGGCTGGCTTGTCAGATTGATATCGATGCGAGTCTGGATGGTCTGGTCGTTTCTACACCCGAATCACAGCATTGAAGGGAAACGCCTCATGAACGCAACCCACCCACTCGCAACCCGCAGCGCCGACGCGCGTGCGCGGGCTTTCGCCCTCCCCCTGGAACAATTGGATCCAGCGGATCCTCAAGGATTTGTCGACGACACGGTGGGCTACGTTTTCGAGCGGCTCCGACGCGAAGACCCGGTGCACCTCTCCCACAGTCCCGTGCCGGGAATTGACACTTATTGGTCAGTTACGCGCTATCAGGACATCATGCATGTCGACAGCCATCACGAACTTTATTCCTCGGAGAGAGGGATTACGTTGATGGACTTTCCCGATGATGATGAGCAGAAATTGAAAATGTTCATCGCCATGGACCCGCCGAAGCACGATAAGCAGCGCAAGGCGGTGAGCCCCATCGTGGCGCCGGCCAATCTCAACAATTGGCGCGATCTGATTCGCCGGCGCACCGGCGATGTCTTGGACAGCCTGCCGCGCAATGAGACCTTTGATTGGGTCGACAAAGTCTCCATCGAACTGACGACCTACATGTTGGCTACGTTGTTCGATTTTCCGCTGCAGGACCGCCGGCTGCTCACTTATTGGTCGGACATCTCCACCGCGAACAAGCTCACCAATCCCGACGCGCCGGAGCCCGAAGTGCGCATGGCCGAACTGCGCAAGATGTTGGGGTACTTCACGCGCTTGTGGAATGAGCGGGTCAACCAAGCGCCGCGCTCCGATTTGATCTCAATGCTGGCGCACGGCTCGGCCACCCGCAATATGAGGCCTCTCGAATACATGGGAAATCTCGTGCTCCTGATCGTTGGCGGGAACGACACGACCCGCAACTCGATGAGCGGCGGGCTGCTTGCCTTGAATGATTTTCCTGAAGAGATGGCCAAACTGCGCGCCAATCCCGCGCTGATTGAAGGCATGGTGTCGGAGATTATCCGCTGGCAGACGCCGCTGGCTTATATGCGGCGAACCGCCGTGGCGGATACCGAACTCGGCGGCAAGCAAATCAAGAAAGGCGACAAGCTCGCGATGTGGTATTTGTCGGGCAATCGCGATGCAAGCGCCATCCGCGAGCCGGATCGATTTATCGTCGACCGAGAGCGCCCGCGCCAGCATCTGTCATTTGGCTTCGGGATTCATCGCTGCGTTGGCAATCGCCTTGCAGAGTTACAGCTGAAGATTTTGTGGGAAGAAATTTTGCGCCGTTTCGCGCATATCGAGGTGGTCGGCAAGCCAACGCGCGTGCGCTCCGCCTTCGTGCGCGGTTTCAGCAAATTACCGGTCAGAGTCAGCTAGACTTAAAGTTCCATTTACCGCCTGCTACGCGACCCGTGCGAGTCCAAAATGAGTTCATCTACTTCTACCATGCCCTTGTCCGATTCGCCGGCGGACCCATTGCGGGCGCTGTTGCGGGCTCAACAAGCTGCATTTCAGTCCGACATGTCGCCCCCTTTTGCCGTGCGCCTCGACCGACTGAAGCGCTTAAATCTACTGATCGAATCACATGCCAAAGAATTTGCGGCTGCAATTTCGAGCGATTTTGGCACACACTCGCTGATTGAAATCCGCATTACCGAAACGCTTGTCCTGCAGGGCGGAATTCGTCATGCAATTCGTCATCTGTCGCGCTGGATGAAGGCGCGCCGCGTCCCGACCGCGCTGGCTTACCGCCCTGGAAAATCCATGATCCTGCGCCAGCCGCTCGGCGTGCTTGGAATCATCAGCCCTTGGAACTACCCGCTGCAACTCGCGCTGGCGCCGTTGATCGGCGCGCTCGCTGCGGGAAATCGGGCCATGCTGAAACCCTCGGAGCTGACGCCGACATTCTCTCAAGCGCTGGCCGAGGCAGTGGCCCAGGCTTTTGCACGGGATGAAATCTCGGTGGTGACCGGCGATGCCGCTGTCGGAAAGCAATTCGTGGCACTCCCCTTTGACCATCTTGTCTTTACCGGATCGACGGCGGTGGGTCGGGAAGTCGCAATGGCGGCAGCCAAGAATTTGACCCCTGTCACCCTGGAACTTGGCGGCAAGTCGCCCGCCATCATTGATGCCTCATGCAAGCTTGATGGCGTGATAGACCGGATTGCGTGGGGAAAATTGATCAACGCAGGACAAACCTGCATTGCGCCCGATTACATGCTGGTGCCTCGCAGCGACGTTGACGGCTTCGTTGCCGCATTACGCAGCAGCATGATGCGTCTCTATCCCAGGTTCCGTTCAAATCCTGACTATTCCGGGATCATCAGCGAACGCCACCTGCGGCGTTTGCGCGAACTGATCGAGGATGCACGGGCGCGCGGCGCTACGGTTATTGAGGTCGAGCCGTTAGGCTCTCCCTTGGCTGCCGCCGGCAGGCAGTTGCCGCCCACATTGCTGCTCAATGTATCCGACGGCATGCGAGTCATGAGTGAAGAAATTTTCGGCCCCATCCTGCCGATTGTTCCGTACGACAACCTGATCGAGGCGCTGGCCTATATCAACCGGCGTGAGCGGCCGTTGGCGCTTTATTGGTTCGGCCAAAATTCCGCGGCGCGCGATCAGGTCCTCGCGGGAACGATTGCCGGCGGGGTGTCGATCAACGATACGTTGCTGCACATCGCGCAAGAGGGCCTGCCGTTCGGCGGAGTCGGGGCATCCGGGCAAGGTCACTACCATGGCGAATTCGGATTTCGGCAGTTCTCCAAGGAAAAGCCGGTATTTATTCAATCGCGTTTTTCAGGCGGCGGCATTATCCGTCCGCCTTACAGGCCTTCAATCGGGCGCGTCTTGAGTTGGCTGTCGCGCTTCACCTGAACGGAAATTTCTAAGTGGGCACGTGGCGGGATTCGCCGTGGGTTATCTAATTGCGATCAGCCCGCAGTGGCTGCGATTCGGCACGCCGCTGGTCTCTTAAAACCCATGCGCCGCGCATCAATGCGCCGCCTCGAGTTCGCTGCTTCCGTAGAGAGGCGAGTTCTTTGGAATCGGCTCGTTCCAAATAAAATGACTGAACCAGTCAAGGTTCGCCTGCATGAGCGCCAGCGCCGATTTTGGTTTGTCGATGCCGTGGCCGAATCCGGTATAGAGGATCAATCGCGCATCGACGTGCTGGTCGAGCAGCCCGCGGTAGAGTTCAAAGGCGTCGGAAACCGGTACTCGATGATCTGCGCTGCCGTGCTGAATCAGAGTGGGCGTCTTTGCCTGGCGAATCGTTGTAATGGGCGATGTCTTGGCGTAGATCTGCGGATCGTCCCAAGGAGTCGCGCCTAAATACTGCGGCGTAAAAGGCGTGATATCGGTGCTCACATAGTAGGTGGTCCAATCGCTGATGCCGGCACCCACGGAAATTGCCTTGAAGCGATCGGTATGGGTGGTGAGAAAGGCGGAGATGTAGCCGCCCTGCGACCAGCCCATGACGGCCAACTTGTCGGGATCAACCGTCCCCCTGGCGATCAGGGAATCCACGCCGCTCATCACGTCCCACATATCGCCAACACCCAGGTTGCGCGCATTGAGCGCGCGGAATTTGGCACCGTAGCCGGCGCTGCCGCGATAATTTGGCTCGAGGACCAACGCGCCCTTCTGCAGGAAGGCCTGCACCGGATAAGCATAATCATTTGGCAAAAACCTCGGCTGCGAAACCCCGGTGGGGCCACCGTGAATTTTGACCAGCAACGGGTATTTGCGCGTCGGATCAAAGTCCGCCGGCTTGTGCAGCACCCCTTCAATGACGGTGCCGTCTTTGCTCTTCCATGAGATCACTTCCACGCTGCCGAGCTTCCAGCCGCTGATCTGCGCCGTCAGGTCGGTGAGTTTCTTGGGCGCAAACGTCTTCGAGGTGGAGATATAGAGCTCCGTTAAGTGGGTCGCATCGTCTGCCGTGAAGGCAATGGTGGCACCATCGGGCGTCATCGTGGCTTCGTCGATGATCAAATGAGCATCCGTCGAGACAGGCTGCACCTGCCAGGTCGATGGGTCCACGCGGAACAGTTTTGCGGTCATTTTTTGGGTGGCGCCGAAGTACAGTCCGCCGGGTACCCATGCAAACGCGTCCGGATCTTCATCGAAGCCTTGGGTCAGATCGCGGACGTCGGCGGCGGTGAGCGCCGGTCTTTTGAGCACGGTTCCCAGGTCGACCACCGCAATGTGCGAATTGGCATAAAAGAAATTTGGCTGTCCGAGACTGGTGACAAAGGCCAGTTGCTTGCCGTCCAAGGAAAACATTGGCGAGCGGTCGGGCCCCGGCAGCGCGACGATTTTTGTGACGGCTCCGGCGGGCGTCCCTGTTCGCGGCAGATCCATCAAATAGATATCTTCGTCCTTCATGTAGGCCAACAAGGGATTGTGCCCGGCGCTAAACGCAATGCGGTCGGACTGCGGTGAGATTGCGAACGACTTGATGCTCAAGCTGGGATCGGAGGTCAATTGCCTCGCGGCTTGCGGCTGCAACGCTTTGATTGCGGCGTCGGCATCGATCCACCATAGCTGATGTTGTTCGAAATCTTTGTCGACGACTTCGTAGGAACTGTAGCGCTCCTTGCGTGCCTTGCCGGCTTTGTTGGGAGGTTCCGCCGCTGTAAAGACAATCCCCTTGCCATCCTTCGTCCATTGAAACTCGTCGACGTCGGCCTCTGACTTCGTGAGCGGCCAGGCTTCTCCCCCGTCCGGGGCGATCAGCCAAATCTGCTTTACAGCCGGCTTTGTCGCTTCAGACGCGCCGCTTTTACCGTCCTCCGTTGAGGCAAGATCCGTTTCGACCACCGTAAACGGCTCGATGACGTTCGCCTCGCGTTCAGTGACAAACGCGAGCCACCGTCGGTCTGGAGACCATGTGGGCGCACCGACGGATTTCTTTCCACGCGTCAGCTGCACGGTCGTGCCGCTGCCGACATCGACCCGCCATAGCTGCCAGACAAATTCGTTTTCCTTCCAATTGGTCTCGCGCTGCAGATAGGCGACGGAGCGCGCATCGGGCGAAATAGCCGGTGCACGAATGCTGGCGCGGCTCAAGGACTCCGCGAGCGTCGCCACGTGCGAACCCTGGCCGAAGCCACTCAACGGCAGCAAGCTCAAGGCGCAAGCCATCGAGACTGAGCGCCATCTGCCTGTCGTTCTACTCATATCGTTGCCCTTCCTTTCGACGCACCGCTTACTTGCCTACTTGAACAGGAATTGGCGGGGCCGTTTTGCGCGGCATTTCCGGCGCATTTGTAAGCTCCTGCAAGACATCGGCGATAGCCGCATCCAACTGCACATCGTCGCCGGCATTGACGGCCAGCGGGTCCAACGGCACATCGACATCGGGAGCCACGCCTTCATTCTCGACGTGCCATTCGCCCTCCGGAGTAAAGACGCGGAAGAACGGCACGGTGAGAAACCCGCCGTCGATGAGAGGCGGGTTGGCGGATATGCCGATCAATCCACCCCAAGTGCGGCTGCCGATGAGTTTGCCGAGACCAAGCCGTCTGAAGCCGTAAGGCAGAAAATCACCGCCCGACCCCGCATCCTGATCGATGAGCATTGCCTTGGGTCCGTAGATTGCTCCGGCCGGCGTGTTGAAGACCAGGGCGTCGCGATCCTTCCATCCAGAAAGATACTTGCGGTTTAAGACTTCCAGTACATAGTTGGCCGCTTGGCCGCCGCTGTTGCGGCGATCGTCGACGATGAGCGCCGGCTTATCAACCTGGGCAAAGAACATGCGGTTGAAGAAGGTGTATCCGTCGCCGGCCGTGTCGGGTAAGTACACATAGGCCACTTTGCCGCCGCTTTTGCGGTCCACGTATTCGCGATTGGCTTCGACCCAATTCCATTGGCGCAGCGACGCCTCATTCGCAATGGGAATGACCAGGGCGGTGTGGGAACCGTTCTGGCCGGCACGGCTTATGGTCAACGAAACCTGTTTACCCGCGGTTCCGTCAAGCAGTGAGAAGATATTCACGAATCCATCTAACGGATGACCGTTGATCGCCAGTATGGCATCGCCTTCCTCGACATCGACTCCGGCGCTCGCCAGCGGCGCGACGATAAACGGATTCCATCGATCGCCGTGATAGATTTTGGTAATTCGATATTGATTGTTCTCGACTTTGAAGTCGGCGCCCAATAGGCCGGTCGCCGTGGGCGTTCCTGAATAGACATCACCGCCGCCGGTGCGGTTATGCCCAACCTGCATTTCGCCGATCATCTCGACCAATAGCTCGCTCAAGTCCTCGCGGCGCTGCACGAACTTCAGCAGCGGCTCATAGCGCGCACGAATCGCAGCCCAGGGCAGACCATGCATCTTTGGATCGTAGAAGTACTGCAGTTCCATGCGCCAAGCTTCATCGAAAATCTGACGCCACTCCTGGCGGGGATCGACGAGCATTCTCACGCTGCTCAAATCGACCGGTTTGGAGTCCAGCTTCTCGTTGGCATCCGCGACTTCCAGCTTGTCCTCGCCCAGGGTGAGAAGCAGCTTCTTTTTGTCTGCGCCGGCCGAAAAATCGACCAGATGCGATTTGAGCAGCTTTTCCTCGCGCTCCTCGAAATTGAACCGATATAGATCAGCATTGGCATTGCCGTTGGGGCCGGGTGGTTCGAGGCTGGAGCCCGGTTGTCGTTGCGCGATGTAGAACAAGGCGCCATCCGAGCCGACGACCAAGCGCTCATAGTTACGTTCTGCGACCGGAATCGGCACAAGCCTTTGCGACAGCCCGGTGGAATCAACGCGCGTGGATTTGATCGGCTTGTCGGCTTTATCGTCCTCGCTGCTCTTCTTAGCAGCAGTTGACGCGTCAGACTTGGCAGGATCCTTATCTTTTGCATCCTCATCGCCGCTCTTTGGCGGCAAGGGAGAATGCCCGGCGGCGGAAAGCACGGCCGCATAAATGGCCATGCGCAGCGGACGCTCTTGCGTTGACATATCGAGCGACACACGCGTGGGTCCCGCATCAATGGATGCGGTAAAATACAGCAGATCGTTGCTGCCGAAAACCGGCGTATCGGTTTGAACGAAGGAGTCGGTCAGCTCGATATTTTTG
This sequence comes from Steroidobacteraceae bacterium, assembly GCA_039924385.1. Taxonomy (GTDB): domain Bacteria; phylum Pseudomonadota; class Gammaproteobacteria; order Steroidobacterales; family Steroidobacteraceae; genus Bog-1198. The sequence goes on from JBDTAV010000022.1 coordinate 7,062, forward strand.
GACGCCGCGAAACTATGCAGCCGCACCTGCGTAAAGTAGTTCTCCCCGATCACGGTATAGGCAAGCCATTGGCTGTCAGGCGAGAAATCCACCCGGAAGCTGAGCCGGCGGGGCGTTGAATCGACCAGGGTGACTGCGTTGGTGGTGAGGTCGATGGCGTAAAGATGCAGGTGATTGTCTTCGAACACGGCACGGCGGCCGTCCGGCGACCACCCCAGCAGTGCAAAGTAGCCGATTTTTCCCAACGGATGCCGTATCGGTTTCTCGAGACCGGCTGCATCGCGAATCAGCAGCGCTTGAGCGCCGCCTTCGTCGCTCAAATAAGCCACGCGTTGGCCGTCCTTGCTCCAAAGTGCATCGGACTCGCGCACCCCGGACGTGGCCGTCAGATTACGAACCGAACCGTCCTTGACCGGAACGCTGAAAACATCGCCGCGGGCCGTGACGAGCACGCGTTTGCCCGTTGGGGAAAGCTGCGTAGAGGTTATGTTCTTTGCCGCGTTCTTCCACTGCGGACGCGCCTGCAAGGATTGCAGCTCTAGATGGATTGCGAGCGGGTGAACTTGGCCGCTGTTCACATCAAGCGTTTTTAGCTGTCCGCCCGCCTCATACACTATGCTGTGGTCATACGCGCCCGCATTGCGCACGTCCCATACGGTCTCATGCGTCAGTTGACGCACCGCATGCGTGTGTGCGTCGTAGAGGTAGAGGTTGGCCGCGCCGTCGTTACGGTCGGAAATAAAGGCCACATCATCGCCGAGCCACATCGGATCGCTGTCGGAAGCATTCATGTGCGGGATTTTTTCGACCTGATTGACGGCGAGATCAATGATCCAGATCGGCGGTGTGTCGCCGCCTCGGTGTTGGCGCCAGCCGCTGACGCCTGAGTAGGCCATGATGTAAGGCCGATAGGCCAGGCGCTTGCCGTCGGAAGACCAGGACCCCTCGACAGCCACGGCTTTCATGACTCTCCTTTCGTAGCCCCCGGTAAGCGCCACCTCGTAGAGTTGGCCGCTGCGGCTGTTGGCGATCTCGCGATTGGAAGTGAACAGCACCCGCTTGCCGTCCGGGCTCCATCCGGTGACCACGTCAGCCCCCGGATGCCAGGTCAGACGACGCGGCTGGCCCCCTTCGGTGGGCACGACATAGACATCGGTATTGTTGTCGTAGTTGGCTGAGAAGGCGATCCAATGCCCGTCAGGCGAAAAATGCGGTGCAAACTCGCTCGCAGGGTGAGCGGTAATTCGGATCGGGTGGCCACCGTCGCGATCGCTGACCCAAATGTCGCCGCCATAGACAAAGGCCAGGTGATCTTTTGATACGGCCGGTTGGCGTAGCAGGCGTGTGTCCGAATCATCCGCCGCGTTAGCGGATCCGCACAGCAATATCAGAAAACCGCTTACGAAATGAAACAACGCTCCATGCAACTGCATAACACCCCTGCTCTATTTAGTTGTTAATCGTCCGGCAAGCCCAGATAGCTCTGACCAGCAATAGCGAACGGCATTCACTTGAGTTCCGTCCGGCGCCAGCTCCGCGTGACGCGCGGTAATGATGCCACCGAGCCGCTCATAGAAGCGGCGCGCCGATAAGTTTTGCTCATATGCCCAAAGATGCAAGCGGCCGTCAGGTTTGGAGAGCCATGCCCGCTCCGCCACGGCGGTCATGAGCTGCCTTCCCAGCCCCTGCCCATTAAGTTCGGGGACGACATGCAGGTTGTCCAACAAACAGCCCCACTCGGGATCCGCGTCGAGAAATGCGCACGCGAAGCCGCGGACGACTCTCTCCTGTTCGTCCACCAACACAACCTGGTCGGACCGCTCGGCCTCAGACAGACGGGTGTGCCACAGCACACAGCGATTCTCGCGCAATGCGCCTTGCAAGAATTCGCCGCTAAGAATCCCACGGTAGGCTGTCTGCCAGCTATGAGTATGCAACTGCGCAATTGCGACGGCATCCGCCAAGCCTGCGGCACGAATCGTCATAAAAGCTCTCAGCGCGCGCGCAGTACGATCTGGTCGGCGTCTTCAGTGGCCTGAAGGTCAAAGGCGTGCTCGAGACTCTTGACCCAGCCAGCGATATTTTCACGCTCCACCGTGCCGGTAATGACCAGCGTGCCCATGCTCTCGGTTTGCAGCACTATGGGCTTGGGCGCATAGCGATTCACGTCTTCCAACACGTAACGCAGCGGTTGTAGGCGAAATGCGAGATGTCCGATCTGCCATCCGGTGGCGGGATCTTCCATTTTAGTGGGCTCCTCGATCCCTGCGCTGCCGGCCGTGGTCTGTTGACCCGCGCTCACACGCACACTGCGCAGCTTGGGCTTGAATTCCTGCAGCAAGTACACCGGCAGCAGGCCGCTGACAGGATTGACCACCACTCGGCCTTCGGTGACCGAGACGACCGCCCGGTCGCTGTCCCGCTCCACGTTGAACTCCGTTCCTACCGCGACGATGGTTGCATCGCCCGCTCGTACCTTGAACGGCCGTGCCGAATCCTTCGCAACCTTGAATAGGGCTTCGCCCCGGGTAAGCTCGATGGCGCGTACGTTTTCAGACAGGGCCGCCTCAATTCGCGTATCGCCGCCCAGTGCAACAATCGAACCATCGGCGAGTGTCACGCTGCGATTCTCGCCAATCGCGGTTTCGAACGCGTTGATTTCGGCGGGCGTTCTCCCGAAGGCAAAAACCAGCGCGACCAGCGCGAACGAAGCCGCGACACCCAGCGCCCCCCAAGGCCAGCGCTGCGCTCGTCGAGGTTTCCAGTCTCCAATGGGAACGGAAGCGTCGTAGCGATCCCGCTCCAGCAGTTCCGCCGGCACGGCCACGGGTGCGGACAAATCGCGTAACGCATTGGATATTTCCTCGATTCGGGCAAAGGCCTCGGCGTTAGCCGGATTTTCGTGGATCCACGCCTGCCACGCGAGTGTTTCCTCGAGCGATATCTCGGTACTTTGCAATCGCACCAACCAATCGGCCGCTGTCAGGTGCAGCGGGTCACTTTCCATTTCAAGCGAAGACGGCATGGGTGGTTCAGCCATTGCGATCAGGGTCGATGTGCGCGCGGCAGTGAAGCAACGCCCTGACGACGTATTTACGCACCATGCTGTCGGTGATGCCAAGCCTGAGTGCGATGGTCGCGGCATCAAGCCCCTGGATTTGATTCATGACGAAGGACTCCCGGCACTTGGGCGGCATGTTCTCAATCAGCACTCCAAGGTGACGCAGAGTTTGCTCGCCGGAAAGCTGTCGTTCCGGCGTGCGGGTTTCTGTCAATTCGGTGAAGAGCTGGCGGCCGGCAATCTTGTCGAAGTTTTGATGCCGTCTGCGACGATCAATGGCGATGTTGACCGCGGTTTTAAAGAGAAAAGCCCGCAGATAGCTGACGGCGCCGGGCTGATCCAGGCTCAAGAGCCGCACATAGGCTTCTTGAGCCACTTCAAGGGCTTCATTGTGAGAACCCACACGCCCGCGGAGAAAACGAATCAGAGCCTCATTATGTTCGCGAAAAAGCCGCTCAACCACACTAGACCGCGATTCCCCGCTATCGGGAACAGGTTCAGCCTCCTGCTGAGGTTTGGGCGGCGGCACACTCAATGCAATCACCATGAGGGGTTTTTATAGATACCCTTAAAGTCTAGCTTAGACGAATGAGCGGCTGAAAACGGGAATGCGCAGTCGGCACCACGATGCTGGCGGGCGGATTCGCTCCGACCCTGACCCGGCCCCCTTTTGACCACGAATTCGACCACAGCATGGATGGTCAGCGGCCTTTTGTGGCCTGCCAACCACAATGCAGCGCTGTGCGCCACCGCTGAGCCAAAGAGCACTGATGAATACCCGTGACGCGAGGGCAACAAAGAAGAAATTATTTGAAAAAAACGTCAGAATCGATTCCCGTATTTAATTTCTCGTTCGTCTTATCACCTAACAAGCGGATATCGAGCCGCGTAAGGGGAAGCCAATGATCGCAAAGAGAGTCGTCGAACAGTTAGTGCGCGGCGCGGCAGCGCTGCTTATCGTCCTGGGATTGACGGTAGCCGGCATCGCGCCGAGCCAGGCGGCAATTGACCTCGCGCAGCAGAGACAGTTTGACATCGCTCCGCAACAGCTCTCCTCCGCGCTGCTGAAATTTTCGGCGCAGTCGGACATCCAGGTCACGGTCCCCGGTCAACTGGCGGAGGGTAAGCGATCTCCGGGGGTCGTCGGCAAATTCAACGCCGGCAGCGCATTGGCGATTTTGCTCCGGAACACGGCGCTGCACTACGACGTAGTGGACGGCAGCACGGTGGTCATCACCGGAGCCGCCGAGCGCAAGGCAGCGCGCAATGACTATCAAAAGATCAGCAACCCTATTCTGACTGCGGCGATGGCACCATCTGGCCAGGAAATCAAACTCGCGCAGGCGACTTCGACGACCGCGCAAGCCACCGGGTTTCAGAACCCGAGTGCCGCAACGACCGCTGCTGCATCAAATGACAATTCTAGTATTACGGAGATTGTAGTCACCGGTACTTCTATTAAGGGTCTCGACGCCGTGGGCGCCCTACCCGTGACGGTGCTCAAGGCCGAGGACATCTCGAGAACCGGTGCGACCTCCGCGGAAGATCTGTTCCGCTACATCAGTTCTGCCAGCAGTTCGGGCAGCACGGTCCAGGCTCAGGCCACCGGCTTTCAGACCGGCTCGATTTCCACCATTTCTCTGCGCGGCTTGGGCTCTTCACGAACCCTGATCTTGATCAACGGTCGCCGATCCGCCCCGTACGGCGGCGGATCGACCGGTACCGCCGGCAACTCGGTCGATATCAGTTCCATTCCCGTCGCGGCCATCGAACGGGTAGAAATCCTGCAGGACGGCGCCTCGGCAATCTACGGCAGCGACGCCATCGCCGGCGTGGTGAACTTTATTTTGAAAGAGGATTTCCAGGGCATCGATGCCAGCGTGTATGGCGGCGATCCCACTCGATCCGGCGGCGGCGCCGAGCAGCAAGGCAACTTCTTCGGCGGCATCGGCGATTTAAAGACCGATCGCTACAATGTGACCTTGGGCTTAAGCTTCGACCACACGAACTCGATCCTCGGCTCCGCGCGCTCCGATTTCGCGGGTCGCTACAGCCCGGAACACGGGAACGATGTCACCTCGTCGTTTGGTTTTCCGGCCAATATCGCCGTATTTCCGAAAACCGTGGGCCAGCCGACCACGATTAACCCAGCCGTGGGAACTTGCGCGCCATCGCTCAATGACATCAACTATCCGGCCCAATGCCGTTTTGACAATACGCCCTTCGATTCCGTGCAGCCCGATACCAAGAAGGGCAACGGCTTGTTGAATGCGCATTACCAAATCACCGATACCACTCAGCTGTACGCGGAACTGGAGTTCGCGCACGTCGAAACTCTGACGCAGGTGCAACCGGTCCCGCTCTCTTATCAGAACCCGTTGCTACCCGGTAATCCGTTTCTTGCGTATCAAGCCAATTTACTGGCCACGCAATATCCGACGTATCACAACCCGGTCATCACGCCGACCGCCGCAGCGTTCCTCCTGCCGCCGACCAGCCCGTACTATCCGACCGCCTTCGCCGCGGCCCATGGCATGGCGAATCTGCCCTTGAACTTGATCTATCGCGACTTTGCAAATGGCGTTCGCTTGGAGCAGGACACCTCCGACACCACTCGAGCCGTCGGTGGTTGGAAGGGCAACCTCGCCGGGTGGGACTTTGACACGGCGGTCCTCTATAGCGAAGTCAAGGTCAAGGAGGATTTGAAGTCCGGGTTCCCCTTGTATTCCAAGATCATGCCGCTCTTGGACGGCGGCACCATCAATCCTTTTGGAGCGACTACCGATCCTGCGGCACTGGCAGCGGCCAAGGCCACGGAATTCGTCGGCGAGGATTTCAGTTCCAAGACCTCGCTCGCCAGTTTAGCCGGTACGGCCAGCCGCGCTCTGTTTGACTTGCCGGGTGGCGAAATGAAGGGCGCTGTGGGTGCAGAGGTGCGCCGCGAGACCTTCGTCTACAATCCGTCCGCGGCCATTCAGACCGGCGATATCACCGGACAGGGCGGCAACCAGCTGCCGGAAGATGCAGCGCGCAGCGTGGAATCGGCATTTGTCGAAATCAACATGCCGATTGTGCGCATGTTGGACGCCGATGCGGCGGTTCGCTACGACCACTACCAGGGCATTGGCAGCACGGTGAACCCCAAGGGTTCGTTGAAGTTTCAGCCCGTCCAGTGGTGGTTGTTGCGCGCTTCGGTGGGTTCCGGTTTCCGCGCCCCTTCCTTGACTGACTTGTACGCGGCACAGGCCACCAGCGTTACATCGAACGGCACGCGCGACCCGATCAAGTGCCCGAAGTTCGATCCCAATAACCCGGCCTGCAGCTTCCAATTCAGTACCGTGACCGGCGGCAACCCGAACCTGCAACCGGAAAAGTCGACCACGATGACTCTGGGCACGGTGTTCGAACCGATGAGCAACCTGAGCCTGGGCTTTGATACCTTCTGGATCTTCTTGAAGGATGCAATCGTCGTCGGCGGTCTTCCGGCCGCGACGATTTTGCAAAATGCCGCTTCTGCGACGCAGTTTGCCAACCTGATCACTCGCGATGCGAACGGCAATATCGTGTTCATCAGCCAGACCAACGCCAATCTCTTCAAAGAGAATGTCAGCGGTACGGACGTCAATTTGAGATACGCCTTCGACATCGGCAATTACGGGCGAATCAGTCTTTTGGGCAACGGCACCTACTACTATAAATTTGCCACGCAAAATCCGGACCTCAGCTGGACCGGGCAAATCGACAAGGGCCTGACCACCGTCAGCGGCGTTATTTCCCGCTGGCGCCATAGCCTCTCGCTGGTCTACGACATCGGCAGCTGGGACGCCTCGCTGACCCAGCATTTCCAGAAGGGGTATCACGACGCCAACGGCAACATCTTGGGGGTGAATGCGATGCGGAACGTCGGCGTTTATGACACCCTCGACGGCCAACTGTCGTACCACCTTACCTCAGCGTGGACCTTCACGGCGGGCGTGATCAATATCGGCGACGCAGCGCCGCCGTACGCCAACTACGCTTCATCGGCGAATAATTTCGTCGGGGGATACGACTTGTCGTATGGCGATCCGCGTGGCCGGTTCGTCTACGGCCGTGTCGGATTCCAGTTCCGCTAATAAGAACGACTGCATCGATCCTAGGCCGCCTCAGTAGAGGCGGTCTTTTTATTTCCGGCTTACTTGAGCGGACTGCAGCGGTATAGATCGATGGAAGTCGATGCCTGGCTGGAAGTTTTGTACACGACGACATAGTCAATGCCGAGCACGATTTTGACGCCGACGACGCTGCTGTATCTCTTATAGGTCTTGTCGTGCATGAGATCGATTTCGCTCGAGCCGAGCAGTGCTCTGCGGTACCAGGCCTCGACTGCGGTGAGCGAATCCGCCGATTCGGCCCAGAAGCGCATGCACCAATGTCCGAGCGTATCGGTCTTGAAGGTACCGTCCATCACCGCGCTGCTAAGAGTAGGATAGGCTGGCAAACCGGTCAGATTGCCGGTATCGGCTGAGCGCGCATGAGACGCGAAGACGAGCAGCTGCGCTGCCAACAGAATCGGGGCCAATTTGCTGCGCTGAAATCTCGGCATTGCCGGTCTCGTGAGGACTATCCGCATCGTATCGGCGAATCGCAGCAATCCTTGAGTGCTGTAGACCATTCCTTACAGGAAGGGTTGGAAGCCGCCGACGGTGACACTGCGCAGCAGCCCGTACGCTGACCGCTTCTACCGTGGAGCATACATGACAAATATTCAAAGAATCCTTCGGGGCGGGATCCTGTTGGGACTCATTGGCCTGTCGTCGGCCTGCGTCGTCGCGGGGCCCGGTTACCATGAGGGTTATTACGACCGCGATCACCATCGCTACTATCATGAGAATGGGTGGCACGATTGCAGGGATCGTGACGAGCATTGCCGCTGATTTGACCATTATTTGATGCGCATTGACCAGGCGGTGGCGCCCGGTCAATGCTGCGCGCGTTCGATTGGCACGGTCGCTTAGCGCGGTTGCATGCGGATGCCGCCGTCGACGCGAATACACTCGCCGTTGATGTAATCGTTCTCAATGATTGCGACGGCCAGCTGCGCGATTTCTTCTGGTTTACCGAGCCTTTTCGGATACAGCACGGATTTGGCGAGTGCATCCAAGACTTCCGCCGGGAGGCCTCCGAGCAGCGGAGTGTCGATCAATCCAGGTGCAATGGTATTAACCCGGATGCCTATGCTCGACAAGTCGCGCGCCATCGGCAAGGTCATCCCCACCACTCCTGCCTTGCTGGCGCTATACGCAACCTGACCGATCTGTCCGTCGTAAGCCGCCACCGAGGCGATATTGACGATGACGCCGCGTCCACCGCTTGAGTCCAGCGGCTGATTCTTCGCGATCTGTTCCGCGCAAAGCCGGGCGACATTGAAGGTGCCGGTCAGATTGACGGCAATCGTCCTAGTCCATGCTGCCAACGGGAACGGGCCGTCCTTGCCAAAGGTCTTGTGAGCGCTGCCGATCCCCGCGCAGTTGACGCAAACGTGAATCGCGCCGAATGCGCTCATGGTCTTTGCAACGGCCGAGGCAACCGAGCTCTCGTCCGCGACATTCACTTTCTCAAAAAGCGCGCCGGAGGCCAGCGCCCTTGCCGCCTCCTGGCCTGCGGCCTCATCGAGATCAAAAATGGCCACGCGTCCGCCCTTCTCCGCCATGGCCTGCGCCACCGCCCGACCGATTCCGGAAGCTCCGCCTGTAATCACGATCCCCGTTCCGGCAATTTTCATATCCTCTCCTTTGACGAGTATATTAACTTACCTATCAATATTACCTGCGCTATACCTAATGTATTATCTAGATATACATTTTACTTTTTCCCGGCCGCGACAGTGTATCGTCCCGAAATGAATTCAGCACAAAACCCAAACAACGTCGACCGCTACGGATCCGGCGCCATCGCGTTTCACTGGTTCATGTTCGCGCTGGTCGTTTGTGTCGGCACATTGGGTCTGCTGCACGATTCCTGGCCCAAGCAAACGCAGCGCTTTTGGATCAACATCCACGCACTGCTTGGACTGCTGCTGTGGTTCACGTTGATGGCACGATTCTGGTGGCGCACCCGGCATGCGCCGCCGCTCATGCAGAGTGTTGGAGCATTTGCGCGCCGGACTTCAACCTTGGCGCACTTCGGTCTGTATGCCCTGCTATTCGTGACGCCCATTGTCGGAATCATCACGTTTATCTATCACGGCCGCGTCTTTGACTTTGGCATTTTCAAGATCGATTTTGGCATCAAGTCGAATCGCGCCATCTTTCACCCCACTGAAGATCTGCACGGCTATTTGGCGTATGCGATATTTGCGCTCGTCGGCATCCACGCGCTGGCGGCCCTTTGGCATCAGTTTATATTGCGCGATGGGCTACTGGCTCGTATGTGGCCGGCCCGGCGCTGACAACCGTTCGAATCGGTACTGCAGGATGGGCGCTGCCCAAAGCGCTGCGCGATCAACTGCGGGCAAGCAAGTCGGTGCTCGAGCAGTATGCGACAGTGTTCGATTCGGTTGAGATCAACTCCTCCTTTTACAAGCCGCATCGCCGCTCGACCTATGAGCGTTGGTGCGCCAGCGCGCCCGCCTCATTTCGCTTCTCAGTCAAGCTGCCCAGAACGATTACGCACGAGCTCGGGCTGCTACGATGTCATGGCGAGACGCTCGCGTTCGTGGACAGCGCCAGCGGGCTCGAGAACAAACTGGCAGTGCTTCTCATTCAGCTACCCCCCCCGCTCTGTTCGAGGAACATTGCGTCACGCGGGTCGCTCACCCGGCACCGCCGGGTCGTGAATTCGTTGCGCCGGCGAAATCCCGCGTCGCCTATTTTCGGCTGCACGGTTCTCCGAGAATGTACTACTCGGCTTATTCGATCTGCGACTTACAGGGTGTGGCTGCCGCCGCTGCGACGGCGCCGGAAGCCTGGTGCATTTTTGATAATACGGCAGCGGGCGCAGCATGGCCGGACGCGGCCATGCTGCAACGTCTGATTGCGGCTAATGGCGCGCCGATTGGCTGAATAGATTGATGATTTCGCGATTGAATGCCGGGATATCATCCGGCTTGCGGCTGGTCACGAGATTCGCATCCCCAGTCGGCCGCCCAAAGTTCAGTCTAGCTGACCGCCCTTTGATATCAAGATGTCGGTCAACCCTGACATTCAATGGCGGCTCGGCGCTCTTGCCGCGAGCGCTGACCGCGACCAAGCTGCCTTCCATATGAGGACCTGGCTGTGGAAGCATTTTTTGAAGGCAGCCGTCTGCAGCAGTTTGGTACTGGGCGCGCAGACCGTCGGCGCGCAACCCGAGAGTCCGGCGGTCCTCGCAAAACATCTGCTCAGCGAGTGCATGACCAGGCGAATGTCGGTCAGCCGCAGCCTTTCCTACAACGACGCGATGCGCGCGTGCAAAGAGCGCCTGCAGCCGCCGAAAGATCTGGCTTCCGTCAGCCCGGTTGGGACCGTAACCAAGGGCCGCTAGGTTCGGCTACTTTTGCGGGGCCTGCGCAGCCTTCGATGGGTCAATATCGAGCTTGGGCACGCCGAATTGACCCTCCAGCTTGTGCAGCTTGTCGAGGTCAATCGCTCCAACAATGTTCACGATCGTAAACTGCCGCGGCTCACTGGCAATGAGCGCGAGGCCAATGGCCTGGTTATGGTCGAGCATGATGTAGATATCAACATCCGCGTGCGTTTTGCGGCTGTGGGTTTCCACCAGCCGATTCCAGCCCGGCGCAGCCAGCTGGCTCCTTACCGCATCGATATCGGCCTGCTGATAGGCGGAATCGTTGTCGAATGTGTAGCTGCGCACATAGATGCCCTGTAGTCCCTTCAGAACCTCCTTGGTAGCGGCATCTTGCGGGTCGCTGCTGTCGAGAAACTTCGCCGCCAATCCCAGCAGTCCCGGATCCAACGTGATGCTCACCGACTCGGTCGCCTTCTGCGCCAGTGCGGAAAAGTTCGGGATTGACAGCCTGGGGTTCGGTGCCGCGAGGGCCAGCGCCGGTGCGAGCAGCGCGAAAAATAAAAGTGATGCGCACTTTCTCATACGGAATTTCCTTCGTCGCTCAGCGATGTCGATTGGCGCTTCACCGCTTCGTATGCAAGGTTCAATTTCTGGCTCGTTACCCGCAGCGCTTCGACGACTTCGCGGCGCGCTTCGAGGCCGCTTTGCTGCAAACGTTGCTGCTGCACGTGCTGATGCACGCCGACCGCCAAAACCACCGATGCGGCAAGCGCGGCGGAAAACCACCACGCCAGGCGCGCGGCGACGTGGCGAGGTTTGCCCGGCACCGCGGGCTGGCTGGCCAGATTCGCCAGCAGCTTTTGGGAGAATTCCTCGCTTGGAGCGACCGCTCGCAATGCGGCGCGCATTTGAGATTCAAACTCTTCACTCATATGATCTGTCCTCGCATCGCACCGGTCGCACACCGATGGTTTTTTCCCGCATGCTCTCCAGCGATCGTTTCAAGTGGCTTTTCACCGTGTTTAGCGGCATGTCCAGCGTTCGCGCAATCTCAACGGGATCCAAATCTTCTTGATAGCGCAGCAATAACACGGCGCGCGCCGGCGCACTCAATTCCGCAAGCAGTACCTGCAGGTGCCGCTGCAACAGCGGATCGGACGTATCGTCGGTGCTGAACAGCTGAGTTTCTTCATCCAAGGAAGTCATCGGCACCCGTGCGCGTCGGCGCAACTGATCGATCGCCCGATTGGTGGTCACCTGCCGCAACCAAAAGCCCAGGTGCCTGTTCGAGTCGATCGTGCTCAAGTTGCCGTTCATTTGCATGAATACTTCCTGCGTCAGGTCTTCCGCAAGATCCCGGGTACCCAGCATGCGCAACGCCAAACTGTAGACTGAGCGCTGATGCGTCTGGACTAGCAGGGTGAGCGCGGCGCGCTCGCCGCAGCGCGCCTTCTGAAGCTGCTCATCCAAGTAATCCGTAACATCGTCATTCAAGCGCGACTGCTACATCAGCAGATTAATTTGTGAATCGGCGAGCTTCGGCAGATGCAGGTGACTCTGCAGCTTCGGCAAGTCGTCGATACTGATGGATCCGACAATGTTGATGATTGTAAATTCCCGCGGTTGGCTGGCGATTAACGCAAAGCCTTTGGTTACATTGTTTTCAATCAGCACATACATGTCCACATCTTCGCTCTTTTCGCGATGGTGAACCTGCACGATTTGACTCCAGCCGGCCAATTGGCTTCGCACCGACTCGATATCCGCAGCCGAATAGGCGTTGTCGCTTGCAAACTGATAGCTGCGCACTTCAATGGATTTAATGCCGGCGAGCAGATGCTTGGTGGCGACGCTATCCTCATCCTTGTCGTCTATGAAAGAACCGGCCATATGCAACAGCCACGGGCTCAGGCTGATATTGACCGATTCGGTGGCCTTGCCTGCCAGAGATCTGAATTCGGGCAGCTTGAGCCTGACGTCTTGCGCGGCGCTCCAGCCCGGCAAGAACATGCACGCCAACGCAATCATCGCCATTCGCATCTTCATGAACGCATCTCCTATTTACGGCCTTAATGGGGTTATCCCTCGAGCCTTGATAGGAATACGAACGGCGCAGCCGCCCAGGGTGCAGCGCCGGGAAGTCTCTGCAGCCCCTAGTCGGTGCTGCGCCGCTCCCGGGTGAGACGGCGTTCTTGGGCAACCTTGCCGCTGCGGCTCAAGCCGCCCTTCTCGTCCTGGCGCCGCGGCTGGCCGCGCCGGTCAGCATGATGCTTGTACACGCAAGTGCACGTGTCGGAAGTAGTGCATTCCGCCAGGGGCAATCGGGGTGCGTCGCTCGATAAGAATCGGGCGTTGCGACATGCCTGAACCGCGTCGCAGCACTGGCCTTTGGGTTTGATGGCGACGGCGTGCCAATGGCTCGTCTTTCCGGACATCGGAGCGCTCCTTTTACAGGTGTTTGCGTTATGCAAAGCGGCGCAAACCTTAGAACAATAGCGATCAATCGGGACCAGAATATTCGATAAGTATCTGATTTATGTAGACGTAACTCCCAATCTGTTTGCGGATTCCGATACCCATTTCGCGCTTTGCAGAGCGCCTGGTGCATAATTCTTTTTGCGGTCCTGCGCCTACGGGAGAGGTACGAATGCTGAGCTGGCAAGCAATGCTTTTGAATGGGTTTTTTCGCTTCACCATGAAGCGCCACGGTAAAAAGCCCCTCAATCTGGAGCGCCTGCGAGCGATGGGTAAGAATCCGCCGCGCAGCGTCCTGGAGGTTCCCGCCGGCTACAGCGTCGAGAGCCTGCGCAATGAGCAGGGCCTGGAATTCGATGTCGCGGATTTGTCGCCTCCCTCATCCAATCGCCCCGCCGTCATCGTGCTGTATCTGCATGGCGGGGGGTATCTGTTCGGTTCGCCGAAGACGCATCGGCAGGTATTGATCGCCATGGCTAAGGCATTCCAAGCGCCGACCTACGGACTCGATTACCGTCTAGCCCCCGAGCACCCGTTCCCAGCCGCCGTGGAAGACGCCGCCAAGGCGTATCAATGGCTGCTCACCCGCCATCCAGAGGCCGATATTGTGCTGGCAGGCGACTCGGCCGGGGCGGGGCTCGCAATCGCGACTGCGGTGGGCGTTCGCGATGCCGGCTTCAAACTGCCCAAGGCCATCGTCGCTTTCTCGCCCTATTCAGACCTCGCGGTCACCGGTGCGTCGGTGGAAGCCAATGCAAAGAGCTGCGCCATGTTCACGCCCCGCGGCGTCCGCGAGGCCGCAGCAATGTACCTCGCCGGCGCGGATGCCCGTGATCCGCGCGCCTCGCCGCTGTACGCGGATCTTGCAGGATTGCCGCCCATGCTATTGTTTGCCAGTCGTCACGAGATCTTGCGCGACGACACCCTGCGATTGGCGGAACGCGCATCGGCGGCCGGCGTCAAAGTTGAATTGGTCGTGCGTGATCGGCTGCCGCACGTCTGGCCCGTGTTTGTGACGCTGTTGCCGGAAGCTCGCGACGCTTTCGCCACGGTGAGCACATTTGCCAAAAGAGTTGGGGCTCGCAATGCTGCTTGAGGGCATAGTTGCAATGGAGAATCGCTAGTGTCGAGCAACCATTTCGATGTGCTGATCGTCGGCGGCGGTCTGTCCGGCATTGGCGCCGCATGCAGTTTGACGACGAACTGCCCCAAAAAGACCTACGCAATCCTCGAGGGGCGTGCGGCCATGGGCGGCACCTGGGATTTATTCCGATATCCAGGGATACGCTCGGATTCGGACATGTTTACCCTCGGCTACTCGTTTCGGCCATGGGTCGAAGGCAAGGCGATTGCCGATGGTCATTCGATTCTCAATTACATCAACGAGACCGCGAAGGATTACGGGGTCGATAAAAATATTCGGTTTCAACACCTGGTCAAGCGCGCCTCGTGGTCGTCCAAGGACGCCTTGTGGACGGTCGAGGCCGAATGCGGTCCGGATCAACAAGCAGCGCGTTTCACCTGCGATTTTCTTTTCATCTGCAGCGGCTACTACAGCTACGTGGAAGGCTACTCCCCGGCCTTCCCCGGCAGCCAGCGCTTTACCGGACAGCTGGTGCATCCGCAAAAATGGCCCGAGGATTTAGCCTACGCAGACAAGCGCGTCATTGTAATTGGCAGCGGCGCGACTGCGGTTACCTTGGTGCCCGCCATGGCAAAGATTGCGGCCCAAGTGACCATGTTGCAGCGCTCACCGACCTATGTGGTTGCGCGCCCTGAGCAGGACGCGCTGGCCAATTTTTTGCGGCGTCATTTGCCCGCAATGCTGGCCTACAATCTGGTGCGCTGGCGGAACATTTTATTCGGCATCTATTTCTTTGGCCTTTGCAAGCGCAGTCCGGAGCGGATGAAGAAGTGGATTCTTGATCGTGTGAAAGCGGCCTTGGGGCCGGACTACGACGTCGGAACGCATTTCACGCCGCGCTACAATCCCTGGGATCAGCGCATGTGCCTGGTTCCTGATGGAGACCTGTTCGAGTCGATCAAAGCCGGCAAAGCGTGCGTCGTCACCGGTGAAATCGACACCTTCACCGAGACCGGCATCAAATTGCGCAGCGGCAAGGAACTGCAGGGCGACATCATCGTCACGGCCACCGGATTGAATCTCGTTGCGCTCGGCAGCATTCAGATCAGCGTCGATGGCCGTCACATCGATCCGGCCAACACGCTCAACTACAAGGGTACGATGTACGGCGGCATTCCGAACCTGGCCTCGACGTTTGGCTACACCAACGCATCGTGGACGTTGAAGAGCGAATTGACCTGCGACTACATCTGTCGGGTCTTAAATCACATGCAAGCGAAAGGATATAAGGTTTGCGTGCCGCAAAACGATGATCCCACCGTGAAGACTGAACCCTGGCTCAATCTCTCGTCCGGGTATATTCAGCGCGTGGCGGACAAGCTGCCGAAACAGGGGTCCAAAACGCCCTGGAAGCTGCACCAGAATTATGTGAAAGACGTCCTAAGCCTGAAATTCGGCGCGCTGGATGACGGCGTGATGCGCTTTTTGAACCCCACCGATTCGCTGCAGCTGCAATCCGCGTTGTCGAACTGACGACCGCATCCGGCAGCGCATTTCGAGTTTATTGTTTGGTTACTTTCCAGGTGCCGGCGATCGCCTGGCCACCCGGCTGCCCTTTCGCGCCCAAGGACCAGGTCCCCGTGGCAGTCTTGGGGTCAAACGATCCGGTAATGATGACTTCGCCCTGCGGATCAGGCGGATAGTCATACGCGCCCGCAAGCTTGTCGCCCGTGACCGTCACGGTGCTGAACTTCGCGTTGTAATCGCCCATGTCGGTACCGACCGATACGCTGGCGGCGAGCTTGCTGTCGCCGCCCTTCGCGAACGTCAGATCGAAACGCCCGCCCGCACCCGCACCCTCCCATGTGCCCTTCCAGGCGCCGATGTATTGCTCGCCATCCGCGGCCGAGGCGACACCAAGCCGCCCGGCGGCACAAATGATCGCCAGCATCACAAAGACGGCAACGGCAATTTTCTGTGGGCGCATGCTTTATCCTAAAATCTCATGACGAGAAGTACGGCGTCAAGACGCGGCAGAATGCCGCGCCCTGCATCACGCGTCAAGCTATGATGGGCGGCCCGATCAAGGGTTCGCGACAATATCGAGGGGACGCCAAATGAAGCTGCGCAACCTGGGCCGCAACGGCCCGCAAGTATCGGCCATTGGATTGGGATGCATGGGATTCTCGGAATTCTATAAGTCCGACGCCGCGACTGAGGCCGACGCCATCGCAGTCATTCAAAATGCGCTCGCCGGCGGCCTGACTTTTCTCGACACGGCTGATATGTACGGGCCTTACAGCAATGAAATCCTGGTCGGCAAGGCCATTGCCGGACGGCGCAGCCAGGTATTTATCGCAACGAAATTCGGCATTCAGCGCGATCCGAACAATCCCAAAATGCGCGGCATCAATGGTAAACCCGAGTACGTCCGATCATCCTGCGAAGGTTCGCTGAAACGGCTCAATGTGGAACGCATCGATCTTTATTATCAACATCGGGTGGACCGCAACACGCCTATCGAAGAGACCGTGGCCGCGATCGCTGAATTGGTTAAAGCCGGCAAAGTCGGCGGCATAGGTTTGTCCGAGCCGAGCGTGGCGACGATTCAAAGAGCGCACAAGGTCCATCCGATCACCGCCGTACAATCGGAATATTCCCTTTGGAGCCGCGATCCAGAAGATGGCGTGCTGCAAACCTGCGACGAACTTGGCATCGGCTTTGTTCCGTACAGCCCCTTGGGACGCGGCTTTCTCACCGGCCGCTACCGCCGCATCGAGGATCTCGACGCCAAGGATTACCGGCGCTATTCGCCACGCTTTCAGGGCGCAAACTTTGCGAAAAATCTGGCCGTCGTGGATCGGGGCCAGCAGATCGCCAAAGAAAAGCACTGCACACCCGCACAGCTCGCCTTGGCGTGGCTGCTGGCTCAAGGTCCGCACATCGTGCCGATTCCAGGAACCACCAACGCCACGCGCCTCATGGAAAACCTGGGCGCGGTTGAAATCGAACTCAGCGCTGCAGATCTTGAGCGCATTGCAGCGGTCGCGCCGAGCGGAGTGGCTGCAGGCGAGCGCTACGACGAGACCGGAATGCGCTCTGTGAATGGCTAGGCAACGTCATGTATAGTTTCCAGATAGCCTTTTTCGTATCGATTATCAAGAGGTGCACATGAATTTCCGCGTATTTGTCGGCGGCGGATTGAGTCTGATCGCCGGAGTGATTCTTTGCGCGTCAACTGCGGGCGCCGCGCCCCTGCTGCTGCGCAACCCTTCCTTAAGCCAGGACCGGATAGGCTTTCTATATGGTGGCGATATTTGGACGGTTCCACGCCAGGGCGGCGATGCCAGGCGCTTGACCTCGATTGCCGCGGTGAACGCAGGACCGTATTTCTCGCCGGATGGTTCGCAACTCGCGTATTCAGCGCGGGAGCACGGAACGACTGACGTGTACGTCGTCAGCAGCGACGGCGGTGTGCCGCGGCGCCTCACTTGGGAGCCCACCGGCAGCCTCGTTACCGGCTGGACTCCCGACGGCAAGGATGTCCTATTCACTTCAGGGCACGCCAGCAAGTCGGTTTATCCCCGGCTGTTTCAAATCCGCGCCGACGGCGTTGGGCCGGCGGAAGTGTTGCCGCTGCCCAGCGTTGACGAGGGCAGCTTGTCAAGCGACGGTAGTACGCTCGCTTACGTACCCGTGCGCCAATGGCAGGCCGCGTGGAAGCACTATCGGGGCGGTCAGACCTCGCAGGTGTGGCTGGTTAACATGAAGACGCTCGATCTCGAGAAGGTGCCGCGGGAGAATTCCAATGACTCTCACCCCGTATGGCTGGGCGGCACGGTGTATTTTTTATCCGACCGCAACGGCCCGGTTTCCGTGTTTGACTACGACACCAAGACCAAGCAGGTTCAGCAAGTCCTCGACAATCACGGACTTGATTTGAAGACGTTGGGCGCAGGTCCCGGCGGCTTGGTATATGAGCAGTTTGGATCGCTGCATTTGTACGATCCGGGTTCGCGTCAGGATCAGGTGGTTTCGGTGTCGATACACGGCGAACTTGCCGCGCTCGAGCCGCATATTGCCGGCGTGCCCGCGGCCGCAGTTGAGAATATCGCAGTATCGCCCACCGGCGCGCGCGTGGTTGCCGAAGCGCGCGGCGATATTTTTACGCTGCCCGCTGAAAAAGGCGACATCCGCAATTTGACCAATACACCGGGAAGCGCGGAGCGCGATCCGTCCTGGTCGCCGGACGGGAAATCCATTGCCTATTTCAGCGATGCCTCGGGCGAGTATCAACTTTACATTCGCGACCAAGACGGTTTGTCGCAGCCCAAAGTGATCGATCTGGGTCCAAACCCCTCATTTTTCTACGCGCCGCACTGGTCGCCGGACTCCAAACGCATTGCCTTCGCCGACAAGCATTTGCGGATTTGGTACGTCCATGTTGCCGGCGGCAAGCCCGTGAAGATCGACACCGGACTGCGCGGCGGCTTTGGCGCAGCAACCCAACTTGCCTGGTCGCCTGATTCGCAGTGGATCGCCTACACCCGCGATTTGGAAAGCGAATTGCACGCGGTGTTTCTATACTCGCTGGCCTCGCATACCGCGACCCAAATCACTGATGGCATGAGCAACGCGGCCGATCCCGTGTTCGATCCGAACGGCAAGTATCTGTACTTCACGGCTTCGACCAACAATGGTCCATCGGATGCGGGAATTGATCTGTCCTCTTTGGATCGCACCATCAACGCCGGTGTCTACGTCGCGGTACTGTCGCGTACCACCGCCTCGCCAATTCCGCCCGAAAGCGATGATGAGAACACGAAGAAGGATGAGGAACCGAAAACCGCCGGCAAGTCGGATGAGGAAGCCGATCAGGCGGGCGACGGCAACAAGGCCGACGCCAAAGACGAAAAAAAGGACGACAAGAAAGGCGACAAGAAAAAGTCCGAAACTACACATAAGCCCACGGTTGTCGATCTGACTGACATTGGCAATCGAATCTTGTCGTTGCCGATTCCCTCGCGAAATTACGTTGAGCTGGCGGTCGGGAAGAGCGGCGTGCTGTTTCTTGCCGAGGGGCTCCCGGTCGGCCGCTCGGCAGAGGATCCGGGTTCGCCGATCCGCGCCCTGTGGCGCTTCACCACGCAGAAGCGTCAGACCGAAGAAATTTTGAGCGGCCTGACGAGTTTCAAAGTATCGTTCAACGGCGAAAAATTGTTCTACCAACGCGAGGAAAATTGGTTTCTGGCGCCGATTGCGGAGTTGAAACCAGGTTCACCGGACGCCAATCCGGGCAAGCCTGTGAACAATCACGGCATGATGGCCATGCACGATCCGCGCAGTGCATGGAAGCAGATGTACCACGAGACCTGGCGTTTGCAGCGGGACTTTCTCTACGACCCGCACACTCACGGTTTGGATATCGCCAAGATCGAAGTCAAGTACCGCCCGTATCTAGAAAACTTGGCCTCGCGCGATGAATTCACCTATCTCTGCGATGAGATGCTGGGCGAGGTTCAGGTGGGCCACATGTTCGTGAGCGGCCCTCGCCCGCCCGCGAATGCGCCGAAGCCGGGACTGCTGGGAGCCGATTACACGATCGATCACAACCGGTATCGGTTTGCGAAGATCTATAACGGCGAGAATTGGACCCCGTCACTGACCGCGCCGCTGACCCTCCCCGGCATCAACATCGTTGAGGGCGACTATTTGTTGACGGTCAATGGCCGGGAGCTGCACGCCACCGATAACATCGATAGTTTCTTTGACGACACGGCCGGAAAACAAACGGTACTGCGCGTCGGCAAGAATCCCGATGGCAGCGGTGCGCGCGATGTCACCGTCGTCCCGACCGCTTCCGAATATGGATTGCGCAATCTGGATTGGATCAACGCCAATCTGCGCAAGGTGGACAAGCTCTCGGGCGGCAAAGTTGCCTACGTGTACATGCCGAACACCGCGGGTGCGGGGTACACGAATTTCAACCGCTATTTCTATGCCCAATTAAACCGGCAAGGTGTGATTCTGGACGAACGTTTCAATCAAGGCGGATTCTTGGCTGACTATGTCGTCAGCGTCTTAAGCCAGAAGCATTTAAGCAATGCCATCGAGCGCGATGGCCAACCGGTCCATGATCCGCAGGGTGCCATTTTCGGGCCCAAGGCGATGATCATCAATCAGTCCGCGGGCTCGGGCGGCGACGCCATGCCGTGGTATTTCCATAAGGCCGGGCTCGGCACCTTGGTGGGCACGCGCACATGGGGCGGCTTGGTGGGCATTGGCGGTTATCCCACCCTCATCGACGGTGGCTCTGTAACCGCCCCCCGGTATGCAATCTACGGTCTTAACGGGGAATGGGAAGTCGAAGGCCACGGAATTCCGCCGGACGTGATGGTGGAAGAATTGCCGAAGGATGTAGCCGCGGGACATGATGCACAGTTGGAGCGCGCGGTGGCGATCGTGATGCAACAGTTGAAGGAACATCCTGTTCCGGTGTCGCCGATCCCGCCTTACCCTGATTATCACAAGGGCACCGATATCGGTCGTTGAAATGCAGCGGCGATTGAAATACCGCAAGAAGGGGGCTACTGAAGCCCCCTTTCTTCGTCATAACCGCGCGTAACTTGGATATGCCATCTAACTATTCGACGCGCTGAGGGCTTGGGGCTAGCGTTACGCATCGTTAGCCGGAGTCCTCATGGCGGAAATCGTTCACGCTGTTAATAGTCAGACGCTTGGCAGGCGCTCGCCATGGGGCGAGTTGTTCCGCAAGGAAGACTGGTGGGCCATCTGGATTGGGCTGGGTCTGATCGCAGTTGCGGTGGCTCTGTTCGCCGGCGGCAGCAGCATCAAGTGGATCGCCGTAGCGCCGCAGAAATGGAGCCACCTGTCCGACGTAACGCAACAACTGAAAGTGCATGGCGTGCAATACGCGGCGCTTTTCGTGCTCTGGGCCGTGGCATTCGGCATCGGCGCCGCCGCTGGTGGCTTTGGGACTGGGGCTGCTGGTCTCCAATACACTCGGCGTGCCGCGCTGGCTCGATCCCGGAATGCGGGTCGAGTTCTATATCAAGACCGGCATCGTGTTGCTGGGCGCCGGCCTGCCGCTGACGCTGATCGCGTGGGCGGGGCCCGTGGCGATCGTTCAAGCCGCGATCGTTTCGCTGGCCACCTTCGGCGTGATCTATGCCGCAGCGGTGCGCTTGGGGCTCGATCGCCGCTTGGCGGCCACGCTGGGCACCGGCGGCGCGGTGTGCGGAGTTTCGGGCGCAATTGCCGTTGGCGGTGCGGTGGGCGCGAAAAAGCAGGAAGTCTCCGCCGTCATTTCACTGGTGGTGGTCTGGGCCATCATCATGATTTTCGTGCTGCCGTTGCTTGCCCGGGCATTGGGGTTGTCCACGGGCGTCGCTGGCGCGTGGATCGGCACGTCTGAATTTGCTGATGCAGCCGGCCTGGCGGCCGCACAGACCTACGGAGGCTATGCCGGCAATGTGCAGGGAATTGCAGGCAGCCCGGACGCAGCAGTGAGCGCGTTCACGCTCATGAAAGTCATCGGGCGCGATGTCTGGATCGGCGTCTGGGCCTTTGTGCTGTCGCTGATCGCAACCACGCGTTGGGAGCGCACGGGCGTGCAGAGCAAATCGAGCGCCGGCGAGATTTGGAATCGATTTCCAAAATTTGTCCTCGGCTTCCTTGTGGCATCCGCGGTTTTGACTTTGGTGACGCGCGGCTTTGACTACGCGGCCTACAAGAAGGACGTCGTCCTGCGCTGGTGGCCCCTTTGCAGGCGCTTCGCACCTGGGCCTTCACGTTTGCCTTCTTGAGCATCGGCCTCACGACGCGGCTTCGGGAATTCGCATCCATCGGCGCGCGGCCCTTCTATGCGTTCACGCTCGGCGTCGTGGTCAATGTGGTCCTAGGCTTCGTGTTGTCGACCCAGGTTTTCGCCGGATTTTGGAACCGCCTGGGCCAATGAAGCAGCCGGACTCGGCCTCTTGCCATGAGTGCAAGCACTTCCAGAACGAGGCCGCGCACGTTGAGGCCGCGCTGCCGGGTCTGTCTTCCTTGAGCTCAGCTTATGCAGCGGTTCGCTACAGCGACGGAGTTTGCGCCGTGCATAGGCGCTATATCGCAGCATCCAGTATCTGTTCAACCTTTGAGGAGAGTTACGCCTTCGCGTAACCCGTTTCTAAAATTCGTTCCATGAAGCTCTCGCACTGCGCGAGCTGGTCGAGCGCGACGAATTCATTGGGGCGATGCGCCTCGGCGATGTCCCCAGGCCCGCAAATCACGGTCGGCACGCCCATCTTTTGGAAAAGCCCTGCTTCCGTACCATAGGACACCTTGCCGACGGTGGGATTCTTCGACAACTGCATGGCCCATTGCACAATCGCGTCGCTTTCCGCCGCTGCGAGTCCGACGGTTTGGCTCACCCATTGCAAATCGATTCCGACGTCCGGGTCGATGCCGCGCATTTCCGCCGCAAGCATCTCAGCGTAGCGGCGAATTTCTTGATACAGCGCATCGGGTTGGGCGTGCGGTAACGTGCGCATGTCGAATTGAAACACGCAGTCCTTCGGCACGACATTGGCGGCAATGCCGCCCTGAATCAAGCCGGTCGACAGCGTCGAGTACGGCACCGTAAAGCCGTAATCACGCTGCTCGAGTTGCGCCAGGCGGTCCGCGAGCTGGCGGATGAATACGACCAGACGCGCCGCGTATTCAATTGCATTCACGCCGCGCGTAACGTAGCTCGAGTGCGCCTCGCGACCATGCACGGCGCAACGGAACCGGTGCGTGCCCTTGTGCGCAATGATGGGCTGCATCGATGTCGGCTCGCCCACCACGCACCCTGCCGGCCGAATCCCGTGCTCCTCGAGATCGCGGATCAAGCTGCGCACGCCGAGGCAGCCCACCTCTTCGTCGTAGCTCAACGCATAATGGAGCGGCGCGTCGAGCCGCTTGTCATCGAGGGCCGCCACAAATTTGGGCGCCTGCGCCAAAACGATGCCGATAAATCCCTTCATATCCGCAGATCCGCGCGCGTACAGCTTGCCGTCGCGCTCGGTGGCCGCAAACGGATCGGTGTCCCAATTCTGGCCATCCACCGGCACGACGTCGGTGTGGCCCGAAAGAATCAGGCCTGGCTTTTCCGAGTCGCCCAAAGTTGCGAACAAGTTGGCTTTCTTGGCTGAGGCGTCATGGGTGAGCCGGGTTGTCGCACCCAATCCCTGCAGATAGTCTCGCACCCACTCGATGAGTCCGAGATTGGAGTCACGCGACACGGTGTTGAACGCGATCAGCCGCTCGATCATCGCGCGCGACGCAGCGCTTGGAACGTTCATGAGGCAACTCACAGAGCTTTAGGGGCTGACATTATAGCCGCTCAAGTACGCTATGCTCCAGCGAACCCCAATCCAGAGGAAATGATGCACGGCCAGGCTCGCTTGTTCGGTGCCGTCGAGGCAGGCGGCACAAAATTCGTCTGCGCAATCGGTGACGAAAGCGGCACGCTTCACGCCGAGTGGCGCTTCCCCACGGCGGATCCTGACTCGACCCTCGCTCGGGTACTCGATTTTTTTAAAGCAGGCTGCGGAAGTTTAACGCCGAGCGCTCTCGGTGTGGCGTGCTTCGGTCCCGTTGTTCTCGAGCGGCAATCGCCAAATTATGGCTTCATCGGCAATACGCCCAAACCCGGCTGGAGCAATACCGATGTGGCCGCCATGCTGGCGCGCGAATTTTCCTGTCCCGTCGGTTTCGACACCGATGTTAACGCGGCAGCGCTCGCGGAACATCGTTGGGGCGCGGGGCGCGGCACGCAGAACCTGGTCTATCTTACCGTGGGCACAGGTATCGGCGGCGGGGTACTGATCGAGGGTGCGCCGCTGCATGGCCTGATGCATCCGGAGATCGGGCACATTCACCCGCGGCGCCACGTGCGCGACTTGAATTTTGCGGGCGTCTGCCCGTTTCACGGCGATTGCCTCGAAGGGCTGGCCTCAGGCCCGGCAATTTTGCAGCGCACCGGCAGCGAGCTTCAGCTTCTCGATGCGGCGCATGTGCAGTGGGAGATCGAGGCCGATTATCTCGGGCAACTCTGCGCGCAATTGGTACTGACTGTTTCACCGCAACGAATCATCGTGGGCGGCGGCGTGATGGCTGAGCGTCTGTTTCCTCTGGTGCGGCGGCGCATGCTGCACTGGCTCGGCGGCTACATCGATCGGAGCGAAATACTCGCCGAAAGTGAGCGCTATATCGTGCCGCCGGCGCTCGGTGCGCGCGCGGGTGTGCTCGGTGCGCTGTGCCTGGCGATGGACGCCCGCGCCAGCCTCTAGTCCGGCTTCAGAGTCTGCAGCATGCGTTTGAGCGCAAAATGCCGATAGCTCTGTGAACTTAAGCCTTTTACCTCGCGCCAGTCGCACTCCTTGGTGACATCCAACGCGATCCAGCCATTGTGGCCAAAATAGGCAGGAATTGAATAACGAGGATCCGCCGTGAGCAGGCCCTGTTGATCCACGCCCACCCAAAAGCACAGCGTCAATCGCGTGGCAGCGTAGCGCGCGATGGCAAAGGTCTTTTTTCCGGCGAGCCATACCGGATGCCCAAACTGGCTGCCTTCGCTGGATTCGGGGTAGCTCAGGCAAATCCTGCGCAGTTTCGATAACACTGCCTGCGCGCGGGCCGACTTGAAGGGGTCGATTTGACTGGCGGAAAGTGCCTTGGCAGACGGCTTGATCGCGGGCGTCTTGCCGATTCGCGCGCGCAGGTCGTTGGGGACGACTTTTTCGTACGCTTCGCGCACCAACCCTGCGACACGGTTCCAATCGATGCCGCGAGCCAGTATCACGCCGAGCCAGCCGCGTGGACCGACATACGGCGGAATGAAGAACTGCTCGGGCTCGGCACTCACATGGAGCTCCTGCGCGCCGGGCGGCGCATTCAGCCACAATGCGACACGTCCGTCGCCGTGATGATTGACGACGTAGGTCGCAAATGTTTTGCCGCGAACCCTGAAATTCGGCGATCCGTGCGATAGGAACTCTTCCGCCTCGGGCAGCCAGAGACATGCATCGCGTACGGCTTGAGAAATGTCACGTGGCATACTGGCGTCGATTATGAAGCAGTCCGTGGTGCTTTTATCCGGTCTTTTGTGCGACGAGACCTTTTGGACCGATATTCCGCAGCGCCTTGCCGGCGTTGCAGATGTTCAGGTGATGTCGTTCCGCGGCTTCTCCTCCATACCAGCCATGGCGCAGCACGTGCTCGAGATCGCCCCGCAGCGCTTTGCGGTGGCAGGACACTCGATGGGCGGCCGCGTCGCGCTGGAAATCGTGCGCGCCGCACCCCGCCGCATCGCAGGACTTGCCCTGCTCAATACCAGCGTGCAGGCGGTGCGCAACGGCGAGCCGCAGAGCCGCAGCCGGCTACTGCGGGTCGCCTACGAGCTCGGCATGCCGGCGTTGGCGGCTGAATGGCTGCCGCCCATGATGGGCAGCGATGCGGCGCGCGCCGCGGAACTGATGCCGCGACTCCACGCCATGATTCAGCGCTTCACGGCCGAGGCCTACGCCGGCCAGGTTACCGCGATGCTGAATCGACCGGAGGTGCTATCACTGCTGCCGAGCATTGCGGTTCCCACGCTGTTATTGAGCGGCAGCGACGACGCCTGGTCACCGGTCTCTCAGCAACAGAGCATTCGCCGCCGGATTCCGCACGCGACCTTATTCGAGATCCACGGCGCGGGACATATGGCGCCGCTGGAACGTCCGGATTCGGTGGCGATTGCGCTGCGGGAGTGGTTGCTTAAGTTATGACGTCGGTCACCAACATGACTTCGCAGGCGCCCGCGCCCGTATCGGTGCGTACCAGCGAGGTTTTTATCGAAGCTCCATCGTTGCGAACCGCATCAACGAGTTCCCCGCTCAACGTGACAACCTCGCCGGGCCGCAGCCGCGTCAAGATTCTGGCGATCGCCGGCGTCTGCGGGATGACATGCGTATTGGCGCTATGGGAGATAATGCTCTCGCGCGCGAGATGAGTCGCTGCGCTCGCACGCCAGTAGTAAAAGCGGTTGGACTGCGAAATATCGATTGTCCGTAGTACACTGTTGTTCGACATCGGACCCCAGCCCAACGCCAGATCTTCCGGCACCAAATCGGCCATGGCGTCGAAATGGTAAGGCTCACGCGCCAGCACTCGCGCCGTGAGCCGATAAGTCGCGCGCACTGTCAGGGTCCAGCGCCCCATTTGCAGCTTCTCGCCCTCGGGGATATTGATTTGCTGCGGCTCGCTATCCGCGAGCACACCATCCGGCGCGCGAACCGGACGATTGGCGTTCCAATGCCACGCACCCCACGCGATGTAGGAGACCAGCAATACTTTGAGGATGGGATGCCGCCACATCCTCAAAGTTTGAACGAATCGGAAAGTTAGTTCCGTGAGATAGGTCGGAACAGCCTACTCATTCATCCCTTTTGAGCCCAAACCTGACACCAGCCGCCTTGTGGCACGCTGTGGCCTGCGAAAATCGTGCACGCTGCAGTGGCATCGCTCGGTTTGCCCTGGAATTGCGCACACGTACCGCACTTCTGCCCCGGTTTGAACGTTGCGTGGGTCTTGGTGTCAACCTTGGAGGCATCGGTTACGAATCCCAATGCCTTGGCGGTCGGATCATTCGGATCGAGCGCCGGCAGCGCAGCGGCGTTGGCGTTGCTGGACAAAAGAGCCACCGTCGGCAGCAAAGCGCCGGCGATGAGTCCACTCTTGACGATGGATCGACGTGAGATCTTGCGTTGCATGAGGGCGCCCCTATTGACTGAAGGAATGAGACATTTTTCCTCATTTCACGATTCTGTGCTGATCAATTATTGCGAACGATTCTCAATTCCAAATTGGCGATGGCGACCGAAATTGCAAATTTGCAGTAATGTAGTGTTCTTGAACGGCGGGATCAGGCGATGGCACTCAACTTAGAAACGCTCAACCAATCGGTAACCAGACTGCGCGCCGATATTCCCGAGGACGCCTTTACCGCGGGCATTTTAGGTTCGCAACGCATCGGCAGCGGCGTGGTCATCGATTCTTCCGGTTTGGTGCTGACCATCGGCTACTTGATGACCGAGGCCACGGATGTGTGGCTCACCGACGCCGCCGGCCGGGAAATTGCGGCTCACCCGCTGGCCTACGATCAGGTGACCGGTTTCGGCTTGGTGTTGCCCCTGCAAAAACTGAATGCGCCTGCCATTTCGCTCGGCTCGTCGGCCGAGCTGTGTGCCGGCAGCGAAGTGTATGTTTTGAGCGCGAAGGACTTCGCTCCGCCGCAAACGGCGCGCGTGTTGGCGCGGCGCGAGTTTGCCGGTGCGTGGGAATACCTGCTTGAGGAAGCCATATTCACGGTCCCAGCTCACCCGCATTGGTCCGGTGCTGCGTTGATCGACCATCGGGGCAGCCTGGTCGGATTGGGCTCATTGCTGGTTCGCGAGGTCATCGCCGGCGAGGAGATCAATGCCAATATGTTCCTCCCCATTGACCTGCTCAAACCCATACTGCCCAGCCTAAAGTCCACGGGCAGAGTGGATCGGCAGCCGCGGCCGTGGTTGGGAGTCTACGCGGTCGAGTTGGCCGGAAAGGTGTACGTTACCGGAGTGGTGAAAGGAGGACCTGCGCAGAGCGCCGATATTCGCGAGGGAGACGTGATCAGCGAGGTGGCGCATCAGGAAGTCGGAACGTTGCCGGACTTTTATCGGCGCGTCTGGGCCGTGGGTCCGGCGGGCACCGGCGTGCCGCTCACGGCCATGCGCGGGGCGACGCAGCTGCGCGTGAATGTGCGATCTGTGGATCGCGGCGACTTACTAAAACGGCCGCAGGCGAATTAGCTCAATGCAAGGCCACCCGATGACCATTCTGATCAGGCGTGGAACTCTTGCCTTCGCTGCTATGGCACGCGCCCTGACGCACCAGGGTCACCACGGCTGCGCAGGCATCTATGCCTTTGACGCCGCCGTCAGCGGTCTGCAATGAGGAACTGGTATCGCGCAATAGACGGTAGGCTGAAGCGGCAGACAATCCGGGATTTTTGGCCAACATGAGCGCGATCACTCCGCTGACTTGCGCCGTTGCAATGGACGCACCCGAGGCGAAGTCGTAGCGCCCGCCGGGAAGCAAGGTAAGGATTTCGCGGCCGGGCGCGTACAGCACTGAGTCGATCGTCGAATGGGATTCGGCGCTGGCGACCTCGATGACGCCCGCGCGATGCAGCAGACCGCTTTCGATGCCGGCAGCATCGGGCGCCGCTCCGACAAATAAGACGCCGCGATGCTGCCCTTCCCGAATCAGCTCGCCGAGCAAGGGATCATCGGGACCCGCGAGACTCAAATTGACCACTTGAGCGTGCGCATCGAACGCGGCCGTGAGCGCGCGCGCCAGTGTGAAGGAGTTGCAGCGCGCGGCATCCGCATCGGAATTCGCCTGCCAACAGGCTTTGAAAATCAAGAGCCGCGCATTCGGAGCGATACCGACGATGCCCTCGCGATTGTTGGCGACGGCGGCGATGACGCCCGCCATTTCCGTGCCATGCCGGTCGCGCCGAAACTGCGCGTCATCCGCGTCCACGAAATTGACGGCGGCGGCGATGCTGCCGCGCAAATCCGGATGCTGGATATCGACGCCCGTGTCGATGATCGCAACCTTGACGCCCTCGCCCCGCGACCAGGGATGCGCATCCGCGACATCCATCTGCTGAAAGCCGCGCTGCAAACCGACATACGGGTCGTTGTAGTCCGCGGTGCGCGTGGCAAAGGTTTGCAAGGGTTGGGTCAG
>JBDTAV010000023.1:0-49423 GCA_039924385.1 Steroidobacteraceae bacterium
CTTCAGACGAAAACACCGTCTTCGGATCTCTGCCCTTCAATAAATCGTCGATAATCTCGTTCTTGATAGCCATCACGTCCCTCCTGTGGGAAGTATGGCTCAGAAACACAAAAATCTAGACACCCCCTGCTGAATCGTTGCTCAAGTATTTACCTTCCGTGCATTCTACGTTAGCGGCCGCCCCGGCGAAATCTCGGAGGTCTCGATGCGCCCCGCGTTGCGTCTTGTGTGTGCAACCGCCATTTGAACTCCCACCCCATCAATCGCCATATGAGCAAGAATACAAGTGGTGAAATACGAAGAGAACCGAGAGTATCAAGCCGGCCCACAATACCGAGATTAGGTGACTCAAACCCCATCGCATCCAGCAGCGCACGGTCCCAGCGACACCCGGCATGACACTTGATCGTCACGTGATGCCCTTCATGGGTAAACGAAGATGCTCTGCGGGTCCGTTCGAACTGATGTAATGGACTCCTGACTTGGAAGCCTAGCCTTCTCGGAACGCTCTATCATGCATCTTTATCGATAAATTCTGGTTGGCGCAACGCGGTATTCACCACCCAAGAGTGACTGTCGGCAATCTGCGCTTTGGCACTATACTCAAGCCCTCGAGTTACCAATCCACCACGGAAGTCCGATCATGCCAGCCCCTAAACTCGCGCCGCTCCAACCGCTCCCTTTTCAATTGTCCCTGCGGATCAAACATCCCTCCATGGACCCGGCGGACATCTCAAGAGAACTTGGCATCGAACCCGAGCATTCTTTTCGATCTGGCCAACCGCGCCATTCGAAAAGCGGCCTCACGACAGCCGCCGTTCACACGGAAACCTACTGGTTGGCGCCGCTGGATCCCGTGTCATTGTTCGGCACAGCGCCATTCGAGCCGCTTTCCAACCTACCTATTTCACAGAACATCATTGACTCTGCCGTCGCTCGCAATCTTGCCTGGGCGCTCGCCTTGTGCGCCGTGCGGTTCGATAAAGCGCACGCCGAGTTGCTACGGGCGATTGGTTCGGAAGGCGGCGAGATCAGTCTGCTGGTGACGCTGTCACCCACCGCGGTGAACGCCTTTAGTCTCGCGCCGCAGGTCAGTCGGGTGTTCGGCGAGCTGGGAATTATGCTTGAATTCGAAATCACAGACGACTGATCTTCTCCTTTGGGTCGGACCATTCGCGCCGCGACGCCCTGCATCCTGACGCGCTAGCGGACTGCCGCGCCTTCATGCTCTTCACAAAGAAACTCCGCGCCCGCGTCAAGAGCGGCGAAGTAACGGCCAGTGTGCGAATCTGGAAAACTCCCCGTGTAAAAGTCGGCCGCAACAAATCGAAGTCACCTCCATTCGCGAGATTACCTGGGAAGACCTCGACGACCGTCTCGCGCGGCACACCGTATTCAAGAATTTGATCGATATGATGAAAACGGCGAAACATGGCAGCGGTTCGCGCTGAACCGCCGCCCCAAAAGATCGATTCCCTCTCACGCCCTTGAGATTTTCGTCGCGACAATGATCAATCGCTTCAATTCACCGTCACACTCGCCGGCGCAGACGCGATCCCATTGGCCACGACCTCAAGCGTGCTTGGGCCCGTATCGGCGTTCGCCGGAACATCGAAATGAGTGGAGACAATCGTGCTGCCCGTTGCCACGCCCATGCTGCTATGGCCATGAGTGCGCGCATACACCACATGCCCCGATGTCGCATTGGTGATGCGCAGCAACGGATAGTTTGTCGCGGCATTGAGTTCATCACCCTCCGCGGCGGCTTGCGACAGGCCGTTGAACTGCGTGCCAGAAATCATGTAGCTCGAGCCGCGTGTCACAGTGGCCGGTGCGGCTGTGATCGTTGGCGCCCAGCTTGGATCAGCGCTGCCGGCACCCACATAAATCTGCGTCACGCCTCCCGTCACGAGCACTTCACCGTTCGGCAGCGGCAACAGGAAATACACGGTATTACCCGCGTTGTTGGTTAAAGTTCCGGTGACCGGCATCGTGGTCCCGTCAAATTCATAAAAGCGGCCTGAGGCCGCAGCGATCAGGACGTGACCGGAGGGGAGCAGCGCGCCGCTCGAGTCGTCGGCATCATCACCATTGGTAAAATCTGGGCCCGCCGCGAAACTGCCGGCACCAGCGGGAGTTGCGCTCGGCGTGTAAAGAGCCGTGTGCGCTACCGCCCCGCTCGCCGCAGCGCCCGTCGCAAACACTCTGCCGTCCGGCAGCAGTAACGCCGGGCCAATCTCACCCGGTGGAAAATACGTGCCCGTGGGTCCCGGTCCGTACGTCACTCCGCCGACAACCTGCAGCGGCGCCGGACCATAGGTCAACCCGCCCGGTGCGCTGCTGGGCGAGGTCAGCCCCATCGGGGTATTCCCATCGCTGTACCATTGCGAAGCGATCGGATCGTAGTGTTCGGCGTGCGGCGCAGTGCCCACATCGATGCTGAAAAGATCGCCGTCGGGCAACAAAGTCCAGCCTTCTTCAGCGAAATTATCTGCCTTGCCCGTGGCAGGTATCGAAGTCCAGGTCAGGCTCGCCGGATCGAGGCGCCACATATCTCGCCCCAACTTTCTACCGAAAACAAAGCTGCCGTCCGGCAGCACAGCGGAGGGCGAATCGCCGATGTACTCGACGCCGGGTGGCGCAGCGATCATCGTCCAACTGTCCGCAACCGGATCGTAGACTGCCGACATGTTGGTCAAGCCGCTGGGCGCGAAGGGTAATCGGTACTGATTCTGATTGTATTCGCCGCCGACAAACAGCACGCGCCCGTCCGCCAGGACGACCTGCGCAGCGTCAGCCGGGGCGTAACCCGCAGGAGGGCTCGCCAACCTTCGCCATGTCCCATTGACGTATCTGCCGTCAGCGGCCGGCGTCAAATTGTAAAACACGCTGGCATCGCTCGCCGATTGCATCATGACGCTGCCGTCGGTCAGCAGCAGGCTCAAGTAACCAATTTCTGCTGGCTGATTCGTCAGCACAGTGAAGGGCACGATGCTGCAGCTGACGCTCACATTCATCACGTTCGCGCCACGCACCGTCCCGGAACCATTCGTGACTACGCAATCCTGTACCGGCGCAGAAGGTTGTGTCGCCACCGTGACCAAATAAGGCGCGCCGTTTTGCAGAACGGTCGCAAAGGTAAAGGAACCCGGCGCGGATATCGCAACATCATCGCCGCCATTATTTTTCAAAATGAGTCCCGTGCCGCTGAGGCCCGCGACCATGCCACCAACCGTGAAGGAAGTGATCGGCGGGGCAGCGCCGCCGCCTCCACCCCCACCGCATGCGACCAGTCCCGTGGCCAGCATCGCCGTAACTATCCACTCGTGACAAATGCGCATTGCCGTTTCATCCCTTTCGAGGCCGGCTAGACTTTACTCCCCCGTCGCGCCGTAACCAATCGGCGACGCCTGCTGGTCGCGGACTCCACACCTGCATCACCGCACCCGCCGCCGTGAAATACAAAATGTGCTCTTGCGTCGCGAAGTAAAACCGTAAATGCTTCAAAAGGTCCAGACCTAAGCTGTCGCTCCACGCCGGGAGCGCTGGATGCTCTACAGCGGTGCAGCCTTTGCCCGGCAAAGCGCCCAGTCGCTCCACACCGGTGCAGCCGCTGCAGGCCGCGATTTTGCCTGTGCATCAAAACTTTCATTTCTTTGCATTTCCCTACTGCCAAGCGCTTAAGGCGCAGCTATAGTTGTTCATCCGAGCCTACGCCAGGAAGTGACATGACCGAGCCCATCCTCAAAATTTATGTGACCTGCCCTGACTGCGCCTTGGGATCTATCTCTGAAATGCCCATCGCCGTGATCGCAAACGGGTTGCTCACCGGTAAGAGTCTGCGTCTCTACAGCCCTTGCCATGACCGTTACTGGACCGCGACCTTCACCGAGCGCGAACAACTGAGAAATTCCATGGCCGTGCTCAATATCGAACTGCCCCCCAATCCGCCGGCTACGACGTTTCCATCGCAAAGAACGTAAACCCCGTGTTCGGCACCCTATCCGTCTCCGTCGGCACTTCTTCAATACTCTCAAAATAAACCTTCGCGTACTTAATGCGCGGCTCCGCAGTGACAGTCAATGCAGCATCCTGGCGCAGCGTCGACACTGCAATCCCCGCATCGACAAACCGCGTGGCGTGAAATGAAACAACGGAAAAGAGTCATAATTAGGTTCTCGCAGTAAGGACTTTCCCTCGCCTTGG
Source organism: Steroidobacteraceae bacterium (assembly GCA_039924385.1). Lineage (GTDB taxonomy): Bacteria > Pseudomonadota > Gammaproteobacteria > Steroidobacterales > Steroidobacteraceae > Bog-1198. The sequence continues at coordinate 4,207 of JBDTAV010000023.1, forward strand.
TGACAGTGCGCTCATCTGGCGCTCATGCTGCGGTGCAATTTGGCGCACTGCCGCTTGCCGCCGGCCAGTGTTGGGACTATGGTTTCCTGACTCGAACCATCAGCCAAATGGGGAACGTCATGAGAACGGAATCTGGTCTGACGCTGGCGGCGATCATTGCGACACTCCCTCTTTTGAGCGCCAACGCCGCGCAAACACTCGACTTCGGGCCCAACCTGCCGCCCGGAACGGTGCCCGATGGCTATGCGGGATTCGATTGGCACGGAGCACAAAACGACGTGTTCGCGGACACCACAGTTGATTTCTTCGGAAGCCTCTTTATCACCGAGCTGAGCCGGACCGCGCCTTTTGATCTCAACAGCATGGTAGTTCAAGAATTGAATTCGGACGCACCCAGCGCCGGTGAGACCAGCAACGTCCGTATGGTCTTTGGCCAGCCCGTTTTTATTTCCAGCCCAGACTTGACCCTGGTTAGTCAACTCACCGTCGATAATTTCGTGGCAAAGGCTCCCGAGATAGATCCTGCGACGGCGGCGAGCGCACTGACCTTGCTGATCGGCGGAGTTTTGGTGAGCACCGGCCGCCGCCGATCCCCGATCGCCCGAACCGCCTGTTAGACTGTCCCTGGGTCCCGAATAGACCTCGCTCACTCTTAAATTGCCTCAACGCCAATGGATCCTATCGATTCCACGAGGTAGACGCCTACGCTTGAATCTCGCTTTTCGCGGCGCGCAGCGCTAACAGTCGGGCAGTCTTATAACTTTGGTATTCGAATTCGGCTGATCATCAAGGATCCCGATACCCCGAACAGCAACGTCACCGGATGTAATACGTGTCCGCCGACTTCGAGCACGCCGAACCACAAGTGTTGGCCGATTGCGCCAAGCCCGGCGGCTGCGGCCAGGAGGCACACCAGCAGAAATGACGTCGGAATCGGTGTACCTTCAAAGAAGGTTACTTTTCCGGTCTCCCCGGAAAGCGCCTCAGCGGTGACGTTGTATCGAGCCAAGCGCGAAACGCCGCAGGCGACAAAATAGCCCAAGATGATTCGATCGAATAATCCCTGCATGCCAAGACCGTAGCCAATCATGGCCGGAGCGACGCCGAAGGAAATGACGTCTGCGAGAGAATCCAATTCCCGGCCCATCACTGAGGACTTCTCCCGCCATCTCGCAACGCGGCCATCCACAATATCGAACAGCAACGCCGCCAACACTAACGCGCATGCAAAATAGACGTGCCGCAGGACCTCCGTTTGCACATAACTGATGGTGGAAAATATGGCCGCCGTGCCGCAAATGGCGTTGCCCAATGTGAACCAATCGGCCAGATGAAATTCACGAATCATCGAAAACGGCTTTTTAGGTTGCTGCGCACTCATTCGTTGGATAATACCTGTCCGTTGGCGGCGGCGAACCCTGGCACCCCGAATAACCGCTGTCTGACGACTCCTACATGCCCTCGCCGGAGCCACGCGCGGCGAACCGTTGAAAATCTGCAATCATTGAGTCACTTTGATCCGTCTGAGCGTCCTTAGGTTACACACCTGCAACGTGAGAGCACCAGCATGACCGAACGCCTACTCAAATTCCCCGTGCGCTGCCCGATTTGCGCAACCGAATGGACTTGCGCCCTAAGCGTTACCCAAATCAAGGAATCCCTCGACAAAGGCACACCTATTCGCGCCTATGCCGAGTGCCACGACTGGCACTGGGATCTCAAGGAAGACGAACGCCAGACGCTTGCCGCGAAAATTCGGCCCTAAGAACCGAGAGGACAAGCACAAAACACGCCGCAGACACCGCAGCAATGTCGCCGAAACTGATGCACTCCTGCGGATACTGCAAGCCCACAAACACCGCTTAGGTTTTTAGCGTCGCCTGCAAATCTACCTGGTTACTTTGCGTCCCTGCCTTCGGTGTCAGAAAATGCACTTGAATCTGAATTTTCCCGCCGGAAGGTTTGAAGATGGTCATCTTCTCCGACACTCGACAGCTTGAGTACTGAACGTCGTACACGAGCGTCGTGCGCGTTCCCGCGTTTGTTCCGAATGTACTCAGCACATTCCAGTTAATTAGCGAATGAGTTTTAGGCGTACCGCATCGAGCCCGCTGCTCCTCAAGAAAGACAAGCCAGTCCGCGCGCGAAGTGACCTCAAAAAATCGCGTGGAATAAAGAGAGAGCACACCCTCGACATCTCCGGCTTGCATCTTTGCGAAGTATTGTTCTGCCAGTTCTTCCGCCTGTTTCCTTTCTTCGGAAAAACCGCAGCCGATCGCCGCCGACGCCGCGGCTGCTATGACGGCAAACTGCGCAGCTCGCTTGAGCGCCCCTAAATGCACGCAGCCCAAATTCATGGCAAGTGCTCGAGCCACAAATTGGCTTGGGCTGCACCGCCGGACTGGGCGGCGAGACGATTCATGTTCCGGGCCGACTTCTCGATCGATGCTTGGCCGTATGTAGGCGAAACCGCGCAGCCCTCCAAACGAGAACGCAAAGCATATGCCGCGCCACGCTAGCGCAAAGCCGAGTGTCGCGATCTTCGATCCTCCGGCATCCATCATGCATCTCTCCCTGACACCGCGAACCAGCCTAGTGGTACGAAGGCGATGTGTCTGCGATGTGTGCCCGGCGCGGAGTTTTTTGTTGTGACGAGGTTAACAACCCCGGCCGTAGCGCAGCATCAAGATTGGGAGCCGGTGCGCGCCGCCGCCGCTTGAACGGTGGTAAAAACAGCGGCGAAATGCAGCGTTTCTAGGGCTGGCCGCCGCCGCCCGACGAACCGTAAATCTGCCCGGTCGCAAAGCTGGATTGATTGTCCGCAAGCTGCACGTAGATTCCCGCCAGCTCGGCCGGCATCCCTGCCCGTCCCAGCTGCCTGTGACTGCCGAACTTTTGCTGCTTCTCCGGAATCGCGCCGCCGCTCACTTGCAGCGGCGTCCATATCGGCCCGGGCGCCACGCCGTTCACGCGAATGCCTTTTGAGGCCAATTGTTTGGAGAGCGACTTTACAAAATTCATCGTCGCCGCTTTCGTCTGCGCATAGTCATAGAGTTCCGGACTTGGATCATAGGCCTGCTCGGAGGTGGTCGCGATAATGCACGATCCCGCCCGCAGTGATGGCAGCGCCGCCTTGATTATCCAAAATGGCGCATAAATATTTGTCTTCATGGTCAGAATCGACTTGTTGGCCTGCTGCCGCCCTGCATTGCTGACCAAAATATCCAGCCCGCCGAGTTCTTTTATTGCCTGTTCGACCAACGATTGGCAAAACGCTTCGCTACGAATGTCGCCCGGAATCGCCACGGCCTTTTGGCCGGCCTCGCGGATCAGCGCAATGACTTCGTCCGCGTCCGCCTGCTCGTCCGGATGGTAGTTGATGGCGACTATCGGCGCCCTCGCGTGCGAACGCAATCGCCGCGGCGCGGCCCATGCCGGAGTCGCCGCCGGTAATGAGCGCTTTCCGCCCTATGAGCCGGCCCGAGCCGCGGTAGCTTTTCTCTCCGTGGTCAGGACGCGGCTGCATCTTCGACGCGAGTCCAGGCCACGGCTGACGCTGCTCTGGGAAGGGAGGCTGCGGGTACTTGGTTCGCGGGTCACCTACATCCTTGCCGTTCATGGTCGCGGCTCATGGCTGGTTCTTTCGTTTTCGGGAATTTCGTCCGGCGGACTATCGTTGGGAGCCTGTTCTGCTCCGCCTAGGCGTCGCGGCGCCTGGCCGCCGCCCTCATCACGGTCAATCTTCTCGTCTTCGCCAGGCAATTCATCCTTTGAGCCGTTGTTCGAGGGCAGCGGGGGTTCGCGAACATCTTCGCCTGTTGCAGGCAACGGGGGCTCGCGCACGTTATCGCCCGGACTTAACATGCCTTTCATGGAGACTCTCCGACAAGGGGTTTTCGCATCATGCAATACGCAGAATGTTGCCCACTCGCAGCGCCGGTTTCTGTAGGCAGGTCTCCCTAGCGAGCGTCAGCAGCGGCGCTACCGGTCTCGCAGCTTGGTCGTGAAGAAATCCACTACGGATTGATTGAACGAGCGATGAAAGGCGGCGCGGTCGAAGCCGACCGGGTCCTGGCAAATCTGCGGCGCCGCAACGGCCAGCGCTTCGCTGCAAGGCGCCAGAAAGACGAAGTGATCTGCGCCTTGCACGAGATGGGAATCTGGATGCACCTTAAGATTGTCGCGAATCACTGTGCCATTCCGCGCATCCGGCGCTTGGCTGTCGTTTTCTACCCGCCAGAGCTGAATCGGCACGCTCACCTCGCGCAGATCCCCAGGACCGAATAAATAGCTCGCCGCAGGTGCCGCGATGACCGCCGCCTTGATACGCTCATCATGAGTCCAACGCGGCGTTTCCTTGCCTGGAGCCGATTGATCGCCGTGCGCATTCTTTATGAAGGCGCACTCGGGCGCGTCCGGGGTCGAATCGCAGAGCTGCCCCATCCGTGCAATCTCCGGCGTGCCGCCGACTAAAACCAAGCTTGTGAATCCGCCGAGCGAAAATCCAAACATGCCGATGCGCCGGGGATTTAGGTTCAGGCGGCCCGGCCACGAGGACAGTACCCAATCCAGCGCCGCCTTGGCCTGCCGCGGCCGGTCGATCAAGTCAAGCCGGCTTCCGGCGTAGCTGTGATCTTGATTATTATCGCCGATGTGCGTCACCGCAATCACCACGAAACCGGCACGGGCCAATGCATTCGCGGTATCGATGTGGCTGGAGAGAGAGCCGCCGGTCCCGTGCGAAATCAAAACCAGCGGCAGACCCTGGCCTGCGACGGGACCATTCAACGCCACCTCTTGGACGAACATCCCCAGGGGATGTGCCACAGGCGCCGTGTTGCTGGGATACCAAATGCCCGCCTGCATCGACTTGCCGTCGCGATTCGGTACCGTGACCTGCTGGAAGCCTACAGCCGCGAAACACGCGGCGGCCAATAAATCTCCGGCGAGCAACAGAGTTGCCCACAGCGATGCCCTCGCCCAGCGCGCCTTCAGCAATTCAGCTCTCCTTGGATCCTGGCAGACCCATGATAAGGCTATCATTGCCAGCCATGCACAAAGCTTCCATGCCTAAAGGCGTGTGTCTCATCATCAGCGCCGGCGATCTGGTCGAGACGACGGCCCGGATTTTTACCAAGGTCTGGGAGATGGCCTGCTTCGCGGGCTTCCTCGCCAGGCGCGAAGGTTTCGTCGCTTTCGCGGCGGCCAAGGCCGGACTGCGCGCGATTGCACAGAGTGCCGCGCGCGAGCGGGCGCCCAAAGACATTCACGTGACTCATGTTGTGGTGGACGGCGCCATCGACGGCGTCTTCACGCGCTCCAATCGCACCGAAGTGGAAACGTTATTGTCCGATGATCGGATCCTCAAGTCCGACCAGATCGCGGCCAACTATGTCTGGCTGCATGGACAGCAACGCGCACGTGAATCTCAGCCCCTGCTTCTTGGGCGGACTGTTCAAGCTGACGGGGAACCAGTCCCGAATGACTGCCTTCGGCAACGTGAAGGGCAAGCTCGAATACGAACGGCTCGAAACACAGCGTTTCATCGCCAAACACGGCCTCCGCGACTTCCTCTTCAACCCGCATTTCCCGGTCAATACGCTGCTGATCATGCGCGGCTTGCTCGCCGCCCGGCGCGCAAACGTGGGCGATCTCTATCTCGAAACATTCGTCAAAGCGATGTGGGAGGAGGGCCAAAAGTTGGACGATCCGGCCGTGGTCAGCGCCGTGCTCGACTGCGCGGGTCTTGACGCTGAAGCCATTCTCGATGCCGCTCAAGATCCCGAGGTCAAGGCGGAACTCGCCGCCAACACCAGCGCGGCCGCCGCACGCGGCGCCTTCGGCACACCGACTTTCTTCGTCGGCAGTCAAATGTTCTTCGGCAAGGAGCGCTTGCGACAGGTCGAGGAAGAGCTTAGATAAAGATTCCAGTCAATTCAATGAAGTGAAAATCGGGAGATCAATTGAAAAATTCACGCAGACGTTTCCTCACCAACGCATCCTTAGGTGTTGTCGGCGCCACACTCGGCTGCGAATCAGCCTATCCGCAAATACCAACGCAGGTCAGCACGCCGCCCCCCGGCGCGCCTTCCGCATTCGCCACCTCAACCCCGGTGGGACCGGAAGTTTCCGCTGCCACGTTCGTGGAAGCGGAGAAATTGATGCAGGTCCAATTGAGCCCACAGGAAGCTCGTGACGCCGCCGGTAGTTGGCGGGCTGCCATGGCTCCGCTGTATGAGCGGCGCACCGGGCCTAAAAAGATCCAGTTGGAAACCACGCTGGCGCCGGCTACGCGCTGGGAACCCAATCAATTCGCACAAAAAACGGGGCTGGGTCGAAACCAATTTGTCCGCAGCAAGCTCGCGGAGCGGCTTTTGCCGGCTCGCGACTCAGACATTGCCTTTGCCTCCGTGGCCCAGCTGTCGATTTGGATCGAGACGCGGCAACTCTCTTCAGAGCGACTCACTCAAATCTATCTGACGCGCTTGGAGCGCTACGATCCGAAGCTGAGATGTGTCATCACGCTGACGCGTGAGCTGGCGCTCAAGCAGGCAAAGGCCGCAGACGCCGAAATTGCGGCCGGAAAATATCGCGGATCCCTGCATGGCGTACCATGGGGGGCCAAGGATTTGCTCGACACGGCGGGTATTGCGACCACTTATGGCGCCGAACCATTCAAGAATCGCAAACCTTCGGCGGACGCCACCGTGGTTCGGCGGCTTCATGAAGCAGGTGCCGTGCTGGTCGCCAAGCTGAGCCTGGGAGCGCTGGCGCTCAACGATGTCTGGTTCGGCGGACAGACCATGAACCCATGGCTGCTCGAAGAAGGGTCCTCCGGATCAAGCGCCGGTCCGGGCGCGGCAACGGCTGCGGGTCTGGTTGGCTTTGCCGTGGGCAGCGAGACCGGCGGCAGCATCGTGGCGCCGAGCATGCGCTGCGGCGTGGCGGGATTGCGGCCTACGTATGGCCGCGTCCCGCGCACGGGGGCGATGACGCTTTGCTGGTCGCTCGACAAGTTGGGACCGATGGCGCGCAGCGTCGAAGACACGCTGCTGGTCTTGCATGCCATCTCGGGGCCGGACAAAGCCGACGTCGCTTCGGTGCCGAGCACGCTGGACTATGACGCCAGTGCGCCGATCACGGGATTGCGCGTCGGTTATTTTCCAGAGTGGATGAAGCAAGCGACCGACGTGGACCGTGCGGCGCTCGATATCATTCGAAAGCTGGGAGCGACGGCCGCTGAGGTGTCGATTCCCGACTGGCCGTATGATTCGCTCAACGTGATCCTGTTCGCCGAGGCGGCTGCGGCCTTCGAAGAATTGACCTTAAGCGGCGATGTGAATCAGCTCAAGATGCAGGTGCCGGATGCATGGCCGAATATCTTTCGGCAATCGAGATTCCTGTCTGCAGTCGATTTTGTTCAATGCGATCGATTGCGGCGCAAAGTGGCGCTCGAAATGGCGCGAGTCTTTTCTCAAGTGGATGTGCTCTTGGTGCCCTCGCTGCAAGACGAAATACTGGTCATCACCAATGCCACGGGGCATCCTTCGCTGACACTGCGCGCCGGGTTTGTCGAAGTCTCCGAGGCGCGCAGTGATTGGGCGCCGGATCCTGCTCATCCTTTACCTAAGTTCAGCCCACCGCGCCGCGTACCGCATGGGGTTACGTTGATCGGGCGTCTTTTCGACGAGGGCACCATTGGACGGCTCGGTCTGGCGCTTGAACGAGCGTTTGGAGTAGCGCCTGAAAGGCCAGACGGGTTCGATGCATAAGACTTAATTCGGCGTGAGCTTTCGGCGTCTCGATCACGCGTTTTACCCACCGGTTCTGGTGGGCGCGCGCACGGAATGACTTGCGTTCAATCAGAACCGATCAGTCGCAGCGCAAAGAGCTCGTATCGACCGAAACGCGCCGATAAGACTGCAACGCGGCGTGGACATCAAAAATTAGAATGATCGTGACTCCAAATCGCGACTACTTCCAAATATAAAATATCTCACTACTCTGTATGCCCTACTGAAGTACGGCCTTCGCTCGCCGAGGCTCCGCTCCAGTGCAAGGCCAAACGTCAAACTACGAACCTTTCACTCTCTTGCATTTCCGTAATGTCGAGAACTTAAGGCTGCAGCTACAGTCTGAACATCCGAGCCGTAACGTCTCAGAGGAATGAATGCCAGAGCCCACTCTAAACTTTTCCGTTACCTGCCCAGACTGCGGGCTCGAGTCTGTCTCCGAAATACCCATCGCCGTGATCGCCAACGACTTGCTCACCGGTAAGAATCTGCGCCTTTACAGCAGCTGCCACGATCGCTACTGGACCGCGACCTTCACCGAGCGCGAGCAACTGCGACAATCACTGGCGCAGTATTCTGCGTCGGGTCGAGCCGTTCGCGCGTCCGTGCGCTCGCTCGACATCGGCGGCCCAGAGGCGTGACTACTATCCTCTAATCCTTACCCGGATTTACGGCGATCCGGAATGTGACTAGGAGCCCGTTCGAACCCAACACACCGACACTGGCATCCCATGCGACAGGCAATACTCCAGCAGTCTTCGCTGGTTATCCTGCACTCGATCCCCCGGGCCTTTGACTTCAATCATCCGATACGTTCGCTCCTTAGGAAAAAACTGCACCAGATCGGGAAAGCCCGCTCGATTTTCCTTCACATCCCGAAGTATCCATTCGAACCACGCGCGCAAGTGAGCCGCTGGAAAGCAAGCGAGTGCCCAGCCCAAGGTCGCCCTATCCAAAAGATGCCAGTGCACGAACGGCGACTGAACGCCCCACTTGTCCTTGAAACACTTCCAAATGACTTTTGCATAGCCACCCGAATCTAACTGCGATAAGCACTCATCGAACTCCTCCTTGCGCCGCCGGTGAAAATGACAGCTTTCGAGATCGACGGGACCGTGGTGAAAGTCATGGAAGAACGCACCAGGGACCGGCGCAAAAACCGCCGGCCAACACAGAAGCCCGAAGAGCCCATTGATCAAGCCATTTTCGACATAGCGCACCGTGCTGCCATCCGCCAGGTCACGTGCCAAATAGTCACGCACGTGATGCTCCACTGCGCCAAGGCGAGGCGCACGATCCAAGACAATCTCAAATTCTTCGATAGCCGGCGCGACAGCCTCAGCCCTATAGGCTCTCTTCAATTTGCGATGGATTCGCGGCAACACGCGCCGCACCTGTTGCAGTTCTGCCTCACTTTCCGGCTTCTCTTTCGCTAAGAAACACAATGCTCGTGCTCCATTCCAGTCCTGCGCTTTGGCTTTGAGCCGGATCGCCCGCGAGCGAGCACCGCGATAACAACACTCAAGATACATAGCCAAAGCATTTGCGCCCTCGCCGGCGCGCTCATACCCCCGCGCAATGAGAAACAATAATTTTTGTCTTCGCTCCTCCAGCCATTCGCTGTTCAAGATCGCGGGAGGCACAAGGGGCGTCAGCTCATCAAGCGGCATCCCCTCTCGCAGCAGCTCGCGACATTCTTGAATTTTAAGAAACATTTCAATTTGCGCCCGCGACTGAAACGGCCGACTGTATGCGGAGCGCTCGACCTTCTCGTAGTTGAAGATCCCCAAATCCGCCGTGACGAACTCCGTCCAACCTTGCCGATCATTGCCGAAGAACATCAGCTTGAAGCGCTCGCACAGCGGACCGACAGTTGGCGCATACACCCAATCGCCGCACGGGTACCACTCTTCAAAATAACGGGACTCCCTGAACTGTGCCTTGAGCACGACCTCAAGCTTCGCCTTGCACCAACTCAAATAGCGCGCCGGCAATCGAAGACAACGAATTAATTCTGTTTTGGTCAGAAGGCTAGCAAGTTCATCGAGCTGAAGCTTCGGGTGATCGCTCAGCCATCCCTTCTTAATCAGCGGCGCGGCCGCCGCGCGTATCTCGCCGATTTCTTCATACTTTATTTTGCTGGCGCGAAATAAATCCCCGCGTCGCATGACCAGCCGCGTAAGCAGAGCCCGCGAAGCTAAATCGAAACGCGGAAATTCGCTGATGAAGCGCAATTCCTCTTCGAGCAATAGATCAGCGTAGCGCGCCAGAATTGATGCCAGCACCAACTCAAAATTCCTCAGGTAATAGAACGGCGCCAGCGTGGGTAGGCTATCTTTTTGCGCGCGCGCAGCGAATCCTTCGCTCAAAGTGCTTGGATTGACGGGCGTATCGCTAGGATGACGCGTTGCGTTGTTCACTTGGATCTGCCTTCCCACCCGCATACTGTACATAAAGCCAGCTGCGCGCTACAGTCTAAAACTGACCAAATTCGGCTCAGATTTACGAATTCCATGCTCGACCCCTTCGATACTCGTCTCACTCATGAACGAATCGCAAACCGCGCATGGCTGCTGCGCAGATTCGCTGACATGAGCGCGCGACATGCACCGAAAAGAGCGAGCGATCTATGAACAAGCGTCTTGAAACTATTCCTAAATTCGCCACCGGAGCAGCGCAGCGCGCGTTTTGGGAGCCTTGGGTACGAGCCAACGCCGGACCCGGAAGCGGCTGTTACCAGACGCGACTAGGCCCAAGCTAGTAACGCGTGGTGGACCGGATAGGCTTCGCGTTAAGATGCGGCATTCGCGCGCACGTCAACGCGCAACTTTACGACGAATCAGGCGTTGCGCCTGTTGGAACGGCAATTTACTCCCTGTCCGATCCGCGCGACATCCGTGAGGTTCGTATTGTTGGGCAGACCGGCCATCCACGACGTCGCTTTCTGCAACACCTAAATACCGCTCGATTGTGGCTGCCGGATGAAATCCCTTGGTGGGTCCGATCTCCCAAACTGCGCCCGCTCTATCAATGGATCCGCGCTCTGCATAGAGATCAAAAGCGACTTCCCGTCATGGTCGTAAGACAATGGGCCGCGACGAGGAGGGATGCCAGAATTGTCGAACGACGCTGGATCTTTGAGTGCTTGGCGAGGCGCCTCGAACTCTTGAATGTAGAGCAGGAACTCCTTAGAGGGCAGCAGCCGTTGATTTGAGGTAGACCTACCGCAGGTCACGCACCCGTGATTCACCCTGCCTTGTCTGGCGACCGCAATCCGTCATTCGCTCGCACCGGCGTGTAAGACCCAGCCTACGTCATCTGCTTCCGGGCGCATCTGTACGGCCGGTTGGCCCGGGTGCAATCTTCGAGCAAGAACGGACAAGAGAGCACGCCCTTGGAAACGCCGCGACAATTTCAGCAATTAATCACCGATGTCGAAGAGTTGCTGGCTCGACTGGACGATGAACACAGTCCATATCTGGACGACTTGCGAAAGCGACTCGAAGCAACGGTATTCGCCTTGAGTCAAAGCGGCCGAAGCACCGCTGCCCAAGTCAGGCGCTACGCCGGAATGGCGGATGGCTATATCACCGGGTATCCGAGAGCGGCCTTCGCATCCGGGATCTTGATCGGCGGCTTACTCGGTTTCTTACTCGCCTCGGCGCGCTCGAGCGACTAAGGCTATGAAGATCCCTGGAATTATAAAACCCATGCGGCCAACTCAGACGTGGTGGCTTGAGATCTGGTTCCGCGTCGTCTCTCATGGCATTTAGATTTCCGTCCATGCCTTCAGGAGGCCGTGATAGTGCGCCGTGAGGTGCACTAGCGATTCCGTATCTGCGCCGGTTTGAGTCAGGCGCTGGATCGTGGGATAGACTTTGTTGGGCTGCACCGCACTGATGAACAGCGCGTTGCGCTCGTGTCCAGGCCGTTTTCGCACCGGTCCACGTTGGACTGCTCCTTGCTCAACTCCACGCCGCCCGTGAGCGTATTGGCGAAACCGCGCGCATCGAACTTCGCGGTCACATCGGTGCGATTGATCAAGAGGCTGGTGGTGCCCCTGCTCGGCTGATCGCGGGAAATATCGATATCAGAATACGGCGTGCCCGGCGGCGGCGGTTCGACGAAATCGTTGCCCAAGAAGGGCCCGGTCACCAAATATTCGAAGCCGTAGTTCGCGTAGCGCAGGCTGTCGCTCAATCTAAGGTTGTCGGACAAGTCCTGCTCGAAGCGAATAGTAGTTGCTGCGCGCCACGTGCGCCGGCGCTCCGTCGATGAACGGCATGCCGTAGTCAGGCAGATTGTTCTCCTCCTCCTTGAAATAGCTGAACGTGAGCCGCGTCGGCGTGTCGATGCTCAAACTCAGCGATGGCGCAACTCCGTCGCGGCGATAGTGGACCTGATCGCGATCGACCACGCCATTGCTCTGGTCCATTACCGTGACCCGCGCCGCCGCGGTTACGCTCAAGGGCAAATTGGCCTGCCCGCCTGAAACGCGTAGCGCCGCGTACGGCGTCAGATTCGGCTGCTTGCTGATGCTGTTGATGACGCCCGAGGTCGAGCCGCGGCCGAAAACCGCGGAAGCAGGACCCAATAGCGCGGCGATCGACTCGCTATTGAACGTATCGCGCTGATACTGGTCGATGTCGCGCACGCCACCCGTGCGCACGGCCCTCGCCGGAATTCAGCGTAATACCCGGAACATTGCGCAAGGCGTCTTGCAGCAGCGAGGGATTTTGTTCCGCCAGTTCCTTCGTACGGCCAGCCGCTCACGTATATCCGTGATTTAGGGCCCTGGCCGCTGGATTTGGCGTCCCAGCCGCTGAACTTGACTTAATCTCTGGCTGCGTTAGGCGTGCTTGCGCAGGCCCGCCGGAATCAAGGCCAACCCGAGGAGTTCGAACAGGCCATAGGCAATAAGCGCCATCAAAGCCGCCGGAATGGCTCCGGTGAGAATCGTCGGTACATCATTCAACGCCAGTCCGGACACAATGGGCGCGCCGTAGCCGCCCGCCCCCACCAGCGCTGCAAGCGTTGCCGTGCCGATGCTGACGATGGTCGCCGTCTTGATTCCCGCGAGAATCGTCGGACTCGCAAGCGGCAGCACGACCCGCAGCATCACCTGCCGGCGCGTCATTCCAAAGGCGCGCGCATTTTCCACATGCTTGGGATCGACGCCGCGAATTCCCGTGAAGGTGTTGAGCACTACCGGCAGCAAACTATACATACAGAGAGCCGCCAGGGCCGGTCTCATGCCGACGCCGAACAGCGGTATCAAAAAACACAGCAGCGCAAGCGAGGGCACGGTTTGAATTAGGGCGCTCGCGATGAGAATGCCCTGACCGGCGGCGTGAAAGCGCACGGCGATGAGCCCCAACGGTATCCCGACCAGTACCGAAAATAACAGCGCGATGCCCACCAGCCACAAATGCTCGCGCGTGCGCTGCAGGATATTGCTCTTCAAGGATTGCGAGTGCGGGGCTTCCGCACCCAAGAATTGCGCGGCAATTTTCGCGAAACTCGCATGTTGAATGTCGGCCTGCGCGTTCATGTCGATCATGGCCTGCACGCTGACCGCATCTTGTAACCTCAACAGCGCAGCCCACGCGCGCGGGTGTTGCTCCGTAAAGGCGCTGCGCGCCACCCACACCGCCTGATACACCGGAAAGTAGCCCCGATCATCCTTGAGCACCCGCAGCTTGGATTTCTCGATCTTGGCGTCGGTGGAATACAGATCGATCAGGTCCACCGCGCCATCATCGATCGCCTGGAACGTCAGGCTGTGCTCCATGCGATTGACCCGCTGCGGCGCCAAATGCAGGTGATAGGCGGCCACCATTCCCTGAAATCCATCCTGGCGATCCATGAACTCATAGCTGAACGCCGCGCGAATGCGCCCTTCGAGCTTCGACAGATCGCTGATGGAGTTAAGATCATTCTGCTGCGCGAAGGATTCCTTCACCGCCAGCGCATAGGTGTCGTCAAACCCCAACGGCCTCGACATCACGAGATCCATCTTTAGCAACGCGCTCTGAATCGCGTCGACGGACTTCAAGTCCGGCCGCTTCAGGATGGCTTCCGCCAGAGTTCCGGTGTAATCCGAATACACATCGATCGCGCCGCTCTTGAGCGCCTCGAACACGATCCCGGTGCTGCCCATCCCTAACTTGCGCGTTACCGGGGTGTTGGTCGCGGACTCGATGGTTTGTGCAGCGATCTCCCCGAGCACATACCCTTCGGTGAACGCCTTCGAGCCGACCACGATCCGATCCGCAGCAAACAGCGGCGGCGGCTGCAAACTCAATAAGGCCAGCAGCAATCCCGCGGCTGCGCCCACGCCACTCCGGCAGCCTGCCAGCTGTATGCGACGTCCGCCTTGTCTCATGCGACTTCGGCCGCTTCCGGCAAAGTGCGCTGCGCATTGATGAATGCGGTCACGAATGGATCGGCGGGATTGAGCAACAGGTCGCGATAAGTACCGCTTTGGAGAATTTTCCCTTCATGCAGCAACGTGATCTGCTCTGCGAGAAACACCGCTTCCCCAAGATCGTGCGTCACCAAGAGCACGGTTTTGCCCAGGCGTTTAAATATAGATTTCAATTCCTGCTGCAGGCTGCGCCGAATCAGCGGATCCAGCGCCGCCATGGGCTCATCGAGCAGCATCACCGCCGGATCGATCATGGCCGCGCGCATGATGGCCACGCGTTGCTGTTGCCCGCCGCTCAACTCAAACGGAAAGCGGCCCAACATCGGCGCCTCCAGATCGACAAGCTTGCGCAGTTCCTCGACGCGCGACTCGATCTTCTGTTTGCTCCAGCCGCGAAGTTTCGCAATCAACGACACATTCTCAAAGCCGCTGATGTGCGGGAACAGTCCCCCATCCTGCGGTACGTAGCCGATCCGATCCGCCCACTCGACCGGACTGAACGAGAGCAGGGCCTGATTGTTGATTTTGACGTAGCCCCGATCGAAGCGGATCAAGCCCAAGGTGATCCGCAGCAAAGTCGTTTTTCCCGAACCGCTCGAGCCGATCAGTGCGTGCGTTGCGCCTTTCGGGACATCGAGATTGACATCGGTGAGCACCGGCTTTCCCTCGAAGGATTTATATATATTCTGCAGCGTCAGCATGAACGTAGTGTAGTGCGAGGACTATTGGATCTGCGGCTTGATGATTACGTCTGCGGTTCGACGATGGTGCCCTGGTGATACAGAATCTTCCAGCCGGCTGCGGTTCGGCGCCAGAGCGTGGCACGGCGGGTGACGCGCTTTCCCTGATGCAAGTGGTAGGTGATCAGATAATTGTCCGCGGCAATCTCCCTGCACTGGAAATCGCGCGTCAGCCATTTGGATTCCTCCGGGTCCGGCGTGCGACTCTCCAACGTTTCCAGCACGAACTCCCGGCTGTAGCGCCGGCCCGAAGCGCCCACTTCCCAGAAATCCGGATCGGTCATGGCTTCGAAGTCCCGGCGCGTGGTGCCGAATTCCGGATGATGAAAAATGGGCTCGCGCAACTTCAGCTCCTCGAGGACTGCAAGCAGCTCCGGCGAGGTCACGGACGCGATACGCGGCCCGCTCGAGTTTCGCTGGTTTGTAACAGACCCTCCTTGAAGCGGTTGCGTGATGGCTGCCTACGGCTATACGATTCCAGCGTCCTCATTGCAAGCCCCACTATCGGAGTCAGCATGGATTTAGGCATCCGCGGCCGAACCGCCATCGTCTGCGCCTCGAGTCAAGGCCTGGGAAAGGGTTGCGCTCAAGCGCTGGCCGAGGCCGGGGTGTCGCTCGTGATCAACGGTCGCAATCAGGCACTGCTCGAGCAAACCGCCCGGGAAATCCGCCAGGCTTGGAGCGTGCAGGTGACGCCTGTGCTCGCCGATGTGTCCACTGCCGAGGGCCAGGCGGCAATGCTCAAGGCCTGTCCTACACCCGATATTCTGATCAACAACAACGCCGGACCGCCGGTAAGGAATTTCCGCGAGCTGGACCGGCAGGCCATTCTCAGCGGCGTGACCATGAATATGGTGACGCCCATCGAGCTCATTCAAAAGGTCATCGACTCCATGGTGAAGCGAGGCTTCGGCAGAATCGTCAATATCACATCTTATAGCGTCAAAATGCCGATCGTCGGCCTTGACCTGTCGAGCGGCGCACGCGCGGGTCTCACCGCCTTCATGGCGGGCGTCGCCCGCAGCGTCGCCGACAAAAACGTCACCATCAATAACTTGCTGCCCGGCAGCTTCGACACGCAGCGCCTGCGCAGCAACTTGAGTCTCGCCGCCAAGCGCAATCAAGTGAGCGAAGCGGAGGCCGCGGCCCGCTCAATTGCAGCCATCCCCGCCAAGCGATTCGGCACGCCGGCCGAGTTTGGGCAGGTCTGCGCGTTCCTCTGCAGCATGCACGCCGGATTCATGACCGGCCAGAACGTGCTGTTGGACGGCGGCGCCTACCCCGCCGCGTTCTGAAGCGTGCCCGCAATCCCGCATACGGGATTGCAGATCCTTGCGAAAGCGGCGGCTCAAGCGCAATAGCGAACCATCGATTGGCTGCAGCGAACGGGCTAGTGCTGCGGCTGCCCCGCCGCCATACTCACGTCATGAACACCAAAATGATCGCCATCGCCGTTTTGCCTCTGCTTTGCTCCATCGCTCTTGGCGAGTCCGTCGAAACTCCCATTCGAAATCCGGTCTACACGGATGATGGCCGGTTGGCATTGCCGGAGGACTACCGCGAATGGGTGTACTTGAGTTCGGGATTCGACATGGCGTACAGCCCGATGGCGATGGGTCATCATATGTTTGACAACGTGTTTGTCGAGCCGGCCGCCTATAAAGCGTTCCTGGCAACCGGCACCTGGCCCGACAAGACCATGCTGGTGCTCGAGGTCCGCGGCGCGAGGGACAAAGGATCCATCAACAAAAACGGCAACTATCAAGGCACCGAGGTGATGGCACGAGAAGTTCACGTGAAGGACGGCGCGCGTTTACAGGGTTGGGCGTTCTTCGGCTTTGACACCGGCAAGACCGCCAAAATGATTCCCCGAACCGCCGATTGCTATTCGTGCCACGCCGCACATGCTGCAGCCGATAACACCTTCGTGCAGTTCTATCCGACTCTTTTGCCGATCGCGACCGCCAAAGGAACCCTGTCCGCCGAATATAAATCGGAGAACGGCGCGAACCATTAACGCCGGCATCAGGCGGCGTGTTGCGCCAGCGATTCGCGCCGGTCTGGCACTTCCAGTTGCTCTGAAGCTTCCACCTGTTCCAACTCTTCCAGCGCCACCATCCGCGCAATGATGGCTGTCTTGCGGGCCTTGAGTTGCTGCCATGTCATTTTGGCACGCGCAACTGCCGCGGGGGTCTGGCTTGGATCGCCACGCAGTGCCAGATAGCGAGCCTTGGCCGCGACCGCGCCGCTCAAGGCGTAGCTGAACAAAGATTGGAGTCTCTTCAATCGATCCTCGATATCCATGGGTTGACCTCGTCCATAGCCGCTCATCGCGGTTGGTCGCAGTGTGCCGGCGCGGTGACCTTGACATAACCGGCGAACGCTACAAGTCGCTATAGGATCTGTCCTATACCCGGTTGCCAGTTGCCGGGACGTTCTGCACTATGCGCAAGCGGCACCAATGAACGAAATAGGGATGTTCCATATGATGTTTCTGCGCCAGGCTGCACCACTGGTCGTGCTGCCCTTTGCGACTGTAATTTTAATTGCCTGTGGCGGCGGTGGCGGCTCCGGTGCCGCCAGCCCACCGCCCCCCACGCCCACGGGTTGGGTTCAGGGCCAATTCCAACCTGAGTCGAAGTTCGCTGCCATGTGCGTGACGCCTCGAACCGGCGTCGATCCGGGAACACAGAAACCCTATCCCGACGTGCAGGGCGCATCGCTCGACGAGTTGAACTGGCTGCGCTCGTGGAACAACGATTTATACTTGTGGTTCGGCGAGGTCACCGACCAAAATCCGGCCAATTTCGCGACGGACTCGGCCTACTTCAAAGTCCTCGTGACAACGCAGACGACGCCGTCCGGCAAGCCGAAAGACCGATTCCATTTCACCTATGCCAGCTCGACTTGGGAACAATTGTCGGAGTCCGGCGTACAGGCGGGCTATGGCGCGAACTTCGTCTTGGTTGCCGCGACGCCGCCGCGCGATGTGGTCGTCGCCTACACCGAGCCGGGCTCGGCAGCGTCGACGCCGCCAGCGAGTCTGGCGCGCGGCGCCAAGCTCTTAAGCATCGACGGCGTTGATCTCGTCAATGCCACGGATCAGGCCAGTATCGACATACTCAACGCCGGATTGAGCCCGCAAACCGTCGGCGAGTCGCACACCTTCTCGGTCCTCGACGCTGGCGCCTCCGTCCCCCGCACGATCACCATGGTATCGGCCAACGTAACCTCCACACCGGTGCAAAGCGTCCACACGATCACAGCACCGAACGGCCGCTTGGTCGGCTACATGTTGTTCAACGATCACTTGGCGACCGCCGAAAGCGAACTGGTGACGGCCTTTTCCCAATTGCAAAGTGCCGGTGTGCAGGACCTGGTCTTGGACATCCGTTACAACGGCGGCGGCTTCTTGGACATCGCGAGCGAAGTTGCGTACATGATTGCCGGACCGGGGCCCACGACCGGGCAAACCTTCGAGCTGTCGCAATTCAACAGCAAATATCTCACCATGAATCCGGTGACCGGCGCGACCTTAGCGCCGGTGGGATTCCATACCACCACGCAAGGATTCTCAACGACCGCCGGGCAGGCGCTGCCGAGCTTGAATCTGACGCGCGTGTTCGTGCTCACCACCGCGAACACGTGTTCGGCAAGCGAATCCATCATCAACAGTCTTCGCGGCGTGAATATTCAGGTGATTGAAGTCGGCTCGACGACCTGCGGCAAACCGTATGGATTCTATCCGGCCGACAATTGCGGCGTTACCTATTTCTCGATTCAGTTTCAGGGAATCAATGCGCAGGGATTTGGTGACTACCCGGACGGGTTTACGCCGCAAAACACCCTGACGACAGAGGGCGTGCTGCTTCCCGGCTGTTCCGTGGCGGATGATTTCACTCATGCATTAGGAGACAGCGCCGAAGGACAGCTCGCTTCAGCGCTCAGTTATCAATCGAACGGAACCTGTCCCGTTCCGCCGAGCGGCATGGCAGTGCCTCCCACTGTGGGACGATCCATTAAATCGATATGGCAGCAAAACCGCATTTCGCGAACCCGCGCGCAATGAGCGCGCAATGGGCACCCCGGCGGCGGAAATAGAAATCGACGCACGCCAGGCTCGTGATTTACTGGCGGCACAACACCCCGATCTTGCGAGCCTGCCCATCGTCTCGATTGCTTCCGGCTGGGATAACCAACTGCTGCGCCTCGGAGACAATCTGGCGCTGCGCTTCCCGCGACGGCAGCTCGCAGCACAACCCGACCTTTCACCGCCGGATTCGAATCAAGGCGAGCGGCTCGCCGCCTTTTTCGAGGCCTTGCATAGGCCGGCTCCCGCTGATGCCCCTTGCAATCCCTGCCGTGGCGTCCCCTTGAGCGAGCGCGCTGATGCATTCGCCGTCCGGCTGACGCAGCTGCACGGCAAAGCTTACATTCTCGACCAACGCATTCTTGCGCTTTGGAGCGATGCCTTGGCGGCGGCAACCGACACCGCGCCTGCGACCTGGCGGCCGTGTGGATGCTTCTGCCTCAGCTGGAGAGCCGCGAACATGCGATTGCGGCCTGCCGCTCGGTCTCCGACGCAACGTGGCTTCGAGCACGCGGCTGGGCGCTGCGGTTTGCGGTGATACTCTTAAGCTCAGGTTTGGTTGACGATGCGCGCATGGTCGTCATCGCGGAGCGCACGATTGCGCGGCTCTCCGAAGGCTAGAAGACAACAATGAACGGACCTTTCGCACCTCAAGTTGCGGTTCGGATTTACGGCCTGGCACACGTTTTCTATCTGAAACCGACGGCGGATCTCGTGCACCCGTGGCTGCCGCCCAACCAAGTGTTTTGGGCGTACGCCACCGCGGCAGGACACTTTCTAGCGGGCGCGGCAATTCTTTCCGGGATCGCCGCGCGGCTCGCCGCCAGATTACTGACGGGAATGGGCAACAGCACCAGCGTGGCCGTTGGATCGGCCAGTTTGAGGGCCCGCGCGTCCGCCTCACGTACTTGAAGGTCGCGTTGGCCCTGGAGGATCAGAACCGGCCTGCCATACCCCGCCAGCAGTTTGGGCGGATCGTAGCAGAAGGCGCTGATCAGAAATTCTTGCACTTCGGGCCTGAAGAGGCGCAGCAACGCGGGATGCATGACCGCGGTGTCGACGTGCTTGCCAGCTTCCAATGCATCGATCGCGGGCAACGCCTGACTCAAAAGCGGCGCATTGGCGGGGTTGGCCTTCAGCTGCTCGCGAGTGATTTCGCCCATGTGCCTGCCGGACGCGGCGACCAAGAGTAGCCCGCAGACGTCCGGGTTTTTGGCAGCGGCCATCGCGACCGGTCCGCTCTTCCGTCAGGGGGCGATAGGGAGCGGCCAACACGCCGGCTGGACTGTTGCCGTCGCGATCGGTAGGCCCTGAGCCCGGAATGATGAGAATCACCGGGCCGTGTCCGCTGTCGGGAATCAGGATCGTTCCCTTCAACGGTCCTGCGGGACCCGGCGCTTCGATGGAGAGTTCCACCGGCGCAGCCAGGACAGCGGCAGCAACTCCGCAACTCGCAGCGACAGCAACGATCAATTCTTTCATGAGATTTCGCTCGGACTGAATTGCCAGGCCTTCAATGCTTAAGTTAGGCTGCTGCTATGAACCAGGGAAAACTAAAATGCAAAGACCCGTTAGCCTGTTCCCGGCGATTGCCGCCTTATTTCTCGCCCTCATAATGCCGCCCGCCAAGGCGGCGCCGGCCGCTTATCTCGATTCTTCCGGCCGCGACGATGTGCTCTCGGGCGGCGTCAAGATGATTACCATCCAGACGCCTAAAGGCGCATTTCGAGTCTGGACCAAGCGGGTCGGCAACAATCCCCGCATCAAGGTACTCCTGCTGCACGGCGGCCCCGGCGCGACGCATGAATACTTCGAGGCCTTCGACAGCTACTTCCCGAAGGCAGGGATCGAGTACTACTACTACGATCAATTGGGGTCCGCGTATAGCGACCAACCGGATGAACCTACGCTGTGGGAGTTGCCGCGCTTCGTGGACGAGGTGGAGCAGGTCCGCAAAGCTCTGAAGCTCGACAAGAGTAATTTCTATCTCTACGGTCAATCCTGGGGCGGCATACTCGCGCTGGAATATGCGCTCAAGTATCAACAGAATCTAAAGGCGCTGGTTATCTCCAACATGGTTGCGAGCATTCCGGCGTACAACCGCTATGCGGCCAGCGTGCTCATGCCGGCCATGAATCAGAAGGCACTGGCTGAGATTAAAGAACTCGAGGCGAAGGGCCGATATGACGATCCGCGTTATGAGGAACTGCTCATACCGAATTTTTACGTCGATCATATCCTGCGCATGCCGCAGGATCAGTGGCCCGACCCGGTGCTGCGCGCTTTCGCCAAGATCAACAAGAAGATTTACATCCCGATGCAGGGACCGAGTGAAATGGGGGCGAGCGGCAAGCTCGAGAACTGGGACCGCACCGCGGATCTGCCCAAAGTCACGGTGCCCACGCTATCCATCGGCGCCCGTTACGACACTATGGAGCCGGCAGAGATGGAGAAAATCGCCAAGGATGTCAACAAGGGCCGCTATCTCTACTGTCCGAAAGGCAGCCACCTCGCGCTTTACGATGACCAAGAGGTTTACATGGCGGGCCTGACGAAATTCATTCTGGACGTGGACGCCGGCCGCTTCTAACCGGCCCATCAGCCGCGTCGCGCAAACTTGCGCCAAATATTTTGCGAGCGGCTCCCAATAGTGCGAATACCAAGTCCTATGGTCAGCTAAACGCGGCGGCAGGCGAGCGTATCGCCAAGCGTGTCCGGTCAACCCGCCGAAACATCGCATTCCTGAGGCTTCTTCCTCTTCGAGCGTGAGTTGACGCAGCCCCTACTTGAGATAGGCGCGCACAAAAAACGCCAGAGTGATGCCAGCCGACAGCCATACAGTCGTCACGCGATGACGCCGGCCGGCGCGCGGCGGCCGATAAGCGATCCGCAACAAGCGCCGAGCATCGCCGTGGCCAGCATCACCAACGCTTCGCATCAGCACCGTAATGGCATGGCGGCGCACACCAGCAATGTGCGCGGCGCATTAAAACTTTTCAAGGTACGCTCGCTGAGCAAACTCCACACCGCCATCATCATGATCACCACGCCGCCGCCGAAGTAGCCACCGTATATCCCCAGGCAGAATTGCACGCCCAGCACCGAGGTTGCACCGATCCGCCATCGACGTCGCAGTATTTCATCGAGCCGGCTGCCCATGGCCAGGGCGACCGTGGCAAGGCTCATCAGCCAGGGCAAAACCAGATCGAAAGACTTGATCGGGGTGTGCAGGAGCAGGGCCGCTCCGAGTGCGCCGCCGACAAAGGTTACAATCACGAGTGAGCGCAGCGGCACGGAGCCGATGGGACCCAAACCATCGCGATAGGCCCAGCTGCTCGTGAGTTGCCCGGGATACAAGGCCACCGTGCTGGTGGTGTTCGCGTTCACCGAGGGCACGCCGGCGGCAATCAGCGCGGGCAATGAGAAAAGGTGGACTCATGGCGTTGTCACGCGATGTTCCAATATTTGTCCGCAGAGCGCCCGCGGCGCTAGTCGGCAGTCAGCGACCCGAATTCATTGACCGAAGCGAGATAGCCATATAGCACGGCAAGTTCGTTGGTCTTGGTCTCGAGCTGAACTAAAAGAACCGGCGCTTTTTTCGAATAGCCGGCCAACTCTTCAGCAGACATGTGCCTGGCGGGCAGCTTTACGAACAGCACGTTATCGCCCGTGTGCTGGAACGCCGAATTGATCTGCGCCTGAAACGCCTGGACCACCGATTCGGCCAGCGGGTCGTCTGCATTCTTGATGTTGATACCCGTGCCGACCAGCACGACTTGATCGCCCTTGCCCACGATGAAGCCATCGTGGATCTGGGCTCCGCCCACGCGGCTGGAGGCCGAAGCCTTAAAGAAGCACACCTCGTCGAAATCGCTCGCATCCTTGACCGCTTCGCAATCCAGTTGATGCAGCGAGGGATTTTGTTTGCTCTGTTGCCACGAGCCTCCTAGCTGGATCCCCAACATGCCGCCCGGCAGAAATGCAGCGGGTGTTTGCGGTTCGAGATCGTTGATTCGGGGGGCGCCGATTATCGGCGAGGTGCTGATCAAGAGAAAGGCACAGGCAGCGGTCAAATTCAAGGATAGCCGATAGGGGTGCACTGCTCCTCCAATGAAGGTGTCCTACAAATGACAAGTCTTGGAACCTAAGCCGATGTAGTCTAGCAATCTCTTTTCGAGAGTGGGGTTCGCAAAACGTGAGCGAAGTCATACTGCAGTCAATCGTCACCTGCCCGAACTGCGGTCAGCAGCGCGAGGAGACGATGCCGACAGATGCCTGCCAATTTTTCTACGAGTGCACCGGCTGCAAAACTTTGCTGCGGCCGAAAGCCGGAGATTGCTGTGTATTCTGCTCCTATGGCACGGCCGCGTGTCCGCCCATTCAAGAGCAGCGCGGCTGCTTTCACCAGTAAGAGGGTTCATGGATCCGATGATTTTTGAGTCGCAAGAGTTGGAGAACGCTGCGGCGCTCGTGCATCGCGTCATGGCACCGACACCGGTGTTTGCGTGGCCGAAGCTTAAGAGGCGCCTCGGATGCACTGTCTGGGTGAAGCACGAAAATCACACGCCGACCGGCGCCTTTAAGGTTCGCGGCGGCATCGTCTATCTGGATCGCTTATGCCGATCTCAGCCGGACATTCCCGGCGTGATTTCCGCGACGCGGGGCAACCATGGACAATCCATTTCATTCGCCGCGGCGCGCGCCGGTGTGCCGGCGACCATCTATGTGCCCAAAGGCAATTCTCCGGATCAGAACACGGCGATTGCCTCGTTCGGCGCCAACCTGGTCGAGTTCGGCAAAGATTTCGATGAGGCGAGACACGAAGCATTTCGGGTGGCCGCGATTCAAGGCCTGCACTTTGTTCCGTCCTTTCATCGCGATCTGGTCGCCGGGGTCGCCAGTTACGCGCTGGAGTTGTTTCGCGGCGCCGGCGAATTGGACGCGGTGTACGTCGGGGTCGGCATGGGCTCAGGGATCTGCGGACTGATTGCGGTCCGCGACTTGTTGGGACTGAAAACCGAAATCGTTGGCGTCGGCCCCGACAAGGCGCCTGCCACCGCGCTATCCTTTGCCGCGGGCAAGCCGGTTGCCTACCCTTCCGCGAGCACCTTCGCCGACGGCTTGGCCACGCGAGAGCCGGACGAGCAGGCGGTCGCGACGATCTGCCGCGGCGTCGCGCGTTGGACTCAAGTCAGCGAGGATGAAATGGCGGAAGCCATGAGAATCTATTTCGATGACACCCACCAGGTCGCGGAAGGCGCCGGTGCCGCGCCGCTTGCGGCATTGTGGAAGGATCGGCAAAAAATGGCCGGAAAGCGCGTTGCGATTGTCTTGAGTGGCGGGAACATTGAGCGGACCCGGTATTTGCAGGTAATGCGGGGCGAAACGCCGGCAACCTAAACGAAATCTTTAGCACGGACCAAGTTCCCGTTCATATGCGCTATATGATTGCCGTGCGCTCATTGTGGAATTGCCGCCCTTACATGCGGATGCTGCCGATAATCGTTACCAGCCAATGGGCGGGAATGGATGTGGCGCGCGCTCGTTTCGCGCCAAGGTTGCCTGCCCCGCGGCGCCCAGTTTCACCCGGCCATCGGGCAATGGGACCGCAAGCGGAGAGACTTCCACGCGCGCGATGCCCTGGCGGTGGTTGATGCCGATTTCACGCGCCGTCGACGGCGACAGATCGACGATCCGGCCATCGACATAGGGTCCACGATCCTGAATGGTGACGAACGCGCTTTTGCCCGTCTCAAGGTTGGTCACTTTCGCCGTGGTGCCAAGCGGCAGCGTCCTGCTCGCCGCATTGTCGTGCTGCGGATCCATTTTCTTGCCGTCAGCCATTTTTCTGCCGGCAAACATATGGGCGTAGAAGGAGGCCTTGCCGACGCGTCTCTTGCCCGACCGGTCGATCGGCGCCTTTATTTTCGGCGAGATCCGTTGCGGCGAGCGCCTTTGCGCAGGATCTGGTTGCACGGCGCGTTCATCCGTCTTGATCGGCGAAAGCACAGCGAGCGTAGATGCCTGGGCGTTCAATCCGCAAGCCGCCGCTGCAAAGGTGGCTGCAATTGCCACCATACCAAGATTGCTGCAGCGCGCACTAACTGACATTACACGTTCACTTTGTTTTTAACAGGCAGCCATGATCGCGTATGCGGCTGCTCCGCCGCAGCGGATCAGCGGCGCGAAGCGATGTCAGACAGCGAGCATTTTCTTCAACCGGCGGCCCGTTTGCCTGATTTCGAATGCGTATGATTCCGTCGATAGGACGCCGTAGCTCATCCCGCCCTCAAGTACCCTAACAGCGTCATCCGCGCCGCTGGCGCCCAGTGCGACCAGCAAGGGCAAGAAATGCTCTTCCATCGGATGGGCACGCTTGGCATGCGGCGCGCGACGCCGATATTCCACCAGGGCTGCAGGTCCCCGCATTCAACATGCGCCCGGATCCACGCTGTGAATTCTGCTGCGTACTTCGTCGCTTCCGGTTCGGACAATCCGATTTCGCCAAGATTGTGCGTGAGGCTGCCCGAGCCCATGATCAGCACGCCTCGTTGACGCAAGGGACTAAGCGCCTTGCCGAGCTGCAAGGCGCCTTGGGCGTCGAGATCGAAGGGCATCGAAATCTGAAAGACGGGAACCTGCGCCGTGCGGAGCAGGTACAACAAGGGCACCCACACTCCGTGATCAATGCCGCGTCGATCGTCCAGGGACGCCTCGATCCCCGCAGCCTCGAGAAGCGCGGCATTATCCGACGCGAGGCGCGGAGCGCCGGGAGCGGAATACCGCAATCGGTACAGCGCCTCAGGAAATCCGCCAAAATCATGCAGCGTTTCGGGAGCCGCCGTTTGCATCACGCGGACACCGGAGCTTTGCCAATGAGCTGAAATCACCGCGACCGCCGCCAGTTCCGGCAATTGTTCACCGAGCTGAACGAGTTGCGGTCCCAGCAATCCCGGGTCGAGAGCGAAGGTGGGCGCGCCGTGCGAAACGAACAGTGATGGCGCCTTCATCAAGGTTTCGCACTGCGCGGATAGGCTGCATCGAATTCTCGTTGCGCGTCCTGGAGAACGCGGGCGATGCGCGTCGCCCATTCGGTCTGGCCAGTCTCATCGGTGACGAGATCCTGACGTATTTCAATTTCAACATGCAGCAGCGAGCGTGCCTCGGCATGGTGAGGAATGGTGTAGTCGGTCTCGTCGCTGACGAAGTACGGTTCGTTGTCCGCGATGATCAAGTGCCGTTCGCGACGCAACATCTCAAGCACCACGCCGGCGAAGCGCCGATCGCGGTTGTAGAGCACCGCGGCGTGCATGCTGCGTCGATCGTCCTTGTAAACATCCGTCATGGTGTGCTGTGCCACCAGTATCACGCGGCGGCCGATCGCCTGTCTGCGGTCCAGCAATTCACGGATGCGCCGATGGTAGGGCTCGAAGATTGCCGCGCGACGCGCGGCAATTTGCAGCGCGTTCAAACCGATATTGCCTGGGATCTCGAGCAACTCGCTGATGCGCGGAATTGATGTCGCGACCTTCGGGTCGCGGTTGCAGTCGATCACCAGACGCGAATAATTTTGCGCCAGCAGCGGCGCGTCGATCGCCTGCGCCACGCGCCGTGCCACGCTCAATGCGCCGATGTCCCAGGCGATATGGCGCTTCAATTCCAAGTCAGGCAGCCCCAGATTCGCCAGACGCCGCGGAATGCGCGCGCCGGCGTGATCCACCACGATGATGAAATCCGATCGGCCCTCGGCCTGAAACTCCTCGAAGGCCGACGGCTCGTCGGCGGCGAGCAGCCGCTCCTCGAGATTCGACACGCTTAGGTCCGAAGCGGCCGCGCTATCGTTGACCGACCAAGCCTTGCACGGACTGGGTCAGTTTCACCGGGTCGAAGCCAATGCCGTCCTTGAATACGAGCTGAACATTTTCGATGTCATCGATGTTTTTCGCCGGATCGCCCGCGATGACCACCAAGTCGGCCGACTTGCCGGCGCCGATCGAACCGATTTGATCGCTCTCGCCCAAGTAGGTGGCGCCATTCTGGGTGGCGATGTGAATGGCCTCAACGGGAGTGAATCCCGCCTCGACGAGGAGTTCCAATCCGCGCTGGTCGCCGTAACCCGGCAATACGCCGCCGAATGAGGTGGGATCGCAGCCGGCCATCAGCAATCCGCCGGCGTTCACGAAGTCGCGCTCGAACTGCATTTCCTTCTTGAGAGAAGCGGCGCTCAGCGGATTGTTTTCCTCCGCAATACTGCTGCGAATCCGCAGATAAGTCGACCAGCCCTGCGGGCTGAGCGCGTCCTTGGCGCGCAGCATTTTGCGAATCGACGGGCGATTCGGCACGGTGATTTCGAATACCGCGAGCGTCGAGGTCACCGCGACGTGATGAGCGATCAGGTCGCGAATCATCGCTTGCACCGGCGCGGATTCGATGTCGACATTTTTCGCAAAATCCTCTGCCGCTTCCTTGGCCGGACAAATGCCGGGCTTCTTCGTGGGCAGAAATTCCGTATCCACGACGATGCCGTGCTCGAGATTATCGATCCCCAAGGCCGCGGCTTCTCTGAAGCCCACGGCGCAGAGGTGTCCGGTGATTTTCAAGCCCTTGGCATGCGCGTGTTCAACCGCGACCTTCAACTCCTCGGGCTTGATGCCCATGTAGGCTTTGAATGAGGTGACGCCCTCCGCCGCCCAATAATCGACAGTGCGGCCCGCGTCTTCGGGACCGCTCAGGGTATGCAGTTGCGGCGCAATGCCTAACAGATCGCCGATGTAGGGGCCGGTGATGCGCAGTTTGGGACCCGGCTTTTCGCCGCCATCGATGAGCTTTTTCAAGGAGAGATCGGTGTACGGTTCCATGCTGCCGGCCGTTCGAGCCGTGGTCACGCCGCTCGCCAGATACAGGCGGGGTCCGCTGTCGATCATCTCCACCCAGAACGGCAATCCATCCTTGCCGCGTTCGGGCCCCGTATAAAACAGATGCTCGTGCATGCCGACCAGACCCGGAATGACGGTCCTTCCGGTGAGATCCAAAACCTTCGCATTGGTCGGAAAGGTATTTCGAAGCTTTGCGCTTTGCACCCGCGTGATCTTGCCGGCCTCGATATCGATGCGTTGATCCTCCGCGGGCGCCGCACCGGTGCCGTCGATCACCCGAGCGTGCATGAGCACGATGACAGCGGAGTCTTCACTGACGTAGGGCCTGAGCGCCGATGGGGCCTGCGCATGCGCCAAAGCGGCTGACGACAACAGCGCCGCCGCAGCCAGGAGACGCATAACATTCAAAATTGTTGCCATCGCTTGCTCCGATCAAATTAACATATTGATTGCTGAAAACATTACCACGTTTTTCCGGCGATTTGCCGCGGTCACAGCGCTTAAGACGAGCACTGAAAAGAAAGAGTCCGACGAAGGACAGATAGTCGAGAGCGCCGACTATGTCGCTGCCTTTGCTTCAGATTGCTGCTCCGCTTAAGCTCGGTTTCAAACGCCTGTTTGCGCTCAGCCGCTGCGGCTTTATAACCCGTGGGGTCGATCCAAACGTTGTCGCAGGCCCCGGCCTTGATTCGATCCAGCTTCGCCAGCATGCCAAAGTAGGCGCCATGCGCGCCGAGGAAAATATCGCATGGCAACTCCTTGAGGGCTGCGAATGTGCTCCGGTCGTGACGATCAAATAGGAGGCCAAGTGCTTGCCGCCGACGTAGTACAAATTGCCGTCGATGCGGAAAGGCGCGATCGGTGTGGTCCAATCCGGGTTCGTCTGTGCATGCAGCCGCGGCGCCGTCAGCAGCAAGGCGCCTATTATCATGCCGTGGCGCAGTCTTGATTTGAGCATCGCCGCTCCTAAATTAAAGCTAATGCCAGGATACCGTGAGTGCAGCGCGCCCATGCTAGGCTTGTACAGTGGAAATCTCGAACTTCGACCCTGATACCGCCGGCCATAGCCTTCGTACGGTGCGCCAAGCCGTGCTGGGCGTCGCTTTGCTTGCCGTCCTGCCTTGTGCGCATGCGACGACTTATACCTTGTCCAAACCGGATGACATGGTGGTCGGCGATGACCAAACCATCATGACGGTTTACGAGGACACACTTTATGACCTGGCACGAGCCTACAGCCTAGGTTCCGAGGAACTGATCCGGGTCAATCCCCAGGTCGATCCCTGGCTGCCGGGGGCCGGTAAAATGCTGGTGGTTCCGGGGCGGCATATTCTCCCGCCGGGCCCGCATGAGGGAATCGTCGTCAATCTTCCCGAACACCGGCTCTACTATTTTCCGAAGCCCAAACGGGGCGGACCCATTCAAGTCATCACCTATCCGGTCAGCATCGGCAAGATGGATTGGCGTACGCCGCTCGGCGTCACCCATGTCATTCAAAAGGAGAAGAATCCGACCTGGTATCCACCCGAATCCGTGCGCAAGGAGCACGCGGAAGCAGGCGATCCGCTGCCGCCGAAAGTGGGGCCGGGGCCTGACAATCCCCTCGGCGCCTATGCGATGCGTCTGGCTGCGGGAAACGGGACCTACCTCATTCACGGCACCAACAATCCGATTGCCGTTGGGCTTGCGGTCACCCACGGCTGTATACGCATGTACCCCGACGATGTGGCTCAGCTGTTCCCGCTGATTCCGGTTGGCACGCCGGTGCGCTTGATCAACGTGCCGGTGAAGGTCGCCTGGATCGACGGCGAGCTGCTGCTCGAGGCGCATCCGCCCGTCGATGCGCAGGGTCAAAGCTTTGAACCCGACATCGATCAGTTTTCGGATCTGCTGAAAGCGGCCGTCGGCGATACCACGGTCGCGATTCATTGGGATTACGCGCGTGAGGTGCTGCAAAAGGCCGATGGCGTCATCGCCATCGTGGGTCTCGAAGCCGAGTTGCCCACCGATACGGCGGCACCGGCGGCACCGGCGACTGCGGCCGCGACACCGGACGGCGCCCACAGGTAGCGGCAAACAGCACGTCTAGACAGCGAGCGCCGCGCTGCTGATTAACGCGCCGCCGGCGCTAAGGATTCGATCTCATGCTCCGTCACGGCACGCCATCCGCCTTTGGGGAGCTGACCCAGTTGAAGACCGCCGATGCAGACTCGTATCAAGCGCAGCACCGCAATATCGAAGGCCCTCAGCAGGCGGCGTATCTGCCGGTTTCGGCCCTCATCGAGAGTGATTTCAAGCCAGCCGTTCTTTTGACCGCTTCGCAGGCAACGAACTGTTTTGGCACGCAGCCGTTCGCCATCGACATTCGCACCACGATTGAGATTCGCGATCAGCGCTGCGTCGGGCACCCGGTCGATCTGCACGTGGTAAGTTTTATCCGGTCCCGTCGATGGGTGCGTCACGCGCGCAGCCCACGCCGAATCGTTGCTGAATAACAAAAGACCTTCGCTAGCCTTATCGAGCCTTCCCACCGGCGCGAGCCATGGTAGGCCGGATCCCGCGAAACAACGGTAGACCGTTTCGCGGCCCTGCTCATCCCGAGTTGTCGTCACCAAGCCTCGAGGCTTGTTCAGCATGATGACCAAGCGCGCCCGCGGACTTGCCAGGCCCTCCACCGTTACGCGATCACGGCCCTGACTGACGGGGAATTCCGGGTCTGTCACCACGCGGTCGTTGACCCGTACCCGCCCTTCTTTTACCCATTGCGCGCCTTGCGTGCGAGAGCCTAAGCCGAGTTTCGAGATCGCACGTGCCGCCCCGTAACGGGACGACTTTGGCCTCATGGATGAAGCGATATGGATGCTTTAGATGTGCTGCTCAATGCACTGCCGCTGCTGGTGTTGCCGAGGACAACGTAGAATAGCGCAGTTCGCTTTCGCGCTGCGTTGGGCAGAAGCTTGACGAACAAACTTATGGTGCGCACGCCTGCCGGGAAAAAAACTATGGTCGGCGCTTGCGGCGCGAAGTCGCTGCCGGCAAGCGCGGACGCGGGCTCGGTCCACCATTGGAAACTCGTCGTGCCCTCGGATCCGGTTGAGCGATGCACGCGGATCTCCGCGAATTTCTCACTGCCCCGAAACGAATAGGAACCGGCCACCATGCCGATCCTCTCGATCCTGTCGATGGGTCGAGCGGTGGCTTGCTTTTTGACGCCGGTCTTCGCCGGTGTCGGCTCCGCGGCGGGCGGCGCATCATCGATGTCGGCATCTGCCGGCGGACTATCGGCAATGACCGGCGGCTCGGCTTCGGTATCGGAAGCGGCGGCATCGGCGATGGTAGGTACCGGCTTGGGGCGGCTGAGCACGGCCCAAGTGACTCCGCCGATCAACGTCACCGCCAGCAAAGCGATCAGAGCGGAAGCGACGCCGCTTCTGGTGAGCAGCGATGCCTGCGAATTCTCAGGCTGCGGAATCGGCCCCACCGGCTCGCGCCCCAGATCAAGGTCCGTCAGCCAATCACGCAGCGATGCCGGACGATCGGCACGATCCCAGGAGAGACCGCGCGCGAGGGTCCGCCACTGCCGGCCAGAGAGACCTCGCGGACGGGACGGCGTCATT
The DNA here is from genome assembly GCA_039924385.1 of Steroidobacteraceae bacterium. Taxonomy (GTDB): domain Bacteria; phylum Pseudomonadota; class Gammaproteobacteria; order Steroidobacterales; family Steroidobacteraceae; genus Bog-1198. The sequence goes on from JBDTAV010000023.1 coordinate 35,750, forward strand.
TTCAGCGTGCGCGCCTCGGTTGAGCGTCGACGCTGAAACGGGTGTTCACCCGCCAGCAATTCATAGGACAGACAGGCGAGCGAGAAAAGATCGTCGCGCGGATCAGCCTCCCGCCCCTCCAGCAATTCGCACGATGCGTACGCCGGCGTGAGCGCAGCTGATTCCCCGGAGGTGCCGAAATCAAGAACGCGCACCTCTGCTGAATTCGTGACCATGATGTTTGACGGCTTGATGTCGCCGTGAATCACGCGCCGATCGTGTGCATGTGCAAGGCCTTCGCCGACCTCGCGGATGACCGCAAACGAGTATCCGCGCGGCAACGGCAGCGGATGAAACTTCTGCATCAGGCTCGTCAGATTTTCGCCGTCGATCAATTCCATGGTGAAAAAAGGAAATTGATGCAAGTCCAGCTCGTACACCTTGACGATGCTGGGATGTGACAGCGCCTGCGCGCAATAAAACTCGCGACGCAACTTGGCCAGCACGTCCGATCGCGCCCGCGTATCTTCATGCAGCACTTTGATGGCCACATACGCGTCCGCATCCGTGTGCTCGCTGCGCGATTGATCGAGCGCTTTGTAAACGGTACCCATGCCGCCGCTGGCCAATTGGCTTTCAATCACATAGCGGCCGCACAGAACTTCGCCCTCCCCCAAGTCCGTGCCCGTGGATTCGCGCGGCGCGGGCGTGTCAAGTTCAGGGACCGGGGCTGTGACGACGGGAAACAGATCGACGGTGATACCGTCCGCCGCGGCGCCGGTGTCGCGCTGCGCGAGCTTCGATTTGATGGAGCGAAACAGGTCGTTGGGCTGTCGTGTCATGAGTGCAGATTGGGGTCCACTTGCCACCGCAGCCTACCCCGTTAGTGACCATAAGACTGAAGACCGATCCGCATAAAAAGACTGCGTTTGTCGAATAAATTGACGGCATGTGCGCTGCATCACACCTGATTTGGTTAAATCGCGGCGCGGCCGGCTCCCGGGCGCTTGGCGGGGGGCGGGGCGGAAGACGCACTGCAGCGGCCCGGCCGACAAGCAGGTTGTCTTTGATGCGGGCCGCTATAGGCAGAAACGTCCTAGGTCCTGGTGCGAAATCGTTTGAGACGCGTTCCACGCCCGCATTGACTCCCCTGACCCCGATCGTCGTCGGCGACTGGGTGTGCTCGCTTCGTGCGGTACCCATGGCGAGTGGTGGATCAACGGATCGATATCGACAAACGCTCACTCGACGCATCATTCGAAGACATTTCTACTCTAGCTGCAGACTGCCGATTGCGCGACTGTGCACACCGCAACGAGCCTGCCGAAGCCAAATCGCAACAGCGAGCCTTGCATGCCATCCAGAAAGAACGCAGACGATGCTGCAATCTCCATCTGCGCGATCAGATGGCCGTGACGTCAGCGCGACGCCAAGCCCGTTTCCGCATCTACTTTGGCGACAACGTTACGGCACCTCCGTGACACTGTCGACGGGCAGAGCGCTGAGCGCCGCGGCCTTGCGGACGGCCGCTTCGCTGGGCCCCTCATACACGCAGAAAGTCTCCGCTTTGTCCGCATTTGCGTAAGATTGGATCCAGCGTACACCGACCGTCGCGTTGTTCGCGTTAACCTTTTTCTTGGTGGCGGCGTTGAGACCGTCGAGCGCGCCCGGCGGGAAGGTACGCTCGACCAGATAGCGGTGCACCAAGCTTTTCGTCGGGGGGGGGCCGCGAGCTGTGCGGGTACGTCCGCAGCGAACGCGGGACCCAGAAACAAGACTCCCGTCGCGAAGAGCGCCGGCATGAGACGCGAGCAAGACCAGACAGTAATGGCAGTTACGACGTATCTGCGGTATTAAGGGGCATTCTGTTCGCGTGTTGGCGCGCAGCAATGACAAAAGACAAAAATCGCAAGGGGACGATACATGAGCAGCACCGCCAAGCTCGCACCGCTCGCCACCACGCCACGCGCTGAACTGACGCTGCGCGGTCTGGTTCTCGGCGTACTCATCACCGTGGTGTTCACGGCGGCCAACGTTTACTTCGGGCTCAAGGCGGGCCTCACCTTCGCCACTTCGATCCCGGCCGCGGTTATTTCCATGGCACTGCTGCGCGGTCTCAAGGGCATGACCATCCAGGAGAACAACATCGTGCAGACCGTCGCCTCGGCGGCCGGCACCCTGTCCTCGGTCATCTTCGTACTGCCAGGCATGGTGATAATCGGCTGGTGGACCGGCTTTCCGTATTGGGTTTCTTGCGCGATCTGCGCACTGGGCGGAATCCTGGGCGTGATGTATTCAATCCCGCTGCGGCGTGCGCTGGTGACGCAGTCCGATCTACCCTACCCGGAAGGCGTCGCCTGCGCCGAGGTGCTCAAGGTCGGTGGCGGCGAACACGCCAATGCTGCGGCGATCGAGGACAGTCGCGCCGGCCTCGCTGCCGTGGTCTGGGGGGCGATCGTTTCGGCGGCCTTTGCCTGCGTCGTGGCTACGCGCATCTTCGGCAGCGACGTGGTGCGGTATTTTCGGATCGGCGGTGATCGGGGCGGCGTGACCGGCTTCGATTTCTTGCTGTCCTTCGCGCTCTTTGCCGTTGGCCACTTGGTCGGTCTGTGGGTCGGCATAGCGATGTTCGTAGGTGCGCTGATCGGCTGGGCCTGGGGCGTACCACACTTCTCGGCGCTCGCGGCCAGCACGGAGTCCATGGCGCAGTTGGCCCAGCACACCTGGAGCCATCAGGTGCGTTTCGTCGGCGCAGGCACCATCGGGGTTGCAGCGGTGTGGACGCTGGCGAAACTCGTCAAACCGGTGGTCGCCGGGCTGCGCTCCGCCATGGCGGCCTCGCGGGCGCGCGCCGCCGGGAACGCCGCACTACTGCCGCGCACCGAGCAGGACATCCCGATCGGCTATGTCGCCCTGGTCTCGTTGGCCTGTATGGTGCCGATCGGCGCGCTGATCGCCAACTTCTCCGCTGGCAGCGGCCTTGGAGCGCATATGTTCGCGATGGTGGCTGGCGCCGTGGTCTACATCGCGCTGATGAGCTTCTTCGTGTCCGCGGTCTGCGGCTACATGGCCGGGCTCATTGGCTCCTCGAACAGTCCGCTGTCCGGCATCGGCATCTTGGTGGTGATCGGCGCAGCACTCCTTCTAGTACCCGGTATCCGCTCTGGCCTGCCCGCCGGCGGCGACACGGCGCTGGTGGCCTACGCGCTGTTCGTCACCTCGGTGGTGTTCACCGTGGCTGCCATCGCCAACAATAATCTGCAGGATCTCAAGACCGGCCAGCTCGTCGATGCCACGCCGTGGAAGCAGCAGGTGGCGCTGATCATTGGAGTCATCGCCGGCGCCGCGATCATTCCACCGATCCTCGATCTGCTCAACCATGCCTACGGTTTCGCCGGCGCCCCGGGGCCCCACCACGAACACCCTTTGCCGGCACCTCAGGCAGGTCTGATCTCGGCGCTTGCGCAGGGCGTGATTCAGCACAACGTCGACTGGAGCCTGATCCGGATCGGCGCGCTGGTCGGCGTGCTGGTGATCGCCGCCGACGAAACACTGCGCCGCTTTACCACTAAGGCGCACCTCTCGCCGCTCGCCGTGGGCCTGGGAATCTACCTACCGACGCAGAGCACACTGATGGTCGTCGTCGGTGCGATCGTGGGCTGGTACTTCGATCGCCGTGCGCAGCGCGCGTCCAATCCTCAGGCCACCAAGCAGCTCGGAGTGCTGCTGGCCTCCGGCATGATCGTGGGTGAGGGTTTGGTGGGAGTGATCATTGCCGCCTTCGTCGCCTTCTCAGGCAAAGACTTTCCGCTGGCCCTGGTTGGCGACGAATTTGCAGCTAACGCCGCGGTATGGATCGGGAGCGGCGTGTTCGCGCTGACGGTGTTTCTCTTGTATCGCTGGGCGGCACGGATGCGGCCTTAGGAGATTGTTAACGCTCATTGGTTGCCGCTTCGGGGCCGTCATAAAACACTTTTCCACCCACCACCGTCAGTGTGGCGACGTTTTAGGCAGAGGTGCGGTCGCTAAGTTTTGTGGATGGCACGGCAGTTTTCACGATCGAACTTCTTCACGCACCCGCTGCACCGAACCGACATTCAGAAGCACAACACCCCCTGGCAGCGTGGCAGCGGTATCAGCTTCGGGTGCGTACCACGCAGCCACGTCTCCCAAGCACCGTGCCCACGCGCTGCTGCGATTGCAGAACTCAGCAAGTCGGGTATCGTCAGTACTTCCGCGCCGCTTGCGCGAATGGCGAGCATCAGCTGCGCGTGCTCCTCGACTATCGCCTGCCCGACTGAAACCGGCATCGGCAGGACGTCGTCGGCAGTGCCCCTGATGGCGGAGTCCGCGGCACCCCACCGCAGCAGAGCCGCGCCGGCGCTCAGCAATCTAATTGCGTCGCGACGATTGAGGCCGGTGGTCTGCATCATGCGGTCTTCACTGCCCAATAATTAGGCGGCGCGTTAGTGCTTGAATAATTATTATGGCATTGTTGCTCAGACCGGTCACCCAAGTCTTGAGCACAGCGCGCGGGTCCGATTTGTTTTCGAGAAAGTGCCGATACGCTTTGATCTGGACTCGCACGGCACGTTGCTCGAACTGGGCATACGCCAAGCTACCGGATAAGGTGCCAGGCCGTCTGGCGCCCGGCCAGGTAGCGCACGCCGTTGCCGTCGAAGAGCGCCCCCTGCTCGAGCATGATCTGCACGCGCTGCCCGCCCCATTCCGGAAGCGGCATCGCAACGTTGCCCTCGATCGCATAGACGGTGTCCCGGTGGAGTGGGTAGTCGCCCGTTCCCGGCGTCGGGCCCTGGTTGTCCCACATGCCGATCGTCGGCCCCAATGAGTGCCCGAAGAATCCCAGCGGATGACTGTAAGTGCTGCAGGCAAGGCCCGCTGCCGCGCAGGCCTTGATCGTTGCCGCGAGGATTTCGTTGCCGGATCGCCCCTCCTGGAAGGAGCCGGTCAGGATGTCCTGCCACCGATTGCCGCGGGCCAGCGCAGCCTTAAGCCCCGGCGGCACCCCTTCTTCGTCAGCCTTGAGTACGTAGCCCATTTCCTGCGTGTCAGTGCACAGCTTCAAGTAGCAAAACCCGACGTCCGTGTGCAGAACGTCGCCCGCCTCGATTCGTCCCTCATCGCCGCAGTGGCCGCCCGCGGCGCCGACGGGACAAGGCTGGCCGGCCCGCTGGCGATCAACCGTCGGCATGAACCACGGGCGCAGTCCGAGCGACTCGAAGCGCTCACGGATGTACCAGGCGACGTCGTCGGTAGTGCTGACACCGGCTGTGATCACGCGGCCGCTGAATGCCTCGGCAATGACGCCGCGCGCGATGCTGTCGATGTGCGGATATACAGCCTGCTCAGCCGGCGTGCGTGTTTCGATCCAGCGCACGACGAGTGCTTCGGCGGAGACCAGACGATTGGCATATTCCGGCGGCAGCACCTCGACCAGCCGCTCGTGCAACGCGTGGGTCAAGCCGTCCGCGGCCGGCCAGGTGCGAGAGACATTGATGCCGACTCGCTTGGGCTCGCGGCTGACGATCAGTGCACCCAGCGCTTTCCACTGCGCGTCGAGATCGCCGCCCGACCACGCTGACTTGTAGGGACCGCCGAGCGGATAGCGGTTAACGGCGAGGCGCTCCACGGTACCGTCCGCCGCGCGACTGAACACCAGCATCGTCGTGCGCCGCGCGGCGAAACTCGGCTGCGGCACAAGGGTGAAATACACCGGATCTTCGGCATACTCGCGATTGATAACGACCCACATGTCCAATCCCGCCTCGGTCATCAGCGGCGGCAGCAGATGTTCAAGGCGGCCGGTCAAGATGCGGTTCTCTGGCTCAACACGCTCGTGCGGCGGCAGGACCGCGTAGTCCGCAGCACTGTCAATGCGCCTTCCCTGCGATGGCTCCGGCGATGCAGGCGGCGCCACCGCAACGGCAGCAGCAGCGAACAGCAGCGCTCCCAGCGGCGCGCTACCGAACTGGAAGAACACGCGCAAATATCGCGCGAGCAGGCGAATCATCATGTTCGAACCTCGTGGCTTATCGCTGTTGGTTATCGCTGACCGTGGTCAATAGAAAGCATAGCTCCTATAGTCGATCCGTTTCTGCACAATCAGCGGCATATCGATTCAATTTTCACATCATATGCTGCTACTATCGATGCGATTTGGGTACTTGCGGAGCGTCTTCGTCGCAGCATCTTTGTCATGCATCCGTTCGTGGTTGGTGAACTCGCTTGCTGAAATTTCTCGACCCGCGATGCGACACTTGAACTCCTGCAACAACTACGCTCGGTGATGGTTGCCGAGCATGATGAAGTCTTGAGCTTCATACGGGCGATACGACGTTTTAGATTTTCAGGTGGCTTCAAGCTTGTGGCAGCGATGAAACAGTACCGCACTTATGAGGTAGTCATAACGTATTACCGCAGGCTCAGTTGTCAATCCAATTGGACGACTAGGGGTGCGCGAAAGGTTTTAGGCGCGTTGCGGCCCTGCCGGCGCTGCCGTCCCTATTCTCACTGCTGTCGGGCAGAAAAACGCAAGAGAACGTGGCTTGTGGTCGCCGCACAAAACACCAACGGGGGGTCCGGTCCACCGGAGTTGGGAAACATCGAGCCACCGATCGTTGTTCCGAGAGCCGCTTAAACTCCATAGGGCTTACACTAAGTGATGAACATAGTGAGAGGACTCGCGCTTATAGCTTGCATCAGCCTCTTTTCATCCGCTCGTGCACGTGAGACCCCTCCCCTGCAATTCGTCACCGAGTATCTCCGCGAATTCAGCGCAATCGAGCGTATTCGTCTGGCCGAGGAGCAGGAATTCCAGGCACCCCGCCAAAGCATGCTTGCCACTTGTATCGAGAGCGGCAATCGATACCGTCGGGAGATCGCGCAGCAAACGGCCCGGATGCAAGATATGAGCGTGCTGCCGCCGTCGCAAGCTCTACCGGCGCGGCTCGTCGAGCTCTATGGCCAGAAACTCGAGCTGTACACCGAGGTCGTTAATACATGCGCCGCCCTTAAAGCGGCGGCGAATAGCAGTGTCGGCTATTTGGAAGTCATGTCTGTCGTGTCCCAATACAGCGCGAAGGTGGACGCCATAGATCGGTCGCTGTTCAAAACGTCGACCGACGCATTTTCGACGCTGCTGAATAAGGAGCAGGGGCCGCACGACTTTCCGCGCCGTCTTGGCATCACGACCGCAGAAAAGCAGACTCTGCTGCGGCAAATAGATCGCGAGTTCGGCGCCGAGTTGCAAGACGAACAGCAGACCTATCTCGTTAACGCCGCGACGGTGATTCGCGATGCGATAAGCAAGCATAAGGCCTCGGATGAAAACTGAAGCCGGCTTCGGACGATCAGGCAGCTCATCGTCGACCCCACCCGGCGAACTCGATACCCGCTGCTTTACGAATCCCGCTGCGTCTCAACGCAACATCGGTGCCCGCTTCGTCCTGAGTGAACCACATCATTGATCTCGCTTCCACCGTTCCCGAAGAGATAATGATGCAGCATTTCAGAGACGGACGTGGAAACGCGGTTCGCGGCGATGAGAATTCGGCTTCGAAATACGGTCGGCGAGACAACAGTCGTTACTTCGAGTTCTTCACTACCCGCATTCGACGCACTTGACTACAGATTGGCAAAGCGGGTCTTTCAAGCCATGGACGATGTTGTCGCCGCGTTCATGCAATGGCGCCCAAGTATTGGTCAGGATTCGAACGCAGCTGGGCTGCATCGGCATTCAGCACGAATTCAAACAATCGGTCGCACTCTGTTTTGACCACGGCGTAGCACTCGCAGGATCGTTGCACGATCCCGGCGCGGCATAAGACCGTAATGTGACCGCTGTCGTAGTCAATCAATCCCGCTTTTTGCAGCACCGAGGCGGCGGCTTTGACCCCGGCGCCATTAAGTCCCAGCATGTTGCCGATCAACTTCTGTGTCATTTTCAATTGATTTGACTTCAATCGATCGAGGCTCAAGAGAAGCCAGCGGCACAGCTGTTGATCCAAGGAATGATGGCGGTTGCAGGCGGCGGTCTGCACCATTTGAGTGATTAGAGCCTGTGCGAATCGCAGTAGAACCTTCTGAAACATGCCCCCTCGAGCGAATTGTTCTTTAAAGTGCGCCGCCGTGAGCCGGTACGCAAAGCCGCCGTTTTGCACGATGCAGCGGCTTGATGTTGAGTCGCCCCCCATGAACAGCGGTACCCCGATCATCCCCTCTTTACCGACGATCGCGATTTCCGCCGATTCAGCATTGTGCATCACGTAGAGAATGGAGACGATCCCGTCGATCGGGAAGTAAGCGTGAGAAAAGGGTTGTCCCGCTTCGCACAACACCTCACCGAGATTTAGCGGCACCCACTCAACGAGTGAAAATATCCGGTCGCGTTCAGCCCCGCGAAGCACTTCCAGCAGTGCATTGTGCCTTTTCGGGACGCGGACACTATTCTCGATGTTCTTGGATGCGTTGATGTCAACTTGGATCACAGCTCGCGTCTCCTGGCGGACAATTCGCCCAATAAATCAATACGGATCGATACCCCTAGTGCACTGGAATTGATGCAATAATCATTGCACCACGACCGGGGGCGGAACGAATTTCCACATCGCCACCGATCATGGTCGCTCGCTCCTGCATGCTCATAAGGCCTATGTGGCCGCTGCGATGGGCTCGTGCATGAATCTTTGCAACATCGAATCCACTGCCGTCATCGGCAATAGTGATGGTCATTAAGTTATCAGTGCATACCAACGAGATGGTCACAAGCGGGGCCTTCGAATGTTTGAGAGAATTGGCCAGCGCTTCCTGAATAATGCGGTAGCAGACAAGTTCCGTTGCGGGACGCAACCGCTTAATATGAGTCCCGACGTTGAGTTGAATGGTTGCGGCCGCGCCCATCCGCAGTTTATCAATGTGAACGCGCAGCTCTGCGACCAAACCTTCAGACTCAAGCGCGGCCGGCCGAAGCTTCAATGTAAGGGCCCGAAGATGGGCCATTGCCTCCTCAACCAACTGCCGCCAGCGCGCTACCTCCTCGATGCTCGGAGATTGTGGGGGCAATTTCGTCGAGGGCACCATGTTGAGTGACAGACCGTAAAGGATCTGTTGCACGTCATCATGCAGCTCTCGAGCGATATGAGCACGCTCCATCTCATGGCAGCGGATTAATTGCTGCGTCAACGCATGTACTTCTAGCCGGGCTTGCGCTAGGGGAGCGTCGGGGAGAGAGTAGTTAGATAAATTGCGCATAGATCAATATCTGGACGGCGGCTTCGAGAAGAAAGGCGGACTCGTGATCGAAGGATAGGAGCCCCCGTGTCATCCCTGTTCACAGCTGAGCAGATGCCTCACTTCAGTAAACAGGGTTTCTCGCTCGCGGTCCGTTCGCCAGCGCACCCTCTACAGGATTCACGGTGATTTATTGTTATTTTCTCTCTAATGTGGGAGTTGGCGCGATCTCACCACTGGAATCGCTGCAGGGGTTGCCGCGACCGCGACACTATTTCCATAAACGGTAAGCTCATCGAGAACACGAGCAAGGCTTGGCGCCGGCCGAATTCCTCTGCAAAGGACGCGCCGGCGACGCTCACCATGCCGATGGTGACGAGCAGCACCGACTCATAGGCCTTAGCCGGGCCCCAATGCCAACCGATTTGCCGGATCGAGTGCCGCGACCGCGACCACCATGAACACCGCGCGATCGGACCTGCTCTATTTGCTCGCAGAACGCGCCAAATGTTGACTGTGTGCGGTACGTCACAGTATTGGAGACCGGTATGTGGGGAACCGAACAGTGGACATAATCGCGTGCAGTGCACAGTCGAGTTAGTTGGCATAAGTAAAGGAACTCGATGCATCGTCCGAGGCAGATCTCTAACACTCAAGGAGTTTTGCGCACCGCCCGCCAGTTCTCCCGCAAATGCTCGCCGTGGACCTGATACTGAACGTCCGAGTACTTCTCGTTACTCGGGATCGCGAATTAAGCAGGCGAGTTGCGGGAGCGAACGGAGACGCATTCGCCATTGCGCATGTCGCTTGGCTGGCCGACGCCATAAGCCGGCTGAAGAAAAACAACTTCCAAGCAGTCATAGTTGATCTAGATCTGCCGGATGCGCAAGGGTTGGAAACACTTGCCGCACTGATGGCCGTAGCTCCCACCTTGCCCATCCTCGTATTGGGAAACGACGCAGCTATCCTGCAGCAGACGAAAATGCTGGAGCAAGGAGCACAAGATTACTTGTCAAAGGCTCACCTCGAACTCGCCGAGCTCATCCAAGCAGTGCGTCGCTCGATTGCCAGAAAAGCGAGAGAAGAAGTTTTATTCGCGGATAAGGAACGCACTCAGGCAACCATGAAATCCATAGGAGATGGGGTACTGAGCACCGATAGTGCCGGATTTGTAAGGTTTCTCAACCCTGTTGCGGAAACATTGCTTGGATGGACCCACGCAGAAGCGGCTGGCCGACATCTATCTGAAGTTTTCGAGGTTATTGATGCAATCACCCGCGATCGGATCGAGCCTCGAATGGCTCTGGAGGTACAAAAGGGACGAACCATGATCTTGCCGCCGAACTGCCTTTTGGTACGACGGGACGGCCATGAGTCGCCCATCGAGGATTCCGCCGCGCCGATTTTGGATCGCAGCGACCATATTGCCGGCATGGTGGTGGTGTTCCACGACGTGAGTGAATCGCGAGCGATGACACAGAAGATAGTTCACCTAGCCGAGCACGATGTCCTCACCTGTGCCAGCGCCAATTTTGTTTTGCCCGCCGCCCTGACCAACACACCGCCTTCGCCAACCGAAGCTGTGCAGGTCTTCGGAATTCCAACTTAGGAGATTTTCGCTCCGCCTAATGCTGCGATGACGGGACATCGCGCTGAGGAGACTGCGTGCTCGCAATCGAGCACCAGTTGCGATAGCACGCGCTCCATGCGCTGAAGATCTCCGATTTTCTCGCGGATGTCACCGAGCCGAGAAATGGCAATCGTCCGGATTTCGCGTCGATTGCCACCTTCCTCAAGCCGCATCAAATCTCGAATCTCGTCGAGACTGAAGCCTAGGGCCTGAGAGCGCTTGATGAACCGTATCCGATCCACCATGGCGATCGGGTAGAGTCGCACATGGCCAGCGCTATGTGGGACAGCCAACAGATGCCGACGCTGGTAATAACGTACAGTCTCGATTCCCACTTCGGCTGCGCGCGCGAGCCCCCAATCGTGAACGCAGGACGGTCGGGCGTTGGCTTGTTGGCGGTTGCGATGCGCTTGAGAGTGGCATTGGAGTTGACTCCGTACCGAGGTACGGAGCCTAGCCTACGCGATGAATGTAGTACAGCCATCGAGGTCGATTATGAAACCTGCCACTCAAAAGGCCTGTTGCTGTGCAACCGCAGCGAACGACCCCCACGCAACCTCCGGTCCGTTGGCACCGAGTGGCGGTGGAGCGGTCGCGTACCGTGATCCTGTTTGCGGCATGCCGGTTGATTCCGCGACCGCTAAGCACCGTGCTGAACAGGGTGGGGAGACATTCTATTTTTGTTGCGGGGGCTGTAAGGCAAAATTTTTGGCGGGCCCCGATCAATACCTAAGGGCCGCAAAGACGGCGTCGAATGAAGCTGTCGCCCAGGGCACCATCTACACCTGCCCCATGCACAGCCAAATTCGACGCAACGAGCCTGGAAATTGTCCGATCTGCGGGATGACGCTTGAGCCTGAGGGCATTCCAGAGCCGGAGGGGACCAGTCCCGAATTGCGAGACATGACCCGGCGCTTTGTCATCGGCGCCGTTCTTGCGGCACCTGTTGTGGTGCTGGAGATGGGTGGGCATCTCAAAGTGCTGCGGCTGGATCAATACGTATCCATGGCCGCATCGATGTGGACTCAGTTTGTGCTCGCAACGCCAATCGTACTGTGGTGCGCGTGGCCCTTCTTCCAACGCGCCTGGGCGTCGATCTTGAACCGCTCGGCTAACATGTTCACGTTGATCGCCTTGGGAGTCGGCGCGGCCTATTTGTATAGCCTCGTCGCTACATTCGCGCCTGGCCTGTTTCCTGCGAGCCTTCAAGAAGGCGGTCTCATTCCGGTCTACTACGAAGCCGCCGCGGTGGTTACAGTTCTCGTGTTATTGGGCCAGGTGCTGGAATTGCGAGCGCGCGAGAAGACCGGAGGCGCTATACGGGCGCTGCTAAAATTGGCGCCAAAAACCGCGCGTCGTATTCGTGCCGATGGCAAGGATGAGGAAATACCGCTCGATCAGGTCCACCTCGGCGATCGACTCCGCGTGCGGCCGGGGGAAGCCGTACCCGTGGACGGGTCGGTATCTGAGGGCAACAGTTCGGTGGATGAATCCATGGTGACCGGCGAGTCGATGCCCGTCGAAAAAACGTCGAATGCGAAGGTAATCGGCGGCACGATCAATGGTACGGGCACCCTCATGATAACGGCAGAGAAAATCGGCGCCGATACCTTGTTGTCCCGCATTGTGCACATGGTCGCCGAAGCGCAGCGGAGCCGTGCACCCATTCAACGCTTAGTCGATATCGTTGCCGCCTGGTTCGTTCCGGCGGTAATCGCTTCATCGATAATCGCATTTGTGGCTTGGATGGTTTGGGCGCCTGCTCCGGCGTTGGGCCTGGCGGTGGTTGCCGCCGTGTCGGTGCTCATCATTGCCTGCCCATGTGCGTTGGGTCTGGCCACCCCGATGTCGATCATGGTCGGTGTCGGCAAAGGTGCGAGCGCGGGGGTTCTCATCAAGAACGCCGAGGCACTGGAGCGCTTTGAGAAGGTGGATACCTTGGTGGTGGATAAAACCGGCACCCTGACGGAGGGAAAACCACGCGTGACGGCCGTCGTACCCGCCGACGGCTTCGAGGAATCGGCGGTTCTCTCGTTCGGCGCAAGCCTGGAGAAATCGAGCGAGCATCCGCTCGCGGCCGCGATCTTGGCCTCTGCCGCCGAACGGAAGGTCTCGCTTTGGGAGGTGACTGATTTCAAATCGATCACCGGGAAGGGCGTTACCGGCACTATCGCTGGAAGGCGGGTTGCAGTCGGTAACGCCGCCTTGCTCAAGGATCTGGGAGTCACAAGCACAGGACTTGAGACGCATGCCGAGGCGCTGCGCAAAGAGGGTGCCACCGCGATGTTTGTGGCAGTAGACCAAAAGCCTGCAGGGGTCATTGCGGTGGCCGATCCGATCAAAGCGACGACCCAAGCGGCAATCGACACTCTGCGCAAAGAAGGCATCCGGATCGTGATGTTGACCGGCGATAATCACACGACGGCGCAAGCCGTGGCCGCAAAACTCGGCATCAGCGAAGTAGAAGCCGATGTCCTGCCCGATCAGAAAAATGCAGTGGTACGACGTCTCAAAAGCGAAGGTCGAGTCGTCGCAATGGCAGGCGACGGCGTCAATGATGCCCCCGCGCTCGCCGAAGCGGATGTCGGGGTTGCCATGGGCACCGGAACCGATGTCGCCATGCAAAGCGCCGCCATCACGCTGGTAAAAGGAGATCTTGCGGGAATTGCGCGCGGCCGGGCTTTGAGTCGCGCCACGATGCGCAACATCAGGGAGAATCTGATTCTCGCTTTTGTCTATAACGTCGTGGGTGTACCCATAGCGGCTGGGGTACTGTATCCGGCGTTCGGACTTCTACTCAGCCCAATCATCGCGGC
>JBDTAV010000024.1:0-100856 GCA_039924385.1 Steroidobacteraceae bacterium
GCGAGATTCTGCTCTATTGCGCGGAGCTGGTCGGGTAAATATTTGCCGCCGAGAATATAAATGATAAGACCTAGCAGCATCCCAACTCCCGCAGCGCCAAAGCCCCAATGCCAGCCGTAGAATTCCCCCAGTGCGCCGCAGATCAGGGGCGCTAAAAATCCGCCGATATTGATGCCTACGTAGTAGACGTTGTAGGCCCAGCCGCGGCGCGGATCATCCGCGCGATAAAGACCATCGATTTGGCTTGGCAGGCTCGGCAGAAACAAGCCGTTGCCGAGTGCAATCGTTGCGAGCGCCACGTAAAACATCGGCTCGAAAGTCATCATGAAATGACCGGAGGCCATGATGCTGCCGCCGATGATCACGGCGCGCCGCTTGCCAAGCCATCGATCCGCGATCAGGCCGCCGAAAATGGGCGTGAAGTACGCCAGCGCGGTGTAGGTGCCGTAAATGAGCGACGCTTTTTCCTGGCCGATCAGCAATTGCTTGGTCATGTAGTAGACCAGCAAGGCGCGCATGCCGTAGTAGGAGAAAATCTCCCACATTTCGGTCAAAAAAAGTATCGTGAGGCCGCGCGGCTGACCGAACCAAGTCTGCTGGCTCGCGCTCATCGCCTTAAGCGTGTGTCCCGCCCCACACTTGCTCGCCGCTCCACGCGCTGCCATGGGTGTACGTCATGCTCGGCGTACGATCCTTGGCAAGAAAAATCGGACCATCCAAGTCGACGAAGTCGCACAATTGTCCGAGCACGAACGCCGGCGCCATCGCGAGGCTGGTGCCGACCATGTTGCCGACCATGACGCCTAATCCCAAACGCCGCGCTTCGTGTGCCATGGCCAACCCTTCGGTCAACCCGCCGCACTTGTCCAGCTTGATATTAACGACGTTGAAACGTCCGACCAACCCTGCAACGTCGCCAAGAGTCAGTACGCTTTCGTCCGCAGCGATTGGGATCTTCGATTTAAATCCCTCGAGATCCGCTTCGCGGCCGCGCTTCAGAGGCTGCTCGAGCAGGGAGATCTTGGCCATTTCGAGAACGCCCATCAGCGAGCCGAGCGATTCAATGCCGTAGCCTTGATTCGCATCGACGCCGATCCAGACCTCGGGGCGTGCCGCACGCACCGCGCGGACGCGCTCGATGTCGTCCTTCAGATCGCCGGTCAATTTCAACTTCAGCGATCGAGCTTGAGCGAATTTGCGCGCTCCGGCCGCCATCGCGGCGGGATCGTCGGCGCCCAACGTGAAAGTCGTGACCAGCGGCTTCGGCGCATCGATGCCGGCCAGCTCCCAGACTGCGACACCCAGGCGATGTGCTTCAAGTTCCCACATGGCGCAATCGAGCGCATTGCGCGCACCGCCGGGCCGCAGCAATTGTTGAAGCGCGGTGCGATCGATGCCCTTTTCGATCGCGCCGCGCGCGGCTTCGATCTCGGCAACCATGGTCTGCGCGGTGTCGCCCAGGTAGTAGACGCCGGAGGCTTCGCCGCGGCCGCGATACTCGCCCTCATCGAGCGTCACGACCACGACCTCCTGCTCCTCGAACACAAATCCCGAGATGCGAAACGGCGCCGACAGCCGCAGTTTCTCCACCTCGACGCTCAGCTTCAACGCCGGCATCAGAAATAGACTCCGAAGCTAAACAGATGGAACGTGAATGCAATCCACAGCACGATGAAGGCCGACAGCGTGAGCACGATGCTCCAGACTTTCGCGGGCCAACGCCGCGTTCCCTGCCACACGGCAATCAAATTCCAGACAATAAAGGCGGATCCCAACAGGAACGCCAGAATGCCGAACACCTCGGCGAAACGGATGTTGCCGTTGTACTTGTTGCTGAGGTTGTTGAAGTCGCTGAACATACGGATGACCGTGAGTCCCCACAGTCCGAGCGCTGCCAGCAGCAAGATCGACCCGACCTTGCTCAAGCGATAGGCGCGCAGCGCGTCGGGACCCAGCGCCAGGCCCGCGCCAAAGCGGCGGCGCACGATCGCCGTGACCGGCCAAAACACGGCGGTCAGGAGCAGCGCCGCCAAAGAGCAATAGAGCGCTGGCAGCAGCCAGGCTGCATCCTCGTACCAGGGCGCGCGGTCGAACACCATGAACGGGGAAATCTCATCGATGCTGAAGCGCACCACCTTGCCGTCGACGACTTTGGCAGCCAAACGTTCGTGACTGTCCTGATCGCGCCACACGAAGGGCGCCGTCTCGATCCAGTGGCGAGGCTTGCCGTTCAGTCCGTTGATCGGCACCGACAGTTCGCCCTTGGCATCGACGCCGGCCTTGGTTTGACCGAACAGGCCGACCGCAGCCAGAAAGTTCGACTGGGAGCCGCGCGAATTGATCCAGTGGCCTGCAAACATTGCCGCATGGGCCGCCGAGGTTTTCGCATCAACCGCCGTCGCCGCGGTTTCCGCCGCAGGGAAATAGCGATCCGCGAAATCGTCGAACAGCGCGGTACGCAACCCGCCAGCCGCGCCGGCCTTACCGGGGCTGTTGAAGGAGACATAGAAACCGACTCCCTCCTTCAGAAACAAGTGCAGCGAGGTGTGAAAACACTGCGTATCGCCCAAGTGCGCGATCACCTCGCGGCCGTTGATGTTGGTTTCAAAAAAGCCCAGCTCCATTCGATTCAGCGGCGGCAGAAGAGTGAGCGGGCTGTTGTGCATCATCTCCGCGGTTTCGGCTTTGAGGATGCGATTGCCGTGATACTCGCCGTTTTGCAGGTGCGCAATCATGAAGTGCGCCATGTCCTCAGCGGGCGAAGACAGCGCTCCGGCCGGCGCCGGCCCGATGATCTCAAATCCTTTCGGCGGCTCGGACGCCAGCGTATAGCACTTCGACATCAGCGGCTCGAGATTCGCCGGCAGCGGCTGACGGAAGGTCGAATGCTGCATGTCGAGCGGCGCGAAGATGTGTTTGTCGAGGTAGTCGTCGAATGCTTCGCCCGATACCCGCTGCACGATATAGCCGGCCAGGGACGCGCCGTAATTGGAATACGCAGGCGTGGTATCGGGCGCGAAGACTCGCTCCGGAACCCACTGCTTGAGCAGCGCTTCGAACCCCGGCGATTTAGGATCCTCCGACATGATGCCCTTGGCTTGCTCTTCGAAGCCCGCAACATGCTGCATCAACTCGCGCATGGTGACGGGCTTGCCGTCGCGCGCAGGAATCTTGAAATCCAGATATTGATTCACATCGGCATCGAGGTCGATCTTGCCCTGCTCGACCTGCTGCATCACCGCGGTCCAAGTGAGGAGCTTCGACACCGAGCCTGGCCGAAACAAGGTCATTTTCGGATCCACAGGAGCACGCTTCGCGACGTCGGCGTACCCGTATCCCCGCTCCGTGACGATTTGCCCGTCCTTGACCACCGCCACCACGGCGCCCGCGATGTCGCCGGTGTGCAGTGCGTACGGCATATATCCGTCTAGCCATGCGTTGACATCATCCGCGGTCAACGGCGCGGCTGCGGGCGCCGCGGCCGCGGCCGCTGCCGCTGCGGCCGGCGGGGGCGCTGCCGGCGGCGCAGTTGCGGGCGCCGGGTTTGCCGGCGCGAGGCTTGGCGCAGGAACGGTTTTCCGAGCAATGGCCGTCAACGATCCCAAAGCGAGGAGCACGGCGGCCAAAAATGTGAATGTACGCATGGATTCTCTGCTTGCGACCCAAGTCGCTGTTATCTACAAATTCAGGCAAGACATTTGTCGACGAGCTTCTCCAACGCGGCGCCGGGCCGCATGGGGTCTGCGACGGGCACGCCAAGCCGGGCGCTTTCCGTTTCCAGCAGCCGCGCGGCATCGCTTGGACTCAGTTTTGAGGTGTTCAAGCTGACGCCCGCGCAACGGATCGCCGCATTGGTGCGGCGGCCGAGCCGCAGATTCAAATCAATGGTGTCGAAGACATCGGGCAGCAGGTAGCCGGGATGACCCAGCATCTCCTTGCGATCGATGTCATGGCAGACGACGATGACATCCGGCTGGCTGCCGTGCAGCAAGCCGAGCGAAACCCCGGCGTAGGCCGGGTGAAACAAAGAACCCTGGCCTTCGATCACGTCCCAATGCTGCGCGGGTGCCGCAGGACTTAAGATCTCGGCGGCGCCGGCCTCGAAATCCGCAACGACTGCGTCCATCGGCATGCCGCCCCCCGCGATCAGGATTCCTGTCTGTCCCGTGGCGCGAAAATCCGTGTCGAGCCCGCGCTGCTTGAAGGCGCGTGCCAACGCGAGAGCGGTGTATTTCTTGCCGACGGCGCAATCCGTGCCGACGGTCAGTAGGCGTTTGCCGCTGCGCTTGGCACCGGTTGCAATCGGGATATTCTTCGGCGGCGTACGGACGTCGATGAGCCGGCGGCCGTGGCGCTCCGCGGCGGCTTTCAACTGCGGCACGTTGCCGAGCTTGGCGTGCATGCCGCTGATGAGATCGAGTCCCGACTCCAGCGCTTCGACCAGCGAGGGAATCCAATTGTCGCCGATCACGCCACCGGTATTGGCCACGCCGATGACGAGCGCGCGGGCACCGCGAGCGCGCGCCTCCTTCGGCGTCAAGCGCGGAAGGTCCGTGGTAACGGTGGCACCGTCGCACGCCCATTCTCCGACGCAGCGCTCAGGCGCCCAGTCGCGCAACCCGAACGCCGTCTTGGCGTAGCCCTTCTCGGTGGTATCCCCCAGAAAAAGCAGATATGGTTGAGGTAAATCCAGCACCTGCGACATTCGGGCCCCCGGCACGTGCAATTCGCGTTTCGTATTCATTCCCCAACCTTTAGAACTTCTTAGACTTATGTCCAGGTAATACCCAGCAGGCGACGGAAATTGCGACCGAGGATCGCCTGAATATTCGGATCGCTGTAGCCGCGGCGGATCAATGCCGCCGTGAGGTCAAACATCTTGCGGGGATGATCGAAACCGTCGGTGTCTATTTTGTCGCGGAATGCATATGAGGCTTTATAGCCGGCCTTCAGTTGCTTGTACTGGTCTGCCGGCATGTGATCGTATCCCATCAAGTCGGAATCCGAACCGATACCGACGTGGTCGATGCCGACGAGCTTCACGACGTGATCGATGTGATCGACGATATCCTCGACCGTCGTCGGCTCCTTGTCCTTGACGAACATGCGTACGCCGGTGATGCCCATGACGCCGCCCTTCGCCGCGAGCTTGCGAATCGCTTCGTCGGTCTTGAGACGCGGATGATTGTTCAGCGCGCGGCAATTCGAGTGCGTAAAGGCGATCGGCTTGGGAGACAACTCGATGGCGTCCAGGGTGGTCTTATCGCCGCTGTGCGAAACGTCGACGAGCATGCCAACCTCGTTCATAGACTTGATGATCTGCTCGCCGTAGTCGCTTATCCCGCCGTCGACCCGTTCCGTCGAGCCGCTGCCCAGCAGGTTCTGCGTATTGTAAGTCAGCTGCGCACAGCGCAATCCTAATTCGTAGAATGCCTTGACGTCCTTCGGTTCTCGAAACTCGTCGGCGTTTTGCAAACCCATGATGACTGCAATCTTTTGCTTGGCCTTCGCCGCATCCAAATCGTCGACTTTGCCCACCAAGGAAAAGACGTGTGTATTGCGTCCCACAAATCCGCTCCAGGCGGCGATGAATTCGAGCGCGTCGTCATAAGCGCTTGCGCCGCCGACTCCCACGGAATTGTGAAAGCCGGTGATGCCGCAGGTGCGAAACATCGCGGCCTCGGAATCGGTCAACGGCAGCGCATAGGCCTCGGGACGAAAATCCAGCTTGAGCGGCGCGAGCATGTCGATCACCAGCGAGCGCTGCACCAGGTCCAAGACCTTGGACGAATATTGATTTTTGGGATCGTGCGCAGCAGCGGCCGCCGCGGCATACGCCTTGGGTAGTGCGAGAGCGGCGCATGCGCCGGCCATTGCCTGTAATGTGCGGCGGCGAGTAACGCGAATTGAAGAGTCGGACATCGTTTGCCTATCCTGATATCGTGTCGCAACTAAGCCAGAATAATCCTGTATAGACAATTGTCAATAAAATTCTCTATACAGGTCGGTTTGTCGAAATTTTGCCCAAAGCATGTTTATCGGCATTGCAGCGGTTGACCTACCCAATGCGCTAGGTATGCTGCGAGCGGCTAACGGAAACGACGAAATCTCAAGGGCGGCTTAGATGGACATGAAAACGCGTCACCCCACGCTAGGAAGCTTGCTGCGATCTCTACGTGCGCGCAATGGCTGGACCTTGAGCCAGATGAGTCAACGAACGAGCATTCCCGTGTCCACCCTCTCCAAAGTGGAACATGACCGTCTAACCTTAAGCTACGACAAGCTGGTGCAATTGAGCCAGCGGCTGGAAATCCGCGTATCCGAGTTGTTTGCGGATCCGACCGAAGCGGAACCGGCGGTGACCGCGCGCCGCAGTATCGGACTCACCGACGACGCGGTGCGAGTGAACACGAAGAACTATGATTATTATTACCTATGTCCGGAGCTGCGCCGCAAGCGGATGATTCCAATTTTGACGCGAATTCGCGCCAAGAGCGCCGAGGAGTTCGGTGAACTGGTGCGTCACTCGGGCGAGGAATACATCTACGTCCTGAAGGGCGCGATCAAGGTCCTCACCGAATTCTACGACCCCGTGGTCTTGAATGGCGGCGAGTCGATCTATTTGGACAGCAACATGGGGCACGCCTACGTCACTGCGGAAGGATGCGATGAGGCGGTCGTGCTCGGCGTATGTTCGAGCAATGACGAGGGGTTGATCCATTCCTTGATGTCATTGCACGGCGATACCGAGACAACCCCGCCGTCGACTCCTCATGAGCCTGTGCGCGCTCCGATCAAGACGGTCAAGCATCGCAAGAGCCGTTAGGGCTCGAGCGCGAATTCCAGCGCTCGGCTGATCGAGGCCGGAATGACACTCAAGTGATCTTCGCCACTGAACTCTTGAAATCGCACCAACAATCCTGACTTCGCACCGCTGTGCGAGAGTCTGCTCGCCAAACTACGCGCGTTATCGACCATCCGCGCCTCCGCGATTCTCTTGTTGACCTCGCTCAACGGCATGTTTCCCGGCGGGGCCTGAGAATACGGGTCTTGCTCCTTTGCACCCACGCAGATCAACACACGGATGGGGTGCTTTGCGCTCTTTGCCTTGGCTAAAAAGCCGCTTTCTTCCTTCAACACCGACTTGCTATCCCACCAGATCGAAGGACTGCTGGCGACATAGTTGTTGAAGGACTCCGGGTGTTTGAACATAACGCCAAGAACGAATAGTCCCCCCAACGAGTGACCGTACAAAGTCTGCTGCTGCGCATCGATGGAATACGAGGAGGAGACGGCGGGCCGCAGCTCCTCGGTGATAAAGCGGTAGAAAAGTTCGGACCCGCCGCCTTGGTCGGCTTCGGCCAGCGGGGGCTGCGTCGGAAACAGCGTTTTGTCCTCGGTGACGGGCGTGAGATCCCGGTAGCGCAACATCATCGGCCTCATGAAGTCGTCGGTGGGATAGCCTATGCCGACGACGAGAACACCCTTGCCCGCCAGTCCCATGAGCGCCGTCTGTGCCGCGGCCAAAGGGAACATGCCGTTGCCATCGGTCACGAATACAACCGGATAACCGGAGGGCGGCGCCGGAGTGAGCGGCTTATAGACAAAAATTCGATAGGTCCTGGCGCTAATTTTCGAGACCAGGTCGAACTGGCTGGCGCCGAAGAGTCGTACTGGAGACTGGGCTCGGGCATTGGTAGGCACGATTGCAGGCTGGATTGCAGGCTGGGTTGCCGCAGCGCCGTGAGCGGCCTGCGTCAACCACAGCGCAGTGATTGCCATCAACGCAATGCTTTTCATGATGAGCCCCGCTGTGGTTGCCCCAGCGGCACATACAAGGTGCTGGGATGAGTTTTGTCATGCAGCAGCGTCACGGTCACGGGGCGTGCATCCGCCATGGTTTCGTCCGACACCGCTTTTCCTGAGTTGTAATTCTTTTGCGTATAAATCGAATTAATGGGACCGACCACCAACCGCAGCCTGCTCCCCGGGGCCAATTGCCGCGAGACGAACGTGAAGCGCTTAAATTCATATAACAGCGGTTTGTGCGTCGTCACGAGACTGGCCACTCGAAGACTGTCGCGATAACGGGCACGAATGCGGTCCGTTGTCAGCAAAATGCTGCGTCCATTGGCGGTGATTTCGTAGATCTGCGCCTGCAGATCCGTGTCGGGTTGATCGAGCGCGATCCAGGCCGATAAGCGCAAGAACCCCGAAACTTCCGTGTTCTTCTCGAACGGCTCTGAGTGATAGACCAGCTCCGCCCCCTCCTGCGCGAAAAGCATGCGCTGATCGGTCAGATCGTTAGGATCGATACGCGACTCCAGGTCGGCCGTCGAGACATCGCGCGGATCGTAGACAAAGTGATCGGGTTGACCCATGTCGCGCTTCGAATCCTGCGTCTGCAGCATGCCCGAATTTAGAATGTGCGTCGGGTTGCCCGACGAGTTGAGCAGCAGCGGCATCATCTCGGCGGTGACCTTCTCGAGGCTGCCGGCGTAGCGCCATTGTTCCGCGCCCATGACGTAGTACGCGACTGCATCCTTGAGAAACTTAGGTCTAGGGCCGCCGGCCATGGTCCAGTGGTACCACTCAAGATGCAGCTTCGGCAGATCAACCAGACTCGCCGGACCAAAATCAATGCCGCCGATCGGCGTGCGCGGCGTGCGTGTCGCGGGATGATCCCAGGGGCCGATGATCAAAAACTGTTTGTCGCGCTGCGCGGCGGAGGCCACGCGCATGTAATCCCGATAGTACTCGAGCGCGCCCGGCTGATCGTCATCGTAGCTTCCGGTGATGGTCAGGATGGGGATGTCCAAGGCCTTGAACTGCGCAGCCGTCGGCGTCATCTGATCCAGATAGCCATCAACGGCGGGATGGCGCAGCCATTCGCGCAGCGCAGCTTGGTCCCCGCCGAGCGCGTGCTCGAGATTCGAAAAGGGCTGGCCCGTGGTGAAGCGTTCACGCCAAAGAGAAGGCCAAAAATCAGCATCATCGAACAGCTTTGACTGTAATGCGTGACCCGCGGTGTAGGTCAGCCACTGCATCAGGTATTGGTAGGCAATGTTGTTGCGCGCCGGAAAGTCCACGCCGGGGAATGCCGCCGCGGCGGGAACAATGGTCGCCAAATGCGGCGGACGGTTCTTCGCCGCGGCCCACTGATCGAAGCCGGCATAGGATCCGCCCCACATCGACACCTTGCCGTTGCAATAGGGTTGCTTCGCCAGCCACTCGACGACATCGTAGCCGTCGTTGATCTCCTGGGCAAAGGGCGTGAACGTGCCCTCGGAGTTACCGCGCCCGCGCACATCGACCAGCAGGAAAGGCAAGCCGTGCCCCGCAAAGTACATGGCGCGATCGTGATAGCTATCGCCGATGTAGGGAGTCAGCGTGAAGATGCAGGGCGCCGGCGTGCGCTGCCGCTTGGGTCGGTAGACGGTGGCATTCAACCCGATACCATCCCGCAACGGGATGCGAACCGCCCACTTGATATCGACGGCGTTTGGCGCCGCATCCTCGGCGCGAGCTGCGTCGAAGTCGATGCAGCCTCCGCCTAAGAGCAGGACGAGTGCAGCAACCGGCGAACGACGCATGGCCATCCGCGGCAACTTTGTCGCCGCTAGAATTTGTACCCCACCTGGATGCCAATGGTCCGCGGCTGAATGAAGGACGCGAGACCGGTTTGATTGGCGCCACCACTGTTGCTGTAGTCGGCGATGCCCTTCGAGTTGTTGAGGTTATTGCCGTACAGCTCGGCGTTGTAGTGTCCGTTATCCACACCGAGGTGCAGCTGCAGCGTGTTGTAGACCGGCAGCTTGACGTGCGGTTCGATCACGGAAACGGATGGCGAGAACGAGGTAAAGCGGCTTCCCGTGTAGGTTTCTGAACCGCCGACGAATGCAGCCCAATCGGCGAACGCAGGCCAGCGGTAATCGACATTTAGCGTCGCGCTGACATCCGGTACAAAGGGCAGCTTGTTGCCCGACATGGCGCCCAGGCCCGGCGCATCGGCGGTCAGGTACGCATCGGTGTACGAGCCCAACAATCCGATATCGAGTCCCGTGAGCGGCCGCCACTCGAAGTTCCATTCGAGACCCTTGCTGGTCGCGCTGCCGGAATTACCGTTGATGCCGACCGGGCCGGCAGGTGTGTTCACGATGCTGAGAATTTGGATGTCCTTCCAATCGATGTAGAACACCGCCATGTCGATGGAGAATTTCTTGTCGAACAGGTCCGTGCGGATGCCGATTTCGTAGTTCTTCGTGGAATCCGATTTGAACGAAGGCGGGTTCGGCAACGTCGGGGTCGGAAGATTCGGGCCGCCGGGACGAAAACCGGTCGCTACGCGCACATAGGCGAGCGTGTCCTCGTTGATGTGCCAGCGCGGAGCCACCGACCAGGTCGTGCTGTTCTGCGAGGTAAAAATCGCCGGGAAGTGCGTGTCTGTGGGCCCGAAGAGAATGCAGCAGAATGTGTTGGTCTGCGAATTCTGTTTCACGTCCGTCTCGCGTCCGCCGAGCTCGAGGTCCAATGCGGTGGTGAAGTGATAAGTGAAGTCGGCGAAGACGGACCGTTCCTTGTAGTCGCCCGGTATGATGGCGCCGCCGACCGCCGGCGTCAGAATGGTCGATGGATTGGTCGCATCGAGCGCTTCAAAGGGCTGCGTAAGCGTTGTCGACTCGTGCGTAAAGTAGCCGCCGAACTGCCAGTCAAATCCGTGGCCGAATAGGCTGTTGCCGGCATCGGAGGTGAGCCGCAGTTCTTGATTGAACTTGTGCACGAACTCGACCTGATCGACCTTGAATAGCGCTGGCTGGCCGTAGAGGCTGGAGATGAAATCTCCGTAGGTGAAGCCCGGCGCCAAATTCAAGAGGCTGTCGTCATTGGTGAAATGCAGATTGAAGCGCCCGTAGCTGGTGGCCGACATCAAGGTCGCCCAATGGAAGTCGTACGCCAGATTCAATGCCCCATACTTGAGGGAATTGTCCTCTACGGCCGGAAGCGCCTGGTTGTTGGCGAAACCGGCTGTCTGGCTGAATTGGTTCGTCGGCGGCGCCGCCGGGGTCGCCGCGGCACCGACGACCTGCGCGTTATAGTTGCCGGTGGTCCTCAAGTGCTGCTCGAATACGGTGGCGCGTGCGGTGAAGTCCGAGACCGGCTGAACGAGCAACGACGCGCGCAAGCTATAGCTGCTGCCACTATTGATGTTGCTCTGGCCCAGCTTGGGATTGTCGATCCAGCCGGGAAGTTGCGACTCGACGGCACTGACACGCAGCGCGGCTTTGTTGTCCCAGAAGGGCAAATTGATCATGCCCTTGATGTTTCCCGCGGTGGAGCCGCCGTCGACGGTCTGGCCGCCCAGCGAGACATCGCCTTCGACCTTGTTGAGATTCGGCAGATTGGTCACGTACTTGATGATGCCGCCTTCTGCGGCGGCACCGTACAAGGTGCCCTGCGGACCGCGCAAAACTTCGATGCGCTTCAGATCATAGGTATCGACATTGGCGCTGAAAAAAGCGCCATCCGCCTGTGCACCCGACATGAAGAACGGAATGTCGTCCACCGTCGTGGCGATCAATGCGCCCACGCTGCCGACATTTTCTCCGCGGATGATCAACCGTGAAAAGGCCGCATCGCTGGTTTGCATCGACAGGCCGGGAACCTGAGCCGCCCAATCAAGAAATCCGGTTGCCTGACGCAGCTGCAGTTCCTCGCCGCCGAGCGCGGTGATGCTCATCGCGACATCGTGCAATTTCTCGTCGCGCTTGCTCGCCGTCACGATGATCTCATCCAGCGCGCCCGGCTGCGTCGCGTCGGCCGCCCATGCAACCGCGCTGGAGAGAAGAAATCCCGCAGTCGCGACCTTAACCACGAAGTGTTGAATAGGCATTGCATTCCCCATTTTTTTGAGCGATCGATTGCGGGCACCGCAGCAGCACCTCCAAATCGTGCTCTGCCGCCCAGACGATCGCTGCAATATATTTTTTATTATCCTGATTGGCAACTAGTTTCTGATCGCGCCAAGTTTTGCCTAGGGTCGGACGCCCTGATATTTGGTATTCCTAGCGCCGATTAGGCCGCTCTCGGCCCCCCAACCATTCATTCCACGGCTCAAGCGCAAGCCTTTATTGCGCGTTCTGAGGCCGTGCTGCACGCATTTGGGCCGATCAGGGCGGGTACGAGGGTGAACAGCCGCCTTTTCGTTTAAGGAGCGCTCGGCGGCGGCACGCGCTGAACAGTCGAAGTTTTTCATTGTAGAAAATTTCTCTTAATGTAAACATCCTCTTTAGCCGGCAGCTTCAGGGGATAACCAATGTCGCGCCCGTACCCAGCCTTTCTTGCAACTTCCCTATTCTTTTGCTCGTTCGGCGCCGCGCTTGGCGCCGGTGCCGTGAACCCGGAGCCTGCCTCTGCGCCAAGTTCGACCCCCCCGGCGGCCCATTCCCTCGAGCGGACCGATCTCGAGCCTTGGCTGGATGGCTTCATGCCCTACGCCTTGGAGCGCGGCGACGTCGCCGGTGCAGTGGTTGCCGTCGTCAAGAACGGCGAGGTGATCTTCGCGAAGGGGTACGGGTTCGCCGACGTGGAGAAGCACAAGCCGGTCAATGCGGAGCGCACCA
Organism: Steroidobacteraceae bacterium; assembly: GCA_039924385.1. GTDB lineage: Bacteria > Pseudomonadota > Gammaproteobacteria > Steroidobacterales > Steroidobacteraceae > Bog-1198. The sequence continues at coordinate 12,621 of JBDTAV010000024.1, forward strand.
TGTTCCGGCCCGGCTCGATTTCCAAGCTGTTTACCTGGACTGCGGTGATGCAGCTGGTCGAGCAGGGCAAGCTGGACCTCGACCACGACGTCAACGAATACCTGGACTTCAAGATACCGCCGCGCTCGGACGGGCCCATCACGCTGCGCGACATCATGACGCATACGCCGGGTTTCGAAGAGCAAATCAAAGCGCTGATCGTCTCCGATCCGAAGCAGCTGGTGCCTCTCAAGAGCTATGCTGAACAAAAGACGCCCGTGCGTATATTCAAGGCCGGATCCACGCCGGCGTACTCCAATTACGCGACGGCGCTCGCGGGTTACATCGTTGAACGCATTTCAGGGCAGCCCTTCGATGACTACATCGACGCCCACCTGTTCAAACCATTGGAGATGTCGCACGCCACTTTCCGACAGCCGCTGCCCGCTGCGTTCGAGGCCGACATGTCCCAAGGCTATGCGCTGGGATCGCAGCCTCCAAAGCCCTATGAAATCGTGGTAGCGGCGCCCGCCGGCAGTCTCGCGGCCAGCGGCGTCGACATGGCGCATTTCATGATCGCGCATCTGGAAGGCGGCGAGTATCACGGTGCGCGCATCCTCGGCGCGGAAACGCTGAAAATGATGCACGAAACACCCACCGACATGATCCCGCCGCTGAACCGCATGATGCTCGGATTTTACGAACAGAACTACAACGGCCACAGGATCATCAGCCATGGGGGCGACACGGTCTACATGCACAGCTATCTGCACTTGTTGCTGGACGATCACGTCGGCCTGTTCGTGTCGCTCAACAGTCAAGGCCGCGAAGGCGCCGCGGGCGCGATTCGTGGCGCACTATTCGACGACTTTCTCGATCGCTACTTTCCCGGTACACCGGATCTGCGCAGCGTCGATGCGAAAACCGCCGCCGAGCATGCCAAGCTGATGGCGGGCCACTACGAAAGCTCGCGCCGCGTCGAAACGTCGTTCATGAGTATCATCGGCTTCGCCAGTCCCTTCAAACTCAGCGTCGGCAAGGATGGCACGCTGACATCGCCTTCCTTCAAGGGCCGCAACGGCACGCCGCGTTTCTATCGCGAGGTCGCGCCTTTCGTCTGGCGCGACGTCAACAGCGGCTGGCGGCTGGCCGCAAAAGTGGCGGACGGACGTGTGCAGCGCTTCAGCATCGATGAGATTTCGCCCTTTACGGTGTACGAGCCGAGTCCCTGGTGGCGCTCTGCCGCCTGGCTCGTTCCGAGCGTGGAGTCTGCCTTCGCCGCGCTTTTGATTACCACGCTGCTGTGGCCGGTCGCCGCCGTCGTACGGCGCAGAAATAATCTCAAACTGGATCTGGTCGGACGCGATGAACGTGGCCGCGTGCTGTCGCGCGCCGCCGCCGCCGCCGTGACGCTGGTATCGCTTGCCTGGTTGGCGTTGTTCGTGACGATCAGCTCGCGGACCGCGATGCTCGGACCCAGTCTGGATCCCTGGCTGTTTCTTATGCACCTGGTCTCGATCGTGGGTTATGTCGGCGGGGCCATCGTACTGATCTGGGCCGCAGCGATTGCCTGGACCGGCCGGCGACGCTGGCCCGGCAAGATTTGGACCTCGGTGCTCGCCCTGTCCGCGGTGGTGATGCTGTGGATGGCCTGGGTGTATCACTTGACCTCGTTCACGTCGAGGTACTGATACGCGCGGCCTTGGAGGTCAGGCTGAGCCGATGAAACGTCGGATTCGAAGAATCGGCGTGATCATCGCGGCCGGCGTCTGCACGCTGCTGCCGGCTCAGGCAGCGGCAGCCGACTATCCGGTGCTCGATGCCAAGCTCTACGATCGAGCGGCGCAGTACCTGGCCAGCAATCAAGACAAGCTCGTACTCAATGCTTCATTAACGCCGCATTGGCGCAGCGGTAAGGATCGCTTTACCTACCGGCGCGAACTGGGCGACGGCAGAGCCGATTTCGTGGAGGTGTGGGCCGCTACCGCTAAGCAGGCTGCGGCGTTTGATCAAATCGTCGTGGCCGCGGGTTTGTCCAAAGTCCTTGGCAAGGTGGTCGAAGCACAGCGCTTGCCCTTTAAAGACTATGAAGAAATCTCGGTCGATCGGATCGGCTTCTCCGCAGATGGCAAGAACTGGAACTGTTCCACACGCAACGCGGATTGCTCGGAAAAGCCGACTGCGGCGACGGATCCATTCGCCATTGCCTCGCCCGACGGTCGCTGGCTCGCCTTCATCGATAACGGCAATCTGTGGATTCGTTCCGCTGACGGCAAGACTCGATTCGCTCTCACGACCGACGCGATGCCGCACGACGAGTACGCAGCCCCGGTCGAGTCCACCGCGGGCGTGATAACGAGCGGCGCCGCGGCCCGCGCACTCGCGGTCAAGGATGGACATGCCCTGGCCGGTCCACCCGGGCCTCCTCCGAAACCGATCGTTCTCTGGTCGCCCGACTCGAAATACTTGCTCACCCACCGGTTGGACCAGCGCAGCGTCCGTGAGATCACCCTGACGCAGTCGACGCCGACAGACGGAACCGTGCGGCCCATCTCGAATCATTGGGGCTATGCCATGCCCAATGACCCGGCTATTCCGCAGGTGGAACCGTGGATTTTCGACCTGACGAATCGAACCGGTCGAGCAGTGGCTGCGGCGCTGCCATGCTTATTTTTCACGCCGATTGAGGCGGGCGATGCATGGTGGTCGCCCGACAGCGCGCATGTATACCTGATTGCCCGCTCCCGCTACGCCAAGGGCATGAGCTTAAATGTCATTGAAGCGATTAACGGGACGTCGCGGCAACTCTTGTCGGAGACTGGTAGCACGTATGTGGAATCGGCGAGCCTGGGCGAATCTCCCATGGTCTATGTACTCGCAAATCACGATGTCTTGTGGTTTTCCGAACGCGACGGCTTCGGGCATCTGTATCTGTATGACGGAGCGACCGGCCGTCTGAAGCGGCGTCTCACTGAAGGTCCCTGGACGGTTCGCAACGTACTGCATCTGGACCCCGTGCAGGGCTTCATCTATATCGCGGCGAACGAACGCGAACCCGGCGTGGATCCCTACTACCGCCAGGTGTACCGCGTCAGTCTGAAAGACGGGCAAGCCCGGCTACTCACTCCCGAAACGGCGGATCACGCGGTTCGTTCCGAGCAGGAAGCCGGCGTGTTCGCCAACAAGAATGCGGACGCGGCCGGGAATCCAGAAGATTCCTACGGTTTCTCGCCGTCGGGGCACTTCTTTATCGACACCTACAGCAGAACCGACTTGCCGCCCATCACAGTGCTGCGCCGCTCGGATGGCAGACTGGTCGCCGAGATTGAGCGTGCCGACGTATCGAGGCTGATGACGACCGGACTTCACCCGCCGGAACGATTCAGCGCGGTGGCCGCAGACGGCAAGACCCTGCTGTATGGCAATCTGCTGCGGCCCTCGAACTTCGATCCGAACAAGCGGTATCCGGTGCTCGACTCCCCGTATCCGGGGCCGCAATCGCATCGCGCGCAGCCGAATTTCTTGGCGAACGTTTTCGATCGATTGGGCGCGCAAGCCTACGCGGAATTGGGTTTCATCGTGGTTCTGGTGGACGGACGCGGTTCGCACGGCCGCTCAAAGCGCTTTCACGATGAGTCCTATGGTGGCCTGGCCCAAGCAGGGCATCTCGATGATCACGTGGCGGTCCTGCGCGAACTCGCACGCCGTTATCCGTCTATGGATCTGGATCGAGTCGGAATCTATGGCACTTCAGGCGGCGGCTATGCCACGGTTCATGCAATGGAGATGTATCCCGACTTTTTCAAAGTCGGCGTCGCGGATGCCGGCAATCACGACCAGCGCGGCTATATCGCCGTTTGGGGCGAGACCTACAACGGTCCGGAGTCGGGCAGCAATTACACCGCTGCCGCCAATCCCCTGCTGGTAAGTACCATCAAGGGCAAGCTTTTCCTCTTGCACGGCGACATGGACTCCAATGTCCTTCCGAGCCAAACGCTGCAATTGGCCGATGCACTGATCCGTGCCAACAAAGACTTCGAGCTGCTCATCGTCCCGAACGTCGGGCACGGCGCATTGCTGTTCAGCCGCTACGCGCTGCGCCGGTCCTGGGACTTTCTGGTGCGCAACTTGATGCACGCCGAGCCGCCGCCGCACTACGATTTGACTTCGGCGAGCGCTGCGGATGCTTCTCCCTAGTAGCGGGTGACCACAACGACATCGCCGTCGCGCCGCGTCACGGTCACGCCGACGTTGTCATCCTGGCGATGGAGCAGCACGTCGACAGACCCCGTGCTCAGGCGCAAGTTGCGCAACCGCACGTGGTCAAGAAAATCCGGCAACATCGGGCGATAAAACTTGATCTCACCTGTCCGGTCTAGCAGCTCCAGTCCGAGCGAGGCCTGCAGCAGGCACAAAGGAGTCGCGCTCGCCCACGCCTGCGGGGAGCAAGCTACGGGATATTGCGTCGGCGCGTTGCGCTCCCGGCGGGGGAAGCCGCAAAAGAGTTCGGGAAGACGGCGCAGATCCATGTATGTGGCGGCGTCGAAGAGCGCGCGAAACACACGACCGGCTGATTTCTGCAGGCCATAGCGGGCGAAACCCATGGCGATGAGTCCGTTGTCGTGCGGCCATATCGAGCCGTTGTGATAGGACATCGGGTTGTACCTCGATTCCGACGCGCCGATCGTGCGGATGCCCCACCCGCCGAAAACCGCCGGCGACAGCAGCGTGGCGGCGACGCGTTGGGCGCGCTCGGCCGAGGCAATACCCGTGAACAGGACCTGTCCGGCATTCGACGCGATCACCTGACAAGGCCGCTTCGCACCGTCAAGCGCCAGCGCGTACGTAGAGAGATCCTCGCACCAGAATGTCGATTCGAATCTCTCCCGCAGGGCCTCGGCCTGCGCGGCGAGAGCGGCGGCGCGCTGCGGAATCCCCAGCGCCTCGGCCAGCACGGCGGCGTGGCGTTTGGCGCCGTATACATACGCCTGCACCTCGCACAGTGCGATTGAGCCTTCGGCCAGGCGGCCGTCTCGATGGAAGATCGCGTCGAAGGAGTCCTTCCATCCCTGATTCGCGAGGCCCTCCTTGGTCTGGCGGTGATATTCGACGAAACCGTCGCCGTCGCGGTCGCCGTAGCGATCGATCCAGGCGAGCGCTGCCTCAGCGTTTGGCCACAGCGAGCGCACGGTCTCAAGGTCGCCGGTTCGCCGGAAATACTCACCGAGCAGCAGCAGGAACAAGGGCGTTGCGTCGATGCTGCCGTAGTAGCGGCCGAACGGCACCTCGCGCAGATTCGCCATTTCTCCATGGCGCATCTCGTGCAGAATCTTTCCCGGCTCGGCGTCGCGTTCCGGCTCGACCGCGGTTGCCTGGGTGGCGGCGAGAAACCCGAGCACGCCGCGCGCGATGGTGGGATCCAGCCACAGCGTCATCAGCGCCGTGATGATTCCGTCGCGCCCGAAGGGCGTGCTGAACCAGGGAATCCCGGCGTACGGGTAAGGCCCCTGCGGCGTGTCGGTGATGAGCATGTACAGGTCCGAGACCGAACGCCTGACGATTTCGTTGTAAACGGAATTCGAGCTGTCAACGCTTGCGGCGCGTGCGCTCGAATCCTTCAGTGCATGACGGGCGGCGCGCAAACGCCGGTAGAACAAACGGCCGTTCCATTCGCCCTGCGACGCGCTGGTGAAGCCGATGCGAAGGAAGATCCTGCGCGTCGCCCGCGGCTGCAGCGCTATTTCGAAAGCCGCTCTGGCCGTGGTTAGCGTCTTCGGCGCCGGATAGAAAGTCATCTCCGTGATGCGTTCGATCTCATCGAGACCTTTGTAGCGCAGCGCGACGGCGTGATCGCTCTGAAGCGCGGCGCTCGACTCGCCGCGCGCGCTGCGGTGCTCGCCGCGCACCTCGAAAAGGTCCGCGAAGTCCGACGCGAAGCGGTACGTCAACCGCAAGCTCAATGGGCGATCGCCGTAATTTCTCACCACGAGCCGCTCGTAGCAGGCGCCGTTCCAGATGAACTTCATGCGATTCAGATGAATATTTTCCCGCCGCAGGGCGATCTTGCCGCCCTCGAGCAGATCCGGGTTGCTGAGGTCCGCCGTGAACACGGCGTTGTCGTCCTGCGTCATCGAGGAGAGCAGCAGCGGTCGCCCGTCCTCGAGAAGCAGCTGCAGCTCCGACAGCATGCGAGTGTCGCGATGGTACAGTCCCTCGGGGTTTCCCGGCTCGCCGCCGACATCGCCGCGATGATCGAACACCGCGAAGGTGTCGGCGTGCTTCAGCGTCCGTGTGCGGCGCTGCTGCAGCGTCGCAGAGACCGCGATGGCGAATTGGGGCCCCGGCACCTCGTCGACCGAATGCGACGACGTCGTGGGATCGAACACCGGGGATGTAATCATGCGTTGTTCCCAAAACAGGAGGCGATTGGCGCGGTTTGTAAATTTTTCAGCCGCAATTCTCGGCGCGAATGCAAAAGCATCCGCAACATAAGAGTTTCTCTTACAACACTCAGTTCCATTTTGAAAGCCGACAACGGCGACAGGAGCGGCTACGATGGCGCCCTTCACCGATTGTATCAGCCTGTGGGGATCAAATGAGGATAGCGCAAGTAGCACCGCTCGCCGAAGCCGTGCCTCCAAAGTTGTATGGCGGCACCGAACGCGTGGTCGCTTACCTGACCGATGCCCTTGTTGAATTGGGGCACGAGGTCACGCTGTTCGCGTCCGGCGACAGCGCCACAAAAGCGATTCTGCATCCCATCTGGCCGCGCGCGCTGCGCCTCGACCCCGACGTGAAGGATCATTTCGCGCCGTTGTTCATGCAGCTCGAGACGGTGGCGCGTCGCGCACACGAGTTCGATATGATCCATTGTCATATCGACTACTTCGGCTATCCGTTGCTGCGTCGGCTCGGCACCCCCTCCGTCACCACGCTGCATGGCCGCCTCGATCTGCCCGAACTGCCGCCGCTGTACAGGCTGTACGCCGACATCCCGGTGGTGTCGATTTCCAATTCGCAGCGTGTGCCGTTGCCGGAAGCGAACTACGTCGCGACCGTGCTGCACGGCCTGCCGCAGAATCTGTTGAGCAAGGGCGAGGGACGCGGCGGATACCTCGCCTTCCTTGGGCGCATCTCCCCGGAAAAGGCGCCGGACGCCGCGATTCGAATCGCGGCGCGGGCCGGTATTCCGCTCAAGATCGCGGCCAAGGTCGACCGTATCGATCAGGAATATTTCAAGACCACGGTCGAGCCGCTGTTAGGCCACGCCGACGTCGAATTCATCGGTGAGATCCGTGAGGACCAGAAGCAGGAATTCCTGGGAAATGCTGCGGCGCTGGTTTTCCCGATCGCGTGGCGCGAGCCTTTCGGATTGGTGATGATCGAGGCAATGGCCTGTGGAACTCCGGTGATTGCGTTTGAGAACGGCTCGGTCCCGGAGGTGCTGGAAGACGCGCTGACCGGCTTCATCGTGCATACAGAGGATCAGGCCGTTAAAGCTGTGCGGCACATCGGCACGCTCAACCGTGATCGCATCCGCGGCGAATTCGAGCGCCGCTTCACCGCTCAACGCATGGCGCAGAATTATCTGAAGCTCTATGCGCGCATTTGTCGGGCGCGCCGGTTGCCGACCTTGGTCGGGACCGCGCGAAACGAAATCCGAACGCGGGCCCTGATAGCGTCTCCTAGGGCGGCGTCGCCTTGCGGCGTGCATACAGCTGCCACACCCCGAGGGTCATGACCGGGAGTACGAATACGGCCAGGAAGGTATACGCCAGACCGCGATAGCCGCGCGCAATCAAAGTGACGAGTCCGAAGCGTGCCGCCAAGAATATCGAGCCCAAGAGCAGTACGCCGGTGATCCACAGGCGGGCGGATTTCGACAGACTGCCGCCTGTGCGCGCCGCGTAGGCTTCGGCGATGCGTTCGTTGAAGGCATGAACGCAGCCAGTGCCGCTTTCCAGCAGCGCCAAAAAAATCATCAGCTGAAACAGATAGTGAAATGCCGGAAAGTTTAAGCGCTGCAGCAGGAAATCTGACGGCAGCGCTTCGCTGCCGATCTGCGGATAGTAGGCAATCATGCAGATGAAAAAGAGCAGCGCCGGAATCATGGCGAGGGGGCCCGCCAACGCGCCGGCGATCAGCGCGTTCTTGTTGCTCTGCAAATGCCGCAGCACCGGCAGAATGATCACCGCGCCGACCACGTTGTAGCCGGCATAGGTAAGTCCGCCCAACACCCATCCTTCGTGCGGCGCCGGCGCCGCCAAATTCACCATGATTCGATCGCCGAAGGCGAAGAAGGACAACACCACGAATATGGCATACACCGCGTAGAGAAAAATCGAGACCCACTTGAACAAACGTTCCACCGAAGCGGTGCCGTAAGCGGTGACGAAACTGATGCAGGCGATCAGGCTTAAGGTTCCGACGAGCGCGGGCCAGCCCAACAACGCCGCACCGATGGCGCCCGCGGCGGCGCCGAATACAGCCAGAATCAAGATGATGAAAAGCAGGTAGCAGACTTCAAAAATCACCCAGAAGGGCCCGAGGAGATTTTGAAAGAAGGCCCGATAGTTCCAGCTCTTGGTGGCGTAAGCCAGGGAAAATGTCACCGCGCACACCACGCTCCAGACAGCTAAGGCCAAAAAGATCGACAGCAATCCGCCGCGCGGTCCGCTCGGCAAAAAGAACTCCGCCAGTTCGCGCCCCGTGGCATAACCGCCGCCGATGACAACCGCCTTGAAAGCGAACCCCGGCAGCAGGTAGCGCTGAAACCAGGACGAGTCGCGCAACTCGGCTGGGGGAATCGCGCTCACGGCGACGGGTGCGCCGTGTTTGAGTCGTAGCCGGCGCCTCGCAGGACCTGACCGGGCTTCGCACCCGTGTGGCGGCCCTGGTCAATCACCAACCGCCCATTTACCACAACGTAGTCGATGCCGGTGGGATACGCCGTGGGGTTTTCATAGCTCGCAACATCATCCAACCGGTCCTCGTTGAATATGGTCACATCCGCCTTTAATCCCTCGCGGATGACGCCGCGGTCGTATAGACGCATGCGCGTGGCGGGCCAAGAAGTCATTTTGCGAATCGCATCCTCGAGGGTCAGCACGTGGCGCCTCTTCACGTACTCGGCAATGACGCGCGGAAAATTGGCGTAGGCGCGCGGATGCGGCAGACCGATCGCGTCGATTTTGCCCGGCGCTTCGTTGGCGCCGGCATCGCTGCCGATGCTCATCCAAGGCCAGCGCAATGCGGTGGCGATGTCCGTCTCGCTCATCATGAAATAGAGTCCCATGGCGCGGTTCGGCTGCGCGCCGAGCACGATATCCCACGAGACGTCGGCGGGATCCTGATGGAGTTGCCTGGCGATGTACTCGATGCTCTTGAAGCGATATTTGTCGTACTTCGGATTGAAGGCGTTGGCAAGCACGACGTGATCCCAGCCGCCGCTGGCCTCAACCAGGTTGGACCATCCTGGCTCCGAACCGGCTGAGATCTCCTTCTTGAGGCGTGCGCGCACCTGCGGATCCTTGAGTCGTTCCAGGCCCTTCTTCGCGCCCTGTTCCCAAACCCAATTCGGCACCGTGATGTCGAGGCCCGTGCCGCCCGCGGTATAGACATACATGTCGGCCGCGATGTTCACGCCGCGTGCGCGCGCGGCGTCGATGAGTTCGCCCGCTTGCGGAACCAGTTTCCCCCAGCCCGGCGCATAGGCGCCTTTGAAATGGAAAATTTCGACCTGGATTCCGGTCTTCTCGCCGATTTCGATCGATTCGCCGATGGCCTGCAGCAACTTGGCGCTCTCATCGCGCATATGGCTCGCATAGATGCCGCCGTACTTGGCGGCGACGCGCGAAAGCTCGATTAGATCCTCGGTGCTCTGAAAACTATCGGGCGGATAAATCAGCGCCGTGGCGATGCCCATTGCGCCGGCGCGCATCGCTTCATCGACATGCGCTTTCATCGCGTCCATCTGCTGCGTCGTGGGCCGGCCGGCGACATCGCCCATGACTTCCACGCGCGCTTGGCCGCTGCTGTAGTACGTGCCGAAATTCAGCGAGATGCCTTGCGTTTCGAGCTTTTTGAAGTAATCCGCAATTTGCGCCGAGGGCACCGGCGTGCCGCCTTCCCCAGCGATAGCCGAGGTGACGCCTTCGCGCAGTTTGTTTTCCGCCAGGCCGTTTTTGAGCAGCACTTCGCCCGATTGATCCATCATGTCGATCCAGCCCGGGGAGACATAGTCGCCTCGCGCATCGATCTCGCGCGCGCCGTGTCCTTCGACACGGCCGATCTTGGCGAAGCGGCCATCCTTGATCGCGACATCGGCATTGACCCAGGGATTACCATTCCCGTCCAAGAGGTGTCCATTTCGAATCACAATGTCGTACAGCGGGGGCGGCTGCGCGAGCGCGCTTGTGCAGGCAGCAGACAAAAACAGTCCCAGTGTTGCGGCGGCAATTCGTGATTTCATCACTTAACCTCAGGCGTACTGACGTGGGCGCGCCGCGCCCAGGCGTCGCGCGCACGCAAAGCTAGCACAAAGATTGGGCGGCTGTTTTCTGTTTAGGAGGATATGAGCCTAATTCAGCGCTCTTTCTACCAATGCGGTCAACTGCGCCCAGGCCACGGGTTCCTGATGCATGGCGAATACCGTGGTGACTTCGAGATGCTCGCGCTTCACTGCGTCCATCACTTCGCGCATCAATTCCGGCGCGTACAGGGAGCCGTCGGCGTTGAGCGCCAGCGTGTCGCTGATGCGCCACGCCGGATGGCGAGGTAATTGCGCCAACAGATCGGGAAGCAAATGCCGCGGCGATGCCACCAGCCGCTCCAGCAGCAGTTTGTTCAGGTCGAGAATGTATACCGGCAACCCCAAAGCCACGACCTGACGCACGCCGCCGACGTGCGGCCAGGAATCCGAGGTCGAGAGCACCGCCTTCAAAGACGGGTCAGGATTCTGCCGCTTCGCTTTATCGATGACGCCGGCCATGTACGTGCCCGAGAGCGGCGATTCCAGTAACACAAGGCCGCCGTCCTGCTTGACGACGGTGGCATTCCAGGACCCCGGATACATCGTGATACCGGGCGCGAGCGCCGTGCCCTGCTATGCCTTGAACGGCGTTTCCCAGCCCCTGGACTGCAAGCCCTTTTGCGCGATCTGCGTATCCATCTTGAAGCTGGCGGCATCAATTGTCGGATTCAAATCCACCTTAAGGGCTTGTCTCGATTCCCATAGGATTCAGTTGCGCTGGAGCGCAGTCGCTGCGCCGTGTCAAAACGCAGGTCCGCCGCGCCCAGGCGGTAAGCAGCAGGCGCATCGGACCGAGTGCCAACGCAGCATGAGAATACAACAGGCAAAGTGAGAACTGTAGGACTCGGCTGACCCGGTTTGCCGCGCCTACGTCCTATCACGCTGCGCGTCCGCGTTCTAAGTTGAACGCACGGCACATTTTGTTGTCAGCCGATTTCATTAGCAGTATTTAGCCGGAGGCGCGCCATGCATCCTGAACACAGATCCATTGGTGAGTTGGCCTACCACATTTGGCAAGCTCGGGGCTGCCCGGAAGGGAGCGCCGAACGGGACTGGTTGGACGCCGAGAGGCAATGGCGGTCCACGCAGCGCGCAACTGAAACGCCCGCAGCGGAACCCCGCGCAGCGGAACCCCGCGCAGCGGAACCCCGCGCGGCAGAACGGGCCGCGTCCGACGCGATCGATAAGTCGCTGCAAGACACTTTTCCCGCGAGCGATCCGCCTGCGAGCCATCTCAAGGATGAGCCTCCGGCGAATGCCGACGCCAAATGGAAGGCGGCCGCCGCCGCGCGCACGGCTTCGGACGCACGATCGCGGCGCTCCAAATCCGCCCAGGGCAAGCCGAGTGCTGAACCACCGCGCTAATCAAGGACGTGAGTCCGCTGACGGAAGCCAGCACCCAGCGCGAACTCGCACTATCGATCGACCATCAGTGGTAGTCGCCAACGCCGCGTAAGCGCCGGGACCCGGTCTGTTCCTCTATACTGGCAATACATGCCTGAACAATCATGGGTGTCGATAGCTTCCGGCAGCCTGACTGCTCAAATCGACCCCCGCGGCGCGCAGCTCTCTACCTTGTGGGCCGATGAGGGCAGCGATCTTCTCTGGAACGGAGACCCTTCCATATGGGCAGGCCGCGCGCCGCTGTTGTTTCCCATCGTCGGGGTGCTGGCCGGCGGAGTTTATCGGCTGGGTTCAAAAACCTATCCGCTGTCACGACACGGTTTCGCGCGCGACAAAATATTTAGCCTGCAGAACTCCAGCCCGTCCAGCGCCGCATTGACATTGCGCGCCGACGCATCGACGCACGCCGTGTATCCCTTTGAATTTGAATTGGAGGTGCGTTACCAAATCTCCGGCGCGACCTTGTCGCTGACGACAGCCATACGCAACCTGGGCGAGGCCGCCATGCCGGCCAGTTTCGGCTATCACCCGGCATTTCGCTGGCCTTTGCCTTTCGGCCAGCCGCGCACTTCTCATTTCATTGAATTCGAGACCGACGAGCCGTCGGCGGTGAGAAGAATCGACGCCGCAGGATTGCTGACACCGATACGCCATCCCACACCAATCGCGAATCGGCGGCTGCAATTGAGGGAGGCGCTATTCGAAGAAGATGTTCTGATATTCGATCAGCTCAAGAGCCGGTCTGTCAGCTACGGCAGCGGCCACGGACCGCGACTGCGAATCGGCTTTCCCGACGCTTCGTATCTTGGTATCTGGGCCAAGCCCGGCGCACGCTTTATCTGCATTGAACCCTGGCATGGGATCACGGATCCGGAAGGCTATACGGGCGACTTTATGCAAAAGCCGGGTGTGCGGGTCCTTCAAGGCGGCGAGGCGTTTTTCGCGAAAATGGACATAACGCTGCTGGAATCGTAGGGTCCGTTCAGCGCCTCGCTGCCGTTCGCGGCCCAAGAAGCACCGTCTACGCCGCCGAACCGGCGATTTGGCGCAATTTCCACGTCCGGTGCGCCTCCCGATCTACAGTGTTTCCACGGTTTACAACCACCGGGAGAAACACATGAAGACCATCAACGGATTTGCCGCCCTCTCGCTCTCACTGATCTTGGGCCTCATTCCTTTCGCGCTGATTGCGGTGGACGATTTTGTGGTCGCCAAGACCGAGGTTTCCACCACGGTCGCGGCCAATGGGGAACATGCGCTGGGGATGGAAGGGCGATAAACTCAAGTTCCTTGCGACACACGGGAACTGAATGAAGCCCCCTTTGCAGGCCGAAGCCGCCGATCCGCTTTCGACGTTCGACGGTACCCACGATACGGTAGTCGATTTCTTGCGCCGTCGCCTGCCGATGACGCTGGCAATCAACACCGTCATCGCGCTGCTCATCGCGCTGCTCCTGCACTCGTGGGACGAGGTCATCCCGAATCTCGTCATTGCATACTGCATCGGTTTCAGCATTCTCGCGCTGGTGGCGTTTGTGCGCTGTACCGTCATGCAGCGCTTCCGCGGGCACCTCCGTATGCGCTTCGCGATCTACTTCGCGCTGATCGTGGCCGGCGCCACCGGCGGTGAACTGCTCTCGAAGCTGTTCCTGCCGCGTCAGTCGCCCACCTACACCATGCACGAGGGCTACATTTGGCTGGTCTGCATCGTTTTCTCGCTGGTGGCAGGCAGCATTGCAATATTCATCAACTTCAGCTGGGTGCGCCTCGCGCAAAGCAAGCGCGACGTGGAACGCGCCGAGCGCGCCGCCATCGAAGCGCAGCTTCGAGCGCTGCAAGCGCAGATCGAACCGCATTTCCTTTTTAATACGCTGGCGAATCTCGATGCCCTCATCGCGACCGACGCCGGCATGGCGCGCTGCCTGCTCGGCAACCTGATCCGCTACTTGCGCGCCGCGCTGACGCATGCGCGCAGCGAGACGGCGACGCTGCGCACTGAGGTCGAGTTGTTAAAGGCGTATCTTGCCATCATGGGGTTACGGCTGCCGAACCGCCTGACCACCGAATTCGATTGCGATCCTGATTGCCTGCGCCTGAAATTCCCGGCGATGCTGCTGCAGCCGCTGGTGGAAAACGCCATCACGCATGGTATCGAGCCGGCGGGCGACGGCGGCTCCATCCGCGTCAGCGTGCGCTGCGCGGGCGACAAGCTCATGGTGTCGGTCGATGACACGGGCGTCGGCCTTGGCAATGCGCACACCGCGGGCACAGGTGCCGGCATTCAAAATGTCCGCGCACGGCTGCAGTCGCTGTTCGGCAGCACAGCGCGGCTGGTTCTGGAACCGCTCACGCCGCGCGGGACGCATGCCGCCATCGAAGTGCCGCTGAATTTGTTGTCCAGACCGGCTGCATGAGCACGCCGCACAGCTACATCATCGCCGAAGACGAGCCGCTGCTGGCACGAGTACTCGCTCAGCAACTGAGCGAGTACTGGCCTTCCGCACGCTGCTTAGGATTGGCCTCGAACGGTGCTGAAGCGCTCAAGCTCGCCGACGAATTCTCACCCGATGTTGCATTTCTCGACGTCCGCATGCCGCAGCTGGATGGGCTCGAAGCCGCACGCCAACTTTGCCTCAGGCAACGTCCGCCTCTCATCGTCTTCGTGACCGCCTATGATGCCTACGCGCTCGATGCCTTCGAGACCGCTGCCATCGACTACTTGTTGAAGCCGGTCGAGATCGCGCGCCTGACCAAATGTATCGAACGGCTTTCAGGACAGTTGAGCCGCGGCAGCAGCGATGCCACCGCCGGCGAGATGGCGACGCGCATCGCCGAACTGCTCGGCACCCACACCGCACGCAAGGACAAATTGCGCTTCGTGCGCGCGGGCGCAGGCACGACGGTCAAGCTGATTCCCGTCAACGAGGTTTTGTGGTTCGAGGCCGAGGACAAGTACATCACGGTGGCAACGCGCGACGGCGACAGCATCATTCGCATGCCGCTGCGCGAGCTGCTCGAGCAACTCGACGAAGAAGTATTCTGGCAAATTCACCGCGGCACAGTGGTCAATTCGCAGCACATCGCGCACGCGAAGCGCGACGAACTCGGACATCTGACCCTGACACTCAAGGGCCGCAAGGATGAGATCCCCGTCAGCCGCCAATTCGCGCACCTGTTCAAGCAGATGTAACTGACCTCATTTAGCCAAGGACTATACTAAACGCCGCGATAGTGAGCGGGAGCGCGCCATGAAGTTGATTCGATCGATTGGCTTGAGTGCTGGCGTGCTGTTTAGCACGTTGCCTTGCGTCGCCATGCGGGTCGCGGGTGCGGGTGAACCGGTCAGGATGAATCAGATCCAGGTGATCGGCACGCACAACAGCTATCACGCGGGATTCGCGCCCAGCGAGGCTAAACTCTTGGAGCAGAAGAATCTCCAGCTGTATCAGGCGCTGGAGTATCGGCATCAGCCGCTGGATCAGCAGTTGACCGCCGGTGTACGGCAGATCGAGCTGGATATTTACGCCGACAGCGAAGGCGGCCGCTATGCGCATCCCATGGGAATCGATGCGGTCGCGGCCGCGGGATTACCAAAGGACCCGGACTTTGATCCGCAGGGTCTCATGAAAAAGCCGGGATTCAAGGTCATGCATGTGCAGGAATTAGACTACCGCAGCACCTGCCAGCAGCTTCTCGCCTGCTTGAAGATCGTTCGCGCCTGGTCGCAGACGCATAAGGATCATGTGCCGATTTTCATTCTTCTCGAGACCAAACAGTCCGAACTGCCGCCTCAATATCATGCGCTTAGTCCCGAGAAATTTACATCCGCCACCTTCGATGCACTGGATGCCGAAATCCGCTCGGTATTCAAACCTGAAGAAATGATTACACCCGACCAGGTGCGGGGCAAACACGCGACTCTCGAAGAAGCGGTGCTGCACAATGGTTGGCCGACCTTGGCGGCGGCGCGCGGCAAGGTGGTGTTCCTCATGGATCAGCGCCCGGTGGGACCGGTATATCTGGAAGGACATTCGTCGCTGCGGGGCCGCGTCATCTTTACCAACGCGGAGCCTGGCCAGCCGGATTGTGCCTTCACCGAAGAAAATGACGGGACGCAGGAAGAGATCGCGGCGCTGGTGCGCAAGGGATACTTGGTCCGCACGCGAACCGATGCCGACACGAAGCAGGCGCGAACCAACGATACCTCCCGCCGAGAGGTCGCCTTGGCGAGCGGTGCGCAATTGTTGAGTACGGACTATCCGGCGTCGGAGCCCTCGAGGTGGACGCCCTATTCCGTCGGCCTCCCCGGTGGCGCCGTCACCCGGTGCAACCCGGTCAACGGCCCACCCTCCTGTTCGAATCAATCCTTCACAACCCATCACGTGATGACGCCGAACAACGGGCCTTGAAGCCATGGGAGCCTCGGCCCCGAAGGCGGTATAATAGTCAATCATGACTACGCCAACTTCCCGCTTGGATCAGACCTTCCTCAGCCGACAAAAACATCGGCTCAGTGAATTGCGGCAGCAAATTCTTCGGGTGCGGCGCGGCGAAGAGCGCGCGGAGGCGAGCGCAAACGCGGATACCCGCGATCAGGCGCGCGAATTCGAGGACGACGCCCAAAAGCTGACCACACTGGAGCTGGAGGGGAACCTCGAGGCCGCGGACGATGATCGCTTGAGCAACATCGAGCGGGCATTGCAGAAGATCGAGGACGGCACCTACGGGCTGTCCGATGCGAGCGGAGCACCGATCCCAATGGAGCGGCTCGAGGCTGCACCGGAGGCGCTGTACACGCTTTCGGAACAGAAATCGCGCGACGCGGCGCGCCAACGCATTTGAAGGAGAAAGAACATGTCTGCACCGACTGAACGCGCAATTTTCGCGGGTGGCTGTTTTTGGGGCGTCCAAGATCTGTTGCGCCGCTATCCCGGCGTCATCTCCACACGCGTGGGCTATTCCGGCGGCGACGTGCGCAATGCCACCTACCGAAATCACGGCACGCACGCCGAGGCGATCGAGATCATCTTCAATCCGAAAGTAATCAGCTATCGCAAGCTGCTTGAATTCTTCTTCCAAATTCATGATCCGACGACTTTGAATCGGCAGGGCAACGATCGCGGCTTGAGCTACCGCTCCGCCATCTTCTATATCGGCGATGAACAAAAGCACATCGCCGAGGACGCCATCGAGGACGTCAACGCATCAGGACTCTGGCCAGGAAAGGTCGTCACGGAACTCAAGCCTGCGGGAGATTTCTGGGAAGCGGAGCCCGAACACCAGGACTACCTCGAACGCTATCCCGACGGATACACCTGTCATTTCGTCCGCCCCGAGTGGACGCTCCCGGTTCGCGCGACCGCGAAACAGGCTTAAGAATCGCGTCGGTCGGGCAAGCCGGTGGCTGACCTATCTCACTGTATTTAAAAGCGATTATTAGCAGGCCAGTGGGAACTTAGGCCACCTGGGCGAGCCAGGCTAAAACGCGCGCCATTCATCGATGCCTACACGTTTTTGGGTCAAATTCACTTGATACGCCGTTCTATTCTTCCTACGCTGCGTGTATAAACCGTAGGTAATCGAAGGTCTTGCGCGCGTTTATTCATTAAAATCAGAAAGAATCGCACTCTTTCGGCTTCAAGGGATTTTAGACCATGGCTACACAGGCTCGATCAATTGCTTCGTTGACCATCTCTTTCGGGCTGGTGGCCATTCCAGTGAAGCTCTATTCCGCGACCGTTTCCTCGGAACGCATCTCCTTCAATCTGCTGCGCCAAAAGGACGGCTCCCGGGTGAAGCAACAATACGTTGCCGTCAGTGACGGCAAACTCGTCGAGCGCTCCGAGATGGTCAAGGGATATGAGTTCGCGAAGGATCAGTACGTCATGTTCAGCGCCGAGGAGTTGAAGGCGCTCGAGGATACGACCAGCCACGCCATCGATATCGGGCAATTCGTGCCGCTGGAATCAGTGGATCCGCTGTATTTCGACGGCACTTACTATCTGGCGCCCGACAAGGGCGGCGTGAAGCCTTATACCTTGCTGGCCACGGCGCTGCGCAAGTCGCGGCAGTGCGCGGTGGGCCGCTGGATTTCGCGCGGCAAGGAACACATCGTGGTGATCAGACCGATCGAGGACGGCCTGGCGCTGCATCAGCTGCATTTCAAAGCCGAGGTTCGCGACCTGAAGGACCTAGGCATCGAAGCGGCACCGGTGTCGGAACCGGAGTTGAAGCTGGCGCAGCAGCTCATCGAACATTTGGCGGCCAAGCGCTTCGACCCCAATGAGTACGCCGATGAGCATCGTTCCCGCGTGCAGGCGGCAATTCAGAAAAAAGTCGAGGGCAAGGAAGTATCGCTGTCCGAGGGACCGATAGCGGCCAAGGGCGGCAATGTCATCGACCTGATGGAGGCCTTGAGAGCGAGTATCGATGCGCGCGGCTCGAAAGCGACGGATCTGAAGGAGCGCAAGGCACCCAAGCGCGCCGCCGCCGCAGGGTCGGCGCGCAAATCCGCCCGACGATGAAATGCATGCCTATGACACGAAAGACCTGGAGCGGCTGTTCGGATTACCGGCTTCGGCTGTTCGTGCATTAGCGCGCGCGGGAAACATCCAACCCGTCAGACGCTCGGGCAGGCTGCATTACTCTTTTCACGATCTGGTGGTGCTGCGCACCGCCAGCGCGCTGCGCGCCGCGAAAATCTCGTCGCAGCGAATCAACAAGACGCTGCAGGAGTTGCGTTCGGCGCTGCCGGAAGGCTCCGCGCTCAATAAAATCTCGCTTAAGGCGCTCGGCAACCGGATCGCCATCCGCGAAGGCCAGACGCTGCGGGAATCCGAATCAGGCCAGTACGCGCTGGCCTTGGAAATCGTCGAAGAAAAAGGCCGCCTGCACGTCATTGCGCGGCAGGATGCCGCACCGACGCCCGACAGTTTTTCGCGCGCGGCCGCAACGATCGGCGGCGATTCCGCGGATCAGCAGTACGAGCGGGCACTCAGCATTGAGGACAGCAATCAGCAGGCAGCGCAAAGGGCCTACGAGTTGTGTCTCAAGAGCAATCCCGATCATCTGGAAGCGCGCATCAACCTGGGCAGGCTGTTGCACCTGGCGGGAAGTCTCAGCGAGGCAGAGCGCGTTTATCGCGTGGGTGCGAAGGCGGATCCTTTTATCGCGTTTAATCTCGCGGTGGTGCTCGAAGATCTGGAGCGCGAGCCCGAGGCCATCATTGCCTACCGCGAGGCGCTCGCACTCGATCCGCAATTCGCCGATGCGCATTTCAATCTCGCGCGTCTCTATGAGCGCGCCAGGGATCCCAAGGCATCGCTGCGCCACTTACTCGCGTACCGGCGCATGATGGATCAAGGCACATGACATGGCGAAGCCCGCGCTCACCGTTTACCGCACCAAGCGGGACTTCACGAAAACCGACGAGCCGTCAGGTGAACAGCGCGTAGCTCCCTCCGCGAGGCTGCGCTTCGTGGTGCAAAAGCATGCGGCCCGCCAGCTGCACTACGACTTACGCTTGGAATGGGACGGAGTGTTCAAGTCCTGGGCCGTCACCCGGGGACCATCCCTGAATCCCGCCGACAAGCGCCTGGCCGTGGAAGTCGAGGATCATCCGCTCGACTACGGTGATTTTGAAGGCACGATTCCCAAGGGGGAATACGGCGGGGGCGCCGTCATGTTATGGGATCGCGGCTTCTGGATTCCCGAGGGCACAAAGGCCACCGAGGATGCGCTGCGGGCGGGGGACCTTAAATTCACGCTGGAAGGGGACAAACTCAAAGGCAGCTGGGTGCTGGTCCGCATGCACGGCAATAAGTTCGGCGGCAAGCGCACCAATTGGCTGCTGATAAAACATCGTGATGGGGACTCCAGCGACGCAGGCGGCGGCGGCGTGCTCGAGGAAGATCGCTCGGTTGCCTCCGGGCGCACAATGGAGCAGATTGCCGAGGGCAAAGGACGGCGTCCCAAACCCTTCATGCTCGCCGGCAGTACGCCGGGCAAAGCCGACGCGATATGGAACAGCAACCGCGGCGAGGTCGATGGCGAGGAGGTTGAGCGGGCGGCACCATGGCCTGAAGCACCTGCCAAGGTCGCCAAGCCAGCCAAGCCCGCCATGGTCAAGGCGGTGCCGCAATTCATCGAGCCACAACTGGCGAAACTGGTGGATCGACCGCCGGATCGCGCTGGTTGGGGGCACGAGGTCAAATTCGACGGATATCGCGCGCAGCTACGCGTTGAAAAAGGCAAAGCTGTCATTCGCACACGCAAGGGGCTCGACTGGACGGAGCGCTTCAGCGCCATTGCCAGGGAGGCGAGCGCATTTCCCGACTGCGTCATCGACGGCGAGATCGTGGCGCTCGACGAACACCAGCTGCCGAATTTCGGCGCACTGCAAGCGGCCTTGTCTGCCGAAAAATCCGACGACCTGGTCTTCTATGCGTTTGATCTCATGTTCGAGGGCCGAGTGGATTTGCGGGTCTTGGCCTTAAGCGAGCGCAAGAACCGGCTCGAGAAGTTCTTAAACGCGCAACGCGCCGGCAGCCAGATCCGCTACGTTGCGCATCTGCAGTCGAACGCCGAGGCCGTGCTCGCCTCCGCCTGCAAAATCGGGCTCGAGGGCATCATTTCGAAAAAACTGGATGCGCCGTACGCCTCCGGCCGCAGCGACCGTTGGCTCAAAGCAAAATGCCGTGCGGGCCAGGAAGTCGTGCTCGGCGGATGGACCACGGAGGCGGGGACGTTGCGATCGCTGCTCGCCGGTGTCTACCGCGGCGGTCAGCTCATCTACGCCGGCCGCATCGGCACCGGCTACGGGCGCGAGGTGGTTAAATTGCTGTTGCCGAAGCTTTCAAAACTGACGCGCGAGAAGAGTCCGTTTGCAGGCAGTAACGCGCCACCGAAAGAGAGCAACGTGCGCTGGCTCAAGCCCGATCTGATCGCGGAGATCGAATTCGAGGGTTGGACCGCCTCGGGCATGATCCGGCAGGCCGCGTTCAAGGGCCTGCGCGAGGACAAGGATCCAAACGAAGTGGTGGCGGAGACAGCAACCATGCAAAAGCCAGCCGAGAAGAAGGCCGCGCCGGCCAAGAAGACACGCGCGACGCGGAAGAAAAACGCCGCCGCGCTTGAGGCATCCGGCCCGTCGACGGTGATGGGCGTGACGCTGTCAAAACCCGAGAAGGCGCTCTGGCCCGACGCCGGCGACGGCAAGCCGGTTACTAAGCTCGATCTTGCCCGCTTTTACGAACAGATCGGCGAGTGGATGCTGCCGCATCTTGCCGGGCGCCCTTGCTCGCTGGTACGCGCGCCGGACGGCATCAAGGGACAGCAATTCTTCCAGCGTCACGCGATGCAGGGCATGTCTGAACTGTTCGACTTCGTAAAGGTGCGCGGCGACAAGGCTCCGTATGTGCAGATTGACCGCGTCGAGGCCTTGGCGGCTGTGGCGCAAATCGGCGCGCTGGAACTGCATCCCTGGAATTGTGCACGCAACGATCCTGAAAGCGCGGGTCGCCTGGTTTTTGATTTGGATCCTGCGCCGGATGTTAAATTCGATGCCGTGATCGCGGCGGCGTATGACATTCGCGAGCGCCTGGAAAAGCTTGGTCTTGTGTGTTTTTGCAAGAGCACGGGCGGCAAGGGCTTGCATGTCGTAACGCCGTTACTGGAGGGGAAGAAGGCGGTGGCCTGGCCCGATGCCAAGAATTTCGCGCATCTGGTATGCGCGCAAATGGCGCAAGACAGCCCCAGCCGCTATCTCGACAACATGTCGAAAACGAAGCGCTCCGGCCGGATCTTCTTGGACTACCTGCGCAACGATCGTACCGCGACGGCCGTGGCCGTGCTGTCGCCGCGAGCCCGCGAAGGCGCGCCGGTATCGATGCCCCTCGTTTGGCGCGACGTCAAAAAGGGCCTCAATCCCAAGGCCTTTACAGTGCGGACCGCCCCGGCAATGCTCGCCAAGGGCAAGCCGTGGAAGGAATATGCGGCCGGCGCGCGCTCGCTGGCTGATGCCATCAAGCGGATCACACGGGCTTAAGCCATGAACTTCCGCGCACCGAAGCTGCCTTAAGTTAGCGTGAACAGCCCAGACGCCAAGCCGGTCACGATCGAGGTCAACGCTACCACCCGCGTTTCCGGGCTATTGAGTTCGGCGCCGGAATCGAAAGCCTGCTTCGTGGTGACGCACGGCGCGGGCGCCGGCATGCTGCATCCTTTCATGGCGAACTTGGCGACCGACCTGGCCGCCCGAGGCATTGCGACGCTGCGCTATCAGTTCCCGTATATGGAAAAGCACGGCAGGCGCCCGGATCCCCCCGCGCTGTGCCATGCCACCGTCCGCGCCGCCGTCGATACCGCGCGCGCCGTGCTGCCCGCGCTGCCCTTGTTTGCGGGAGGCAAGTCCTTTGGCGGACGCATGACCTCGCAAGCGCAGGCCGCAAATCCGCTGCCGCAAGTACGTGGACTGGCATTTCTAGGATTTCCACTGCATCCGCCCAAGCAGCCGTCGGATTCACGCGCAGCGCACCTTCTCAAAGTTCAGGTTCCCATGCTGTTTCTGCAGGGCGCACGCGATCTTTACGCCGAGCCTGAGTTGCTGAATCCCCTGATCACCCTGCTCGCAGACCGGGCGACCCTCATGCTGCTGCCGGACGCGGATCACTCCTTCCACGTACCGGCGCGAAGCCGGTTCAATGACAGTCAAATAAATGACGACATGATCAACGCACTCGCAGGCTGGATCGGTGCGGTAGCTCGCCGGTGACTTTGCTCGCCGAGCTCGTGCACGCCTCGCAACGAGTGGGCGCAACCGCCGCGCGGCGCGTCAAAGTCGGTGAATTGGCCGCACTGTTAAAAATACTGACGCTCGACGAGATTGATATCGGCGTCCACTTTCTCTCCGGCGAGATACGCCAGGGAAAAATCGGCATCGGCTACGCGGCGGTGCGCGCGGCCGCCACCATCCCGCCCCGCGACTCAGGCAATCTGACGATTGCTGAAGTCGACGAAAGGCTGTCGGGACTCGCCGGCATTCGCGGCAGCGGATCCGCGGCGCGGCGCGCAGACGCTCTGCAGGAACTATTCTCGCGTTCGACGGCGCAGGAACAGGAGTTCCTGCTGTGCCTCTTGACCGGGGAGCTGCGGCAGGGCGCGCTGGCCGGCGTCATGGTCGACGCCATTGGCGCGGCCGCCGCACTGCCGGCGGCAACCGTGCGCCGGGCTGCAATGTATTCCAAGAGTCTCGGAGCAGTGGCCTCGGCGGCCCTACGCGAGGGCGCTTCAGGCTTGGCGAAATTCCAGCTCGAACTGTTCTCGCCGGTATCGCCCATGCTGGCGCAGACGGCCGTCGATGTAGCCGAAGCCTTGCATGAGATACACGGGGCAGCAGCATTTGAGTGGAAGATGGACGGCGCGCGCATTCAAGTGCACAAGCGAGGGGCGGAGGTGCGCATTTACACGCGCAGCCTGAATGAAATCACCGCGGCCATCCCGGAAATAGCGGAGCTTGCGCGCGCGTTTGCAGAACACACCCTGGTCCTTGACGGCGAGGCGATTGCATTCGATGCGTCGGGCCGTCCGCATCCGTTCCAGGTAACCATGCGGCGCTTCGGCCGCAAGCTCAATGTCGAAGCCTCACGCAGCGCATTACCGATACGGGCATTCTTCTTCGACTGCCTGCGTTTCGGTACCGACAGCATCGCCACCTGCACGACTCAAGAGCGTTTTCTAGCCTTGGTCCGGGCCGTTCCCGCAGCATTTCTAGTCCCACGGCTCATCGCCAATTCCGAACCCGAGGCACGCGCCTTCTATGAGGCCGCGATTGCCGCGGGGCATGAAGGTGTCATGGCGAAGGCAGTGGACGCCCCATATGAAGCCGGCAATCGAGGCGCAAGCTGGTTCAAGATCAAGCGCGTTCACACGCTCGATCTGGTTGTGCTCGGCGCCGAGTGGGGCTACGGGCGGCGCACCGGCAAACTCTCCAACCTGCACTTGGGGGCCCTCGACCCGGCTACTGGTGAATTCATCATGCTGGGTAAGACTTTCAAGGGGCTGACCGACGCCATGCTGACATGGCAAACGCAGGAATTTCTTGCCCGCGAAATTCGCCGCGATGCGGGAACTGTTTACATTCGCGCGGAGCTGGTGGTGGAAATCGCCTTCAGTGATTTGCAGGCCAGCCACCGCTATCCAGGAGGACTGGCGCTGCGCCTCGCGCGGGTCAAGCGCTATCGAGATGACAAGTCGGTCGAAAACGCCGACACGATGGAGACGGTTCGCAAGATCTACGCGGCTCAATCCGCCGCGAGCATCGCCGAAAGCTAGGAGCCGGCACTATGCGCCATCGGCGCGAACGCCAAGCGGCATGACCGGCGTAATCGGGGCAATCTTGCGGGGTTGGCTCGCAAAGTCGAACAATTCCTCCATATCGCGCAGCGCCGCGATTTCTTTCAATATCGCGCGGGTCGGATACATCAGCAGCAATTCCTTGCTGGCGTGCTCCGCCAGCGCTTCAGCGGCGGTGCGCCAAACCAACCGCGCCATTTCGTTGCCCGCGAGACTCGCGGTTTGACAGGATGGCACCCGGCACAGGAAAAACCGGGTGTCGAAACGCACGCTGCCGGGCGGCGTAATCCAATGGCTAAAAAATGCGAGTTTGTCCACCGCAAGTCGCCAGCCCTGCGCGCGGCAATGCTCAGCGAAAGTAAGCTGGCCGGCGGAGATCTTCAGCCGCGTCTCGCGCAGGCGCGATTGGTCCCACGACGACAGGTCCGCAATCTCGCCGCGATCATCGTAAGCCAGCAGCAACCCGCATTCCTCGAACGCTTCGCGCACGGCCGCCACAAAAAATCGCAGACCGTTGGACGGCAATTGCAGTTGCTCGCTGGCGCTCTCATCGTCCAGTCCGTTGCACAGGGCATAGACCTCGGCGCTCTCATCGTCCAGGTCGAGTGCGCCGCCGGCAAACACATACGCATTGGGCATGAAGCGCGCATGCTCGCTGCGCTGCAGCAACAGTATTTCCGGTTGATCGCCGCGCGCGCGCACCAGGATCGTGGTCGCGGCGAGCCTCGGCGTGACGTCGTGCTGAACGGTCATTCAACGCATACTAGTGCACACGGACCATGATTGGCCATGTTTGCGCCCCAGCGCCGGGATTTTGTTATACCGCAGCCAACGCAATCGCGGGCAGCGGAGTCTAAAATAGTATTAATTTGAAACGGCAGGCGCCCCGAGTATATGCATCATCTGGTCCCGTTGCTGTTGTGTCCGAGAAAGCCACAGCGTGAGCTGCTCTTCGTTCATGCAGCGCTCGGATGTGAAACGCGTGCCAATCGCGGCATCGGTTTTACAGAAGTGCGTCTTACCATTCGCTATCTTGATCTTGAAGCCCGCGTCTCGAGCCGATCTGAGAATGTCGGCGGAGGGCCCGCCGTTGACATGGATTGTGGGTAGTGACTGCGAGCTGCTCGCTGGCGCCTGCGTGCCTCGCGGTTGTGCGGATTGCGCCGCAGCGGTGTCCTCGGTGCTCGGTTGTTGCGCGCCAATAGAACCGCGCACTGCGAAGAAAGCTAGGATGAAAAATACCGCGCTCCACGATCGATGCGACATATTTAATGACCTGTCGATTTGGACGACGCCAGCACTTAAGAGTTGATTGATGAATCTTATCATGCCGGCCAAACCCGGCGCGAGACGGGATTTCAGCACTGTTGCACAGCATGGGCACGATTTGCCATGTTTGTGTCCGCGCGTGGCCACATTGCACCCCTATCGTGCGCCCATGCGGGATGCAGCACTCGAATTTCTGGCCTTCGGTCTAAAGCAAGTACGTGCCTGCACTTTCGTCGGCTTGTCTTTTTGCAGCGGTGTTTTCAATGCCGCGCGCCGGCGCGTTCGGCATCCCGCGCTACGACCTGCTGCTCCTTTACGCCATCGCAGTTCAGGCAGGAATGCTCTTGTGCAAGCTCGAGACTTTCGATGAGCTCAAGGCAATCTGCTTATTCCACGCAGTGACTACCTTCCCTTGCGCCATAGACGCCGCATGCCCTTGCTGTTGTCTTTCGTGCTCGTCGGTTTCTTCATCTGGCGGGCAGAAAACATCAGTACGTTCTTCGGTGTCTGGCGCTATCCCAACCAGATCGGCGCTTGGGCCACCGTTCGCATCGGCAAATGGAGTTCCTGGCTCGTCCATTCCTGCGGCGATTTGACTGGGAGCGCATCCGTTGTATTGGCGCGAAGAACGCGAAAACTGGCGCGTGACGGCATTCCTTGCCGTCCTGGTGCTTCACGCAACGATCGCACGATGTTGATGAGGTCATCGTCAACTCTGCTGTCTGCCGCATTAAGATCGGCCATAGGAAACCGCGCGGCGATCAATTCAGGAATATGGGGCCGTATCTGGATCAGCGCGAGACGGACCCTTTACCGTAAGGCGCAAATCATTTCAGCGCAGCATCGAACAGCGTGAAAAGGCGCTCCCAATGGCGCTCCGCCGCCGGCTTGTCGTATGCGGGACGCGATGGAAAGGCGAATCCATGCGCTGTACCAGGATAAATTTCAACCTCGGCATTGCCGCTCTTGTCGGCGATTTCGGCTCGCAACTGATTGATCATCTCCAGGGGCGCGTAAAGATCATTTTCCGCGCAGCCAAAATACAGTCGAGCGTCGGTACGCTGCGGGGCCAAATGCGGGCTGTCGGGCTTGTCACTAACCAACGCCACGCCGTAAATCGAAGCCGCTGCTCGAATGCGCTGCTTGTGCCGAACGGCCGCATTCATGGCGTATTGCCCGCTCATGCAGTAACCCACACAACCCATTGGGCCGCGCGACGCGGCCTTGTCCTGCCCGGCAAAGGCCAGCAGCGCAACGGCATCCTGCATGACCATCGGAATGTCGATGGTGGTCATGAGCTGCAGCGCCTTCTGGGGTGTGGCGATATTCGCCTCGCCCACGACCGAGCCGAGTTCTTCCCTACCGGAGCGGTAATACAAATTTGGCAGCATGACGTAGTAGCCCACCGTGCCGAGGCGGCGCGCCATATCCCGCAACTCTTCGCGAATGCCCGGCGCGTCCATGAAAAAGATGATGGCGGGATGCGGCGAATCGCGCTCGGGATGGCAAATGAAGGTATTCATACGCTCGTCCGGCGTAACAATCTCAATTTGCCGCTCAATCATGACCGTTACTCCTGCGCTCCGGCGCCGACTGCAACCCATGCCAGATCGCGATTCGAGACCGACTCCACTTTGAAATTTTTGGCCGCCGCGGCCATGCGTGTCAGCGCCTGCGCGAGCGGCATCGGCGGCTTGGTGTCGCCCTTCTTGACTTTGTGAAAGCGCACCGGATTGATGCGCGCCACGACATAGTTGCGCAAGTAGGGGGATTTGAAGCCCCGCGCCTGCAGAGTCCCAATAAGCTTTTTCGCGCGCGCATCGATTTCCAGCAAGCGTGCCGCATGGTCTTCACGTTCGCGCAAACTCGCAGCCAATGTGCGCTCACTGAACCGATCCACTTTCTTGAGAAACGAGCTGTAAGCGCCGCCCGCAAAGCGCGATGATTTCTCGTACACAATGCCGAGCGCCAAAAGTTCAGCGGCCTCAAACTCCTTCGTGTACGGAGATTCCGTCGCGCTGCCGTCGCGTTTGGCGAGACTGCGTGCCATGCGAATGACTTCGAGGCTGCGATCACGCAAGTTGTGCGCCTTTTCGGTGTTGAGTGCCAGAATGCGGTAGGCCAGGGTCTCGTCCTGCGAGATCAAAGCGGTAATCTGCTTGAGGCCGAGAACCTTTCCCGCGGCCAGACGATGGCGGCCGTTCGGCGTCCACAACCGGCCATCCTCCCCGCGCACTACGATCAGCGGGTCGAGGAACGATGCCGTCTCGTCGATCTTGAGCGCGAGGCGTTTGGCGTGCGTCGGGGACAGGTCGCGCTGAAAGGGCGTTGGCTGCACAGCCCCGAGCGGCAGGGACGCCAACACCAAAGCGCGTCCGCTCAGAGGATCGCGATAAGCGCCGATCGGCGCACCACCTGAACTGCGCACCAATGCGATCAGCTCTGCGATCTCTGCGCTATCCAAGACAATGGCCACTTCAGCGGCCTCCAAGCCGCGCGTCGTGCGGCCTGGGGCCAGCTTTCCCCTTGCTGGTTGCGCGGGTCTTGGATTTACGCGCGGTCTTGGCTTTTGCTTTTACGGTTGCCGATAGTCGCAAGATCTCCTGCATGCCGATAGCGAAACGGTCGCGACGATGAGTTTCCCGCCAGCCGTTGTTTAACGGTTCGAGCGACGTGCGCTCCATGCTGTTTGGCCGCCCGCGATTTGCGCACGCCGGCGGCCCAAAGGACCACATCGGCTTCAACGATTTGCTCGCCGATCCTGACACCTCTTGAATTGCAGTCGGTCACGGGAGAACCCAGCCGCACCTCAACCCCCAAGCGAGCGAGGGCTTTCAGTGCATAGGCAGATAGGTTGGGTGCAAAAGCCGGCAGGAGCCGGGGACCCGCCTCGATCTATGATGGTGATCCCCTCCGCTGCCGTGCTAAGTTTCTGCGCAGCGGTGAGTCCGCCGAAGCCTGACCCAACGATGACGATGTGATGCAGGCTTGGCATCCAATGGCTACAGTTTGGTTAGCACGTCTTGCGCCAGGGAATTCTCAAACATCTTGGTCATCTCCGGCGAAAAGCCGAACACCTTTACTTGAAACGCAAAGGCCCCTTTCTTGACGTTCAACCCTACGCCAAATCCGGGCGTGTCGATGTAATAAGCATCATCGCCGATGGCGCTGACCGGGGTTTTCTCGATGCCCTGAATGGGCGTTTTACCGTTCTCGAAACGTTCGACGGGACCTATCTTGCCCACGGCGCGATAGATCGTGAGCAAGACATGCTTGCCGCTATGACTTGGGTCATCGGGCTCGCCCCATCCGCACAACGCGCTGCTCGGGCCAATATGCCGGCCCGCGTCTACGGCAACGCCCAAGACCGCGCTGATGCTTTTTTGACTCAAGAAGGAACAGGCATCGCCGGCTTCCCGTCCTGCGGCACTCGCATGGCTGCTGAGAAGCGCAAAAACCATCCCGCAAATGATGCATACACCCGCTTGATTGCGCATGGAGGACTCCTGCCAAACGTTCAGCGAGCTTAACGCATGCCATGACCTTCGATCCATTTATACTGGTGCCGTGAGTCCCCCCTGGCTGCGCATCCTGCTGTTGACAGTCCTCTTTTGGCCTGCGGTTCACGCAGCGGAGGACAGGCGAAGCATTGTGCTTGCCGCGTGCCGGGGCGCTCGGTGGGTGCGGCCGAAGCGCTGGCGATGGGCTTGATCAACCGCTGTGTTCCGGACGGAGAGGCGCTGAAGACTGCAATTGAAGTTGCGCAGAAGCTCTCGAGTTTTCCTCAAACCGCTATGCGCCAGGATCGGCTCTCCGCCATCGAGCAGTGGCACTTGAGCGAAGAGGACGCGATCGCGAATGAAATTTCGCATGGACGAGCCACGGTTGCATCGGGTGAAACCACCTCGGGGGCGAAGAACTTCGGCAGCGGCGCCGGCAGGCACGGCAAGGCTCTCTGATTCCGCTTTACGGCAGCCAGGAAATCGCGCGAGTCGACCCTCTGGGAAGCGATGCCCGAAATGAAGGACGCAGTCGCAGGCGCTCGAGATAACCGGCGACGTTCGGAAATCTCGCCAGTTCGATGAGCCGGTCAGCGAGATGCAGGCTATAGCCGACGCCGATGTCTGCTGCGCTGAATCCTGAGCGCAACAAATAGTCTTGATCGCTCAGCCGTGGCTCGAGCACTTGCACCGCTTTTTCCAACCTGCGGCCTTCCAATTTGGCAATCACCGCCGAGCGATCCGGCGGAGCGATGAAAAATCGCTGTTGCACGAGTGCGGCCGCATGCACCGCCATGGTTTCACTGTAATGGATCCATTGCAGCCACTCGTACCGCTCCGGGTCCCGCTCGAGCCTGCCCAAGCCGCTGCCAGGGTGGCGTTCGCACAGGTACTCAGCAATCGCGCCGGATTCGAACAAGCGAAAATCGCCATCCGTCAAGCACGGCACGCGTCCAAGCGGGTGCACCGCCAAATAATCCGCCGACCTCATGACCGACAAGTCGAAAGGCATGTCGATCAGTTCGAACGGGATCTGCATTTCATTCAGCAGCCAAAGCGAGCGCATGGAGCGCGTCTCAGCGCAGTGATATAACTTCAGCACATCTGATCTCTGGTTGTTTCGCGAAACCCGGCCCCGTCCGACTATACTTAGGCTAGACCCGCGAAGAGGTAAAAAGATCATGCGCGCAATGTTGATGGGGCTTCTCATGATCACCGGCACGCCTGTCCTCGGGCAATCGGCCCCCGCATCGCCGTGCACCGGCGCGGAGTTCGAGGCCGCAATCACCAGTAGAAGGCCCCGGCAGTTCGCATTGGAATTATCTGTGCGATGCCGGCGATGCGCTGGCGCAAATGACCGCGCTGCGCGAGCAGTTTGGAAGCCGCAAGGCAGACCTGACCCTCACGGGCATTCCGAATCCATTTTAGTCCCCACGATCAACAACCCCTCAAGTGCGCGCCGTACTTGCCCAACTCCCGCGTGATGCGGCCATTGTCGCCAAGCGGGATCGAGCGAGCCCCCGCGAGCAGCGCAGCGAAGGCGAACTTCAACCCGCGCAGTGCCTTGGCGGCGGGCGTTGGCTGCGAGCCGGATGTGGCCTTCAGAGCCACCGGCCCGACCGGCGGAGTTGCCGGTTCCGCAGATGGAACCTGCGATCGATAAATTTCTGGATGCGACATGCCGAGAAGGCCGACTGCAATTTTCTGAATTTCACTCATGACGCTCACCGTTTCCGTTGCCTATTTAATTCCATGCCGGCAGATTGCTACCCTGACGCTCTGGGAACAAATGCAAAGGCTGAAGGTGGGTTAAGCAACGCTTAACGCTGAATGTCAGTTTGCCGGTGCGGGCGAAACAGCCTTGGCGCGCCTACGCCGCTGGCACCACCGCCTCCGTTCGACAATCGCAGTGTTCATGGCGACCTCTCGAGCCATAATTTATTGCGTAAATTTACACCGTACCTTTGGCCCGCGATATTGTGTACCGCTGAGACGCCCGGATACAAAGGCGGGTCACTTTTCTTGGGCGCCGGGCCGCCAGTCGACGGCGCCGAAACGCGCATGTCCGAGCAGGGTATAACCGATACTGAAGGTACCGACGGTTTGGTGCGATGTCGGCAAAGACGCATAGCGCCCGTTGCGGGCCCGTTGCGGCTCGCTTCCGAGTATCGGAAGGTGATGCCGTGCAGGTTATAGATGCGAATCGTCAGGGCCGTGTCGATGCGCGAGATGTCCTCTGAGCCGGTGCTTTCAGTGGCCGCGACACGGCTGATGTAGTACTCGCGAAACGTCGTGTCGAGGGAAGCGCGGTCACCGAGTATCAGTCGGACCTGCAATTCCCCTTGCGGCGCCATGGATGACCCCGCCGCCGCCATAACCCACACCCAACAACGCGGTGCCTTGCAATGCGACCTGGCGCGACAGCCACCACTGGCCCGTGGTCCCCAGCGCGCCTGCGGTTGTGGAAACGCGAAATATTTGTGGGCCAACATATTCGTACGTGCCGTACAAGCCCCAAATGCCGCGATAGTTGGCGCCCAACTCGTAATCAGTGCCAAACAGCAACCCACGGCTGAATAAAGTTTCCACAGCGTTGGTGGTGTCGGCGCTCAGTTCGAAATTAAAATAATCGAACGGCCGTTCGTAGCTGTAATCGGGTTTGCCGGGCAGTCCATAGGCCATCGTGAAAATGGCGCTGGCGCTTTGCCGCCTGAAAGTTTGCGCCGCCGGCGGTGCAGTCGGGTCTGCGTTCACATTGACGTTGGAATAGAAGTGCGCGCTCAAGCTTTCGCCGAGATCGACGCGCGTGAATACGGCCGGATCGTTGCTGCGAAATACGCCCCCGAAGCGATCGCCATAGACCAATCGATTCAGTCCCATGGAAGGCGAGATGATCGCCGCACCGATTTTTCGCAACAGACCGGGCTGCCCGTTGGGGCCGCTTTCCAACAGCAGGCTCGCCATTCGGAACAGCGGTTCACCCAGGAAGTTTCCGGCGATGCCGCTCGCCACTTGATCGTTGATGGAGGGCCGCGTGGTCTCGCCGGCATATTCCCAGAGCAAGCTGCCGGCGAAGGTATAGGCCGACGACTGCCAGAAATCCAAGCCCGAGGAGCGCGCCAGCCCTTGGTAAAAAGCGCCCTGATAGGGATGGAGGAATTGGTTGGTGGCGAATGCGTCGTTGTCCACCACCCATTTGCGGTGCAGATTTTCCCGGAAATTCGAGAGCGGCGATGCGTAGACTTCCGAATCGACCGCGTAATGGTGTGTCGAGTTTTGGATCATCATCGGCAAACGCCGCCCGTCCGACGATCAGCGCAAGGATGCAAAAGATGGAAACGGAAAAGTTCATGATTTGCTCGTTTTATTGTACTCACGCGAGGGGTCTTTCGCCGACACCGCGGTGGATTTAAGCAACTCTGTCCGGCAAAACGAATTCTTATTTTCAAGTGTTAGCTGTCGGTGATGGCCTACGAGCACCCCCCCGGGCGGCAGCGGTTCCGTTGAAAACGGCCTATTCGAGGGTTTGTGGGGAAACCGTGACGGCGGCGAACAAGCCGGCGCGCGGTTTTGTTACATTCTTGCCAGCATGAACGACACCACCACCCAGGACCCGCGCCGCGAGCTGCAATCGATGCTGTAAAAGAACCTGCGCGAGTCGCTGCATTCGGCCGAAGGGCTCTCGCCCTGCGTGCTGTGGGTCGATGAGATCGAGAAGGCGCTCGCCGAGGGTGAAGGCGATAGCGGCGTGTCGCGCCGAGTGCTGGGAACCTTTCTGACCTGGCTCGCTGAGCAGCGTTCACGCATCTTTGTGGTTGCCACCGCGAACGACATCGCGGCGCTACCGCCGGAATTGATCCGCAAGGGACGATTCGATGAAATCTTTTTTGTCGATCTGCCCGGCAAGGACGCGCGCGCGGACATCATCGCCATCCATAGCCGCAAGCGCGGTCTGACCTTGAGCCCCGCCGAGCTCGCCGCGCTCGCCGGCCGCTGCGAGAATTTCTCCGGCGCCGAGATCGAACAGGCCATCGTCGGGACTCTCTACAGCGCTCATGCCGCGAAACAGCCCGTCACCGCGGCTATGATCGCCCACGAGATGCAAAGCACCCGTCCCCTCGCCGTCGTCATGGCGGAAAAGGTCGCTGCGTTGCGCGAGTGGGCAGCCAGCCGCCCGACCCTTTGGCCGCCCGACCCTTTGACCGCTTGTGGACGCGAAATGGGCGCTAGGCGTGCGAGTTCCGCCCATATGGGTGACAATGCTCGGCACAAAAATTCTGTTGGGGGAGTTCATTGACGCACGCGGCCATCGTCGGCTGGGGCAAATGCCTGCCGCCGCTCATTTTGTCCAATCAAGACCTCTCGACCTTCCTGCCCACGGATGATGAGTGGATCACGACGCGCACGGGCATGAAGGAGCGGCGCATTTCGCATGTGCCGGGTATTGAGCTGGCCATCACGGCAGCGCGCCGCGCGATCGCCTGCGCCGGCATGTCGGGCAAAGATATCGAACTGGTGATCTACGGCAGCTGCAGCAACGACGAGACCGTGCCGAACAGCGCCTCCGGCGTGCAGCAGCGGATCGGCGCCACCCAGGCCGCGTCTTTCGACGTGAATACCGCCT
The DNA here is from genome assembly GCA_039924385.1 of Steroidobacteraceae bacterium. Taxonomy (GTDB): domain Bacteria; phylum Pseudomonadota; class Gammaproteobacteria; order Steroidobacterales; family Steroidobacteraceae; genus Bog-1198. The sequence continues at coordinate 46,279 of JBDTAV010000024.1, forward strand.
GCACCAGTTTCATGTATGGACTGTCGATCGGCACGGCCATGATCAAGAGCGGCGTGGTTAAAAATGCCCTGGTAATCGGCGTCGAGCTGATCTCGCAGTACATGGATTGGGACAATCGCAATGTCGCGGTGCTGTTCGGCGACGGCGCGGCGGCCGTGGTGCTCAAGGAGTCGCCGAGCGAAGCGGGCGTCATCGTCGAGAAGCTGCAGTGCTACGCCGATGCCCGGCAAATCCTGCGGGTACGCGGCATGGGCACCATGTACGCCAATCTGGGCGTGCGTTTCGGGCAGACACTCTGGGACTTCGACGGTCAGGAAATTTTTCGCAAGGCCGTGCAAGGCATGAGCGAGGCCAGTCTCGACGTGATGCGCCGGGCTGGGGTGACCATGGCGGATATCGGACTGGTCGTCCCGCATCAAGCGAACCTGCGCATCATCGACGCGGTCGCGAAGCGTGCGGGAGCAGGCCCCGACAAAGTGTTTTTGACCGTGCAGAAATACGGCAATATGAGTTCGGCCACGGCACCGGTTGCCTTGGTTGAAGCCGTGGAACAAGGCCGCGTCGCCCCGAACAGCCTGGTTCTGATGCCTGCGTTTGGCGGCGGCCTAACTCTTTCGGCGCATCTCATTCGCTGGGGTGACCGTTTGACGCCGCTCGAGCAGAGCGACGCCGAGCTGGCGCCGACCACCAAGACGGCGCTCGACATCGTGAACGAAATCCGGGCACAGAAGAATCCGGGCGAAGCCGAGGCGAGCCGCTTTAAGACCTTGAGCTTTGCGGAAAACCGCGCGGGTTAGCCTGAGGAGCGGCGGGGTTCGCGAAATTCGCCGGTCTAAAATGGGGCGGTACTAAAACAACGAAGGGGATGTCTCATGAGTGATCTAAGCGAACCTTTTAGCCGCCGCGACTTGCTGCAAGGCGCATTGTCAGGTGCGGTGTTATTCACCGTCCCGGCCGCGGCGCTGGCAGCTGCCGGCGCCGATCCGGATAAGGCGGCGGTGCTGGCGCAGATTCCGAAAATGCACGCGGAGAACGTGAAGCGCCTGCAGGATTGGATTGCCCTGCCGTCCATTGCGGCCGAGAACCGCAACTACCCGAAAGGCGCCGAATACATGGCGAAGCTGGCCACGGACGCCGGATTCACCGGCGTGAAAATCATCCCGACCTCCGGCAAACCCGGCGTTTTCGGCCAATTGGATTCTGGCGCGAAGACGACCGTCGCGGTCTATTTCATGTACGACGTGAAGCAGTTCGTTCCAGAGGAATGGAGTTCGCCGCCGCTCGAAGGCCGGCTGGTCGAAAAGGCGGGTTTGGGCACGGTGTGCATGGGCCGCGGTGCGGTGAATCAAAAAGGCCCGCAGAATTCTTTTCTGAGCGCGCTCATGGCGTTCAAGGCGACCGGCAAGAAATTGCCGGTCAATCTCGTTTTGGTGTGTGAAGGCGAAGAAGAAATCGCCTCGCCGCACTTCGGCGAGATCGTGAACAGCCCGGACGTGTTTCCGCACATGAAGGGTTGCCTCGGCGTGCTGTTGCCGGATGCCAGTCAAGACACCGACGGCAGCGTGCAAGTGGCCGCGGGCGCGAAAGGCGTGGTCGAGCTGGAATTGGTCTCGGATGGCGCCACCTGGGGGCGAGGGCCGAAAAAGGACATTCACTCCAGCCTGGAGGCGCAGGTGGATTCGCCGTCCTGGCACTTGGTGCAGGCGCTCAATACCTTGGTCGAGAAAGACGCGCATACGCCCGCCGTCGAAGGATTCTTCGAGAAGGTCAAACCCCTGTCCGAGAGCCAAAAGAAACTGGTGTTGGCCTATGCGAAGGCGGTGCCCGAAGCCACCATCAAGTCTGAATTTGGCGTCGAGCATTGGGTGCACGATCTGAATTGGCAGGACTCGCTGCTGCTGCTGTTTTCGCAACCGACGATCAACATCGAGGGTCTGGTCGGCGGCTACACGGGGCCAGGCGGCAAGACCGTGCTGCCGCACAAGGCGGTGGCGAAGATCGACATGCGTCTGGTACCCGACATGACGGCGGCGGACACGCTGGCCAAGCTCAAGGCGCATCTGGCCAAGCACGGCTTCGGCGATATTCAGGTGAATATGAGCGGCGGGTACGATCCCACGCAGACCGATCCTGACAGCAAGTTCTTCAAGGCGGTGGTCGCGACCTTCAATAAGCTGGGTTCACCGCCGCTGGTGGTGCCGCGTAGTCCCGGGTCGTGGCCCGGCTATCGATTCACCAGCCCGCCGCTAAGTTTGCCGGCGACTGATTTCGGCTTGGGCCATGGCACGGGGGCGCACGCGCCGGATGAGTACTACCTGATCGACTCGAAAAATCCCAAAATCAAGGGATTGGATGGCGCCGCCGCATCGTTCGTCGAGTTCATGTACGCGATAGCCTGATCGTGGGAGCCTGTCTGAGTATTCAGATAGGCTCCTGGTGCCGGATACAATGGGCGGATGAAAACCCATGCCACCCCTGACCATCCCGGCGCTGACGCGCTGACCGATGAGGATGTACGCATTTGCATGCGCGTCCTGCGCCTCATCGAGGCCGATCGATCCCACCTGACCGCTCTAAGCCAAGAGCAGCGGCGCGAACTCTTGATGCTGGCGGGGTTGGTCACCAAGCCCGAGCGGCACGATGTTTCCCGAATGCTGAAGGGGTTTCGGCGTGCCAAGCGCCAAAAATCGCAGGCGCATGACCGCAGCCTAATCGAGCGAGCGGGCTTGCGCGTGCAGCGACGTTCAAAAGTTTACGCGCCGCTCTGGCTCGAGCGGCCAAAGCCCGAGGTTCAGAGCCCTGCCGAATTCCATCAGGAGCACAATTGCTATGTTTGCAAGCAGTCCTTTGCGAAGATGCACCGCTATTACGACTCGATGTGCGAACCTTGCGGCGAATTCAATTACGCCAAGCGCGAGCAAACGGCCGACCTTGAGGGACACTACGCGCTCATCACCGGCGCACGCGTCAAGATCGGCTTTCAGGCATCCTTGAAGCTGCTGCGCGCCGGCGCGCATGTGATTGTCACCACCCGCTTTCCGGTCGATGCCATCCAGCGGTACTCGAAGGAGCCCGACTTTGGCGCATTTCGCGAGCGCCTGGAAATTCATGGAATCGATCTGCGGCATACGCCGAGCGTGGAATTGTTCACGCAATTCTTATTGGAGCGGCTGCCGCGCCTCGATTACCTTCTGAACAATGCCTGCCAGACCGTGCGCCGGCCGGCAGGATTCTTCGAGCATCTGCTCGCGCGAGAAGGCGCGCCGCTTGCCGCACTCCCCGATGCGTGGCGCGGGCCGCTTGCGAGCCACGGTGAATTGCGCCGGCGCATCGAAGGATCGCGCGAGTTCAACCCCGGAGCGCTGGTCGCGAGCACGCGCAGCTTGCATGGCGAGGGGCTGCTGCACAGCGCGGCGCTGTCGCAGCGGCGCTATCTTGATGAGGATTATCAGGGCGGCGAAGCGCTGTTTCCCTTGGGTCGCTTCGATGAGGATTTGCAGCAGGTCGACCTGCGCGAGGTGAACAGCTGGCGATTGCGGATGCACGAGGTTAAAACGCCGGAATTGCTCGAAGTGCAGCTGGTGAATGCCATCGCGCCCTACGTGCTCAACGCGCGCTTAAAGCCGCTCATGCTGCGCGCCTTGGGACGCCACAAGCATGTAGTGAACGTCAGCGCCGTCGAGGGTCAGTTCTATCGAAGTACCAAGACCGAGAAGCATCCGCATACCAATATGGCAAAAGCGGCGCTCAACATGATGACGCGCACCAGCGCGCCGGATTTCGTCAAAGACGGAATCCACATGAACGCGGTCGATACCGGTTGGGTGACGGACGAGGATCCGGCGGCGCACGCGGCGCGCAAGGCGAACCTAGGATTCGCCCCGCCGCTCGACATCATCGATGGCGCGGCCCGCATCGTCGATCCCATATTCAGCGGCCGCCTGGGCGGCGAGCAGGTGTGGGGACAGTTCTTAAAGGACTACAAGCCGGCGCCATGGTGATCGCTAGTCGCTGCGGGTAAGCTCGTGATCATGGCTCGAGCTACTATTTCTGCGCTTGCAATCGCCGCCGTGGTCTGCGGTTGTGCCGCGCCGCGCCCTGCCCCAAACGCCGAGCCGCAGCCGGTCGCCGTGCCGCGTCCGGCGACGATTACTCCCGAGCCGCTCCCGCCGCCCACACCTGCGCCGCGCGCGGCCGTGCCGGTTCCGCCCGCAAGCGGCTCTTCACCCGGCACTCCTCCCAGCCGCCGGCTGCGAAAATCCGGCGCATCCGGCGCAACCCAACCTAAGCCGGCGGCGCAAACGCCCGCGCAGGCGGCAAAACCCGCAGCGGAATCCCCGAAAGCGCCGACACTTGATTTGGGTTCTCTCGAGCAGCGCTTGAAGGACACCAAGGCCATCGGCGTGTTCACGAAGCTCTCGCTCAAGAACCAGGTGGATGGCCTGCTGGGCGAGTTGCGCGCATTTCACAAGGGCTCGGCCAAAACGCCGGCCGCAGCGCTGCGACAAAAATATGATACGTTGATAATCAAGGTGCTGACGCTGCTACAGGACGGTGATCCGCAACTTGCTGCGGCTATCGTCTCGTCGCGAGAAGCCCTGTGGGGAATACTGATGGACCCGCAGAAATTTTCACAAATCTAGGACGGATCGAAGGAGCCACTGTGAGCGCGCGTATATTCAACTGCCTATTGCTGATGTTGACCGTGAGCGCGACGCGCTCGGCGTTGGCCGATGGCCTCTCGTCCGGTCAAGATTTACAGGCCACCATCGTGCTCAACGGTCAGACCTGCGACCAGGTTGTCAACGTGAAACGCAATGCGGACAGCGACTATGTCGCGACGTGCAAGGACGGCAACCGCTACCGTGTTTTCGTCAACCCTCAGGGACGCGTGATCGTCCAGAAACTATAACGACGTCACAGCGCAGGCGCGGTGCGGGCGCGCGGACTACACCGCAGCCAAGGCGTACAGATGCATCACGTATGACATTGTCGCATCCGCCATGCCCTGCACCGCCGGATTGCTCGACTCGATCACGTAGTACTCGTCCGGCGCGTGCGCCCGGCTGCCGTGGCCGGTGCCGAAGTGCCCGGCCGGCAAGCTCACCGGCGCTCCCGTAAAGATATAGCCGGGCCAGGAACCCGCCAGGCGCGGCGACAAGCTCACCGACATGCCGAGTTGTTTGTAAACCGCAGTCGACGCCTTGATCAGCGAGGAATTTTCATCGGTCTGCGTCGGATCGTAGCCCCCCGTGACTTTGACTTCGATATCGCCGTAGCCGCGCTTGGCCAAATGCGCCTTGAGCTTGGCTTCGCAATCGGCGGCGGTTTGGTCCGGCACCAAACGTAGATCCAGCTTGGCGGTGGCTTTTGAGGGCAGGATGGTTTTCCCACCCGGGCCGGTGTAGCCGGCGTACATGCCTTCGATATTGACCGTCGGCTGCGAGGCGAGCCGCTCGAGCGCATCGCGATACGAAAGATCCCGCACCCAGTGCTGCACACCCAGCAGCTTTTTGACGTCCGCTTCGTTGGTGTGCGCGACTTGCTCGGCGATGAGTTCTTTCTGGCGTGCGCTCAAGGGCTTCACAAGCTCAAACCAACCGTCGATTGCCGGGTCGTTGCCGTCTTCGGACACCAGGGTTGAGAGCGCCTTGACCATGTGCCACACGGCGCTGTCGAGTTCGGCCTTATAGCTGGAGTGAATATCATCCTTGGAGCCGCGGCCCCACTTCTCGGTTGAGGCCACCAGTTCCACTTCCACCGCACCCTTGGCGCCGAGTGCAATCTGCACCGAACCCTGCGGCGATTGCGATGCGAACGGCATGAACACCTCATGGCATTTGGACAAAGCCTTCAGCACTTCCGGTTGGTGCACCACTTGGGCGAAATGCGGCGAGGCAATCTCCTCCTCTCCTTCGGCAACCAGCACGATATTCACGGGCGGCTTGCGGCCGGCGGCTTTGAGCGCATGCAGTGCGGCGAGAAAAGTTGCCTCAGGTCCTTTTTGGTTGATGGCGCCGCGCCCGATCATGACCTTGCCGAAGGGCGGCCGGTCGACGATGGCGGCGCCCAGCGGCGGCGAACTCCACTCCTTGGGATCGAACTGTTTGACGTCGTACATGAAGTACATGCCGACGGTGCGTGCGGCGCCCGCATCCAAAGTCGCGAACACGCCGGGCTGACCATCGGTGGGCATCACTTTCGCGTTTTGAAAGCCGGCGTCTTTCAGGAGCGCGATCATCATTTGCACGCCCTCCTGCATGTTGCGGTTCTCTGCGGCGATTGACGGCAGTGCGATCCAATTTTGCAGGCGCTTTATCGCCTCGGGCCGCTGCTTTTCGATCGCTGCGCGGACGGAGCTCAAATCGCCGCCATACATCGTCGTGGACTTGCCGGCCGCGCCCAGAATCATTCGCGGCATGATCAGCGTGGCACCCGCCGCCGCTGCCGTCAGCAGCAAGCCGCGTCTTTGCTTGTTCTCACCGTCCCAATTTTTCATTCTGGTTCTCCGTTAAGCAGTTTCAGTGCGATTGCGTCTCCGGCGCGGCGTTCGAGTAGCGCTTGGCATCGGCCGCGGCCGTGTGCGCCGATGCACTGAGGGAGGTGCGCTTGGCGGATAACTTTGTCTCGATCGTGCTGATTTTAGCGACAATGCCGGGCATATTTGGCGCGAGGGTGGCGACGCGCCGGTAGGATCGGAGTGCATCCTTCGGGCGGTTCGCGCGAAGCTGCGCATCGCCCAGGGCGGAGAGCAGCGACGGGTCACTGGGCCTCCAGCGGATGGCGTCATAGCAGGCATCTATCGTACCTGCACGGCAATGCACAAAGTCCGCATTCAGATTTGGTCCTGCCGCCACGGGTAGCGCCGTGGAGGGCGGTGCCGCCGCCGAAGACGGCGCCGCCCGAAAGGCGAGCAGGCAAGCAACGACGGCGCATCCGCCTATCCAGGTCAACCGCCTCATGGCGCGATGTCTCTGGCCAAACGGATTCCAACGCTGCTGGTTCGATAATCCACGCCGAAATGATTGCGGTAGTCGGCCCGGACAAACGCAGGCGTGCTGAACCATGAGCCGCCGCGAAGTTCCCGCTCGGCGCAATCGCCGTCCATGCGCGCCGAGCCATCGATGGGCGCACCCTTGTAGTCTGCGTTCCAACAATCCTCAGTCCACTGAAATACATTGCCCAGCATGTCGTTGAGGCCAAATGAGTTGGCCTTGAAAGACCCCACGGGCGCGGTTTGGACGAAACCATCGTTGCAAGCGAATACCGCCCAGCCAGGATAGCGATGGGCCGCGCTTTGATCCGCTACGTTCGCGTTGGCACAGGCGCCCGAAGCCTCGGCACCCCAGGGCTGCGCGGCCGTCCCGCCGGCACGCGCCGCATACTCCCATTCGGAGGCGCTCGGCAAGCGGTAATGCTGCCCCGTCTTGGCCGACAGCCAAGATGCATACGCCTTGGCGTCATTCCAGGAGGTGCAGGTGACAGGATGCGATCCGGTCTGCACGAAGCCGGGACTTTCCCAGTTGTTTTCCGCACGATGGCGCCAGTCCCCGTCGTAGGTGTCGCACCCTTGCATATCCCTGCCGGTCGCGGCGACGAATTCGCGGAATTCATCTACGGTGACGGCATTGGTCGACAACGCGATCGGATGGGCGATCATCACCCAATGCAGCGGCTTTTCAAATGCAGAGCCGTTTTCCGTCGGTGCCGAACCTTGCTCGAATCGACCGGTGGGCAGCACCGTCAGAACAGGACAGGTCGGACAGTCGCGGATCGTGGTGCCCGCCTGTATCACGGCTGCCGCCGCGGCGATCGGCTTGCTCGGCGCGGGCGAGGGACGATGCACACCAAGCCAGATCGCCGTGGCGAGCAAAACGATCGCGGCGCCGATCCATACCGCCCGGGGTGGGGTGGGGAAATTCCAGCGCCAGCCGCGAACTTTCCAGGAAAACTTTGGAAGCGCGCTCAGGGCCTGAGCGACTTGCACTCGCGGTTGAACTTGCACCCGCGGCAAACTTTCCACCGGGGGCTCAGCTTCCAGGCTCGGCAGTATCTCGGCGGGTACGGATTCTCGCAGCTGCGCGGCTGCCTGCCATTGCGTCGCACGCTTGGCCTCGCTTCGCACCGACGCGCCTAATTTTTCGATCAGCGCATTGTCATCCCGCAGCTTCGCCTGCAGGCTGGCCACCTGGGTATTACCCGAGGCGATGGCATCGTGGCTTGCCTTCAGTTCCCGCCGCAACTCATCCGCGCGCCTTTGCGCGGTCTGTAACTTTTCTTCGGAAGCCTGCAAGTTCGATTGCAATTGTGCGGCGCTCTTGCTGCGCGATTCGAGCGAGGCGAGGGTCTGCGCATGTTCGCGTTGCAGCGCGGCCAGCTGCGCATCGCGCTCCGTCCGCGTTTGACGAATCTCGGCGAGCGCCTCCGCATGTTCGTGTTTCAGCGCGGCAATCTGCGCATCGCGGTCGGTCATCGTTTGCCGTATCTCGGCAAGCGCTTTGTCCCGCGACGCCAACGCTTCGCGCGCGGAACCGCCCAAGGAATTGCTGTTGCTCAATGAGCGTTCAACTTCCTGACTCTTGCGCCGCTCCTTTTCGAACGCATCGCGAGACGCGCCAAGTTCTGCGGCCGTCGCAGCGGCTTGTGCGCGCAAAGCCTGCAGTTCCGAATCCTGCGCTGCGGCCAGCTCGGCATGCTCATCGCGCGTCGCGGCGAGCTCTGCATCGCGCTCGTCGAGCGTCTGCCGCATTTGTGCCGTGACCTTGTCGCGGTTCGCGATAGAATTGCGCGCCGCGCGCAATTCAGCGTGATAGCGTTCTGCTTCCCGCATCGCTATATCAAGACGCGATCGCACCGCCTCCTCGGCGACGATTCTCTCCGACAAGGCCTCTTCTGCGTCTCGAACCCTGGTCCGCTCTGATTCCAATGCGTCGCGGGCCGCTTGCAATTCGGCGGCGAGCGCAGCCGAATCCAAAGCCTCCTCCGGTTCGATTGCGTCATCCGGATCGCTCTGCATCGTCGCGTCCTGCTCGATCGCTTCGTCGAGCACGCCTAGAACATCCAGGTACGCATACTCCGGCAGAGGTTCGATCAATTGGCTGCGGCGTAGAACCTCGCGCAGCTCGCTGGGAGAAACTCCGGTCGCAAGCAATCGCTTGAGTTGAAATTGGACTTCCGTGTACGGAAGGCCGCCGATCTCAAATCCCTTCAAAACCTTTCTGAAGGTGATGGCTGAAAACGAATTGCGCGAATCCCCGAATTCAGCACGTTTACCGGCGATACTCATATGATTTTTGTACTCGACCGGGGCCATTAAGGCAAGGCCTGTCGCGCTTTGACCTTAAGCGATCTATTGTATTTTTTTCAAACGGACTCGAACCGGTTCAGGGCCACATTTTTGCGCACGGAATCGGCGCGAAATACCTGCCCGTTAGCGGTGACATACACCCCCGGCGGCAGTACTTGGACTGCGCCGACGGCAAGACCCAAGTTGAAGGCGGCGTCGCTGTCGGCAAAACGTGCGGGTTGCAAGGCACCCGTCAATACGATGGTTTTACCCTGCAGTCCCTGCAATTCGCGCGCGGTCTCGACCATGGTGTCGGTGCCGTGAGTCACGATGATGCGAGTCGCGTCGGAGGCAGCAACGGCGTCGCGGACAGCGACTCGATCTGCCGCGGTCATTTCCAAGCTGTCTTTACGCAACAGCTCAGTGACGGGGATGCACGCGGTCACGCGTCCCTGGTCCAAGATTTGGCGAACCATGGGCGCACCGACTTCATAGCCGCCCTTGGCGTCGAAGTACACCTTGTCGATCGTGCCGCCAGTCGTGAAGATCGCGATTTGCATGGCATCTATTCTCAATCCTCGGAATCTTTAAGAGGCTCAATATCATGGAACTTGCCATAATCAACGTGGATGGTGCCGTCCGGCGCCTCTTCGAGGATGTCGCGGAAAGTTGAGTTCCATCGTATATCTGCGCTGGAGTATTCGCCCCGAGCCATCAATGTCTGGCCGGTGTTCTCGTCGGTACCGCTGAGGCTCAAGACAAACATTGTCTTTGAGTTCGACAGCGATTCCGCGGTCTCGGAATTCAACGGGCTGACATCATCGATGACATGCATGATGGTCCAGCCGAGAGCGAACATCGGGTGCTCGGAGCGCAGCAGCGGCAAATCAACGATGCGGCGAATGCGATAACCTTCTTCAGTTACCTCATCACGCAGCATGCGCAAGCGTGCGGAGGCATCTTGAACCACATTCTGGCGCTCATTCGCTGCACGAAATATCAAGGTCGGTCTACCGGCAATGGGACGCACGACGGCATTTTTGGTAAACAGAAAGCGCGCCCGAGGACGGGAAAATCGAGCGAACATCAGACCTGTAATCAGTGCCAGCGACATGAGGCCGACGAAAATCTCGATCATCGCGACCAAGTGGCCATAGAAGGTTTCGGGATGCATCTCCCCATAACCCACTGTCGCAAGAGTTTCTACGCTGAAAAAGAAATCGCCCGCGAACCCAGGTGGATTCAAGTTGGCGATGCATCCGGGGACCAAGTAGTAGAGGAAACCGAATAGAAGGTCAAAAACGATAAAAAAGGCGGCCAGAGTGGCAAATAGACGAGGCCAGCTCACCGTCATGAAATGGTGGAACAGGTCGTGGAATATCGGCGTGACAATCCCTTCGGAAATGAATTCGCGGGTGCCCAACTTGACGATACGGCGTCCCACCGATTTGTGCGCGGCGGGAGCGCGGTGAGAGTGGGGTGGGCTGCTCGATTGATGCTTGGAAGCTCTCATGAGAGACATCTTAGGCGACAGATGACGGGCGCGGCCAGTGTTTACCGGCAGCGGCGCGGCCGGCAGCGGCGATAGTCCGACCTCGTGCCGAGGCTCGGCTGAAGTTAGAATTGGCCGATGAATCAAAAGACGCTGATGACGATCGCGGAACTGTCCAATTACAAGGAGACTGGACGTCTCGAGGAGGTCGAGCGATTAAGCGCTGAATTTGCGCGCACGTGGCCCGATGCAGTGCGGTCGTTCGAATTCGGACGTTCGGCGGAAGGACGCATCATGCGCGGCGTGCTGATCTCCCGATGCGGCGCACTGACCCCGGCGGAACTGCGCGCCCAGGCCATCCCCCTGCTCATGATTCAAGGCGGCATTCACCCGGGCGAAAGCGACGGCAAGGACGCCGGGTTCGCCGCGCTGCGTGATCTGCTCGGGGATTCCTCGTCGGCTGCGTTGTTGAAGCGGATTTCGGTGCTCTTCGTCCCCGCATTCAATACGGACGGTCACGAGCGCGTCGGACGCTGGAGCCGCCCCAATCAGAATGGCCCCGTCGAGACCGGCTGGCGGACCACGGCGCAAAACATCAACCTGAACCGCGACTATATGAAGGCGGACGCCCCGGAGATGCGGGCGATGCTGCGCCTCATCGACGCGTGGGATCCGCTCGTGTGCGCAGATCTGCACGTCACCGACGGAGCGGATTTCGAGCCCGACATTTCGCTGCAAGTAGAACCGCTCAATCAAGGCGATGCAAACTTGAGACTGGGCGGCAGACAGATGCGCGATGCACTCATTGCACGGCTCACGGAACTGGGATCGTTAGCGCTCGATTTTTATCCCGATCTGGCCAGCACCGACGACCCGGCTTCCGGGTTTGCATTGACCGTGTATTCGCCGCGCTTCTCGACCGGATATTTTCCGCAGCGTAATCGCTTCACTGTTTTGGTCGAAACGCACTCCTGGAAGGACTACGCGCACCGCGTCCGGGTGATGCGCAACACCGTAACCAGCCTGGCCGAGTTGATCGCCGCTCATGGGAGCAACTGGCTCGAGCTTGCGCATCAGGCAGATCAGGCGGCAATGAAGCTGGGCGGCGCCGAGATGCCGCTGGATTTCGCATCAAGCTGGCGCGAGCCGGCGCAGGCGGGGGGCGCCGTTCCTGAGCGGGATGCCTCCGATGCACGCATGATCGACTTCAGGGGATACGCATACACCCGGACGCCGTCGTTGATATCCGGAGTTCTCGTCACCAGATACGATCCGAAAACGCCGCAGATCTGGCGCGTGCCGCTGCGCGATCAAGTCAACGTTTCAATCTCCGCGACCGTGCCGCTCGGCGGCTATGTCATTCCGGCGGCCTTCGCGGCCGACATTTCGCCCCGGCTCGAGGCCCATGGTATCGCGTTCTCGCGCCTGCGCGGCATGCGGAGCCAAATCATGGCAAAAGCCTTCCGCGCGACGGCGGTGCGGTTTTCGCCGGCGCCATTCGAAGGACGCATGCGCGCGCAACTGACGGGCGCATGGCATGAAGAGATGCACGCCCTTAAAGACGGGGCGCTTTTCGTGCCAATCGCTCAGCCCCTGGCGCGGCTGGTGGTGGCGCTTTCCGAACCGCGGGCGCCGGATTCCTTCGCTGCGTGGGGCTTATTCAATGCCTGCTTCGAGCAAAAAGAGCACATGGAACCCTATGTCGCGGAGCAGATCGCGCAGGAAATGATCGACCGGCATCCGCGCCTCGCGGCAGAATTCAGGACCAAGTGCGAGCAGGATGCGGCATTCGGTGCGAGTCCGGTTGCGCGCTTGGAGTTCTTTTTGCGCCGCCACGCATCGTGGGACACGCGCTACAACCTTTATCCAGTGCTGCGAATGGAATCGGTCTTGGAGTGACGAGAGCCGCTACAGCCGCAGCAACCCCCGCTTCGCGAGGCCGGCCAGCGCGATTCCTACTACAAATGCCAGGCCCACATTCCACATGGCGAATGCAGCGGTCGCGAGCGTGATGAAACGCTCGACTTTATTCTTGGTGAAATCACAGGCGCCGAGACCAAGTTGCGCTCCGGTCAGAAAAAGGATGACGCCCAGCACCGCCTTCGGAAACACGTTCAAGATGGTTGCAATGGAGCCGCTGAGGCAGAATGCCAACGTCAACAGAATCGCGCCCAGGATGATCGGCGCACCGCCGGTACGCGCACCAAAGGCGACGTGACCGGCCATGCCTCCTGCGCCATGACACATCGGCACGCCGCCGACGGCAGAGCTTGCAAGATTCATCAATCCGGTTGAGATGGCGATCTGTGCGTCTGTCACCGGCCGATCAGGAAACAGCCGATTGTTTTCCTCTCGTACCGCGATGACGGCATTGCCGAGCGTCAACGGCAACTGGGGCAGCGCCAAAAACAACGTTCCCACCCACACGTCATGCCAGCTGATCGCAGCCAGCGCGAAGCTTGGCAGCCGAAACTGCACGCGCACAGCCGACAGCGCGTGCGCTACCGCGGGGTCTTGAATGAAGCCGCATACGGCACCGTATAGCAGCAGGAGAAACATGGCCGGGACGGCGCGATTGGTCAGCAGCAACAGAGTTCCCAACAGTCCGATCGCGCCGATCAGCCACTCCGTACTCATCAGCCTGATTCCTTCGATCATGAAGCTCAGGCCGAGACCCAATATTATGCCGATGGCCACGAAACGCGGCACGAGCTTGGCAATCCAGGTAACCGCACCACTTAGCCCCAGAATCAGCCAGATCGCACCGGTCACCAATCCTGCGCTGTAAACTGTCGCCTGCGTGATGACGGCGGTCTGCGCGGCCTGCGTTACCGCGGCGGCTCCGAGCGCCTTCATCGGCTGCACCGGAAACGGCGTTTTGTAGTAGAGACCGCAGATCACGAACGCCGCGCCGAAGGAAAATAAAATCCCGAAGGGGTCTATCTTCAAGACGGCGATGTAAGCGACGACGAATGGAATGAGGGTGCCGAGGTCGCCGAAGGCCCCTGCCCACTCCATCCGATCGAAGCGGTTGCCGGAGAGCGGAGCTTTGATTTGAGGTGCAGAAGAATTCACCAGCGCAGAGTAAACCAGTCGCCACTGGAAATTCTTCGCAATTGCCTCAGGCTATATTCAACCAGACACAGCGCGTGACCCAAAAATACCGCCTTCGCTATATTCAAGGAGATACTACGAACCGCTATGAATTATAGATGTTACGAGATCTTCTCGGCACGCTGCATGATTTTCTTAGCGAGTGGCCTTTTGCCGGCGTTCTCGGAGCGGGATGCCTTTGCGGCGACATGCGGCAGGATGTCCGTAAGCCGCTGCGCGCCGAGCCGGCCGACCTCGCGCTCGAGCATTCGGTACTGCCGGATAAGGCCGGCGCCGAAGGTTGTCACCCTCGCGCCGCCACCGCCGGCACCGCCCGCGGCCGATACGGTCACAGCTTCGCTAAAGCCTTGTTTTAAGCTGTTTATCAGCATCCAGGCGCGGCGGTAGCTCATGCCGAGAGAGCGTGCGGCGTCGGAAATGGATCCGGTCGATTTGATTGCCTCGAGCAACGCGATTTTGCCTGGACCGACATGGACGTTTTCCGCAAAATCGATCCGGATCCGAATAACTGGCGGCATCGCGCTTCCTCCCTATGCGCTCGCGCAACGCGCTTGCGCCTCGCCATCATACGAGATTTTTACTTCAGGCTTGAATACAGTTAATAGGAGTAGGATTCTTGCCCAACCGATATCTCGCGGAGTCATCATGTCGATAACTTTTTTCTTGAACAACCAGAGCACCACGCTCGATGCAGATCCGAACATGCCGTTACTGTGGGCGATCCGCGAGGTCGCCGGCCTGCATGGCACCAAGTTTGGCTGCGGAATGGCGATGTGCGGTGCCTGCACCCTTCACCTTGACGGTCAGGCGGTGCGTTCCTGCGTCATGCCGCTCTCCGCCGTGTCCGGGCGGCACGTGACGACGATTGAGGGATTGCAGAGCAAGCAAGCCAAGGCGGTGCAGTCCGCCTGGATCGATCTTCAAGTTCCCCAGTGCGGATATTGCCAGTCGGGGCAGATCATGTCTGCAACCGCACTGCTCGAGACGAATTCCGCGCCGACCGATGCCGACATCGACGGCGCCATGAGCGGCAATATCTGCCGATGCGCCACCTACCCGCGCATCCGCGCCGCGATTCACGCGGCCGCGCAATCTGCAAAGGCTTAATGTATGAGCAACGACCTCTCTTCGCCCCGCAGAATCGAACGACGCGTCTTCCTGAAGGGCGCCGGCGCCGCGACCGTCACAGCACTGACCATTGGGTTCGAATGGGCTGGCTCGACACCACGCGCGCAGGCGCTGGCAGCACGCGACAGCTTCGCGCCATTCGCACCCAATGCCTTCGTCAGAATTGGCGCCGACAACAGCGTCACCGTTATTTCCAAGCATGTCGAACTGGGCCAAGGCGCCTATACCGGGCTCGCGACCGTGCTCGCGGACGAACTCGATGCCGATTGGGCTCAGGTGCGGGTCGAGAGTGCGCCCGCCGATGCGACGCGCTACGCCAATCTGGCCTTCGGTAAGATCCAGGGGACCGGCGGCAGTTCGGCAATCGCCAATTCCTGGCTGCAGTTGCGCGATGCGGGAGCCAAAGCGCGCGCAATGCTGCTGAGCGCCGCCGCGACCGAGTGGCATGTGCCCGTCGGAGAACTGACCGTCGATAAAAGCGTGATCTACCATAGCGCCAGCAAGCGTCAAGCGTCCTTCGGCTCGCTCGTGAAAAAGGCCTCAGCGTTGCCGGTGCCGCAAACGGTGCAGCTCAAGGATCCAAAGGACTTCAAGCTCATCGGCCAGCGGCTGCCGCGCGTCGATGCGGCGGCGAAATGCGATGGCACCGCGCAATTCACCATTGATGTCGAGATGCCTGGGATGTTGGTTGCGCTGCTCAAGCGACCGCCGCTGTTCGGTGGCACGGTCAGATCCTTCGACGGCGCCGCAACACTGCAAGTGCCCGGTGTGGTCAAGATCGTTCAGGTGCCTCGCGGTGTCGCCGTGGTTGCAAAGAGTTTCTGGGCCGCCAAGCAAGGTCGCGACGCACTCAAAGTCGCCTGGGACGATTCGAACGCCGAGAAGCGCAGCTCCGCGGCGATGATGGACGAGTTTCGGCGCCTCGCCGATCAGCCGGCGCTGCCCGCGCGCAAACAAGGCGATGCCAAGAAGGCGATCGGCGATGCCGCCCGCAAGATATCCGCCAGCTTCGAATTCCCCTATCTCGCGCATGCGCCGATGGAACCGCTAGCGGCCGTGGTCAAACTGGATGCCAAGACCTGCGAGATTTGGACAGGCGATCAATTCCAAACCATCGATCAGATGAACGCCGCGCACGCGGCGGGCCTGGAGCCCAGCCAAGTGAGCATTCATACTTTGTATGGCGGCGGCAGCTTCGGTCGGCGTGCCAACACGGTTTCAGACTACATCGTCGAGGCGGTCTCGATTGCCAGGGCATACGGCGCGGATGGCACGCCGATCAAGCTGCAATGGACTCGCGAGGACGATATTCACGGCGGATTTTATCGCCCCATGTATTTCCATAAACTGGAAGCCGGATTGAATGCGCAAAATGAACTCACCGGATGGCACCACGTCATCGTCGGGCAATCCATCATGGAGGGCACGATTTTCGCCGCTGGCATGAAGGACGGCATCGACTCGACCTCGGTAGAAGGCGCGGCGAACATTGCCTACGCGATTCCCAATATTGCCGTCGATTTATCGACGACCAAGGCCGGAGTTCCGGTGCTGTGGTGGCGCGTGGTCGGCAGCTCGCATACTACCTTCGCCGTCGAGGCCTTTATCGATCAGGTCGCGCACGCCGCCGGCGCAGATCCCTACACTTTCCGGCGCAAACTGCTCGAACACGAGCCGCGCATGAAAGCCGTCCTCGAACTCGCCGCCGACAAGGCGGGATGGACTTCAGGTCCTCTGCCGAAAGGCAGAGGCCGCGGCATTGCGGTGTGCGAAGCGTTCAAATCCTTCGTGGCGCAAGTAGCCGAGGTCAGCGTCGACGAGGCGGGTCGGGTCAAGGTCGATCGGGTGGTTTGCGCTGTTGACTGCGGCACCGCCGTCAATCCGGATATCATCAAAGCGCAAATGGAAGGCGGCATCGGTTTCGGCCTCGGCGCGGCATTGTACGGAGCGATCACCTTGAAGGACGGCCGCGTCGAGCAAAGCAACTTCAACGACTATCGCGTATTGCGCATGAATGAAGCGCCGAAGGTGGAGGTTTACATCGTGCCCTCGACAGAAAAGCCGACCGGTGTGGGCGAGCCCGGCGTCGCGCCCGTCGGCCCTGCCGTTGCCAATGCCGTATTTGCCGCCACCGGAAAGCGCGTGCATGTATTTCCTTTCGCCAATGGCGAAGTTGCAAGGAGTTAGGCCTCATGAATGCAACGCCCTCAAAAAAAGCGCGGCCGGTTCTGTGGACGCTTGCGTCGATCATCATCGTTCTGATCATTGTGTCTGTCTACATCGCGTTCGTCCCTCATCCCACCGATTTTGCCGGCGGCAAACGCGTCGCGCTCGCGGCCTACACCGCGGCCGACCCCACCGGTGTGCCGGCGGAACTCAAATCCGCGAGCCAAATTGAACGCGGCGAGTATTTAGCCCGCGCCGCGGACTGCGTCGTTTGCCACAGCGCCAAAGACGGTGCGCCGTTTGCCGGCGGCCGCGCCTTCGTGTTGCCGTTCGGGACCATTTATTCCACCAACATCACTCCGGATAAGGGCACGGGCATCGGCAACTACAGCGATGCGAATTTCCTCGACGTCATGCACAAGGGTATCGGGCAGGGCAACATCAAACTGTATCCGGCGATGCCCTACGCCAGCTACACCTACATGTCCGATGCCGATGCCCTCGCCATCAAGGCTTATCTCTTTTCGTTGAAGCCATGGCACGCGTCCGCGCCGCAAAATACGCTGAGCTTTCCGTTCAATCAACGGGGCCTCATGAGCCTTTGGTCGGCCTTCTTCAATCCCGACCGGCGCTATGAGCCGAATGTGAATCAAAGTCCCGCATGGAATCGCGGCGCCTATCTTGCTGAAGCGATGGCGCATTGCGGCGAATGTCACACGCCGCGCAATCCCGCCTTTGCGCTCAATAATCGGCAGAAGTTCGCAGGTGCCGTGCAGGCCGGCTGGCGTGCCTACAACATTACAGCGGATCACGCCAGCGGCGTGGGATCGTGGAGCGATGCGGACCTCGCTCACTATCTCTCCGTGGGGCATGCCGACGGCCGCGGCACCGCCGCGGGCCCGATGGGCGAAGCCGTCGATGAAAGTTTGAGTTACTTAAAGCCGAGCGATATCGCCGCGATCGTCACTTATTTGCGCTCCGTGCCGGGCATAGCGAACTCCGGTCTTGCCGCGCCAAGACAAAACGCCGCACCCGCCCTCTTCACCGACAGTGCAGCTTCAAGCGAGCCGCGCGGTAAAGCCGTCTATGAGGGTGCCTGCGCCGGTTGTCACGGATGGACTGGCTTGAGTCCAGGTTTTCCGTTCGCCGCCTTGACCGGCAACCGCGGCGTTAACGATCCGACCGCCGTTAATGTTGCGCAGGTCATCATTGGCGGCGGCCAACGGCACGTCATCGGCGATGCGAACAACATGCCGGCCTTCGGCAGCACTTACACGGATGCGGAAATCGCCAGCGTTGCGAACTATGTCACCGCTCGATTCGGCGCCAGGGGATCGGACTTGACGGCGGCTAAAGTGGCAAAACTGCGCAGCGAGCAATAAGGACGACCGCGCTTAAGGACTAGCGGATTGCGGCTCCGAGCCGATGCCCTGCACGAGCGAGTTTGTTTGGCGAAGACGCGCCTCGAGCGCGCTCAAGCTGCGGCTGGCCAAAGCTGAAATTTCCGGATCTTTGATTCTTTGGCCGCGCTTGAAAAGAGTGATGGCGTGCTCATGGTTGTCGATCATTCTGCCGGTGTAGGCAAGATCAAAATCCCGTCCGTTTTTCTCTCGCATCCGCTCGACGAGTTGTTGGTGCTCTTCGTCGAGCGAATTTGGCACCGGCAACGCTCTGCGTGCCGCGACTCTGGCGATGTCCGCCGTGGCCTTCTCGTAAACCTCTAGCATGGCATGCGCGAAATGCCGCAGCGATTCGGTTTGACCCCGCTCCAGCGCCAGGCGCCCGAGCTGCATTTCTGTCATGCACTCGAGGCCGGCGCTCGCGATGAATTTCTCGGGTGCAATGGTCTCGAGAACAATGTCCTGACGCCTCATGAGTATCCTGGTGATTAAAGGGAGCTGTTTCCGCCGCTCTAGAGGGGGAGTTTCAACGGGTTTGTGCGAGCGCGATATTCCCGCCGGTGCTGCTCGTTTGTGGGAATAACGAACCAAGACCTGTCAGACAAAGGGAATTTTTGCCGGCGCTTGAGTTTGGGACAGAACTCGTATGAGGGCCTTTGATACGGCGATCACCGAACAGCAGGGCCTGGATCCCGCCGCATTAGCGCTGCCCGCGACCTTGTCTGGGGAAGCCCGCCAACAAGTGACTAAAGTCACTTCCATTCGAGGCCCTGCGAGACGCATGATCTTGAACCATGAGCTGCTTTGAAGGACCTGATCCGTGACGAGCGCCGCAGAAGCTTCTCTTTCGGTAATTCGCATTGTGATTGCCGAAGACCAGGCCCTGGTGCGCCGCGGTGCGGCACTGCTATTGTCGATGGAGCCCGACATGGAGGTTGTGGGTCAGGCCTGTAACGGCGTAGAAGCCGTTGAGCTCAGCCAGTTGCTGCGTCCGGATGTGGTTCTGATGGATTTGCACATGCCCGTTAAAGGCGGTGTGATCGCAACTCGAGAAATTACGCGTGCTCTCCCGGATACTCAGGTTCTCGTGTTAACCACTCTGGATGACGATGAGACCGTGTTTGAAGCAGTGCGTGCGGGCGCGCATGCCTATTTGCTCAAAGACGCGGCGGAAAACGAACTCCTCGAAACTATCCGTGCGTTAAAACGCGGCGAATCACGTCTAACCCCGCAAATCGCGCGCAAGGTGATGGATCAATTCCGCCGCCTCGCGCAAACCGGAATATCCGAGCTCTCGTCCGACGCAGTCGCATCTGCGCCGCTCGAGGCGAACACGGCAAATGCCAATGCGACGCCTGGGGCCGAAGCACTGACCGAAAAGGAGGAAAAGGTGCTCGAGCTAATCGCCGAAGGCATGAGCAATCGGCAGATTGGCGGCGCTTTATTTCTTGCCGAGGGGACCGTCAAAAACTACGTCAGTCGCATCATGGAAAAGCTGCATGCCAATACCCGGACCGAACTCGCGATACTCTCGCAAAGGCAGCGGCACTCAGAATAAAAAGGTGTTTTTGGCGCGCTAGGGAGGGCTCTTTTCGTCTGTCACGTCGGCGCCGGGTGTGACGCCGATCTGATAATTAAGATCCGACGCTCGCATCAGCACTTCATACCGCGCCGCTGTTACATCGATCTGTGCGGACGTCAGCGCCAACTGGGCTTGGCTGAGCTCGACTATCGAGCTGCTGCCTGTCTTGTAGCGCGCGTCTGCAAGCTCGTAAGCCGTGCCGGCGTAGCGACTCAGTTGGCCGGCGGCGCGCAAACGCTGGCGTGCGTTGTTAAGGTTCAACCAGGCGATGCGCACGTCGCGGCTGACATCGTCCTCCGCCGTGCGCAGGGTCTCCGCTGCCGCTTTGGCGCGCAGTTCCGCCTCACGCTGGCGCGCTTGGTACAGGCCGCCGGCGAACAGCGGCACGCTCACCTGAATGCCGCCGGCGCTGTAGTTGTCCGGCAGCCGCGCATCATGCCAAGGGGCGTTACCGGCTGCTACGACGGCGGAAATGGTCGGCAACCGAGCATCACGCTGCGATCGCGCCTGATGCTGCACTGCGTCTCGTGTATCTCGCAGGCTTGCGAGTTCAGGCCGATCGCGCAGCGCCTGCTCCGTCAGCGCTGAAATATCCTCGGTTGCCGGCAGCGGCACCGTGGTTTCGTCCGCGAGCTTGAAGCGGTGCTGATCGCGGTAGCCGAGAGCTGTGGAGAGAGCCGCGAGAGCTGATTCAGCATTGTTGTCCGCCCTGAGCACCAATAAGTGCGCGTCCTCGAGTGCCACCTGTGCAAAGCTCGTATCAAGGTCGGACTTGAGTTTGTTCTGAGCCAGAATGCTCACCCGGTCCACGAGAAGCTGGCGCGTGTTGAGTGTCTGACGCGCAACATCCTCAATCGCTTGAGCCTCCAGAGCGGCAAAGTAATTGCGGTCTACCTCGAGCAGGACCTGCGCGCGCGTCGCAAGAGCGTTCTGATCCGCGGCGCTCGCTGCGAGCTTTGCGCCTGCCGCAAGGTTGGAAGTACGACCGAAGTCGGTAATAAGCTGGCTGACTCCGGCGCCGAAGGCGGTGCGGCTGAAGACCGAAGGGTTGTTGAGGCCCCCCGCCATGATGCGCGTATTGTCCGAATCGGCGTGAACCGAGGTACCGTAGACGTTTACCTGAGGCAGCAGCGCAGAGCGAGCCTGCACGAAGACCTGCTGCTCAGCCTGGGCGCGGTAACCTGCGGCCGCGATGTCCGGATGGTTCAGCAGCGCAAGTCCACGAGCCTGCGCCAAGGTCAGCGGCTCGGCGATGTCCGGCGCGATAGGTGGCGTCGCCTCTTGCGCTGCAGCCAGCCCGCAGCCGCACATAAAGACGGACACCGCCGACACCGTCGCTAATACCAGTCTCATGGCGTGTGCCGCTCCTCGCGGCGGTGCACGAGATAGTAGGCGGCCGGGACGATGAATACCGTCAGGACCACAGACACAGCGAGTCCGCCGATGATGGCCCGAGCTAGAGGCGCGTAGGCCTCCGCTCCGGTGCCGAGCTTGAGCGCCAGAGGAATAAGCCCGATGAGGGTCGCGAGCGAAGTCATCAGTACCGGGCGCAAACGCACGCGACAGGCGAGCGAGACCGCCTCGCGCAGCCCGTAATTTTGGGCGCGCAGTCGGTTCGTGAACTCCACAATGAGGATGCTGTTCGAGACTACGATTCCGACCATCATCACCACTCCCATGAGCGACATGACATTGAGTGTGGTCCCGGTCAGGAAAAGCGTGAGCAGCGCACCGGTGAGTCCGGTCGGGATCGCCAGCAAAATCAACAGCGGATCTAGAAACGATTTGAACTGGGCGACCAAGATGAGGTACACAAGAAGGGTCGCAAGGATCAAACCGAAACCAAACGCGGCGAAGGAGGCGTTCATAGCCTGAACCGACCCGCGGATTTTCACCCGCACTCCCTCAGGCATGTTTATTCCCCGGATAATGTGTTCGACGCTGCTCAATACACCACTCAGGTCCTCGCCTTTCGGCGATACATACACATCCATTTCACGCCGCAGTTGGTAATGATCGACTTCCGTAGGCGACTCGATGTGTGTGAAGCTGCTGACGGTATTGAGCTGTGCGGTGAGCGGCGCATTGGGGCTGCGCAGCGGCATGGCCTGCAGATCGGTAAGGTTGTGAATGTAGCCTTCTGGATATTGCACGGTCAACAGGTAGTCGTTCCCGCTCTTCGGGTCGACCCAGTAGCTCGGCGCGATCATGGCATTGGAAGTGAGCGCCGTGATGACATTGCCCACCACCTCCTTTTCGCTCAGTCCAAGTTCACTCGCGCGCTCCCGGTCGATATTGAGCTGCAGCGCCGGGTAGTCGATGTCCTGAGGCAGCAGCACATCGCTGACCCCGGGAAGTGCGCGCGACTCGCCGGAAATGCGCATTGCGATCTGATGTGTGGCGCGCATGTTCGTGCCGCTCACCTGCACATCGATGGGTGCGGGCAATCCGAGATTGAGCACCGCGTCCACGAGCCCCCCGGTCTGGAAGTACGCGCTTAGCTCCGGTAACTGCTTGCTTACCTGCGCGCGCACCTGATCCATGTAGGCAAAGCTGGAGAGCGAGTGATCCTCCTCAAGCCCCACCTGCACAAAGGCAGTGTGGGGTCCGGAGTTCGGTGTATAGATGGAGGAAAATCCCGGGGTCGTGCCAATGTTGGAAACCAGGATTTTGAGTTCCTTGCGCGGCACAACGTCGCGTACGATCTGCTCGACCTTTGCCACCAGCTGGTTGGTGATTTCCAGCCGCGTGCCGGCAGGGGCCTTCAGATTGATCACGAACTGGCTCGGATCGGTGCGCGGGAAATAGGCCTTGCCTATCAGCGGATACAGTCCGAGCGAGAGGATGAAAATCCCGGTGATACCCACCACGGTGGCGGCGGGCCGCAACAGCGCTCTCGCCAGCGTGCTTTCATAGCGATCAAGCATTCGTGTGAAGAGGTGGTTGAAGCGCTGATTGAAGCGCCGTGACCATCCGGCAACGCCTTTCGATGGCGGGGGCAGCGTGAGTGTCGTATGCGCGGGGCTATCGTCCGGCAGGATTTCCTGAACTTCGATTTCGTGCGCCTCAACTTGATGCGCCTTGATCCAGTGCGCGCAAAAGAGCGGCACTACGGTCATTGCTACAAAATAAGAGGCAACCAGAGACAGAACGACCGAGAGTGCCAGCGCGGTGAACAGGAATCGGCTGACGCCATAAAGAAAGATCACTGGGAAGAAAACGATCGCCGTGGTCAGGGTGGCAGCCAACACCGGCAACTGCACTTCCGCGCCGCCGAGCTCCGCAGCCACCGCCGGCGGCTCACCCATCTCCATGTGCCGAAAGATGTTTTCCAATACGACCACGGAATTGTCGATGAGGCGCGAGAACGCCAGCGCGAGACCCCCCAGGATCATCGTATTGATCGTGCTGCCGCCGAAGGACAGGGCGATGAAGGCGGCGAGCGCCGAGAGCGGTATCGATAGGAACACGGCAGCCGTAGCACGCAGGCTGCCTAAGAATACGAGAATCATAATACCGGTCAGTGCCAGGCCGATGACGCCTTCGTGAATCAGGTTCTCGATGGCGTTGCGCACGAATTGCGACTGATCAAACACCACCGAGGCGATCAGCTGTTTGGGAACATCAAGGAGGTTTTCCACGCCGTGACGGATTCCGTCGACCACTGCGATGGTATTGGCATCGCCGCCTTGCTTGAGTACCGGCAGATACACCGACGGCTGTCCGTCAACCCGCACGATGTTGTATTGGATCTGCGCCGCATCCTCGGCCTTGCCGACATCGGCCACCAAAACCGAGGCATTCCCGACGGTCTTGAGCGGTACGCGGTCGATGTCGTCCATCGCGTTGATTTGGCTGTTGGCGTAAAGGTTGTAATCGTAGCGTCCGATCTTGACATCGCCGGCGGGCAAGATGAGGTTGGCCTCATTGACCGCTCGCACCACGTCCATGACGCTCAATTGGTGGGCTTGCAACTTGAGCGGGTCGACGTACACCATGATCTGGCGGTAGCGCCCCCCGAAAGGCTGGGGCACCGAGGCCCCCGGAACATTTGCGATCTGATTGCGCACGTCGTATTGACCAAGATCTCGCAGCCGCGCCTCATTCAGGCCCGCGCCTTTGAGCGTAACCAAGCAAACCGGGAGACTCGAGGCGTCGAACTTCAACACCACAGGCGGCAGAGTTCCCGGGGGCAGCTTGCGCAAGTCCGCAACGGCCAGGTTGGCGATGCTCGTCACGGCGGAGTCCGCATCGAACCCCGGCTGGAAGTAGATCTTGATTAGGCTCACGCCAGGTAGCGAGCGCGATTCAATGTGATCGACGCCGCTGGCGAGCGTGAAGAATCGCTCGAAACGACCGGTGATGTCGGTTTCGATCTGCTCCGGGGGCATACCGGCGAAGAATGTGGCCACAACGACCACCGGGATTCGGATCGGTGGAAACAGATCCACCGGCATGCGGGCCACGCTGGTAGACCCCACCACGCAGGTGATGAGGCAAAGCACGATGATGAAATACGGGAAGCGCAGAGCGAAACGCGACATGGCGGATGGGTCTCTTTAAGCCGCTGCCGCGATCCCCGCACGGCTGCGGGCGGCGGCCAGGAATGTTCTCAAGGATGACCTCATTCGCTCGCGAGCGGCGCGGCGACGCGCGGCTCGACCTTCTGTCCGGCAGCGAGCTCCCCGCGGTTGCCAATCACAACCAAATCGCCCTCTTTGAGTCCGCCGAGCACTTCGTAGCGGGTCTGCGTCTCGAGCCCCAGCTTAATTGCACGCTCTTCGATCACGCCGGCTGCGTTGACCAGCTGCACGCTCCCACCTCCCGCCGGCAGCGCCTCGATCGGGATCGCGAGCGCGTGCGGGTGCTCATCGACCTTGAGCATGACGCTGGCGTACATGCCGGGTACGAGCTCGAGCGAGGGGTTGGGAACCTCCATCTCCGCGATCATGGTGCGCGTACTATCGTCGACCCTGTCGGAAAAGCGGGCGATCTTCCCCGTTAGCACGCGGCCGCCGAGCGATTCGACGCGCACGTTCAGTGGCGTGTCCAGCCGGATGCCGTGCACATAGTCGACAGAGACCGGGAAATCGAGCCGCAGCAGCATGTTGTTTGAGACGCGCACCAGCGGCATCGCTTGCGTATTGGAGGCGGTGCCGGCCTGAATCAGGGATCCGGGGTCCGCGTACCGCTTGGTGATCACACCGTCAAACGGTGCGACGATCCGCGTATAGCTCACCATCGTCTGGTACTTCTCGACATCCGACTTGGCTTCCTCCAGGCCGCCTTGCGCGGTGGCGTCATGCGCCTCCGCGGTGTCGAGATCCTGCTGCGCGACCAGGTTCGGGTGATCCTTGTTGACCGCGACGAGCCGCGTGTACGCCAGGTGTGCATCCCGGTAGCCGGCCTGCGCGCGCCGTTCATTCGCCACCGCATGATCAAAGTCATCATGCAGCTCCGGTACCTCGAGAACGGCGATCAGTTGCCCGGCTTTGACGCGATCGCCGATGTCGACTTTCATCTCCTTCACGTAGCCGGATACCTTGGCGTGTAATTCGACTTCCGTATAGGGCCTAAACTCCGCCGGGATGGTGATTTCCTTGGAAAGATTCTCGCGGTCCACGCGCACAACCTCCACCACGGGAACTGGCGCGGTGGTTGCGGCCCGCAGCGTGCGTCCTTGCCAAACACGCGCAAGCAAGATGAGGGCGAGCGCCGCCATGCCCAGAGCTGCCAGAATCCATCCGCGTTTGCGTGAGAGAAGCGCCAGACTCATGGGTACTGACCGGCCGCCGCGCATGCCTGCGCTCGAAGATAGTCACAACGCGATGTGACTAAAGTCACTTTCTGCTGGTGACTAAAGTCACTGGGCTTCGATTCCTCACGAATCAGTCGATGCGCCCGACTCATTCCGGCTCCGGCATGTGCAACTCGAGCGCCTCACGTTGAAATCCTCAACCCATCATGCGACGGGCGGCGCACGGTTTGGAAGTGACTTTAGTCACCTTTTATGGGGCCGATGAATCGTGGGGTATTGCAGAGAAACTGACGATCAAACGCTGCGCTGAGCCAGTCGCCGTCGGTCCGACGCGATGCCGCCGACTTACGCGGCGCCGGCCGCTTCGTCCGGGGCCGGATCGGCACCCGTGCCGATGCGACGCGCGAAGAACGCCACGATCAGTCCGAAGAGCAGCATCGCAGCCATATTTTCAGCGAACTTCAAAGACGTAAAGTGCGGTGCTGACTTCCAAGCCGATAGCGGCACCACAACGTAGATCATCACGAAGAAGACGACGATCCCGTAGATCAGCCCTCTTAGGATCGACTGACTCCGCCACCTTAGGACGGCTTTCGACCACAGGACATATATCGTCGCAATTAAAATCCCCATTGCTTCCTGCAGGACCGCCCCTAGGATGGCAGTCCCGATTCCGCCGTCGAAGGATGCCTTGCCGAGCAGGCCGCCGGCGATCGCTTGCATGATAAACGCCGGGCTGCGGTCCGAGATCAGCGAGGCGGCAGCGATGTCGATGGTCGCCGCAATAACGCCGCCGAGCAATATGGCGCCAAGGACTTCGCGATTTTTATGTCGCATAGCTTGCAGCAGAATAAGTGCACATGCGCTCCTACTCAAGACCCGCCAGGCGACTCTTTAAGGGAGCCACTTTGCGAGAGCCCTAATGCAGCGCGGATATTTTGCCAAGCGCCTGATTGGCCTCGCGCAGCCAATCGTCCCGATTGCCGCCCGGCGGCAGTGCCTGAATCAAATCGCGTGCGCGTCGATATGTATCTTGCGCAGCGTGACTGTCGCCGGTCTTCGCCAGTGCCTCGGCAAGTGCCAACACGTTCGGCGGATAGCCGGGCCGCAGGGCTACCGCGCGCCGCGCGGCTGCCAATCCTGTCTCTGCATCGCCCGGTCCCGAGGGCCACGCGGGCGCTTTGATCAGGACCAGGGCCGTGACGCGGGCAGGACCCGCCTGATCATAGGTCGGATCGGCTGCTTCGGCGCGGCTCAAGGCATCGAGCATCGACTTTAATAACTCGTTGGCCTGCAAGGGATGCGCCCGCGCCTTCAGTCCGAGTGCGACACCGTCATAATAGAGACAGACGGCAGCCGCCGGCGCGCGCGCCAGGCAGGCTTGCGCATTTTGCAGGGCATCGGCGGCGAGCTGAGCACGTTTTCTCGAATCCGTCTCAAGGTCGCTGCGCCGTGCATCCGCGGCGACTGCCGCGGCGAGCTGATCGAGTGTCATTGAAGGGAGCGGGGCAGCGGGCCGAGTCGGCGGCGTCTTGCATCCGGCCAGACTGACGGCCGCGAAGATGACGCCGATGCAACGCTTCACGGTTTGCCGGCGTTGCCGGGCAACTGCGGCAAAACGAACCCTTTCAGCTTGAGCGAGGCCAACATCTCCGCACCACCATTCGTAGCATTCAGTTTAAGGAGCGCCGCCTGAAATGCTTTGGCACGCGCATCGGGCAAGCGCGAATCGACCACCGCAATGAGCGCCACCGGCAGTGCTTCCGACGCGGTCAGTGTTTTCAATTGTGCGGCGAACGGCAATGTGGCAAGCGCCGCGGCCTGCGTTTGGTCCAGCAGCGCCAGCACCGGCTCTCCGGAAGCGACACGCCGCAACGCGCTTAAGATTTGTCCGCTCGCTTCGATTTTGACGCCGGCCGGCATGGGAGCCCACGCGGTAAGCGCCGAATGTCTTATAAACTCCGGCGCGTAGCCTGCGACGCTCAAAATCGTATAGCCCGTCATTGATGCCGGACCTGTGACGGGGCCGCCGGCCTTTCCCACCAGCGTCCATCGCTCCTGGGTGCCGACGCCCGCAACATCGGCTTGCGCGAGCGGCGTCAAGTGCAGCGCCGCGGCGTGCTGGACATAGAACGCGTAAGGCACGAACGTCAATACCGAATCCTTGTCGCCGAGTTTTGCAAGGCCGCCCTGTTCGCTCGGGTCATAGACGGCGGCAAGACTGTCCGGCTTCCATCCCGCGGACGCAGCGGCGGCCTTGGCAAACTGGTCCACGAAGGGCTGCGCATCGCCGGATCCGCCGGGGTAGCCCGGCGCGCAAAAAACCAGGGTCGCCAGGGCTGCTAAAGTGAGTGTGATCATGGCGACAGGCTATCATTACGCCACGATGAGTGACTATCGGACGATGTTCGTCTCGCCCCGCCTGCTGCAACTCTTTTTGCAGATTTTGCAGGCGCGATTCGTGATTGTGGGCATATTCGCTCTTTTAACCCTCGCCGGTATCTACGGCGCAGTGCGCATACCCACCGACAGTTCCATCAACCGCTTAATAGTGAGCAGCGACCCCGTGGCGCAAGCCACCCGCGACTTCGAGCGCATATTTCCCGAAGGTGAAGAAGCCCTCATCGTGCTCGAAGCACCGGATCCCTTGAGCCCCGCCGCGCTGCAGGGCGTCGACCAACTGGAGCATGAACTCGATCAGATCCCCAAAGTCGCGGCGCACAGTCTTCTCACGCTGTATTTTCGATCGAGTCCGCCCGCCGCCATCGGCCCTTCTGACGCCGCGAAGCTGCGGGCCTTCGCCACGGGCACCGCTCTGGTCCGCCGCGCCGGGCTAATGGGTGATCATTACCTCGGCATCGGGCTCGAGTTGCAGGTGAAATCGCCCACGGAACGCGACCAGGCATTGGCCGCAATCGACGCCAAGGTTCTGGCGCTCGAGGCCGGCGGCCACCCGTTCACGGCGGTTCGACGCGTCGGCTCGCCCTGGCTCGATGCCTGGCTGGAACGCGAAACCGGCGCGTCGACAAAAAAATTCATGCCGCTGTTCGGCATCTTTCTGCTGACGCTGGTATTCATCGTGTATCGATCCTGGCGTGCTCTCGCGGCCATCGTTCTCACGCTCGGCGCCGTGGTCGCGATTGCGGTGGGTGTCGGCGAGTTATTCGGCTTTTCAAACAGCGTGGTGTCGACCTTGGTGCCCTTGACCGTCATGGTCACCACCACCGCCACCTTGGTCTACATACATTCGAGGTACATGGAACCGGATGACGCCCCGCCTCTCGAACATCATGCGCGCGCGCTCGCCAATAAATTCTTGCCCTGCACCGCGTCGATGTTCGCCACGGCGGTCGGCTTTGCGGCATTAACGGTGTCCGACATTCGCCCCGTGCGGGAAATGGGCTTATGGACGGCGTGCGGATTGATCGGGGCGTGGATCGGTTGCTTCACGCTGTTTCCGGCGCTGCAGTCCTTATTGCGTGCTCCACGGCGATCGGGCGCCGTCACGGATGGCAAGTGGTTCGCGCGATTTGTCGATGTATTGGTGCCTGCCACGCGCCGTTACCGCTGGTTTTTGGTGGCCGGCGCCATGCTAATCATGTTGTGCGGGTCGGCATCGCTCTTCGGTATCCCCGGCAAGCTTGCGCCGCTGCAGCTTGAGACCGACGCACTGACGTATGTCAATCCCCGCGAACCCGTGGCGCAGGACACGCGCCGATTCGTACAGACGAACGGCTTGGACGTGCAGGATCTATGGCTGCAAACGCAACCGGGGCACGCCTTGGATCACGAGTTCTTGCGCAGTGTGGATTTGTTGGCACAGCGGCTCGAACAGCACCCCGGGATCAACGCCGTCGACGGACCCACCACACTGCTGCGCTGGGCGCGTTATATCCAAACCGGCTCCGATAAGCTGCCCACCGCGCCGGATGCGTGGCCGAAACTCGCCGCAGATCTGGAGCAGATTCTATTGACCAAACCCGGCGCGCGCAGCTATGTCGACGTTGCCGATTTGTCGAGCGTGCGCCTGAGCATCCGCGGCCGCGCAGAAGTTTTCGGGCCTTCGGGAGCGATGCGTAAATTCATCCTCAAGACCTGGACTGATGCCCAGGCGGACGATCCGAATTTCCGCACCGTCCGGGGTCAAATGGCGGGCAACGGCGTACTCTCCGGCATCATCACCGAGCGATTGCTGCCGACGCTGACGCAAAGCTTCGCCATCACCGCGAGCGTCATTTTTCTTGCCTTTCTTGTGGTGTTTCGCAGCCCATCAGCACGTCTCATGACGATGATTCCCTCTTTTTTCGCCATTCTCTCGGTGTTCATTGTCATGCGCGCGGCCGTCATTCCGCTCAACATCGCCACCATTCTCATCGGCTCGACTGTGCTGGGCGCAACTGAGAACGATCAGGTGCATTTTTTCTATCATCTTCAGGAAGGCCGCGCGAGCGGCACCACCGGCGGCGCGCTCAAGCACGCGATGCTCACCGCCGGCCGGCCGATACTCTTTGCGACGCTGATCAACACCAGCGGATTTCTGGCGCTGACGTTCTCTGATCTGCCGCCGATGCGCCAGTTCGGCGTCGTCTCCGCCTGCGCCTTCGTGCTGGCCTTGATTGCCGACTTCACCGCGCTGCCGGGCGCACTCTGGATCTTAAGCCGCGAAACGCGGCGTAAAGCAACAGCCTAACGCGCCACATGAGCCTGCCTCGACCGGGTCGCGCGGTGGCGTGCGGAGTTACGGCCGACCCGGGCCTGGATTCGATGGCGATCCCGATGGCACGGTCGGATTGGCATTCGGCGTGTTCGGCGGCAAGGGATTCGATGCCGGCGGCGTCGGCATTTCCGGGGCCGAATTCGGCACCGACGGCGACGTGGGCGGCGGCGGTGTGTGCTGCGTGCAGCCCATCGCCATTGCGCTCAGCGCGATGGCAACCAGAGAAAATCTTGCCAGCTTCATGGTTGCAGCCCTCTAACGGGTGGGGGGTCCAGATGGGCACTGCCGCCCCATCTGGGATGCAAATCCTTGGAATGACTCAAATAGCTTAGCGCTATTAGGCCGCTTTCGACACCTCATGTTGAAACACGGGAATGGCGCGATCCGAAAGCATCGATTGCAGTTCTGCGGTTGACCGATTCTCAGGGGAAAGCCAAGCCTCGACGTGCTCGGGTTTCAGATTGATGATGCAGCGATCGTGCCCCGCGGCGGCAACGTCAGCGGGCGGCACGTCGGTAATGGCGGCAAAGCCGCGAAGATCGGGCTCGGCCGGGTCCGTCCAGCGAGACCAGAGGCAGGCCACGTACATGATTTGCGCGGGCTCCGGCTTGAACTGCAGGACGACATTTTCTTCGCGCTCGCCGACGTGAAGGTCCCGATGCTCCATGGTGTGGCGCTTGACATTTTCGTAGAAGCTCTCGACGACCATGATGGCGTGATGCGATCCGAACTGCTTGCCCCAGAATTTCTCCAAGTTGTCCCGGCGGGCGTTGTAGAGACCCGGAAATTTACGATCATAGAACGAGGGCTTCCCCGCCGGCCGACAGTGGTAGCGCATCGGCGTTAGCAAGTTGTATCCGCCTCCCCTAATGATGACCCCGGCGTAAACAAACGGAAAGATTCGGTGGTCCTCTTCGCTTGGTTCTGAACTTCTTAACCGGGCTAACTTTGTAGAGAGGGTTTGGATCTTGCTGGTCGAGATGCGGACTTCTTCCCGCGCCTTCTTGGTTTCCTTCTCTTTGAGCGCCCGCTCCGCGTTCACGAGTCGTGTCCTTTGAGTGAAAAGATCTTTCTCCATTTTTGTCGCCGCCCTCGAGCAGTGTTCGTCAATCGCTCCTTTTATGCGCCGCTCCTGATCCGTCGTCGGTTCATCGAAGTTGGCTTCGAAACCTCGCGAGATAACCACGCTCGGGTCGTCGAGCCGGCGAAGGAAAAGCTTCTCGACCTCGTCGTAGTCGATCCGAATGCCCAACTGACGATGCAGCTTGCGGACCATTTGAATTACTTGAGCGGAATAGCACATAGGAAGCTAATTCTAACCAGTATTCCCAATCGAATTGCCAACAGGAAGCCATTCTAGCCATTCTGGTCCGCAAACATCGCAGCGGTACACGCCGCTATAGATGCTGCGACCCACGATGCGGCCATCGGGCAGTTGCGCCCAATTACCGGAACCCATGACACCCGGTTCTCGGTCGTTCGGGAGAGGACTTTGTGCTGTCGATCGTCGCGGTCATGGCATCCGACCCTTGCCGCTATGCAGCTGGCCTCAATCGCTTGGGAAGCGGCGTTTCAACCGAATGTGCAGTCCATTTCCAGTCGCACACTTCCGGCATGTCCTCGCCGTGTTCATCGATGTACAACTTATGCTTGATCAGCGTGTCCGCCATCTGCTGCTTCAAGTAGGTTCCCCGAGTGCCAAGCTGCGGCAGCCGATCGATCACGTCTTGCACCAGATGAAAGCGGTCGAGATCGTTCTGCACGCGCATGTCGAACGCGGTGGTAATGGTGCCCTCTTCCTTGTAGCCCCTGACGTGCAGATTTCGATTGGTGCGTCGATAGGTCAGTCGGTGTACGAGCCAGGGATATCCATGGAATCCAAAAATGATGTGCTTCTCCCGGGTGAAGAGCGCATCATAATCGGTATCGCTCAGTCCATGGGGATGCTCGCTGCTGGATTGTAGTCTCATCAGGTCGACGACATTGATCACCCGGATTTTGAGTTCCGGAAGCTGGGCTCGCAGAATAGAAACCGCCGCGAGGATCTCGAGCGTAGGCGTGTCGCCGCAGCAGGCCATGACGACGTCGGGTTCCTCGCCTTGATCGTTGCTCGCCCAGGGCCAAACGCCAATGCCTTCGGTGCAATGGATCACGGCGGCATCCATCGACAGCCATTGCGGCAGCGCATGTTTACCGGCGACCACCACGTTCACGTAATTCCGGCTGCGCAGGCAGTGATCGAAAACCGAAAGGAGACAGTTTGCATCGGGCGGTAAATATACCCGCACGATATCGGCTGCGATGTAGAACATGTCGAGGTCATACTTCTTGATGGCTCGGTTCAAATGCACGTAGATGAAATTTTGCCCCGGCGTCGTGCCCCAGTGTCCGACCACGAGCGGCTTGACGTGTGCGAGGGTGAGCGGTTCCTTGAGCAGCGGATTGGCGTAGAGATAAATCTGTCCCACCGAGAGGTAATTCGCGGCGCGCCAGTAGGCATTTGTCTTGCGAAGGTTTTCGGCGTCAAGGGGTTTAGCTGAGTTCATGGAAAATCCTTAAATTGTGCAAAGTCCGGGCCTGATTGGCGAGACGGCGGCGGCGCCGGAGCATGGTTGAATGAGAGTCCGAAAAGGACGTCGATCAAGAGGCGATCTCATCAATCAACGCGTTCCGCGACGTTTTGCGTCTTGCCGCATCGGCAATCGCGTTGAAATCAATCGACTTAAGACTTGCGCCGCCGATGAGTGCGCCGCCCACTTCCGGCAGCGCCAAAATTTCCCGAGCGTTCGACGGCTTGACCAGGAGCTATCGCATCAATCTCGCGAAGCTGCGCTTGCAGACCGTGCATTTTCCAATTTCCAGCAATGAGGAGGCGAATGCGTTGGTGCTCGGTGAGGGGCGATTGAAAATCGAGGCGTTGCAACGGGTGCCAGAGAGCGCGCTTGGGATTCGCCATGACGCGTTAGCGCAAGATCGGTCCGCCCGGCGTGCCGGCCGGTGAGCGACCACGCGGTTTCACCATGACCAATCAAATAGAAGTTTTGCGCTCCGCTTTCGATATCGTTCACGGCAAGACTCCGAGCACGCGCGCAAGCGACTGGGCAATCATGAGCGACTCATCGGTTCGGATCACGCGAACGGTGACTCGACTTCCCTCCGATGAAATAATCGCATCGTTGGTCGAGTTGTGCTCGGCATTTAATTCGATGCCCAGGAATGAAAGTCCGTCGACAATCCGTGAGCGCACGAGGGGCGCGTTTTCGCCAATGCCGCCGGCAAAGATCAGCGTGTCGAGCCCTTGCAGCGCGGCACTGTAGGCACCGATCCACTTCTTAGCCTGATAGCAGAACAAGCCAACCGCTTCAGCCGCACGAACATCGTGCGACTCGCGCTCGAGCAATTCCTGCATGTCGGCGCTCGTCTGGGATATCCCAAGAAGCCCCGACTCGTGGTTGGCCATGTGATCGAACTGGGTCGAGTTCATATCGGCGCGCTTTGCAAGAAACGACACCAAACCTGGATCGAGATCGCCGCAGCGTGTGCTCATCATGAGCCCCGCGGCCGGGGTAAACGCCATGCTGGTGTCCATGCTCTTGCCCGCGTGCACTGCCGCCATGCTGGCGCCGCTGCCGAGGTGCGCGAGAATCACGCGCCCGCTTGCCACTTGGGCACCCGCAAGACGTTCGAGTTCCTGCATTAGATATGCATAGGACAGGCCGTGGAAGCCATAGCGCCGCACGCCCATCGACTCGAAACGGCGAGGGATGGCCAGCAATTGCGCGATGCGCGGCATGTCGTGGTGAAAGGCGGTGTCGAAGCATGCGATCTGCGGCACGTGCGGGAAACGCTGTTGCATCGTTTCGGCCAACAGAATTTCCTCCGGCAAATGCTCCGGATCGTACGCACTGAGATCACGCAAGTCACCCAACAACGCGGCGGTGATTCGCTGTGGCTGCCAATACTTTGGGCCGCCATGCACCACGCGATGCCCGATTCCCGCCAGAGGCTCGTGACCGACGCGTTCGCCCAACCATTCCATCAGCGCTTTCGCCGCGGCGGCGTAATTAGTCGCATCGACCGATCGCGACAGGTTGCCCCCCGCGATCGCGCTTTTCACCGTTAGCCTAGCATCGCCTCGCCCGATTCGATCGATGCTGCCGCTGAGGATCTTGCGCATCGAGCTTTCGGGCTCGAATAGCGCGAATTTGATGCTCGATGAACCTCCATTGATGGTGAGTAGGAGTGGCTTGGGCGGTTTCCTAGACGGGGACATGCCAGAGGCCGTCATCTGCGATCAGCGCATCGGCTGCTTTAGGTCCCCAAGTGCCGCGTCGGTACGGGCGAGCGCGGTGGTGATGGGTGAGGATAGGGTTGACTACAGCCCACGCCGCCTCCACCGCGTCTTCTCGCGCGAACAGCGCGCCATCGCCGGCCATCGCGTCCGTCAATAGTCGCTCGTAGGGGGCTTCCTCTCCCGGCTGTTCATCGAGCAGATAGAGCTCTCGCTGTTCGCCGACAAACTCTTGGCCCGCGAGCTTGACGCGAACCGCGAGGGCGATCGCGGCGTTCGGCGACAGGCGAAAGCGCAGATAGTTACCGGTTGCTGTTGACGTTCCCGAATCGGCAAACAGGCGTTGCGGAGGCGGTTTGAGTTCCACCAATACTTCCGCCGCTGTTTCCGGCAGGAACTTGCCTGAACGTAAGTACCACGGCACACCCTGCCAACGCCACGAATCGATAAGCAGGCGCACTGCGCAGAACGTCTCGACATCGGAACGTCGCGCAACACCCGGTTCTTTTCGGTAACCCGCATACTGTCCGCGCACGACATCGTCTGGCTGCAATGGGCGCATGGCCTCAAATACCTTGAGTTTCTCGTTGTGCACAGCGCCGAAGCCTCGTTGGGCTGGCGGTTCCATCGCGAGCAGCGCAACGACCTGGAACAGGTGGTTCTGAACGACATCGCGCAGGCAACCGGCGGATTCATAAAATGCGCCGCGGCCCGCGACACCGAATTTTTCCGCAAGTGTGATCTGCACGCTCGCCACGCAGTTGCGGTTCAAAATGGGCTCCAGAAACGCATTGGCGAAGCGAAAATAAAGGATATTCATGATCGCCTCCTTGCCGAGGTAGTGATCGATGCGGAAAATGGAATTTTCGGGAAACACTGACCTTGCCACGCGGTTCAATTCCCGCGCGGAGGCCAGATCGCGTCCGAACGGCTTTTCCACGATCACCCGCGCTCCAGCTGCCAGCCCCGCGGCGCCAAGCCCTTGGATGACCGTTGCAAACAGCGACGGCGGGATGGCGAGATAGTGCGCAGGACATCGCGCCGCACCCAACGCGCGCTTGATCGATGAGAAGGTGCGCGGATCGTTGTAGTCGCCTTGCACATATTGGATCAGGGCAAGAAGACGCGCGAGGGTACGCTGGTTGTCAATTACGCCCGCGCCCTTAAGGCTGTGTTTCATGTGGCGATGCAACCGCGCCAACGTCCAGGGCGACGAGGCGACGCCAATGATCGGTACCTTTAGCTCGCCGCGCTTTACCATGGCGTAGAGCGCCGGGAAAATCATTTTGTGGGCGAGATCACCCGTGACGCCGAAGAGCACTAACGCATCGGAGCGCCCGGCGGCAGCGCGCTGCGGCGTTTTCAAGGGGTTGCCGCTTTCTCGACGTGGCCACCGAACTGATGGCGCATCGCGGATAGAAGCCGATCGGCATAGTTGGCGCTGCCTTGTGATTCCAAGCGCTCAAAGAGCGCTGCACTGATCACCGGGACTGGCACACCCACATCCAAGCCGGCTGCAATGGTCCAGCGCCCTTCGCCCGAATCAGATACGCGGCCTGCGTAGTGCTCCAATGCCGGGTCTTCTCGTAGGGCCGCGGCGGTAAGATCCAGCAGCCACGATCCAATCACGCTGCCGCGGCGCCAGACTTCGGCGATCTCCGGCAGGTCGAGATCATACTGGTAGAACTGCGCATCGTGGAACGGGGCCGTTTCTGCATCCGCATCGCGGGCAACCTTGCCGGCATTTGCGTGCCGGAGAATGTTCAATCCCTCCGCATAGGCGGCCATAAGCCCGTATTCAATGCCGTTGTGCACCATCTTGACGAAGTGTCCCGCGCCTTGCGGCCCGCAGTGCAAGAATCCTTGGTCCGCAGTTCCGTTGTTCTTTTTCCCGCCCGGTGTAGGTACCGCAGTACCCGCACCCGGAGCGAGCGTCGCGAATACGGGCTCAAGGTGCCGCGTGACTTTTGGGTCGCCTCCGATCATCAGGCAATAACCGCGCTCGAGACCGGCGACGCCGCCGCTCGTGCCCACATCCAAATAATGGATCCCGCGGGACTTAAGGTCATTGCCCCGCCGAATGTCGTCGCGATAAAAAGAGTTGCCGCCGTCAATCACGATGTCGCCCTGTTCTAATAACGGCGTGAGCGTCCGCAATTCTTGATCGACCACCGCCGCCGGCACCATCAGCCAAATCGCGCGCGGCTTTTGCAGGCGGGACACCAAGTCTTCCACAGACTTCGAACCGGTGGCGCCTTGCTTCACAAGACTGTCGATCGCGCTCGCCTTCGGATCATAGACGACGCAGCCGTGCCCGCCTTTGAGGAGGCGCAGCACCATGCTCGCGCCCATCCGTCCCAATCCAATCATGCCAAGCTGCATAGTCTGTCTCGCTGAAATCTCCAAGCGGGGCTGACTATGCTAACAAGCCTCTGTCCCCGGCTCCGTTCGCCAACGCACCGAGGAGTGACGCATGACGGGTCATTGCCGAGTCGAAGCGAGGCGAGCGGGCGGCGGGGCTTCCCGCGAAACATCAAATCGTGGCGCCCGGTTGGTATCTCATCGGAAATGCTCGCTCGAATTGCTCCGGCTCTATCGTCGTTCAAATCGGTGCGTGCGGACTTTTTGCGGTAACTCGCTGTTCACGCAGCCAATACGCCTCGCGTCGGTGATGCTGGTAGATGTCTGCTTCGTGCTCGCGATCGAGTACGCTTGCCGCATCGTAAGCGGGTGCATCCTTCACTGCCTGACGAGTTATGTTTACGTTAAGCTTTGATTCTTGCCAGTAGACGTCCTGGATCCACTCTGGGGCGATCAATACCTTATGGCCGAGGTACCAATTGCTCGTGTCCACGACGATGAAGCGAATGGCCCATGTCCTCTCATCAATGAGCATCCCCTCCACATGTCCGATATCACCGTCGGTAGCGTGAACGTAATACCTCATCACCGCATTTGCACTGCGTAGATGCGGATCATCGTGCTGATGAGCTGCTAGCTGTGAGTTTGTCGCGCCAAGGCCGGACTGCAGCATATCGGGATACAATCCGCCGCCCCATAGGCCGCCTCCGCCCCAATAGTTCCCGTAACCGTAGTAGCCGAGATACCCCATTTCCTGTTGCCTAGATACGGGTTTGTCGGTATCGATGTCTGGGCTGTTCGCAACCTGCGCTCGCGTGATCGCCACCGGAAAGGTCTTTTCCGCCCAATTTGGCGCCTTGACGGCGATTGGCGAAATCAGGACATTTCGATGCGGTCTACTATCATTGGTTTCCACCACAAGATAGCGGATCACCCACGCCTCGTCATCGAAGTAGAAGTCCCTCGCGTGCCCGATGACACCATCGGTGGCGGCAATGGCGTAATGCTCCATGTCCTTAATACTTCGTAACATTTACTTCTCTCGGTTGGCGTCTCTTCTACAGCCTACGCGGCTGATCTATCCCCGTCTGTTCGCTACCAGACGCCTGATGAACGATCCGCAGCCATTGGAACATCCAGGGGACGGCGGCATCCGAGCCGCGAGCCAGCGTAGACTCTAGCCGCCCTCTCTGCTTGTGTTCGTTAGAGGGTTCATCGAGGCCACGCATGAGTCTGTTCGCTAGCGCCCAGACGCGGTGGCCGATCGGGTGTTAACTATGATCGCTCAGGTCAGTGGAGAAACGTATGTATATAGGCGGCGGCATTCTTGGAACGGTTTTGGTTGTCCTTCTGATTGTCTATCTGATACGTCGGACTTAAATCCACTGCTGCTGATCCGTCGCATCGCGCTAGCTTAAGTTAATTCGCTGCGCGTGAGCGGTCAGCGATGGCATTAAAATCTCTGACGAACGGAGGTGATGGCCATGCAAACTGACGTGATGATCGTAACGGGAATGGTGTGCGGAGGCTGCACAAACAAGCTTTCGCGCGCGTTGAACGAGGTAGTCGGCGTCGAGGACGTCCAGGTCTCACTCGCGTCTGGCGAAGTAACTGTGCGGTTCGATGAGCGAGTCACCTCCCCACATCGTTTAAGTGCAGCAGTTGTCGGCACGGGCTTTGGGGTGGATGGCATTCCCGCAACCAACGGGCACGATCCTAATCCAACCCACACCGGCTAACCCGGATCCGCCGATGCCGGCTTAAGGGACATCGGACACAACAACACCGACACGACCATTCCGATCGATGGCCCGTGGAAGGCACAGTAGACCGCCACGCGGGCGGGACAACTCGTCGAAAGAATCGGCCCATTGCTGGGTCCAGCACGCGCTAACCCTTTCGGATTGCCGCGCCCGTTTGCCGCCGCGACTCGATCCATCTCCTTACAGATTTGTAATTTCCAGGAAAGTCGGCAGCCATCTAGCGACGGCACACTTCGGTCACGCATCCAATCCAGCTTGTGTCTTGCGAATCGGAGGAGATGAGAATGACCCAACCGTTAGAAACCGCCGGCAGAGACAGGCAGTCCAATAATCTGCGTCATCGACCCAATGGCAACATGAGTGCCCCAGAGCCCATCACGCCGTGGGTCGTATCCGGTAGCGGAAACGATATCTTTCGAGCGCTTCGCTCGGCCGTGCAGGAGAACTCCGTCTGGGTGGATCCGCTACGTCGAGAGCTCGGGCGCGTCATCGTCGGTCAACAGATCCTGCTGGATCGTTTGCTGGTGGCGCTGCTGACCAATGGTCATGTGCTGCTCGAGGGCGTGCCGGGTCTGGCCAAGACACTGTCGCTGAAGACGCTGGCAAGCAGCATCGCTTTGCGTTTCAAGCGATTGCAGTTTACGCCAGATATGTTGCCCGCCGACATCGTGGGGACGATGATTTACAGCCCGC
This sequence comes from Steroidobacteraceae bacterium, assembly GCA_039924385.1. Taxonomy (GTDB): domain Bacteria; phylum Pseudomonadota; class Gammaproteobacteria; order Steroidobacterales; family Steroidobacteraceae; genus Bog-1198. The sequence goes on from JBDTAV010000024.1 coordinate 86,030, forward strand.
ACGATGGAGCGTTTCGCACGAAACACGGACCCATCTTCAGCAATCTCATCTTGGCTGACGAAATCAACCGCGCACCGGCGAAAGTGCAGAGCGCGCTGCTCGAAGCCATGCAGGAGCACCAAGTCACGATCGGCGACGAGACCTACTCGTTACCGAATCCGTTCCTGGTTCTCGCAACGCAAAATCCGTTGGAACACGAGGGCACCTATCCGCTGCCAGAAGCACAAATAGATCGCTTCATGATGAAAGTCGTGATCGATTATCCGAAGCGCGCCGAGGAGCGCGCCATATTGGACGCCATGGCAACCTCGGAGCCGGCCTTGGCGGTGCGTTGCGTCGTATCGGAAGCACAAATACTGCAGGCTCGCCATGTGGTCAACGCGATTCACGTGGATGACAAGGTTCGCGATTACATCGTCGATATCGTGCTGGCGACTCGCCCGCCGATCGCTGCGTCTCTTGAACTCAATGGCTACATCCAAAACGGCGCGTCGCCTCGAGCCACCATCAATCTAACGCTCGCCGCACGCGCTACAGCCTTCCTCAACGGCCGCCACTTCGTCACTCCCCAGGACGTCAAGACGATCGCGCTCGATGTTCTTCGTCACCGTGTCGCCGTGAGTTACGAGGCCGAGGCGGAGAACATCACTTCCGAGGACATCGTTCGGAAAATACTTGACACGCTTCCTGTTCCTTGATGGCCGGAGACCGGGAAGTAGCGGAGAATGATGATGAATACATCCACCAGCAAAATGATGAGCCGCATGCGGCGCCTGGAAATTCAGACCCGGCGCTTGGTCAACGACAGCCTCGTGGGCGAATACCATTCCGTGTTCAAGGGACGCGGCATGGATTTCGATGAAGTTCGCGAGTACGTTCCGGGCGACGAGGTGCGCACCATCGATTGGAATGTCACGGCGCGCGCCGGTCGACCGTTCGTCAAGAAATTCACGGAAGAGCGCGAGCTCACCATATTGCTCCTCGTCGATATCAGCGCCTCCGGCAACTTTGGCTCGGGAGCACGCAGCAAGCGGGATCTCGCCGCAGAAATCGCCAGTCTTTTGGCTTTCTCTGCCATTCGCAATAGCGACAAAGTGGGCATGCTGCTCTACACGGATCGCATGGAACAGTACCTGCCGCCTAAAAAGGGCCGGCGCCACGTCATGCGCGTGGTTCGCGAAATTCTCTACCACCAACCCGTCGGCAGAGGCACTGACACCGTCCATGCGCTGGATGTTGCAGGGCACTTCCTGCGTCGGCGCGCCGTCGTGTTTCTGATCTCCGACTTTCAGTCGAATGCCGATCCAGAGGCGGCAAGGTCGACGCTGCGCCGCGCCATGCGACAAAGCAATCGCCGTCACGATTTAATCGCCGTGCACATTGCAGATCCGCGCGAGAGAGTGCTTCCCGATCTCGGCCTCGTATCGCTCGAGGACGCCGAAAGCGGAGATGTCGTGGAGCTCGATACCGGCGATGCGACGGTGCGGCAACGCTTCTATCAGCTTGCGACCGAACGCGCCCGACGGCTGGTCAGCGACTTTCGCAGCGAAGGGGTCGATACGTTGGAATTGAGGACCGATACGCCGTATTTGCCCGCACTGCAGCGGTTTTTCAAGAATCGTGAGCGCAGGCACGCATGAATCGCCTCATCAATTCTCGCGGGCTCGCCACGGCCGTCGCCGCGATGCTGTTGAGCGGCTACGTGCTGGCTCAGGCGCCGGTGCAGACGGCGCCGGCGTCAAAGGCGGCCGCTGCAAGTCCAGCGGTGCAGGACATCCGCGACATCCGCGGCCCCCGATACGTAAGCTCTCCTTGGATGCTGCCGCTGCTGGGCGGCGCGGCTGCGCTCATAGCGGTTGGAGCGTATGCAGCCTGGCGCCGGCGCAGGCCTCGAGCGGCGTTGCTGCCGAGTGAGGTCGCGTTGCAACGGCTTGCGGCTGCTCGGACGTTGATGGAGCCGGGCAACGGCCGCGCGTTTTCGATCGAGGTGTCGGACACCGTGAGGTTTTATATAGAAACGCAATTTGGCGTAAGGGCCGCGCATTTCACGATGGAGGAGTTTTTTCGCGATCTGCTCACCTCTTCGCCCGCGGGCTTGGCGGCCCATCAGAGGTTGCTCGATGCGTTTTTGGCGCAATGCGATCTTGCGAAGTTCGCCGCCTGGAACTTGAGCCTCGAAGACATGGAGGACATGTTCCAGAAGGCGCTTGGCTTCGTCATCGACACGAAAAAGCCGTCGCCCGCCGCAGCGGCGGCTGCTCAACCCACTGTCCCCAGGAACGAATATGTTCAGCTTTCTTCAACCTGAGTGGCTTTGGCTGCTCGCTCTATTGCCTCTGGTCTTGCTGTGGCGAGGGCGCCGCGGCAAGGTGGCGGCGATCGAGTACTCCCATGTGGGCCTGGCGGGCGAAGTCGCTCGCACCGCCCGCAGTCGTGCCGGGCGCTGGGTGTGGCTGACCGCCGTCCTCGCCGCTGCCATGATGATCGTGGGACTCGCGCGGCCGCAGCTTGGCCGCGGACACACCGAAGTTACCAACAATGGCATTGATATCATGCTCGGGCTCGATGTGTCCGGATCGATGCAGGCGATGGATTTCAAATTGAACGATCAACGCGTCAACCGCATCGACGTGGTCAAGTCAGTGGTCTCGCGCTTCATCGACGAGCGCCCCAACGACCGTGTGGGATTGATCGCCTTTGCCGGCGAGCCCTACCTGGTCAGCCCATTGACCTTTGATCACGATTGGCTGCAACAAAATCTAGAGCGTGTCAGCGTGGGCGGGGTCGATGATGGCACGGCCATCGGCTCGGCGATCGCTTCCGGCGTGAATCGATTGCGCACGACCCAAGCGAAATCCAAAGTTCTCATCTTGCTGACGGACGGCATGAATAACACCGGCAAGGTTTCCCCAATGGCTGCGGCGGAGGCGGCGAAGGCCCTCGGCGTGAAAATCTATACGATCGGCGTGGGCGTGCGCGGCGAAGCCCCCATCCCTGTCAAGGATGAATTGGGTGGCACCCACCTCGTCATGTCCAAGGTCGATGTGGACGAGAAAACTCTGCAGGCAGTCGCTGCGGAGACCGGCGGCAGATTCTATCGAGCCACGGATACGGATTCGCTGCAAAAAATCTACGACCAGATCAATGGCCTGGAAAAAACCGCGCAGACAGCCCAGCGCTATGAGCACACCGATGAACTTTTCGGGTGGGCGTTGTTCCCGGCTCTGGCTTTACTGGGACTCGGCTTTGGGGTCGAAAATACGCGGTTTCGGAGACTGCCATGACGTTCATGCATGCCTGGTGGTTATTGGCGGGAGCGCTCGCCTGCTGCGCCGTCGCGTGGGCGTGGCGGCGCGTCGATCGGCGCCGGCGTACCGCGCTCGGACAGCTCGTCGCGGTGCACTTGCAATCACAGTTAACCCACTCGGTCTCGACCGCTCGGCTATACACCAAACGCGCGCTATTTGTCGCATCGGTGGCGCTGCTATTCGTCGCTCTGGCGGGCCCGCAAGCCGGATACCGCATGGAACTCATCAAGCGGCGCGGCAACGACATCATATTTGCCGTCGATACCTCCCGCAGCATGTTGACTCCGGACGTTAAGCCGAATCGACTTGCCCGCGCCAAGCTCGCCATCGCCGATTTTGTCGGCAACTTGGACGGTGATGCGGTTGGACTCGTGGCTTTCGCCGGCAGCGCCTTTTTGCAAACGCCCATCACCCTTGATTACGGCGCCTTTCGTGAATCCTTAAATGCGCTTGACACCAACATCATTCCGCGCGGCGGCACGAATATCACCAGTGCGATCCAAGAGGCGCAGGCGGCGCTTGCGCGCCGACCTGGCAGCGACAAGGTGCTCATCTTGATCACCGACGGCGAGGAGCTCGAGGGCGATGCCGTCGATGCGGCCAAGGCGGCGGCTCAACAGGGGCTCAAGATCTATACGGTGGGAGTCGGCACGCCGAACGGCGATCTCATTCCTCTGCCCGCCGAACAAGGCGGTGGATTCTTGAAGGATGCAGCAGGTCATTTGGTTAAGTCGCGTCTCGATGAGGCAACGCTCGAACATATCGCCGCCGCCAGCGGCGGGATTTACGCACCGCTCGGCAACGAAGGGCAAGGGCTCGACACCATTTATCGCAAGGCCTTGGCGCCGCTCGCCAAGCATGATCTCGCGGCCCTGCAACACCGGGTCTACATTCAACGATTTCAGTTGCCGTTGGCAGCCTCGTTGCTGCTGCTGATCGGCAGCTTGCTGATCAACAATCGCCGGAGCCGATCCGCGATGCGAGCCAATGCCTCGAGGGAAGCCGCCGTTGCAGGACCGGCTACGCGGTGGCGCGCGCCGGCATCTGCAACCCTGGCGTCGCTTTTGGGTGTTGCGTTGTTGCATCCCGCGCATGCCTCCCCGGCGAGCGCAGAGCAGGCCTACCAGAAGGGCGACTTCGCCGCGGCCGAGCACGATTATGCCGCTGCCGCGCAACACGATCCGCGCAAACCCACGCTTGCATTCAACGCCGGCGCGGCCGCCTACAAAGCGGGAGATTTTTCGCAGTCGGCCCGCGCGTTCCAGGAATCGCTGCAAACAGCGCCATCCGCAGATGCAAAGCGCTTGCTGCAGCAAGAGGACGCGTACTACAACCTCGGCAACGCGCAATACCGGACGGGTCAAAAGACTGAAGCCGCGGCACCTGAAGAAACGCTCGCAACCTGGACCAAGGCGGTGAAAGCTTACGATGCCGCACTGCAACTACGCGCCGGCGATGCTGACGCTAAATTCAATCGTGACTTCGTGAACCGCAAGCTCGAAGCGCTCAAGAAGCAGCAGAAACAAACTCAAAATCAACAATCCAGTCAGAATCAACAACCGCCAAGCAACGATAAATCGGGCCAGCAGAAGCAGCCCCAATCGGCCGGCAAGCAGGCCCAACAGAATAAGGAGCAATCCGCCGGCAGCTCACAGCAGCAACCATCGCACTCGTCGGAGCAATCGAAGGATCAGCAACAGCAGGCTGCGCAGAATGGCCGGCAATCAGCGCACTCGCAGCATCCGCAGCCCGGTGGCCAACCCAAATCCGATTCTCAGACGCCCGAGGAACAGAAACAGGCGAATCAGCCACAGCCGGGGCAGCCTGGCGCGCCACGCGTGGGCTCCGCAGGCCAGCCACGCAAGGCGGATGCGGGGAATCAAGCGGCAGATGACAATCCTCGGTCTGCCGATAATCAGCGGGCACCCGGACAAATGAGTCGGGAGGAAGCGCGCGAGCTGCTCGATTCCTTGAAAGCAGACGAACGCCATGTTCCCGGCCAGCCCATCGCACGCATCAACTCGCAAAATTCCGCTCAAGATCAGCCACTGAAGGATTGGTAAGATGCGCGTCTCAGCCACTCGCTTTCATCGACTGCTCCCAGGTTTCGTTGCGTCGCTGCTCATCGGCGGCATGGCCTTCGCCTCCGATCCTGTTATCAGCGCGAAGATCGAGCCGGCGGAGATTTCACTGCATCAGTCCGCCAACCTGACCATTACCTCCTCCGGTAGCGATCAACGGCCAATCACGCCTCCCATGGTTCCCGGCCTCGATTTCACCGCGGTCGGGCAATCTCAACGCATCGAATCGGTGAACGGCGTCAGCTCCTCGACCGTTTCGATCACCTATCAAGTGACCGCGCAGCAATCCGGCATCTACACGATTCCTGGCATTAACCGCAGCGTGCAGCCTTTGATTCTACGCGTGGACCCGGACACGGGCAGCCATGCAGCGACGTCGAGCCGCTCGGCGACATCCGCCTTTCCGCCGAACGCTTCGAGCAGCTTGCCGGCCGGCGCGTCGCACATTGCGCCCGATGGAACGGCATTTGTGCGGCTGCGGTTGCCGAAGCACGAACTCTATGTCGGCGAGAGCATACCGGTGGAAATTCAAGTCGGCACGCGCGACGGCCTCGTGGCATCGCTCAATGGTCTGCCGACGCTGAACGGCGATGCGTTCACCCTGGATAATCTCTCGGCACAGCCGCAACGCCGAACCCAGGAAATCATCGGCGGCAAGCCGTTCACGGTTTTTACCTGGCGCGGCGTGCTGGCGGCGGTCAAGCCGGGCACCTTGTCCCTGACGATGGAGACGCCTCTCACGGTTCGCATCCACTCCGGCCGCCCGGGCTCCGACCTGTTCGATGATCAAGCGTTTGCCGACCTGTTCAATGATCCGGCCTTTCAGAATTTCTTCGGCGGCACTACGGAGAAGGACATCACGGTGGCGAGTCCCCCGACGACCTTTGCGGTTCTGCCGCTTCCGACTCAAGGCCGACCCGAGGGCTTCACTGGTGCGGTGGGAGAGTTCCAAGTCAGTGCCGGGCTTTCGGACCGCAAGCTCACCGCCGGAGATCCCGCCACGTTGCGCCTGACCGTGAACGGCGAGGGCGATTTCGCTCGAGTCAACAGCGCCATGCTCGGCAGCACGTCAAGGTGGAAGGCCTATCAGCCCGCGGCAAAATTTAACTCCGCCGACGGTACGGCGCGTCGCGGCGAAAAGATCTTCGAGCAACCGATCATTGCGACCGAGCCTGGGGCGCAAACCGTGCCGGCGCTGAGCTTCAGTTATTTTGACCCTCAAAAGCGGCGCTATGTCGTGGCACAGACCGCGCCGTTGAGTGTGGAGGTTGCCGCCGCACCGGCGACGGCCATGTCGGCTCGCGCCGATCAGGTCACCTCGACGGCCGCTCCCTCTTCCACCCTTGCCGGCGAATCGCACACCGGCGGCCTTGGTCTGCGCTCCGATCGCGCACTTGCCGGCATCGCCGCTCATTCAATGGTGCCGCTTTATTTCCAACCGCCGTATCTCGCTTTGCCGTCGGTTCTGATTCTGGCGTTTCCCGGCCTTTGGTTCTGGCTAAGCCGCCGTGAGCAGGCTGGCATTGGTGACCCCGAAGCGCGCAACGCGGCCACGGCGACGCGCCTGCTGACCGAAATGGAGCGCGCGACCGCGGCCGGCGATCCCGAGGATTTTTTCCAGGCGGCGCGGGCGCTGCTGCGGCGGATGCTCGCAGGCCGGTGGCAAATTGCGGAGAACGCCGTGACGCTCGCGGAGGTCGATGCGCGGCTGGGAACGGGCAGCGAAGTTGGAACTCTGTTGGCCCTTGCCGAAGAAGCACTTTATTCGCGCCGTCGATTTGCTAGGGCTGACTTGGAACGGTGGCAGCGAATCGTGCTGCGTGAGATGCGGCAGGAGAACATGTCATGACGGCGCGCGCGTTTCGTCTTCATTTAAGCTTCGCGCTCCTTGGAATGCTGGTCGGCGCCGGCGCAGCTCAGGCGGCATCGGATACCGTCTCGGCGCATGCGGACTATTCCTCTGCCGCTCTTTACAATGCAGCCAATGCCTACGCCCGACAAGGCAAGTCAGGCCTTGCGGTGCTTGACTTCGAACGCGCGCGCGTTTTGTCGCCAAATGATTCCGATATCCTCGCCAACCTCGCCGTGGTGCGTAGCTCGCTGGGACTTCCGTCGGTCCCTGGCTCATGGTTTGCACGTCACGCCAGATGGGCTAATCCCAACCTGCTGTTTTGGCTCGGACTCGCCGGCTTAGGCCTAGCCGGCGTCGGCGTGCTTGCGATTCGTTTCTACCCGAGACAGCGGCGCGTCGCGTGGCCGGCCGCCGTTTTAGGTGTCGTCTTGTCGAGCATCGCCCTCGCTGATGCGCTCGCCATCTGGCCCATCCTCCATGAGGCGGTAGTATTGCACTCGATCACGGCGCAGGTTTCGCCCATCACGGACGGCGACACGCTGTTCGCACTTCCGGAAGGGCAAATCGTGCAAATGACAAGCCGCTATCCAGGCTATGCGCTGGTGCAAACTGCGTCTGGTCAGACGGGCTGGGTGGTGCTGGCCAACTTGGCGCCCGTTGCGCCGCTAGGCTAGGGTCAGCAGGGAAGAATGACCGTAAAGAGCGCGCCTTCTCCGGGTGCGCTTTTAACCGAGACTTCCCCGTGATGCGCCTCGATAATGGCTTTCACCAAGCTCAAGCCCAGTCCCAAACCCCGCTGTGAACGGCTCCTGTCGCCGCGGTACAGCCGACCCCAGATGCGCGGCTGCTCGGATTCTGATATGCCGGCTCCCGTATCCCTGATCTGCACGACAACCCGGCTCTCGCGCGCCGCGCATGAGAGTTCGACGGCGCCTCCCTGCGCCGTGTATTTGAGCGCGTTGTCCAAAAGATTGGCAAACACCTGCCGCATTCGCACGGCGTCAACCATCGCCTCGCATGGCGCCGTGAAATCGGTCTTGATGGTGATGCCCTTCTCCTCGGCGATCAACTGATATAGATCGATCACGCTCTCGAGCAGCCCGGGAATGGAGGTGCGCTCGTGCTTCAAACGCATGACCCCGGACTCCGCTTCGGTAATATCCATGAGCGCGGTAAGCATGGTCAAGACTCGATCGCATTCTTCCGCACATTCGCCGAGCGCCTCGCGCGTGGCCGCATCCGAATTGCCTTGAATCGCGACCTCGACGCTGGCGCGCACGCGCGCCAGCGGTGTACGCAAATCGTGCGCCACATTGTCCAGCGCATCACGCATCCCTTGGATCAGCGATTGATTCTTGTCCAGTACGCGATTGAACTGCAACGCCAATTCCTCCAGGTCGGATTGCCGCGCCGTGACCGGAACCCGCGCTTCGAAATTGCCCTTATCGATGATGTCGCGCGCCGTCGCGACCACCTCGCGCACCGGCTTGGTTGCGCGATAGGCAAAAACGGCGCCGCCGAGGACACCGAGCAGCAGGGTGGGCGTCATCACAGCGAGGAAATTTCGCCGAAACGGTTCAAGAATGGTCTCTCGATTGCTGGTCGTGCGACCAACTTGCAGGACTGAACCGCCCGGGAGCGCCATGGAGGCGACCGTTACGTCGCTCTCTTGATCCTTCGGAATCCGCAGCCACACCAGCTTCGACAAGTCGCCGCCGGGCTCCAGCGCCGCCGAATCGAACTGCACCCAGTCATCCGGAACATTGAGCAATAACGCGCTGCGCGAAGGCCCGGTCAATCTGACGAAAAAAGATCGCGACTTCTCGGTCTCGCGGGCGTGCTGCACGAAATCCTGCAGCGCCGGCAGACCACCATTGGCGTAGATCGCGGCGCAGGCCCTCAGGCGAGTCTCGATTACCTCGTGATCCTTGCGCTGCAGTGCGGCGCCGAGCAGCAGGTACAGGAGTGCGAACAGCACGCCGGCGCTTACCACGAAAACCGCGGCATACCAAAGATTCAGACGCAGAGTGAAGCTGCGCTGCAATGTCTCACGCAGGCTTGAGAACATAGCCGACGCCCCGGATGGTGTGCATAATTTTTGTTGGAAAGCTCTTGTCGAGTTTTGCGCGCAATCGGTGTGCAAGCACATCCACGACATTCGTCTGCGGATCGAAACTATAGTCCCAGATGTGTTCTAAAATCATCGTCTTGGTTACCGGCCTGCCGGGATGACGCATCAACAGCTCGAGCAACGCAAATTCACGGCTCTGCAGCTCGATGCGTTGACCGGCTCGGCTCACTTCTCGGGTCAGCAAGTCCATGGAAACATCGCCGACGGAAAGTCCGGTCGGTTCCGCAGTTTGCGTGGCGCGCCGAATTAGTGCCTGTATTCGCGCCAGCAGCTCGGAAAAGGCGAAGGGCTTGGACAAGTAGTCATCGCCGCCGGCTTGCAGCCCGCTGACCCGGTGTTCCACAGAAGCTTTCGCACTCAATATTAGGACCGGCACCAGATTTGCCTCCAGGCGCAGTCTGCGCAGCAGCGCTAACCCATCGAGTTTCGGCAGCATGATATCGAGCATGGCGGCGTCGTATTTGGCGGACTGAAAAAGAGACAGTCCCTCCTCTCCGTCGGCGGCGCGATCCACGGCAAAACCACTCTGCTTCAATCCGTTGACGACAAACGATGCGATTTTGTCGTCATCTTCAACGACGAGTATTCTCATTCGGACTCGAGTCTGGGAATCACCGCATCAAGCCTTTTTGATCGATCTCGGTATCGAAGTCGTCGCAAAAATCCGCGCAGGCAGGCGGAACGATCAACGCCATCGCAACCATCCTCCGAATATACCAGACGGGCGCAACAGCCACGGGCCTAACAGCCCTGGCGCCGCGGCAGTCGCGCTACCGCGGTCTGAGGGGCTTCTATAATCCCAGCGTGTTAATCAGCTGCCCATAGACGGAAGGATCCGTCACGACGACAAATGCCAAGCCAGTCAAGGCACCGCTAAAGTGCGCGTCGTGATTAATTCGTCCTCTGGATTGCCGCGCCTGGTAATAGCTGTAGGCGAGGTAGCCCACCGCGAACAGCGGTGCGGGAATGGGCACCGGGATGGGGATGATGTACAGACTGGTCGAGGGGAAATACACAATCGAGGCAAACAGCACCGCGAGGATGGCACCGGAAGCGCCGAGGCTGGCGTAATCCGGCTCATTGCGATGTTTGAAACACGTACCTAGATTGCTAATCAGTAAACCGAGCAGATACAGCGCGAGGAAGCTCACCGTACCGATACGTCGTTCCAACCGAAAGGCGAAGAAATAGTAAGTAATGAGGTTAAAGATCAGATGTCCAAGATTCGCGTGCACGAATCCGCTGGTGATCAGCCGTGAATATTCCGACTTTCTCTTGAGCCAATACGGCCGAAGCAGCGCGCGCTCAACGATTACGGGCCAGGAGTACAACCCGAGCAGGCTGGTGATCAGAATGGCGGCGAAGATGATCATCGCGGCCGGGGCAGATGCGTTGAATAAATTCATAGCTTCAGGATCCGAGCGCATGCAGGCAAGCGGCACCTACGGATCGTTTTGACGAAATGCGGCGATTTCCGATTGACGGGACGTCGATGGGTCGTACTACGCCTCAGCGAAGTAGAATCCCTTGCTATCAGACTGCGACCCGAAACCACACCCCTGCGCGGCGCACCATGAAATAGCCCTGAAGGGTTCCAGTCGCTCGAGTAGAGCCTTGAAAGTCGCCTGTTATCACCACAAACCCCGCGGCGTCGCCAATTGAAATCCAGTTTTCCGCCGAGATACCTGGCGGACTTCCCGGTGCTTCCCTGCGCTGCGCGAGCGAAACCGTTCCTATTAGGATCGCGGCCGAAAACACTATGCAAATAAGCTTTTTCATGGGGGGCACCTTAAATTTGTGCTTGACGATGCGCTTGGGTATCGTACTCCTCGCTCAAGAGGCCCGCGTCGTTTCTCAACGCGAGCAGCGCTCTCGTGATCGTCCCGGTAGGAACAGCCGGAGCTCCACTCACGCCAGAAGGACAGGGCTTCCCTCAATACCAATCCGCTGTCGACAGCCTTGGGCGGCGCCTTGCGAGAGAGGCTGTAACTTAAGTCGAAGGCAACGCGCTGTCCCGATCGGATCCCGAACGCGGCCTTGGTTGACAAGTCCTCACCCACGATCTGTACCGAACTTCTAATCACATCAAGATTCGGTCCGGCTAACGCTACATTGCCCTGCGACTCCGGTGGCGCGACCCGCTTGGTGCGTTGCTGCACAGACACGACGATCGACGGCGCGCATGCTTTGGGAGACTCGATGTTCTTTGGCGTCGAGTAGCAGGAGTTGAATCATGACGAGCCGGGCACTGATTACGTTGGGGTGCGCATTGACTTTGGCGGGCGCCGCGATCGCCGACACGACAGCGCCGGTCAAAACCGCGGGAACTCCGGTGGTACCGGAGAAGATGACCTCTGCAACCACCAAGCCCGCGAAGGCGATCAAACCAATGGAAATGACCTGCGAGGAATTTCTGTCGTACGACGAGGTTACCCGGCCGCAAATCGTCTTCTTGTCGGAAGGCCTCAACGGCAAGGGCAAGGGCAAACCCAACGATGCCGTGTTCGATATCGAGCAAACCAACACCCTCGTGCCGGTCTTGGTTGAGGACTGTCAGCGCGAGCCGAAAACCTCCTATTGGCAGAAGATGAAGAACGAATTCAAGAAGACATTTTGATGAGCGATGCTGATCCGCAAAACAATGCCGCTCGGCGTGCCGCGGGCGCGCAATTGACGGCGCCACTGCTTCCCGTAAAGGACTTTTCCATGAATCCAATGACCTCATTCTTCGTTTTTGTGTTCATCGTGGGTGCCGCAGCAGCCAGTTTCTTCGGCCACGTGTACGCCGGAGCCGGACTCTTCGTGATCGCCGTACTCATCGGCATGTCACTGAAGGTCGCAAATGTGTGGCAGAAATTCGTCATCCTGAGGTTGGGCAAATTGCAAAGCGTTCGGGGAGCGGGTGTGTTTTTCATCATTCCACTGATGGATCGGATCATCGCGGTGATCGATGGACGCATTCAAACCACTGCGTTCAACGCGGAGCAGGCGCTCACCAGAGATACGGTACCCGTGAACGTGGATGCGATTATTTTTTGGCACGTTAACGACGCCGAAAAGGCGGCGCTCGCGATCACGAATTATCGCGAGGCCATCGATCGGGTCGCGCAAACCTCTCTGCGTGAAATGATCGGCTCCTCGATGCTCGCCAACCTATTGTCCGATCGCAAGGACGCTGATGAACAGCTGAAAGTCGAAATCGGTGCAAAGACGGCGCCGTGGGGCATCTCGGTCACCTCGGTCGAAATCCGCGATGTGGCGATTCCGGTGGCGCTGCAGGACGCGATGTCCCGGCAAGCGCAGGCCGAACGGGAGAAACAGGCACGCGTAATTCTCGGATCAGCCGAGTTGGCGATTGCCAGTCAGTTCGTGCAGGCAGCCGCGATTTACGATGGCCACCCGTGGGCGCTGCAACTGCGCGCGATGAACATCATCTACGAAACCACGAAGGAACGCGGCGCCACGATTTTGATGCCGAGCTCCATGGTTGATAGCTTGAATCCGTCCACGGGTGGTCTGGCATTGGCGCTCGCAGCCAATAACTTGAGTGGGTCCGCGATGCCGGCCACTGAAGCCGTCAGAAGGACGGCAGGCTCACCGTGACCACCACCAATGGCGTGGTCATGAGAAGCCTTGCCCAGCAGTCAGGCATCGAGACGCACGAGTCAGTTAACCACGGGCGACTCGGGTTTCCGAGTGGTGAGTCCGGCGGATCATTGCGGGCGCATACATGCCTCGACGAGAGTCATCGCACCATCACACGGTGCGCGTCATAATATTCATCAATGCGTCGATCTTAATCGTCGCGAAGTTTGAAAAGGTGTCGGAGACCGCGTATGGCAAGATGATCATGTCGTTGTGCCGCATTGCGCCGCAGGTGTACACCACGTTCGGTACGTAACCCGCACGCTCGGAAGCTTCGGGTCGGACCAAAGGTTCGCTCGCGCGTGCCAGGATCTTGGCAGGATTCGCCTTGTCGAGCAGGACCGCGCCAATCGAATATTTGCGTACCGGCCCCACCCCGTGAGTCAATAGCAGCCAACCCTCATCCAGCTCGATCGGCGAGCCGCAGTTTCCGATCTGCACGAACTCCCACGGGAATTGCGGTTTCATGATGGCAACGCCGCCATCCCAGGAGTACAGGTCATTGGAGTAGATCAGATAGAGGTTTTCATTGTCCTGCCGGGCGATCATCGCGTACTGGCCGCCGATGCGTCGCGGAAACAGGGCCATGCCCTTGTTCTTCGCCGCTGTTCCGGCCAACGGCGACATGCGGAAGGACCGAAAGTCACTCGTCTCGATTAGCTCCGAGCGGATCGCCTTGCCGCTGTAGGCCGTGTAAGTCGCATAGAACTTCTTCTTGCCACGCTCCTCGAATTCAACGAAGCGTGCATCCTCGATGCCATTCGACTGCGACTCCGTCACGGGGAAAATCACCCGCTCGCTGATGTCCTCGTCCGGCGCGAAAATAATCTCGACTTCATCTCCCTCGGGACGAGCGATCCGGCTGATCACTTTCGGAATAGCCGCAAGCCGCGCCGGGGCGTCCACCTTCACGCTGCCGCCAGCGGTAATCGATCCGGATCTAAATGTCAGGGAAGAAACATGTCCCTCTCCGACAGCGCGGAGGCTTAAGATGAATCGGCGGCCGCCCGGGGGGGCGCCACCTTGATCCGGATCAGCAACGATGCTCGGGTTGAACAAAGCCGCCGCTTCGAAGGAGTACTCGTGCATGAAATAGGCGCCCACCAGCCTGCGCTGTTCTCGAGTGAAGGTCGCATGGGCTGCAAGGGCCTCCTCCATTTCATTTGCGCGTTCCTCGAATATTTCCAGCAAATTGCGGTGGCGGCCCTGGAAGTTCTCTAGGACTTCCGCCAGCTGGCTGGCTGCTGTTTCGCTATTGAGCGCAAGAACACGATCGACGATGTGATTCGCGCGTGTCTTGTCGGTGGGGTTAAGGTCCCGCGGTTCAGTCGCCGGTTTGAACGGGCGGACAACCACTCTGGCCGGATCGGGGCGAAGATAAAGACCCTGTCGGTTCAGAAACGTGGGAAGAGGCAGAGGGTTCTCGATTTGGCCGCAGTGTACTCTTAAGTCAGGCACGCAAAGCGCGAACTGGCGCAGGGTTTACGAGATTGCTCTGCGCACGGGCGAGTTGCCGCATCTCGGCCAAGCTGAGCAGGTAGGACACGACGGATTCGCCGCCTCTATTCTCATTAGCTCGATCGGGATGCAATCCATCACGACAGGCTCCCGTTTCCAAATCGACCAAGGGCGACATCAGGTCGTTGGTGCCAAAGAACCAGGCAAAAGCGCGCGCGGCATCGACCTTCCATCGCACATCACCGTCAGCGCGCCAGGCCGAAAGACAGCTCGAGATCGCCGCTGTCGCTTCGAGGGGTTGCTGATCGAATGCGCGCGGCTGTTTGCGCAGATCGCCGAAACTGTCCGAGCC
>JBDTAV010000025.1:0-59515 GCA_039924385.1 Steroidobacteraceae bacterium
AACCGTCGACCAAGATTAGTTTGCGTGCGCTCATGCTCTGAAGCATCCCTGTCTTAAGGATGCGTCGTGTCCGCCGTGGGAGGAGTGCTCGGCGCGGTAGGTGCGGGTGCGGGCGGTGCAGGACTCGTCGCGGCACCGGCGCCTGCAGGCGCTGGACTGGTCTCGCCGCTCGCGGGTTTTGCCGGCGCCCCAGGCGCTGTAGGTACGGTGCGCTTGTGCTGCTGCGCATCGGGCATTACCAGAGGGCCTTTTTGGCCGCAACCGAGTACGCCGCCGGCGAGGCAGATCAGCAGCAAAAGTTGCACGAATTTCATCATGGCAAGTATACCCGCGCAGGCGCTTCCCGTTGCGGCCGGAACTTCTGTCAACGCCTTCCAGTCGAATGCGTTAATCAAAGCGGAGGCTTTTATGCAGATTTCAAAGACCCTTGGCGCGGTTCTGGCGATGGCGGCGTGCGGTGCCTCGGGCGCGGCATTCGCCGACAATCCGGTGGGATTTTACGTCGGCGCAGGCGCCGGCGAGTCGCAGAACAGGAGCGATGACTCCTACTACGGATATCCCGGCTACTACAACGATTATCAATTTGCCTGGCAAGGACTCGTCGGTATCCGGCCCATCCGCATGTTGGGTCTCGAGGCCACCTATATCGATTTCGGCCAACCCTATCGACACAATGGTCGTTACGATTTCAATGTCTCGGGTAGCGATTCCCATCCCACGTCCCCGGCGCTGTTCGCGGTAGGCTATCTGCCGTTGCCAATGCCGTTCATCGATGTCTTCGCCAAGGCGGGCGTTGCGCGGCTCTCCACCAATGTCACTGACTTCGTTCAGCAGCCCTGTGTTGCCGGCGGGTCGTGTCCGTATTTCATACCCACCGATCGGCATCAAGTCATCAATACGCGATTCGCGTACGGCGCGGGCGCGCAATCCAAATTTCCCTTTGGCTTGATTTTGCGCGGTGAATACGCGCGCATCAGTTCGCAATTCGGAGATCCGGATGCGCTGATGGTGAGTGCGTTGTGGCAGTTCTGATCTGACGCGGCACTTTTCTAAAGCTGGAATTCGCGCCGGCCCGCGTGAGTTGGGTCGCCCTAGAAGGGCGCAGCACATATACTGCCGCGCATGGCAATCTTTTCACCGTTGCGTGCGCACCTCGCGCCTATTTGCGCGGGCGGGATCGCGGCGGCCCTGTGCAGCTGTACACCCGCGAATTTGGCAATGGCGCCAAGCGGCGCCGGCAAGCCGAGCGCGGTCACGCGCGCGTTGCGCAAGGACATCGACAGCATCGTTGTCATTTACGCCGAGAACCGGGCCTTCGACAATTTATACGGCAATTTTCCCGGCGCGCGAAATTTGAGCGAAGTCGTCGACCGCGACGGCGATCCGCTGCCGGGCTTTCACCCGCAGTTGGATCGCGACGGCAGCGTGCTATCGGTGCTGCCCCCCACCTGGGGCGGCGTGACGGCGGCGGGCGTTAGACCGGTCGTGACCCAGCAGCAAAGCGTCGGATTGCCGAATGCGCCGTACTCAATCGAGCATGCCTTCACGCCGCAATCGCAGGCGACGCTGTCAACCGCAACGGTGACGCGCGATTTGTGGCATCGTTTTTTCGAACATCAAATGCAAATCGACGGCGGCAAGAACGACGGCTACGCCGCCTGGTCGGACGCCGGCGGTCTCGCGCTGGGGCACTACGACTACAGCCGTTCGGCGCTCTACGCGTTGGCACGTGAATTCGTACTCGCCGATAATTTCTTTCAAGGCGCCTTCGGCGGCTCATTTCTGAATCACCAATACCTGATTTGCGCCTGCGCCCCGGAATATCCCGAAGCCGATACGGCAGCAGCGAAGCCCTCGATCGCAGTGTTGGAAAAAGATGCCGACGGCGGCTACTTGCCGCGGCTCAAGACGGCATCCACGCCGCCGGCCTCGGCGCTCGATGAGCCGCCGACTTTCGCGAAGAGCGGCGACATTGCGCCGCTCAACTATTTCGGCGACGGCAAGTTCTACGCAGTGAACACCATGCAGCCTGCGTATCAGCCGAGCCGCAACAGACCGGCGCCGGGGGACACGAGCTTCGCGTATGCAGATCCGAACAATCCAACCACGCTGCCGCCGCAAACCCGGCGCAACATCGGCGATGCGCTGGATGCGAAGGGTGTGGCTTGGGCGTGGTATGCGGGCGCCTGGAACGCCGCCGTAAAGGACGGCCGGCGGCCGCCGTCGAAAATGCGCGAGGTGATCTACGCGCCGGAGACCGCGGGCGGCAATCCGGATTTTCAGGCGCACCACCAGCCGTTCAATTACTACGAACGGTTTGATCCCGCCACTCATTCGCAACAGCGCGCGGCGCATCTGAAGGACTACGAGGACCTGCTGACGGACATCGCGGCCGGCCGCCTCCCGCCGGTGAGCTTCTACAAACCTCAAGGGAATCTCAACCAGCACGCCGGCTATGCGTCAGTCGCCGAGGGCGATGCCCATATCGCGGATCTGGTGGCGAAGCTGCGCGCCGGACCGCAGTGGAATCGCATGCTGATCGTGATTACCTACGATGAATTCGGCGGTGCGTGGGACCACGTCGCGCCGCCGCCGGGCGATCTTTTAGGACCCGGCGCGCGCATTCCGGCATTGATTATTTCGCCCTTTGCCAAACGCGCCACGGTCGATCACACGCAGTACGACACGGAATCCATTTTGCGCCTCATCACGCGCCGCTTCGAGCTTGAAGTGTTGCCGGGAATCGAGCACCGCGACGCCGGGCTTCGCGACCATGGCGCGCCGCCGATGGGCGATCTCACCAATGCGCTCGAACTGCGTTAGTTGTGCTTCACCGGCGGCGGGGTGCCGGGCGGTGCCTTAGGGGGCGAGCCGGCGGCCTCGGCGCTGATCACGTTCACTTCGAAAATCAACAATGAATTGGGCGGAATTTTCTGTTGCGCTCTCACGCCGTAGGCAAGCTCGGGTGGTATGAACAGCTGCCATTTCGCGCCCGGCTTCATCATCACCAAAGCTTCCTGCCAGCCCTTGATGACGCCGTTCACGGGGAAAGTCGCGGGCACGCCGCGCGAGTACGAACTGTCGAATTCCGTGCCATTGATCAGCTTGCCGCGATAGTCGACGGTCACGCTGTCGCTAGCCGTGATGGGCGGCGCCTTTTTGTCGCCGGCCGCGAGAATTTTATATTGCATTCCTGAGGCGGTGGTCACGACGCCTTTTACCTTGGCGTTTTTCGCCAAGAATTCCTTCGCGGCGTTTGCATTGTGAGCGGCCATGGCATCGCCCGCTGAACGCGCGAAGGCCTGAAGTTGCTGTTGCTCGGCGGGTGAAGGCTGTTTGCCCTGCAGCCCATCTTTCAGGCCTCGGACGACGGAATCGGAGACGATCGCGTCCGGGGTGATGCCGGTGTTGTGCATTTGTGCGCCAAATACCAGCCCGATCAAATAGCTGATTTGATCCGGTGTCGGAGCCGGTCCCGGGTCCGCACCCGGCGCGGTGGTCGGCGGCGGTTTCACGGCCGGTGGGGGTGTCTGTGCCTGGCTGAAGCCCGCGAAGCTCGTCATAACTAGCAGGCTTAATGCCGGGCGCCAAAATCGAACGGTGGATTTTTTCATGGCGCAAAAGATACGCCTTTTGAGGCGACAAACGCCAGCGCAAATTTACGGCGTGAGGGCGCCGCGCTTGATGACCGCCATGGTGATGCGCGAAATGCAGACCAGCTTCTGTGCTTCATTGACGATGTCGATGGTCCAGACATGAGTGCGGCCGCCCAGGTGCACCGCTCGCGCCGTTCCGGTCACGAGGCCGTCGCGCGCCGCGCGCACATGGTTTGCATTGATTTCCTGGCCCACGACCTGGTACTCGGCATCGACGCACATGGCCGCACCCATGCTTCCCAGGGTTTCGGCCAGCGCGACCGAGGCTCCGCCGTGCAAGAGTCCATAGGGTTGCGCGGTGCGCGTATCCACGGGCATGGTGCCGCGGACGAAATCCGCGCCGATTTCGGTGAACAAAATACCGAGATTCGCAATCAGCGTTCCTTCCCGGCTGGCGTTCAAGTCCTCGATGGTTCGCAGGTTGCGCCAAATGTTCATTCGTTGTCCTTGAGTTTTGCGGCGACCCGTCGATAGGCCTCGCGAAAAGGGATGCCCTCCTTGGCCACCAGCGCATTCGCGGCGGCCGCCGTGTGAATGTTTGGGTCCAGCCGGATATTTTCCGGCCGAAAGCGCACGCCGCTCAGCGCGTTCGGCAAAATTGCCAACGTCTGCAGGCACGAATCGATGCCGCGAAACAGCGGCGGTTTGATCAGCTGTAAATCGCGGTGATAACCCGAGGTCAGCTTTTGCGTGAGGCTCAAGACCTCATTCAGCGCGGCCTGCGCGACCGCGCTGCGACCGCGCATCAGTTCGAAGACGTCGGGATTGCGTTTTTGCGGCATGATCGAGGATCCGGTGGTAAAAGCCTCCGGAAGACTCACATAGCCGAATTCTTGCGAATAAAGCAGCAGCAGGTCGGCTGCGAGCCTGCCCAGATCCTGAGTCAGCAGGGTGATTTCGAACAGCAGCTGCGCCTCGGCTTTGCCGCGCGACAATTGCACTGCTGTGACCGGCTCCTGGGTGACGGAGAAATCGAGGCGCCGGCGCGTGGCTTCGCGATTGATATCGAGATTCGGGGTTCCGAATCCTGCCGCGGATCCCAATGGGTTCTTGCCGCTGCGCCGCTGCGTGAGCCGCAGACCTTCGGCATCGTCCTTCAGTTCCGCGGCAAATCCCAAAGCCCAAAGTGCGACGCTGCTCGGCATGGCTTGCTGCATATGGGTGTAGCCAGGAAGTTCTTGGTCGCCGTGCCGCGTGGCCAAGCCTTGAAGCGCGTCGGCCACCGCGAGCGCACCCTGGCTTAGCTGCTGCGCCGCATCGCGCATGTAGAGCCGCAGAGCTGCGAGCACCTGATCGTTTCTCGAGCGCCCGGCATGCAGGCGGCCGCCGCTCGAGCCGATGCGCGCAGTGAGTAAATTCTCAATGGCGGTCTGACCATCCTCCTGCTCGAGCGAAATGCGCCACTTGCCCTGCGCGTGCTCCTCGCCGATGGCGGTCAGCGCCTCGCGTATCGCCTTAAGATCCGCGAGCGACAGCAATTTTTGCTCGCCGAGCATTTCTGCGTGCGCGATGGAGGCGCGGATATCGTAGGCAACCAGGCGATTGTCCAAGACATGGTCATCACCGGCTGTGTATTCCAGCACCCGTGGGTCGAGCGAGGTTCCTTTGTCCCAGAGACGAGTCATGAGCCTTCCGATCAATGCTGCGCCAGCTGTTCCGCTGGGCTCAAGGCTTTCAGGTCTGCGACCACCAGCGTGCCGGTACCCTCGTTGGTGAACACCTCGGCGAGCAAACTGTCGGGGGCCTTGTAGCTGATCACATGCACCCGGCGCACACCGCCGCGAATCGCACTTTCGATGGCCGTCGCCTTGGGCAGCATGCCGTCCTTCAGGCTGCCCTGGTCGCGCAGGCGTTTCAATCCGAGGATGTCCGTGTAAGAAATGACGCTACTGGGTTCCTCCGCACGTTCCAGAATTCCTGGCGCACCGGTGCACAGCACCAGCTTCTCGGCCGACAGGGCGCCGCCGATCGCGGCAGCCACGGTGTCTGCGTTGATATTGAGCAAGGTGCCGTTGGAATCTGCGGACAAGGGACTGACCACCGGCATCAAACCGTTCTCGAGCAGCTTTTCCAGCACCGCCGAGTTGACCGAGTCAATGTCGCCGACGAAGCCATAGTCCACGACCTCGTTCGAGCCCGCGAGCGCCACCGGTGGGCGTTTGTGGGCGCGGATCAATCCTGCATCGACACCGCTCAGGCCAATCGCTTCGATATCGAGTGCGCGGCAAATGGCCAAAATCCGCGTGTTGATCAGACCGTTGAGCGCCATGGCGGTCACGTCAATCGATTTCTGGTCGGTGATCCGCCGGCCGTTGACCATGCGCGTATCGATACCTAAGGTCGCCTGCAAATTATCGAGCTGCGGGCCGCCGCCGTGCACCAGCACGGTCTTGATGCCGACCTGGTGCAGAATGGCGACCTGCTCGATCAGACCACGGGTCGAGGTTTCGTCGGTGAAGACCGCACCGCCCGCCTTGATGACGAAAATCTTGTTCTTGTACATGCGAATGTACGGCGCCGCGCTCTTCAGCGCGCGCACCGCGACGGTCGGATCGGGTCGGCTCATGATCATTTACGGCTACTCCGCTACGGTAGACACTTTAGGCCAACATGCGATGCAGGACAGCCATCTGCACCGGCAAGCGGTTGAAGGCCTCGCGCTTCACCACCGCGCGCGGACCGTCGAGAACCTCATCCGCCACCGCGACATTGCGGCGCACCGGCAGACAGTGCATGAGCTTCGCATCGGGCAGGGCGCGCTCGAACCAGCGTTCGCGCACGCACCAGTCCGAGAGGTCCGCGCGCAAACGCGAATCGGCTTCTACATCGCCATAGTAGGTGGTCGTGCCCCACTCCTTGGCATAGAGCACGCTCGCGCCGCTAAGCGCCGCGGCGCGATCCGAGCTCTCGGTCACCGAACCGCCGGCAGCGCTTGCCGCCAAACGCGCCTTGTCCATCACTTTCTCGGGCAACGCGAATCCTGCCGGGCGCAGGACCACGACTTCCATGCCGCGCATCGCTGCCATATGCACCGTCGCAGCCGGAACGGCCAGCGGCAAGGCCTTGGGGTGATAGGCCCAGCTCAAGACGAATTTCGCGCGCGTCGGAATCTTGAACTCATCCATGGTGCGCCAATCCGCCAAGGCCTGGCAGGGATGATTCATGGCGGATTCCATATTGATCAGCGGCTTGTCGCACAGCTTATCGATCATGCCGAAAAGCGTTTCATTCAAATCGCTGTCCAAATTTTTTCCGTCGGCAAATGCGCGCACGCCCAACACATCGCAGTATGAGGCCAAGGCCGGAATGCCCTCGCGGATATGCTCCGCGGCTGCGCCCTTCATGATGGCGTTCGGCCGGGTTTCCAGCTGCCACGTGCCCAACCCTGGGTTGATCACGAATGCGCTGCCGCCGAGGCGCGCGATGCCGGCCTGAAAGGAGGCCAGCGTGCGCAGCGATGGGTTGAAGAACACCAGACCGAGAATTTTGTTCGCCAGCGCCCGCGGCTCCGGACTGTCCTGCAGCGCCTGGGCCAGGCCCAAGAGATCGAGGACCTGCTCGCGGCTAAAATTGGCGAGATCGATGAAGCGTCTCATGCGGATATCTTTGCCAGTGCATCGCTCAAAGTATCCACGTGGCCTTCGTTCAAAATGTAGGCTGGCAGCAGGCGCAAAATGTGTGGATCGCCGCTTGTGCCGGTGAGAATGTTCTTGGCCATGAGCGCCGCCTGAACTTCCTTCGCAGGCCGCGAGGTTTTCAGGCCCAGTAAAAAGCCGGCGCCTTGCACGCCCGTGACCGGTCCGATGACGCAGCTCGAACGGATGTAAGCGGAGACCTGGCGGACATTGGCCAGCAACGCTTCCGACTCGATGGTATCGATCACCGCTTCGGCCACCGCGCAGGCCATGGGTCCGCCACCGAATGTCGTACCCATGTCGTCGTACTTCAGCTGATTGGCAATGCGCCGCGACAGCAGCAGCGCGGATACCGGGAAGCCGTTGCCCAAGGCCTTGGCCGCGGTGATGATGTCGGGAACGACGCCATAGTAATTCGCGGCGAAGGGCGCACCGGTGCGGCCCACGCCGCATTGCACTTCGTCAAATATCAAAATTGCGCCGACCTCGTCGCAGCGCCGGCGCAGCGCCTCCAGCATCGGCTTGCCCACATCATAGGCGCCGCCGACCCCCTGGATCGGTTCTACGATGACCGCCGCCGTTTCGCGGTCGATGTGTACTCCAACCGCAGCCGGGTCGTTGCGCGGCGTGAAGCGAACCTCGAAAGGCGTGCGTGGAAAGCCGTACCATTTTTCGAGCGCGCCCCAGGTCACAGCGCCGGCGGCCGCGGTTCGGCCGTGGAAACTCTGTTCGAGTGCGACCGCCTTGGCGCGTCCAGTAATTTTGAATGCCAGCTTCAAGGCATTTTCATTCGCTTCGGCGCCGCTGTTGATCCAGAACACGGTGTCGAGGCCGAGACCCACGAACTTGGTCAAGCGGGCCGCCGCGCGCTCACGAATGAGTATGGGCAGCGCGTTGGTTTGAAAAGCCATCTGCCGCGCCTGGCGCTCGAGCGCGGCAAGCCAGCGCGGATGTCCGTAGCCTAAGCCCGCAACCGCATGGCCGCCGTAAAAGTCCAAAATCTTGCGGCCGTCGCGCGCATACAGCCATACGCCTTCGCCGTGCGCTACTTCGATGGGGTACTGCGCAAAGACTTGCGCTAAATGCGTCGCGTGCGCCGTCGCAGTGGGATTTGTCGCTGCCATAATCTTAGGTCCATCCGGGTGCGGGGGCGGTAAGACCGGTGGTTTCGGCGAACCCCAGGAGCCGATTCATCCACTGGATCGCGCCGCCGGCGGCGCCCTTGTTGAGATTGTCGACCACCGACATGACGGCGATGGAATTGCCATTTGAGGCGGCGCTTAAATTGGCGTAGTTGCTCGTCGCCACATCCTTGACGCGCGGCGCCGCGGCGGCGACGCGCACGAAGGGGCAGTTCTTGTAGTACGACTGTAAGGCTTCCAGCGCCTGAGCGGTCGAGAGTGAAGTCTTCAGGCTGGCCTGCACCGTGACGTGGATGCCGCGCGCAAAGGGCCCGGAATGCGGCACGAAATTGAAGTCGGCGTCGATACCCGTCGCCAGCTTTGCGCAGGCAGCAATTTCGGGCACGTGCCGGTGACTCAGCGCGCCGTAGGTGTAGAGGTCGCTGTGCCGATGCGGATGATGCGTGCCCTCCACGGGTTTACGGCCTGAGCCGGTGCTGCCGGTGATGCCGGTGACGAAAAGACGCGTTTCGGTAAGCTTAAGCGCCAATAACGGCACGCTGGCGAGCAGCGTCGCGGTGGCGAAACACCCTGGATGCGCAATATGCGGCGTCGGTGATTTTTGCAGATGCTCAGGTAGGGCGCAGGTGAACTCGCGGATTCTCGCCGGCGCGCCGTGAGTGTGTTTGTATACGGCTTCGTACGCGGCCTGGCTGGCGTAGCGAAAGTCCGCGGAAATATCCACGCAATGCACGCGCGTGCCCGCGGCGGCCGCCGTGGCCAGCAGCCGGTCGACGATGGCGGCCGAAACGCCGTGCGGTGCCGCGGAAAACAATGCCGACACCGGTTCGCGGCGAATCACGGCATGCAGTTCATCGGGCGCCGCGAATTTAAGATCAGGATATGCGCTGCGCAAATGCGCGAATGCGTCGCCGACCGCGGCGCCCGGTTTGCTATCGGACAGAATCGCGGCGACTTGAAGCTGCGGATGAGCCGCGATCAGGCGCAGAAGCTCGCCGGCCACATAGCCGGTGCCGCCGAGCACAACGGCGGGTGTCGCAGCGCTCATTCGCCGACCGCCTTCGGTTGGCGCGCATTGCGCAATCCCAGCGAGGCGATGATGTGATCGCCGAGATCCGCAGGATTGCTGATCGCATTGAAAGCCTCGACATTCATTTGCTCGCGGATGATTTCGATGCCCACCTGATTGTCCGTGGAAGGACCGGTCACCGCGCACGGTTCTATGCCGAAGCGCTCGCGCAGCAACTTGACGCCGCCCCATGCCGCGACCGGATCGTTGGCCGACAGCACCACCGCGGTGAGCGCGGCCTTGATGTCCTGCTCGCGCAGAATGGATTCCACGCCATAGGTTCCCAGCAAGCCGTCACCCAACTCGAACACGATGGCGTCGGGCTGGCCTGCAGCCATTTCGGTAAGCATGGTGCGGGTCAGTGCGGGTCCGCATTTCGCGGTAGTGGTCACAATGCCAAGATCAGTGAACAGCATGGTGCGCCTTGCGCCCGAGTCCTCGAAGGCCATGATGTCGCGGCGCAGGGAAACGCCGGTTGCCTTGAACGCGTCCACAATCAAGCCGCGGTGGCGCATCCGGGAAATGATGGCCGCGGCCGCGGCGGTCTTGCCGGCCTCCATGCAGGTGCCCGCGAGAGCCACGACCGGCACGCCGCGCGAATCGAGCGCTGCGTCGTAGTCCAGCGCCTTGTAGCCGACCTTGGCGGGGACGCCGATGCGCTCGCCCAGGTAGGGAAACGTCAACACCGTGCCCAACACCTTGCAATCGAAGGGCTTGCCTTTGTCCTGGGTCGCCGAGTCGCATATGCCCAGCACCCCGCCGATATTGAGCATTTGAATGACATCGCCGGGCTTAAGTGCTGGGGGAATGTGGCCGGAATAACCGAACAGCGCCTTACGGTGGCCCAATGCCCCCACCACGATATCGCCTCGAACCACCTTCGCCATGCGTCCGCTGATGAGTTCCAAGGTGTTGTAGTTTGCCTTGTTGTTCAAGATCTCCACCACGAGGACGAGCCCTTCCTCGCAGGGGATCTCCGGCGCGATTCGCAGCTCGTGCGACAAACTGCACGCCTGCGTCACCGAGGCGATCTTGTCGACAACCATGGTGCGCATGCTGTTCATGAATCGTTAGCTCCCGTTCCGGCGCGTTTGTAAAACACTCCCGTCAGCGCCAGCATTTTTGAATAGCCCAGGGCGTCGGTCGGTGTCCATTCGCCCGCCGATTCGCCATACACGCCCTTGGAGGCGGCCATAAGCGAGTAGGGCGAGCTCACGCCTTCCACGAACATGGAACCCGGTCGGAACAATACTTCCACCTCGCCGCTGACGCGTGTCTGCGAGGACTTGAGCAGCGCTTCGATATCCCGGCATACCGGATCCAAGTGCTGACCCTCATGGACCAGGTCGCCGTAGGGCTGCGCGACACTTTCCTTGATGCGCGACTGCTTGCCGGTCAACACCAATTTCTCCAGCTCGCGATGCGCCGTGAGCAATACTTCAGCGGCGGGCGCTTCAAAGGCGACCCGGCCTTTGGTGCCAATGATGGTATCGCCTAAATGAATGCCGCGGCCGATACCAAAGGGACCGGCGAGGGTTTCGAGCGCTTCAATGATGGCCACCGCGGACAGATGCTTGCCATCGAGACTGGCCGGCACGCCCTCGGTAAAACCGATGGTATGGCGCTCGAGGGGGCGCGGATGCGTGAACGCATCCTTGGACAGTACCCAGGCGTCGTCCGGAATGCTGCCCTGGGAAGTCAGGGTCTCCTTGCCGCCGATGGTGACGCCCCAGAGACCGCGATTGACCGAATACGCCGCCCCAAATGGCGGCACCGGAAGCTGGTGATCTTCGAGATACTTGAGCTGTTCGGGGCGTTTGAAAGCGTGATCACGTACCGGCGCAATGACCTCAAGGTCGGGAGTCAGCGTGCGCAAGGCGACTTCAAAGCGCACCTGGTCGTTGCCGGCGGCCGTGCACCCGTGAGCGACCATTTTGGTGCCCAGCGAAAGTGCCATTTGCGCGATCGTCTGAGCCTGCAATACCCGCTCGGCGCCGACGCACAGCGGATAAACATTGCCGCGGCGGACATTGCCCATGATCAGAAATTTGAGCACCTGCTCAAAATACGCGGCTTTTGCATCAATCAAATGATGTTCGAGGGCGCCCAGCTGCGCGGAACGCTGCGACAGAGATTTGGCCGCTGCCGCATCGATGCCGCCGGTATCGACGGTCACGGTGATGACCGGGCGTTGATAGGTATCTTTCAGCCACGGAACGCAGAACGAGGTATCGAGGCCGCCGGAAAAGGCCAAGAGAATGGGCTCGGCGCCATTGCCGAAGGTGGATGTCATGAAATTTAGCGTCCGAAAAGGGCGAGCAGGCGATCGCCGAGCTTGCGCTGGGCCGCCGCGCCTGCGGTAGCGATGAAAATCGTGTCATCCCCGGAAATCGTGCCGACCACTTCAGGCCATTGAGCGGAATCAATAGCGACGGCCACGCTTTGAGCGGAACCGATGGTCGTTTTCAGCACGGTGAGACTGGTGCCGGCGGTCAGTCGTGCACTGACAAATTGTTTGAGCGCCGAAAAATCGCTCTTAGGTATGGCTCCGCTCTCCGGCAACACATAGCGATCGCCCATCTTCGCGACGCCCAGCTCGCGCAGATCCCGGCTCACGCTCGATTGGGTCGCAATGTGGCCCAGCTTGCGCAGCAAATCCACGAGTTCAGTCTGACGGCCGACGCTTTGTTCGCGAATGATTTTCGCGAGCATCATGCGGCGCGCCGGTGCATTGTTGTGTTCGGCTTCGGACCCGAGCATTTTCGCCTGGTGCATAAAATTGCATGCATCCTGCATAAAAATGCAAAAGCTGTCAATAGCCTTTCTCGCGATTGCAGGTAATCTTAAGGAGAATGCGACTGCGAGCGCGGCCGCTTATGATCAGCGCTTGGCCGCAGCCGCCACCCCGCCTGGCGAGCGGCGATCTCGCCGGCGTGATCCAAGGGTTCGCCGTCCATTGAATTCTCGACGGCCGCGCGGATAGCCGGAGAGTCTTCCGAGGCAGCGGCGCGAAAATTGCCAGGATTTGCCGCGGCGCGTGGCGATTGCGCCAATGCCTTGATCCTCCAATCGGCTCCTTCGCGGCATGCCAGCCCTGCACTTGCATCGGTTCCGGTCAATGAAAAAGTTCTGCAGTAGTCGCCCGA
Source organism: Steroidobacteraceae bacterium (assembly GCA_039924385.1). GTDB lineage: Bacteria > Pseudomonadota > Gammaproteobacteria > Steroidobacterales > Steroidobacteraceae > Bog-1198. The sequence goes on from JBDTAV010000025.1 coordinate 12,649, forward strand.
TTTGTTCCGAAAACTCAAGCCGGTGACTGCAACGTGCTCGGCCGACCGATCGTCAGACAGTTGGGTGGATAAGGCCTCGGAAAGCGCAGTGCCGGCGATGAGCCCACCGCCCGCGCCGGGTTGAATCAAGACGCCGCCTGAACCATGCCACGCCCAAAACCCAAGCCCCAAACCCAAAAGCAGACTCGCGGCCATGGCGGCGGGTTGCCAACGCCAAAGCACCGCCGAACTTTTTCGCCGGCCCGCCTCTCGTGCCGGCGACAAATCGATCACTGTGCGTTGCGGCGTGGCGATCTTTGCGCCTGTCGCGGCCGTCCGCCCGCGCGCCGCTTCGATCAACCGATCCGGTACCGGTTCGTCCAACGCCGCAGAGAAGGCGCCTTGCATCGTTTCTCGCAATGCGCGATGACGGGTGACGCGTTTGCCGATTTCCGCATCTTCCCGCATGGCCGCCTCGACACTCGCGCGCCCGGCCGCGTCGAGCTCGCCGTCGGCGTAGGCCATCAATGTTTCGTCCGAAATCGTCATGAGCGGCCTCCTTCCGGCAGCCGCAGCATTTCTTGAAGCGCTTCTCGCCCGCGCGCGAGCCGACTCGTCAATGTTCCGAGCGGCACCTCGAGCACCTCGGACGCGTCCTTGTAGGACAAGCCCTCGACCAATACGAGACTGACGGCCAGCCGCTGATCCTCCGGCAATCGAGCTAACGCCGTTTCCGCCGACCAACGGTCAATTTCCCGTTCCATAACCGCCGCTCCGATGTGTTCACCTGCTTCCTCCGGCATCATGATTTTAGCCCGGCGTGCACGCGCCCTGACCTCGTCAATCCACGCATTGCGCAGTATCTTGAACAGCCAACTGTCCAAGCGGGCATCGCTGCGCCATTGATCCAATCGCAGCAGCGCCCGCTCCACTGCAATCTGCACAACATCGTCGGCATCGTGCGGGTTGCGCACCAGATTGCGCGCAAAGCGCCTTAAGCGAGGCAGCAAAGCGACGATCTGTTCCTGGATGTTTTCGACGCTGTCGTTCGTACTCATGAAGTAGACGTTCGAGAGTTGATGTTTAATCCACGCATGCTAACAGCCCGCCGGGACTGTCAGCCGCGTGCACAATCCCAGGGCTTACATGCGTATTTTCATTTGCATAGCGATGGCGACGGTCGTCAATGCCGCCCAAGCGCAGCTGCGCTTGCCGGTCGCCCCGCTGCCGCCGCTGCCGATTCAGAAATTGACGCAAACGGTCGGCCAGACCGGGGCCGATACCCTTCAACAGCTTAGCGATGCGCGTCGTCTGCTGACTGCGAATTTGATCCGGACCAATCCGCGCACCCTCGCCGCGGACCCGCATGGCAACCCGATCGTCCGCGGCGAGCTATTGGCCTACGCGTCCTCGACGCAGGCGATCGCAACGGCGCAAGCAAACGGCTTCACCATTGCGCGCGAGCTGTCGGCCGGCGATTTGGACATGCACTTGGTTGTCCTACAGCCGCCGGCGGCCATGAACATCGTCAAGGCGCTGCGCGAGTTGCGCGCCGTCGACCCGGCCGGAACCTATGATTTCAACCATATCTATACCGGCGTCGGCATGGCATCGGCTAGAGTGCCGGACGATACGCCATCGCCGCAAGGCGTCGCTGCAAGCCCCTCCGATCAGCCGTTGCCGCGCGTTGGCTTGATCGACTCCGGCGTTGACGCTTCACATCCGGTATTTCGCGATGCGCACATACATCCTTGGGGCTGCGGCGGCCGTGTGTTCCCGAGTACGCACGGCACGGCGGTTGCTTCGTTGCTGGTAGGTCAATCGCCTCGCTTTCATGGGATGTTGAACAAGGCCGAGGTTTACGCCGCGGATGTCTATTGCAACGCCCCGACCGGCGGTGCAGTGGATGCGTTGGCCGCCGCCTTTGCCTGGCTGGCAGAGCAGCGGGTCGCCGTGATCAACGTGAGCCTGGTGGGCCCGGATAACGCCGCGCTGGCGCAGATCGTGCGCGCCTTGACGTCCCGAGGATATTTATTGGTCGCCGCCGTGGGCAATGACGGACCTGCGGCTCCGCCGTTGTATCCGGCATCCTACCCGCATGTCGTCGGTGTGACGGCCGTGGACGCCCGTCGACGCGTGCTCATCGAAGCTGCGCGCGGTAACCAAGTGATGTTCGCGGCACGCGGTGCCGATATGTCGGCGGCCGATATCGGCGGAAAGTATGCGGCGATCCGCGGCACATCGTTCGCGGCGCCTATCGTGGCGGCACTGCTGGCGCAATCCGTAACGACACCCGAATTGAGCAGTAGCAATGCGGCGGTCGAAGCGCTCGCGCAGACGGCCGTGGACTTAGGGCCTAAAGGCCGCGATTTGACATATGGCTTCGGCCTCGTGGGCGCCGACTACAGCAGCGATATAGGCCAGCACGGCCGCTAAAACGCGTCTAGAAAAAATTTAAAGAGCGCGGGACGGAACAGCAGGGCGCGCTCGTATCAATAGGTGAAGGCCGCGCAATGGGCTGCGGTCAACTTTGGAGTCGACGATGAACACTAAACACATTTTTGCTGCAATCAGCGTCGCGACCGTGTTGGCAATCATCACGCCCGCGTACGCCGGCGGCCTGGGCGGCGGCGTAGGCGGCGGTCTTGGTGGCAGATTAGCCGGAATGAACCGCGGCCTATCCGGTCAAGGCGCCTTTCAGGGTCAAGGAGCATTCGGTGGGGCGCTCAATAAGCCGAACTTGCATCCCACGGCGAATGCCGTGAAGCAGGGATCGGTCACGGGCAATGCGACGGCTCAGTCGGTCGGCAGCGTTTTTAAGAGCGGCAATACCTCCGCTGCAAACTTGGCGAATTCAACGGAGTCCAGGGCCGCGGTCTCGAAGTCCGCGACGACAAGCGCCACCAATACTGCGACCAGTGCCTCGACCAGCCCAGCGCCCCAGGTGCAGACGCCCAAGCCGAACGTCGCTGCCAGCGCGGCTCCCGTTGTATCTGCGACCGCACAAAAGCAGACTCAGGCAGCCAGCCTCGGCGGAGCGAGTGGCGTGAATGCCATGACCAGCAAGGGCTCCGTCGCGACGGATGGCTTAGGGTCGGTTGATGTCGAGCATTCGACCAGCGGGACCTCGGCCGATGCGGTAGGCAGCGCCTCAGCCGCTGCAGCACGCAATCCGCAATAGTCCTAAGTTCCGCGGGATTCGCAACGCCCTCGCATCCGCGAGGGCGTTTGCGTTACGCGACCATCCGCTGCAGCGTGCGTAAGGTTGATCCAGGGTCTCCAGGCTACGACCTTCGCTTGCGCGACCTGAGGCAATGCAAGCTCCCTCGGCCGCCTATACGCCATTGAGGAAGGAGCGCACTCTTTCCAGTTCCGCTTCGAGCGCCGCACGAAACGCAAGGTCGCGCGGCGCCTTGCCGTCCGTGTAGCCGAAGTCGGCGTTCAATTGTCCATCGACAGTAGTCACATTGCCCCAGCCGATGATTCGCTCGTGCCAGAGCAAGGGCAGCGCGTAGTAGCCGAGCTTGCGTTTCGGCGCGGGGGTGTAGGCCTCGAAGCGATAAACCCAGTTCCAAAAGATCTCGAAGCGGCGCCGGTCCCAAACCACGGGATCAAAGGGCGTGAGCAAACGCACCTCGTCGTCGAGCCGCCACCGCGCCGACTGCGGCTTTTCCTCCGCCGGCCAATACCACTCGACGCCTTCGATGCGTGCATGCTGAAGACGCTGCTTGGCGCGAGCCAGGGCCGCTCGGCGTTCCTTGGCCCATTGGGGTGCCCCGTACTGCAAGCGATTCACCAAATTTGCCAGGCTGCCGCTCGGCAGCGGTGCGTATTTGCGGACGATCACATCCACCAGCGCGTCCATCCTGGACGCGCCCAGGGCTTTGGCGTCGGCCGGTGCGGCGGGTATATCCGCCGCCGTTTCGCGCGCGACATAGACGCGAGTGCCGCCGTCGCGCCTGGCGACGCGCAACAATCCGCGATAGTGCATGTGAGACAACAATTGCGTGCTGGCATTCGACGAGCCGCCGAACCAGTTGGTGACGCGGCCGTGCGAGAAGTGCGCGTCCACTTCCCGCGGATGCACCGCGCCGCGTTCACGTACGAAATCGAGGATCTCCTGCGTTTGCCGGGTGCGGGTTGGCGAGGACCTGGTTTTCATCGTGCGCGGGTGCATCAAAGCATGGTGAATTTGGGGCAAGAAGCCGTAGTTGACGAAGAAATCCTCCTCGAGCGCCAGCTTGGGGTACAGGCGTTCAAGATCGCCCGCGCGATAGCCGTCGACCCGATGGCGCAGAGTCAGATCCTGGGCGCGGGCAGGCGCACGAATCGGATCCGCTTGAACAAATCCCAGTTTCTGTATCGCGCGCTTCAGCGTGGTGGGTTTGAACAGCGAGCGCGCAATCGCATACCGGCGCAGGTGGTTTAGGGAAATCGGCATGCGGCGAATATACCGAATCCGCCGCCCCCAAGTTTTGCGGCGCGCGACGCGGCCGCAGGTTCTCGGGTACATTAAGTCAATGCTGGAAACCATCGAAATCGAAACGGCGCCGCAACCTAACGCCGCCGTCATATGGCTGCACGGATTGGGCGCCGACGGTCACGATTTCGAACCCATCGTGCCGGAACTGGTGCCGCAGGGCTCGCGCGCCTGGCGCTTCGTTTTTCCGAACGCCCCGGTCCGGCCCGTGACCATCAACGGCGGAATGCGCATGCGCGCCTGGTATGACATCGTGGGATTGGATCGCAAGGCTGCGGAAGACGCCGCGGGATTCAAGGACAGCGATCAAAAGGTCCGCGAGCTGATCGCCCGGGAGGTTGCGCGCGGCATTCCGGCGGGCCGCATCGTGCTCGCGGGATTTTCCCAGGGAGGCGCGGTCTCGCTATATACCGCACCGCGCCTGCCGGAAAAGCTGGCCGGGGTGATGGCGCTGTCCGGCTATTTGCCGCGGGAAGGTACCTTTCAGTCCGAACGTGCGTCGGCCAACGATGCCACGCCGATATTCATGGCCCACGGACAATTCGACGGCGTGGTGCCAATGATGTTGGGAACGAAATCGCGGGATTATCTTCAGTCCCAGGGGTATAAGGTCGAATGGCACGAGTACCCCATGATGCATGCTGTCTGCGCCGAGGAAGTCGCCGATATTCGTCAATATTTAGAACGTGTGTTGCCCTAAATGACCACGCTGTCGCCGTTTATTAAACGACTCAAACTCGCCGCCACCAAGGCCGCGGCGCGCGCTGCGGCCGCAAAGACCGAAGTGCGGGTCGCGAAAGCGCAACTCAAGCAGGCCCGAAAATTATTCAAAACGGAGAAGAAGGCGGCAAAACAGGCGCGGCGAAAAGTCGATGCGGCCGCCGTTTCCGCTGCCCGGCGCGCGCCCACGCCGGCAGCCACGCTCAAGCTCAAGCCCGCCGTTCGCAAAGCGGGGGCAAAGCCGGTCCTCACGGGGCGCAAGCCCCCGCAAGCAGCGCTTAAAACCACAGCGAAAAACCTGTTGAAAAAGATCAAGCCGCGCCGCGCTGCAAAAACCCGCACCGAGGTCCCTGGCATGCGCTCGGCGGCCGAAGTGGCGAAGTCGGTGATCGAGCGGCTGCATGCGCCGCCGCCGGTATTGCCGCCCGCGCCCGTCATTCCGACCGATCCACCGCGAAGTTCTGGCGATGCGCCGAGCGTGGCCGGCAAAGTCTAGGAGGCTGCCCGAGCTCGAACGGCTCAGTGCGGCGTGGGCGGCACGAGTCCGGGGAATAGAAGTGTGATCAGGATGCTCAAGAACAACGCCGCGAGCAGTCCCAATGCTTGTCCCAGCACCCAGACCGCGAACGCCTTGCGCGTGGCTAAGCCTAGGATCTCGCTGAATCCCATGACTTGCAGAACGGTGCTCCAAAACAACAGCAGCAGGTAGGCCGCAAGTTGCGCGTGAAGTATGAAGCCGACGAATCCATCCACCTCGGAGGCTGGTTTGTCGATAATCGCCGCCTCGCCCACCAACAGCGCGGTGAATATCCACAAAATCAGCGACGCCGCCACGGGAATGCCCCCATACGCCAGCACGTGGAAGACTTGGTTGCGCGCCGCCTTGCCCCCTGCGCGTGTGCCTAAGCGCCGATAGATGGCCGCAAATAGAACCATGCTGAGCACGCCGCCCAAGGGCCCGAATATGCAGGCGCTTCCCAGAATCTCGCCGGCGGTGAAACCGGATCCTGAAAGCTGCGTTCGATACACCATCACGGCGGTGGCGGTGCCTTGTGCCGCGGCCAATAAGTAGTCCACGGCGCTGATCGGCTGTGTGGCCAACTCGCGAAACACGCGCCGCGGTCTCAGCCAGACATCTTTTATTGGTCGGATTTGTTCGGTTGTGGACACCGTGGGCAGCCTACGCAATCCGAGTCAGCGACTCCAGTGTTCACGCACAGATGACAGCAGACTTTTTCAGGGCTACTCTCACGACGAGTTCGAACGATGTTTCAGGAGAAGGATGATCATGGCAAAAAAGAGCAAGTCGAAAAAGCGCAAGTCGAAGCGGCCTATGGCAAAGGCCAAACGTAGTTCGGTTAAACGCTCAGCCAAAAAGAGCGCCGCGAAAAGAAAAACGCGGCCGGTGAAGGCGAAGCAGAAGGTCAAGGCGAAAGCGAAGAAAGCAGCCAAGAAGGCCGCGCCGAAAAAGGCCGCGCCCAGGAAGGCCGCGAACGTCGCTGCGAAGCCTGCGGGTCCGAAGCCCGCGGCGGTGAAGGCTCCGCCTAAGCCGAAGCCTGCGCCAACGCCGATGGCTGCGCCGCCGGCCATGCCGGCCTCTGAGCCAGACATGCCGCCGGCGATGAATTCCGGCGTGGAATCATCGGGGATGTAAATTCGCCTGATGGCAGTTTAGGCGCGTATTAGCCCTTGGAGAGGGCGCGCGCCGCTGCTGTCCGGGAATACTCGCTTGGCCAGGGTGTTCGCATCGACGTGCATATGCTGGTCGAGCACGGCTTTAAATATGCTGCGCAGATCGAGCGTCGGCTCGAGATCGCGATTGTCGAGCAGGGCCGTGCGACTCAAACCCGGCCAGTCCGCGATGACCCGTCCGCCGCGAACTGCACCGCCTAAGAGGAAGGCGCTGCCGCCGGTTCCGTGGTCGGTACCGCGCGTGCCGTTCACGGCGGCCGTCCGGCCAAATTCGGTGACCACCAGTACCGCCGTTTGCCGCCACAGCGGCCCCAATCCGTTTGAGAGTGATTGAAGGCCTTGGTCAAGTCCCGCCAGCCGCGTGGCGAGGATTCCCTTCCCTGGTTGGCATGCGTGTCCCAGCCGCTGGCCTCGATGACCGCAATCTCGGGACCCCCGTCGCTACGCATCAGCTCGGACGCCATGCGCGCCACGGCGCTCACCCGGTTCGGATAGGCAGCTTTGGCTGATTCTTTGCGCACGGCCGGGGCCGCCAAGCCATCGAGCGCGCCGTGCAATATGACAACTACCAGCCGCGACGAGTCTCCCGTGTAGGCAAACAGTGCATTGGGGATCGTGGCAGTCGCCGCCAGGGCACCCGCGCCGATCAGAAAGCGGCGTCGACTGCTCTTCATATGCAAAAGTCGAGGCATGATTATCTCCGTTGAAATTCAGGGCTCATCAACAACAGCGTCACGGCCTGCCCTGAAGTCGCGGCGCGGCGCAAAGCGGTCAAGGTTTCCGGCCGCGCGTAAGCACCCAAACTTGCGGCGGCCAGATCGGCCGGTTCCACGCCGCCTTCATAGTTGGCGCCGACCCGCGATGCCCACAGCACCCGATGCATGAGCGCATCGGAACCATCCCAGCTTTTCGAGGTGTCGGGCCAGCCCGCAGGGGATCCCGGCGTGTATTGCCGCTGGCCCAACAGATCGAAGGTTCGAATGACTTCCTCGGGTTGTGCGGGCGAGACGTTCAATGCTCTTAAGGTCGAGAACACGAAATCCTCGGGCGTCTTGAATTTGCGCGCATTGATGTCCCAGGATTCGGGCGACTCGATCCACGGCGGCCGGCGGCGGTTCGTCCGCAATGAAATGCCGCACCAGCTTGGTGGCGATGAAATTGGCGGTTTCGGGACGGCGCGCCAGATCGGCAAGCACCGCCTCGCCCTGACGTTGGCCTTGCTCGGTGTAGGTCTTGCCGAGAAACACCTTCGGACCCGGCTCGTGCAGGTTGTCGCGGAAATAAAGCGGCCCGGCACGCAGCCGGCGAGGCGCCCCTTGCCGCCGCCGATCGACCATCCCGTTATGATCTCTGCGAAGCTGCTGACGTCGGCTTGGCTGTAGCCGCCGTGTACACCGAGGGTGTGCAACTCGAGAATTTCGCGCGCGAGATTTTCGTTGATGCCGAATTGACGCTTAGGTCGGCCGGCCCCGGCGCCGCGAAATTGCGCCGCGAAACTCGCCGCGCTTGAATCCTTGCCCAACGAGTATTGATTATCAAGAAACGCGATCATGGCGGGGGGCTGCTCGACCGCCGCTAAAAGATCGACGAAGCGGCCGGCGACATGCGGCCTGATGGCCTCGTTCTCCAGCGTTCCGGCCAGGCCGTATACCACGCCCTCGTCCGCGGACACCGCGAAATGATTCGATCAGAAGTGCACCAGTCGTCCGGCGAACGGCCGGGTCGTGAGCGCGGCACTTTGCGCGCGCGCCAGCACCTGTGCGCGATAATGGGGTTGATAGGCTTCGCGGATGGCGTTGAATGCTACCTTTGCATCCGGGCTTTCCGCTGTGAATGCTTGCTTCATCTTTTGGCGTTGGTCGCGCGCCGCCAAAAGGGCGGCAAAGATCTGATCGGACGGCGCCAGGGGCGCATTAACCGCCAGCGGCGCCGCACGCCGGATTTGGGACATGAGCCATGCACGGGGTTCTTCGGCGGCTGCCGCCAAATCGCCCGCTTAACGGCGCACCCTGAGGGGGGTTGACCTCAGGGCGATTTGACGGGCAGTAGGTTGCGCTGCAACACGTTCATCAGCCCCCGCTATGCGCTGCAAGTAGAAAGTGCAGGGCCAAAGCCAGCGCAATCACGGCAATGATGACATTCAGAACCACGCCGATTTGCGTCCAATAGCCGGGAGGAACCACAGAGGGGTCCAAATTCTTTGCGACTTGGCCGAATTGGCGCGCGGATATCAGCGCGACCGCCGCGCCCAACAACAGCAGCAACACGCCGGCTGCCAAGGAAAAGCTGCGTTGACCGCTGGTCTCGGATTGATGCGCCACCAATTGCAAGAACAAACCAAACCGCTCGACGACGAAACCGAATCCCATCAATGCAATTGCGCTGCGTTGCCAGGCAAGCAGCGTGCGTTCGGCGGCGAACAGCACACGAGGGTCTGCCGTGTAGGACATTTTTGGAGTTCCTCTTTAGAACGAAGTGTGAACTTTGCGGGTCAGTGAAATCTTACATATTCATCAGGAAGTCCCCGATCCCCGTCGCAGGCAAAAGCCCGCGACAATGTCCGGAGGTAAGCGTGACTTCTGGAAATTACTATGGCACATGCCCAGCCGAACAAGGCCTCAAACGAGGACGAATCGCTCGAGGTCTCGTCGCGAGATTTGCCGCCGCTGCGCGATGTGAATGCGCGCGGCCGGCGCATCACCTCGGCCGAACTGCGCGAGATGGAAAGCTTGCGTGCCATGAACGCGCATTTGCTGCGCGAAGTGACGGCAATGAAAGCGCGCGAGGTTGAAACGCAACGGCTCGCAGAACGCGACGGACTCACCGGGCTATATAACCGTCGCCGCATGCTGGAACTCCTGGAGGCGGCAATCAGCGATGCGGTCCTGCAGGATCTCCACGTCGGACTATTGTTCATCGATTTAAACGGCTTCAAGGCCATCAACGATACATACGGGCACGCAGCCGGCGACAAGATCCTCACCACGGTCGCGACGCGCATCGCGGCGCGCGTGCGCACGGGCGATATTTGCTGCCGTTATGGCGGCGATGAGTTTGTCGTGGTGTTGCCCGGCGTGCCGGATCCATTCCCGGTGAGCCGCGTCGCCGATGCGATTCGCGAGCGCGTGTCGCTGCCGTACTGGATAGGAAACGATCAGCAGCAATTGACCGCTTCCATCGGCGAATCGATGTATCCCTATCACGGCGAAAACGCGGCGCTGCTGGTGCATCGAGCCGACGAGGCGATGTATCGGCTCAAGTCGCGCATTGTTCGGCCCGTATCGCCGAGCCCCAAAGCGCCGGAGCAGCGGCTGAACCGGCGCCGCAACGACAAATTCAAACCGCACTCCGGTGGTAGTCGATAGCCGACGGCGGTATGCTTGATAAAAATCCCGTCAACGGTGGGGGCCCAAGGACGTTAAGATCCTCACGTTCTGTGATAGCTGGAAGTGATCATGAAGCAAGGCAAGCCGTTATGCGCGACTGCTTTTTTCGGCCTCGTCATCGCCATGGCGCTGCCCGCCTGCGTGGTGGTGCCCGATCAGGGTCACTACGCCGGAGGCGTCGTCATGGTCGCGCCGCCGGCGGCGCGTGTGGAAGTCGTGGGCGTCGCGCCCTCTCCGGGCTACGTCTGGATCGGTGGATATTGGAATTGGGTCGGCGGCCGCCATGTGTGGGTCGCGGGACGCTGGACGTCCGGCAGACATGGTTATCACTGGGTCGATCATGCCTGGGTGCGGGCCGGCGACGGCTGGCGCATGCGTCCTGGCCATTGGGAGCGCGGCTAGCCCTCGCGATCGGCGGCCTATCGGTATCGGTCTATCGATGCCCCGAACTCTGCTATCGAGCAGCGGGCCAAGCGCCGACCTTATGAATTTCTCGCAGTTTCTGGCCTCCACCGGCATCGAACCAATGCTCGATTAATCGAAAGGAAATCGATACGCCCGGCGGCACCAGCGGGCGGCCCGACGCTAAATCTGCGCGCGTAAACCACTGCGCGTCTTCCAACTCATCGTCGCGTCTCAAGATTTGCGTCGTCAGCGCATGCGCGGTAAATCCGAGCATCAACGAGGACGGGAAAGGCCAGGGCTGCGAAGAGTGATACTCGATCTGGGCCACCTCGATGCCGGTCTCCTCGAAAACTTCGCGCGCCACGGCATCCTCGAGAGATTCTCCGGGTTCGACAAAACCGGCAATCGTCGAGTAGCGGCCGACGGGCCAGGAAGCTTGTCTGCCAAGCAATGCGCGCTCGCCGTCGCTGACCAGTACGATGATGGCCGGATCAGTGCGCGGAAATTGTTCGTGCCGGCACGCGGGGTTTGTGCAGATGAGCACATGGCCGCCGCGGGCGGCGAGCGTGGAGGCGCCGCAACTGCCACAGAAGCGGTGCCGGGCTCGCCACAGCACCATGCCGCGCGCATAGCTCAAGAGTCCGGCGTCGTCGGCTGGCAGCACCGAGGCTACCAGGCGCAGATCCTCGAAGCGCGTGTCCATGGCAAGTTGCGGCGCTTCGATGGATGTAATCTCGTAGGCAAACACGTTTATGCGGTCGAATCGACCCAGAAGAATCAGATCGCTTTCGTTGCGCCGCTCTTCCGGCACGGCTGACAAGTCGAGAAGCGCCGCGCGCGGCGCTTCTCCCGTCATGATCAGATTGCGAGAATTCCACACGGGAAGATAGCGGCTGTGCTCGTCGGCCAGAGCGTTCGCAAACCAGGCGGGATCCTTGCGCAAATGCGCGGCACGGTCCACATACTGACCGGCCAAGGTATTCCTTTGCTGCATGCAATGGATTCTAGCAGGGCGAGGCCTTGGCGGTGGTGTCGACGGCGGCCGCGCAATGGGTGCAGGTCAGTCTGCGCTTGCCTAGGAGATCGCGCACGCGCACGCCGCCGCAAATCGCACAGCGGGCGATGCCGACCTCGTCGTGGCGCGCCAGCGCCAGCAGCAGAAACCAAGCGTGCTCGAACGAGATGCTCACCGGCTCATGCATTTCCAAATATGCCTCATAGGCGCGGCACAGCAACGCGCCCGATTCCAGGGATCCCACACGATAGCGCGGCTCGATGCCGCGCGGGCTGTGGCCGACCAGGCCGTACATCACAAACAGACTGGCAAGCTGCGCGGCTTGGAAATTCAATTCCGGATTGCGGAAAAAGAATGCCGCTTGACGCGGTGACTTGCCGCGATGGCGCGTGACTTCGCGCGCCTCGCCGTTCAGCACATAGCTGCGGTAGAGCTTGCGGATGCGATCGTCGCTCAAACCGGTCCATTGGCGAATCGTAAAGGTGCGCGCCTCGTGGCGGATCAACCGTAGTGCAAGGTCGAATTTTTGCCGGTCTCTCGTGTAGCGATCGTCGGACACTCTCATGGCCGTCTCCCGTGGTGCAAATCGTGCGTTTTAGGGGTGAAAAGTATTTGACAGAAATCTGTCACAAAGATAGCGTGCTTGCCAAGGAGTTTTTCAATACAAAAAGGGGTGATTTATGCAGGAGGCGTACCTCGGCAATTGGACGCAGCAGTCCCATCTCTCCAACGAGCATCTGACCTCGATGCGCGGCTTGAACAGCCGCTTCCTCGATTTGGCCGGCAACGGCCTGCTTTCGCCTGGATTGGCTCGGCAAGTCGCGGCTCTTTCGCCGGCGCAGCGAATCTCGGCGGCAAATTGTCCCTATGCTCTGTTCGATCTGCGATTCGAGGACGACGCCTACTGGCGGGGCCGTCTGCAGGCGGTCGGGGTCTGGCGAATTGCGGATGATCCAAAGACCAGTGCGGAAATCGTCGACTTCGTACGGCTTGCGCTCTTCTATGGCTGGCACGTGGCCTCGAGCGCCGGCTTGGCCGCACACCTGCTCCTCGGCATGCATGCCAACACGGCCGACGCATTCCGCGGCATCTGCGTCGACGCGTTGCCGGCTCTGGCGCTTGCGGAGGCGGCAAATCTCACCGCCCGCTGGAGCAACTGCAACTCCTACTGGACCGCCCTGATCAGCGCGGCGGCGCGCCCCGATCCTGCCGCGCTGCGTCGGGTTCAGCTCTCGGGACTGCAGCTTGCCGCCGCGGCTCAATTGCCAAGCGAGCCTCGCGAGGTTTAGGCTACGCGGCTCTTATGTATGCCTTAGTCCTCCGACAACTCACCAAAGTCTATAAAAACGGCATCAAAGCGCTCAAGGCCATCGACCTTAAGGTCGAGGAGGGCGACTTTTTTGCGCTTCTCGGACCCAATGGCGCGGGCAAGACCACGGCGATCGGCATTACCACCTCGCTGGTCAACAAAACCAGCGGCGTGGTCGAAGTCTTCGGCCATGACATCGACAAGGAGCTGGAAGCGGCCAAGTCCTGCATCGGTCTGGTGCCGCAGGAAATCAATTTCAACATGTTCGAAACCCCGTTCACCATCGTGGTGAACCAGGCGGGCTTCTACGGCATACCCCGACCGCTCGCGAAGCAGCGCGCTGAAAAATATCTCAAGCAGCTGCAGCTTTGGGACCGCCGCAATTCGGTGGCGCGCTCGCTCTCGGGCGGCATGAAGCGGCGCCTGATGATCGCGCGGGCGCTGATGCACGAGCCGCGCTTGCTGATTCTGGATGAACCGACCGCCGGCGTCGACATCGAGATCCGCCGCTCGATGTGGGAATTCTTGCGCAACATCAACGCGCAGGGAACCACCATCATCCTCACGACCCACTATCTGGAGGAAGCCGAGAATCTGTGCCGCAACGTCGCCATCATCGAGGGCGGCAACATCATCGAGCGCGACACCATGGCAAATGTGCTGCGCAAGCTGCAAACGGAAGTTTTCGTCTTCAATTTGCGCGAGCCGCGCAGCGCCGCTCCGGGGCTGTCGGGTTTCGCGGCGGTACTGTCTGATGATCACACTTTGGAAATCGAGATGTCGAAGACCCAGAGCTTGAACGATATTTTTGCGCAGCTGTCGGCGCAAGGCATTGCCGTCAACAGCATGCGCAACAAGGTCAATCGGCTGGAGGAATTGTTCATCCGCCTGGTCGACGACAGCGCCAAAACCGCCGCCGCCAAGGCATCATGATGGCGGAGTCGCGCGCGCTCACTGATTGGATCGGCTTTAAAACCATCATCATCCGCGAATTCAGCCGCATCGTGCGGATCTGGGGGCAGACTATCGTGCCGCCCGCCGTCACCGCCACGCTGTATTTTGTGATCTTCGGCAGCTTGATCGGTCGGCGCGTCGGCCAGATCGGCGGCTACGACTACATGCAGTTCATGGCGCCCGGCATCATCATGATGAACGTGATTACGACTTCCTACGGCAATGTGGTGTCCTCGTTCTTCGGCGCGAAGTTCGGCAAGCACATCGAAGAACTCTTGGTGTCGCCGCTGCCGAATTGGCTGATCGTCGCCGGCTACACCCTGGGCGGCGTGCTGCGCGGCGTGCTGGTGGGCGCGGTGGTGACGATCATCTCCTTGTTCTTTACCCGTCTGTCGATCACGCATGCACTAGCGATCGTCACTGCGGCATTGCTCACGAGTTTCATCTTCGCGCTCGGCGGCTTCATCAACGCGCTGTTCGCGAAGAATTTCGATCAGATTTCCTGGTTCCCCACCTTCGTGCTGCAGCCGCTGACTTATTTGGGCGGCGTATTTTATTCGGTGAACATGCTGCCCGGTTGGGCGCATGTGGCGACGAACGCCAATCCGATCTTGTACATGGTGAGCGCCTTTCGCTTCGGCTTTCTCGGCACCTCGGATGTCGATTTGCGCCTGGCTTATGCCATCATGATTTCCGCCGCCACCGTGATGTTCGCGCTGGCGGTTACCCTGATGAACCGCGGCACCGGTATCCGCGAATAGTAGGAGAGTTAAATGGTACTAACGATTCCGCGCGGCGTAAGCGCACTCATTGCCGCACTGGCCGGTTTCTGCATGGGGGCGGCGGTTGCGGCCGACGCACCGCCTCAGTCCGACGATCTTACGGGTTTTTCAAGCGCCGCCGCCGCAGCGGAAACGCGGCTGGAACAGCGTTTCGATTCTGATCTGTCGGCGGCGGACTTACGCTCGTGGCTGGAGCAAATGAGCTCGGCGCCGAATCACGTCGGCTCGCCGCACGACAAGGCCAATGCCGAATTTGAACTCGCAAAGTTCAAAGAGTGGGGTTGGGATGCGTCCATCGAAACCTTCTCCGTGCTCTATCCGACGCCCAAAGAGGTGTCGGTCGAACTCGTTGAGCCCACGCACTTCAAGGCGCTGCTCAGCGAGCCGCCGATCGAAGGAGACCGCACCTCCACGCAAACCAACGACGAGCTGCCGGCGTACAACGTGTACGGCGCGGACGGCGATGTGACAGCTGAGCTGGTGTACGTCAATCAAGGCATGCCGGATGACTACAAGGAGCTCGAACGCGAGGGGATCAGCGTCAAGGGACGCATCGTGCTTACCCGTTATGGCGGCGGCTGGCGCGGCCTCAAACCCAAGCTGGCATACGAGCACGGCGCCGTCGGCTGTTTGATTTATTCCGATCCGCGCGATGACGGCTATGGAGCAGGCGATGTCTATCCGAAAGGAGGGTTTCGGCCGCCCAATGGCGTGCAGCGAGGCTCGGTTCAGGATCTGACATTATATAGCGGCGACCCCCTGACTCCCGGCATCGGCGCGGTTCCAGGCGCCAAGCGTCTTGCTCTCAAGGACGCCAAGACGCTGCTGAAGATTCCCGTGTTACCGATTTCTTATGCGGATGCAACGCCTCTGCTGGCCGCGCTCGGCGGCCGCGTCGCGCAGCCTTCCTGGCGCGGCGGCTTGCCGCTGACCTATCACGTGGGCCCCGGTCCGGCCCAGGTTCATATGAAAGTGCTCTCAGAGTGGACTCAAAAGCCGATCTACGATGTGGTCGCGAAGATTCGCGGCAGCGATGCGCCCGACCAGTGGATCATTCGCGGCAATCATCATGATGGCTGGGTGTTCGGCGCTTTGGATCCTCTCGCCGGCCAGATCGCCTTGATGGCGGAAGCCAAGTCGATCGGCAAATTGGTGCAGCAAGGCTGGCGGCCGCACCGCACCTTGGTCTACAACAGTTGGGATGGCGAAGAGCCGGGCTTGTTGGGCTCCACGGAATGGGCTGAACAGCACGCCGCGGAACTGAAAACAAAAGCCGTGCTCTACGTCAATTCCGACACGAACGGACGCGGCTTTCTGCAAGCCGAGGGCAGTCATGCCGTGCAGCACTTCTTGAGCGAAGTGGCTCGGGACGTGAAAGATCCCGAAACCGGCGGGAGCGTGCTGGCGCGGGCATTGGCCGAAAGACGCGTCTCGAGCTCCGACTCGCCGCGCAACAATTCCGCCGCGCCCGCCGGCGCCAACGGCGACTTGCATCTGGGGGCGCTCGGTTCGGGCTCGGATTTCACGCCCTTTTTGCAGCACTTGGGCATCAATTCCATCAACCTTGGATTCGAAGGCGAAGCTCAATACGGGGTATATCATTCCGCCTACGATTCATTCGATCACTTCCGGCGCTTCGTCGATCCGACGTTCGAATATGGCGTGGCGCTCGCCAAGGTGGCTGGCCGAATCATGCTGCGGGCGGCACAGGCTGACCTGATCCCGGCGCGAGAAAGCGATTTCGCGGCCTCGATCGCGGCCTACGATGAGGAACTGCACAAGCTGGCCGATGGCATGCGCACGAAGACCAACGACTTGACCCAGCTGCTGGACGATGAATCCTACAAGCTGGCCTCAAATCCGGACACGCCGCGGGCGCCGCCGGCGCGCGTCTCCCAGGTTCCGTATTTGAACTTTGCCGAGCTCGACAACGCCGTGGCGAAATTGGAGCAAAGCGCCAAAGGCTTCGACAAGGAGTACGCGCGCTTGGATGCCGGCAGCGATCCTTCAATGAAGACGAAACGCGACCGTGTGAATGCGACCCTCGCCGTATTGGAGCAAAGCCTGATGGATCCGCATGGCTTGCCCGGCCGGGAGTGGTACCAGCACATGATATATGCGCCTGGATTGCATACCGGGTATGGCGTCAAGACGCTGCCCGGAATTCGCGAGGCCATCGAAGAGCGGCGCTGGGACGAGGCCAATCGGTATATGGGGGTGGTCTCGCGCGCGCTCAACGCCTACAGTGAGCGGATGGACCGCGCCATCGCGGCACCGTAGACTGCACAGATAATTTCAAGGAGTGGGTAATGACCGAAGAGAAGCAGCAAAAATTCACGGCTAAGGTGCGCCGCGGTTTGGTATGGGTACATTCCGTCGCAGCCGCGGAACTTGCCAAGAAAAAGGCCGAAGCCACAGGTGTCAGGATCGAAGGATTTACCGCCAGTGAGCTCGCCGATGTTGAATCCGCGTTGACGTGGATTTCCCAGAACAAGGAAGCGCCGAGCGCCGAGTCGGCCTAAGTCTGCCGAGGCCGCCGCGTCGGATGCTCGGACAGGCTCCTCGCTTCAGGTCAACCGAAGACGCGCTGCATGCTCGTCGCGATTTCGCGACGAGCACGCAGGCGATGGCGCAGTGACTATCGCTTTCTCGACTGCGCTACACTGATCCCATGGCTCGAAAAAGCGCTTTAGTCGTCGACGATTCCAAGTCAGCCCGCGTCATTTTGAGCCGCATGCTCGAAAAGTACGACATCGAAGTCGACATGGCCGAGTCGGCCGAACAAGCCATAGAATATTTGAAAGGCAACCGCCCCGATGCGATCTTCATGGACCATCTCATGCCAGGCATGGATGGGCTGCAGGCCGTCAAGGCAATCAAGGGCAATCCGCAGACCGCAATGATCCCCATCATGATGTACACCTCTCAAGAGGGAGAGCTGTATGTCGGTCAAGCACGCGCGTTGGGCGCCATGGGCGTTTTGCCCAAGCAGGTGCGGCCCGTCGATGTATCGAAAGTACTGTACGAGCTGCATTTATTACCGGACCGGCGCGACATGGCGGAAGCCGCGCTGCACCCGGTCGAGATCGACTCGGGCATCCCGGTCGAACGGCTGCCGCCCAAGGTCGCCGGCGCCGCCCCGGCCGATTGGGGGCGCCGCATCGAAGCTGCGGTGAAGGATCAGGCGGTGGATATTCGCCGCTTCATCGTCGCCAGCCTAGATAGCTTTTCGACGCGCATCATCAGCGACGTGCGCAACTCCATGCCGATCCAAGGCGCCGATCCCATCGCGCCCCTGCCGCCTCCGCCGAAGTCGGTGTGGCCCTGGGTCGCCGCCATTCTGGCGGCGTGCCTGGCGGCGGTCGTATTCGCCGCGAATTGGTCGAACACGCGCAACGATCTGGCGGGCGCGCGCGCAGAGCTTTCGGGCGTGAAATCAAGCATTGCCGAATTGCAGCGCGCCAGGCTCGATTTGACCGCGACGGTCAAGGATCTCAGCACTGCGCTCGGCGCCGCGAATAGCGCGACACAACCGGCCGCAGCTGCCGGGTCCGGATCTTCCAGCGGCGCATCGCGAGTCGAGCCGGTGCCTTACGGCGAAATCGCTTTTGATCGCAGCCGCCTTGACGTGCTGCGCGATCTCTTGACGAAACTCGAGGCACAGAATTTTCACGGTGTGGTCAAAATCACGAGTTCTGCCGGATTATATTGTCTGTCGGGAAACGCCACCGACGGGTATCAGCCTGCACCGGCCACGCTGCCCGTCAGCCGCTGCGACCTGGTCGGCAATCCGCTGGACGAAGCGCTCTCGGGTCAGCAACGCCAGTCGCTGGCATTTGCAAATTTAGTGGCGGGCGTACGTCAACGGACGGCGGGCGCCATCACGGTTGCCTTGGAAAGCACCGGCACCAACCATCCCAGCCCGCCATATCCGGCGCGTACCGACAGTCTCACTGCGGGAGAATGGAATAAGGCTGCGGCGGCCAACAATCGGGTTGAGTTCTCGGCCGAATCCAGCACGCCGCAATAGTTTTTCTAGAAGGCGATCCTGACGAAAAATTCCGGACCCTTCGAATTGAAATTGAAAAATCCTGCTTGCTTGGTCTGGGTCGAGACCAGACTGGCGTGCAGCATGGTGTAGCCCAACGCGAAGGAAATGTTCGGGCGCAGACGGTAAAGCGCATTCAACTCGTAGATCCCCAGCGATCCGTCAAGATCATCGACCCGGACTTTGAAGTATTGCGCACGGCCGTCGAAATAAAATCGCTTGCTCACGACGTACGTGGCATCCAATCCCACAGTCGGAAAGGGACCGGCCTGATCCTCGGTCTGATCCACATGGCGCGCCGCTGTCTGCACGCGCGCGCGAGCCGAGATGTCGGTATCGTTGATGCCGATGGTAGCGGCCACTTCGTACTTGTCGCTGTGTAAAAACGAATAGCCGTAGGTGATGCCGAAGGTGCGGATCGAGAGGTCGGAATGCAAAGGATCGGTGGGCAGCAGCGTCACGTCGCGAAATACGATGGGTTGCGTCACGATGCTCGAATCCGAGCGATCCAGCGAAAAATAGTCGAAGCGCAGCCGGTGGCGCTCGCCGACGCGCACCATGGCTTGGATCTTGGCTTCGTAGTCGCTCTTGTCCAGTCCGAAATCATCCTCCGCATTGACCGTTGTGCCCTGAACACCCGCGCGGCTGTCGAGCTGAAGATTGGTATCATTGGAAAGGCGAACGGCGCCCAGCGACAAGCGCACCCGCTCCTCGGTGGGACTGAGATAGTCCTCTGCATGCGCCAGTGTCGCAAACAACACCAGCGCCGCCAGGACCGCGCCATTCTTGCTCATGTCGGTCTCCTCAAAATCAACAGATCCGTTTCGGCGCGCTTGGCGGCGGCCGGCAAGGAGGGGCTGATACGCTGCATTACATGGGCCGCAGCCGCTCGCCACCCGGTCAGTTTGCCGCCATATATGCATAGGACGCGCGGGCGTACGTCTCGATCCGTGGTGAATATGGTCTCGCGCGACCGGTCAAAGGCCGGCTGCGTGGCAGCGGGCAGGACCCGGAGACCCGCAAAACGCTCAGTAATGCCATCGCGGGTCAAGCCGCTCAAGCCCGGAAAATAGTGCCTGACCACCGCCAGCAGATATTCCTCCTCGGCCGGCAACGGATGCACCTCGTCCGGGTCGCCGTGGTACGGTGTTTCGGTCGTGCCGATCAGGGTCGCGCCCGCCCAGGGCATCACGAATACGGCGCGTCCGTCGGTGGGGCTTTCGACGTAGTAAATGCCGGCGGTCAAGGGATGGGGTATGACGATGTGCGTGCCTTGCACCAGGTCCACATTGGGTATGGGGATGGCGGGTTCGACTGCACGCGCAATTTGCATCGTCCAAGGTCCCGCCGCATTGATCAGCACCCGTGCCTTGCACTCAACCATCGCGCCGGCTGCGGTGTAGGCCACGGTCACGCCGTCCTCGTTTAAAGCAGCGCGCGAATATCGCGCCGGCATCGCCACTTCGGCGCCCAAACTCAAGGCCGATTTCACGACGGCGCGGGTCAAGAGCGCATCGTTGGTCTGGGCGTCGTGATAGCGAATGACGGCATCAAGATCTTGCGTCTTCAATCCGTCGAGTTGCGGCCATTCGGATACAGGCACGCTGCCGAAGCGCGTGGCCGCATCGAAGCCGCCGAGCAGTGCGTAAATCCACAGTCCAATTTTCAGCTGCCACGGCCGCCGCCGGGTGTCGCGATACACCGGAATATAAAACGGTTTGAGGGCCACCAGTTCCGGGGCGATGCGCAGAAGAATGGCACGCTCTCGCAGGCTTTCGCGGACCAGCGCGAATTGCCCGGATTCCAAGTAGCGCAGTCCGCCGTGAATGAGCTTGCTGGATCGGCTCGAAGTGCCGGCAGCGATCGCCTGACGCTCAATGAGCAACCCGCTATGTCCGGCCGCCACAGCAGCTTGGAGCACGCCGGCGCCATGAATGCCGCCGCCGATGATGACCACATCGTATTCTTTCATGTGCACTGAAGGCATGATCGATGGCGCTTAGAATGCGTGATTACGCGCGAACACACCAACTTTGAATCTCTGTCGCCATTCGCGAACAGTCGCGAACAGTCGCGAACAGTCGCGAAGGATTTCAGTCGACGCCGGCTTTGTTCTCGCGCTTCTCTTCGAATTGCATCACCGGCGCGTCCGAGGTTACTTCGATTTCTCCATCGACGATCGCGCCCTTGGCGATGGCGACGGTGCGGGCGCTGACCTTGCCGCGAATGACCGCCGTATAGCCGATCTCGAGCTTATCCTTGACGATCAGGCCGCCTAAGATGGTGCCCGCGACGATCGCCTGCTGCGCGCGAACTTGCCCATGCCAGCTGCCGGAGGCCGACAAATTCAGCGCCCCTTCCAGCTCGCCGTCCCCATGCACTTCGCCGGAAACCACGAATTGGCCGCTGCCGCGAATATCGCCGACAAACACCGAATTCGCTCCGATGAAGGTGGGGCTGGCCGAACTGCTGTCCAGAAACCGGCGTTTTTGTTGGGTCATGAGGCCTTCTTATCCTATTGGGGTGGCCTGTGGTGTGACGAGCTTGGCGTCGCCGCCAGGTGACGAATCGAAGTAGAATGCCCGATCCGTCTAACCTCGCGTAGAGTGTGAAAATGATCATCAAACATGTGTTTTTGGTCCTGTCTTTGACCGCCGCACTGGCCCTGTCAGGATGCAGCCGCCAGCAGAGCGACTGGGAAAAAACTCGGGCCGCGAACACCTCGGACGCGTATGAACTCTTCTTGAAGAAATATCCGAGCGGCGAATTCACCGCTCAGGCTCAGGCTCGCGTCAAGGAACTCTATGAGGAAAGGGACTGGCAAAAAACACGCGATACCGACACGCTCGATGCCTACCAGGGGTTCTTGAAGCAATATCCGGAAGGCAAGTGGGCCGAAGAGGCGCGCATTCGCATCGAGAATTTAACCTTAGCCTCTGCGCCCACGAACAACACGCCGTCCAGCACTGAAGCACCACCATCCGAGGCGACGCCGCAGGCCGCGGTGCCGCCAAAAGCCGTCGTGCCAAAAACCGCATCGAAACCGGCGGCGGCGAAAGCAGCGGCAAATTCGAGCGCGCATGCCTCGATGAAACCGCACGGATCCTATGGAGTTCAGCTTGGCGCGTTTAAATCCGGTTCCGATGCCGCCACCAAACGCTGGGCGCGACTCGACAAAGAATATCCGCAGTTGTTGTCGGGCCTGGCGCCGAAAGTTTCCCCCAAGAAAGGTGCGTCCGGCACGCTGTATCGCTTGCAGGTCGCCGGATTGACAGAAAAGCGTGCGAACACGATTTGCAAAACGCTTAAAGCCCATTCTCAGGCCTGTGTGCTGATCCATTAGGTCCGCACCGCGACCAACCGGCCGCGTGTGTCAGCACCCGACAATTCACGTCACCTGACCGGGCGTGCGTGCGCTCCTAACTCACTGATTTTACTTGACGTCTGGTCTGGCACGCGGCTTGCTTCGATCAGGACATGGAATCGAAGGTCATTGCATTACTGGCGGCGGAGGGCAGTCGCGAAGCCGCGCTGCTGGTTCGCCGCGGCGACGGCCAGTTTACCCTCGCTAGACTCGATGCGCGTGTCGCTTCTGCCGCGCGGCTTGCCGGGCGTTTCGAGCCCGCCCCCGCGTATCACGCCGCGCTGGAGACTGCCGTCAAGAGATAGGTTTCAAGATTTTGGGTCACCCCCGAGGCGCCGCGGTTTAAGCTTCCCCCTCCCGCTCGCGGCGCCTTTTTTTTTAGCGCGCCAGCTCGTCCAGCAAGAACGCGTACTCCATGGCGATTTCCCGATAGCGTTGGAAGCGCCCGGACTTTCCGCCGTGACCTGCCGCCATTTCCACGTGCAGCAGCAAGCGACTGTGATCGGTCTTCATGGCGCGAAGTCTGGCCACCCACTTGGCTGGTTCGTAATATTGAACCTGGCTGTCCCAAAGACCGGTGGTGACCAACATCGCCGGATAAGCCTTGCGTCTGACACTGTCATAGGGCGAGTACGACAGCATGTACTCGTAGTACTCCCGCTCGTTAGGATCGCCCCATTCATCGTATTCATTGGTGGTCAGCGGGATCGTCTCATCGAGCATGGTGGTCACCAAGTCCACGAACGGCACCTGCGCGACGATTGCGCGGTAATCTTGCGCGCTCATGTTGGCGGCCGCCCCCATCAGCAAACCTCCGGCGCTGCCGCCCATCGCGAACACCTTGTCCTTGCGGGCGTAGCCGCGCTCCACCAGCGCGCGTGTGACATCCAGGAAATCGTTGAAGGTATTTTTCTTCTGTAGTTTCCGTCCGGCGTCGTACCACGCGCGGCCCATTTCCTGGCCGCCGCGCACGTGGGCGATGGCATAGACAAAGCCGCGATCCAGCAAGCTCAAACGCGGCGAAGAAAAGCTCGGATCCATGGAAAGCCCATAAGCCCCATAGCCGTATTGCAGCAGTGGATTTGTCCCATTGCGCGCGAATCCTGTGCGGTACACGAGCGATACCGGAATCTGCGCACCATCGCGCGCCGCCACCAGGAAAAATTCAGTGGCGTAGTCCTTGGGGTCAAAGCTGCCCAGCACCGGATCGCGCTTCAGAAGCACCTGCCGGCCGGTGCCGATGTCATAGTCGTACAGCGTCGTCGGTGTGTTCAGCGACGAATGAGCGTAGCGCAGGATGCGGGTGTTCAATTCCGGATTGACGCCGATCCAGGTGGTGTACGCCGCCTCATCGCTGTCAATGAAGAAGTCGGGCGCACCGTCAAGCGGATGAATGGATATTCTGCGCAGGCCCCCGCTGCGCACCGACACCGCGAGAAATTCATTGAACACATCGAAGTCCTCGATGTAGGCATCATCCCGATGGCCGATCACGTCGACCCAATCAGCGCGGTTGCTGCTTGCGCCGATGGGCGCTCGCACTAGGCGGAAATTGCGCGCTTGCCAGTTGGACCTGACGATGAAGTCCTGTCCTAGATGCTCGATGTCATATTCATGATCGGCTTCGGCGGGCAGAAAAGTTTCGAAGCGCAGCTCGGGATCGTCAGCGCGCGCGTAGCGCCATTCGGACGACAGGGTGCTCTCCATGTGCAGGAAAATGAACGCATCGGATTTGGACTTGGAAACGCCGGTGTAAAAGCGCCGGTCAGTTTGCTCGAAAACCAACGCATCGCGTGCGGGGTCCTCCCCCAGTACGTGCTTCTTGACGAACACGCCAAGCAGGGTCTCGGGATCCTTCTCGACATACAGCAGAGTCCGATTGTCATTCGCCCACGCCAGGTCGGCCTCGACGTCCGGAATTGCCGCGGGCGCCATCGCCTGAGTCTGAAGATCCTTGAACTTGAGCGTGAATTGACGCCGGCCAGTCGTGTCTTCGCAGAATGCGAGCCAGCGCGAATCCGGCGAGATTTCCATGGCGCCGATGCGGTAATACGAGAGTCCCAGGGCGTGCACGTTGGCATCCAGCAAGATCTCCTCGGGTGCGTCCGCCAAGTCCCTGCGCCGCACAAAAATAGGATGTTCCTGGCCGGGCTCGAAGCGCGTGCTGTACCAGTAGCCGTTCTTCCGATACGGCACCGTCGAGTCGTCCTGCTTCAGGCGGGCAAAGATTTCATCGTATAGCGCGTTTTCGAGCGGCTTCGCGGCGGCCATGCAGCGCTCGCGATAGGAGTTTTCCGCGTTCAGATAGGCCAAAACTTCCGGATTTTTGCGCTCGTCGTCGCGCAGCCAGTAATAGGGATCGATACGCGCGCCGAAGGGCGAGTTGACCGGGTAAGGCCGCACGGCGGCAATAGGAGGCTCGGACTCGGAATCGGTCATTTTTTAAGTTGTCCTGGTAGGAGGCACGAGTATAGTCAAGAGGCAGCTAAAGCGTCCGATCGCGGGAGGATCCATGCAGACCGTGAGTCAACTGCTCGAGGCCAAAGGGAACCAGATTTTCTCGGTCGCTCCGCAGGATTCCGTGCTGCGCGCGATCGAAGTCATGGCGACGCGGCACGTAGGCGCGCTGCTGGTGATGCACGAGGGCGCACTGCTCGGGATCATTTCGGAACGCGACTATGCGCGCAAAGTGATCCTGAAGAATCGCTCATCGCACGATACGCCGGTGAGCGACATCATGAGTTCGCCCGCTGTGAGCGTGACCCCGGAGGATACCGTGCATCACTGCATGCAACTGATGACCGACGGGCGCTTCAGGCACTTGCCCGTGGTGAAGTCGGGCCGCGTCGTAGGCATGCTGTCGATCGGCGATCTGGTCAAAGCCGTCATCCAAGAACAATCCCAGCACATCGAGCAGTTGGAGCGCTACATCGCCGGCTGATCGTTTGAATTCGCAGCGCGCATCGCGCTTGCCAATCAGGGCGGCATCCATATAAGGTAAACCATACACAGGCGCGCTTCGCGGCGTTTGCCCCGTCTGGCGCTTTAATTAGGCGCCAAGAACCGATTTTAAGTTCTTGTTTTGAAAGCTCCCTGCGTTCTTACGCAGGGCTGGGCTCACCCTGGGCGCGCGTATGACGATTAACGACACGGACTCGTTCAACACCAGCCTCAACGGCGCGGATCCGCGCCGGGAGGATTGGGGCCTGTGCCGTGCCGCGTATGAAAAGGATTCCTGCGGTTTTGGCTTGATCGCGAGCCTCGATGATCACGCCAGTCACTGGGTGCTGCAGACCGCGATCAGCTCGTTGAATCGGCTCACGCACCGCGGCGCAATCGCGGCCGACGGCAAGACCGGCGATGGCTGCGGTTTGCTGATCAAACAGCCTACCTCATTTCTACGCGCCGTCGCCGCGGAGGCAGGCTTCGCTTTGACGCCCCTGTTCGCGGCCGGCCTCGTGTTCTTGAATCGCGATACTGCCAAGGCGGCCGCGGCGCGCGAGGAGCTGAGTGAACAATTGAGGCTCGAAATGCTCACCGTCGCGGGTTTTCGTGCATTGCCCACCGACCCCGCGGCGTGCGGTTCCGAGGCGCTCAAGAGCCTGCCGCTCATCGAGCAGGTATTCGTGAACGCACCGGCGGATATCGATGAGCCTGCTTTCAATCGCAAATTGTTCATGGCGCGCCGCCGCTGCGAAAAAAAAATCGAGGCAGAGGACCCGGCCTTCTACGTTCCGTCGCTGTCGGCCAGCACCATCGTCTACAAGGGCATGGTCATGCCGCAATTTCTTGCGCAGTTCTATCCCGACCTCGAGGATCCTCGGCTCGAGGCGTCGGTAGTGGTGTTTCACCAGCGTTTTTCCACCAATACGTTGCCGCAATGGCGGCTCGCCCACCCGTATCGATACTTGGCCCATAACGGCGAGATAAATACCGTCCAGGGCAACCGCAGCTGGGCGGTGGCGCGCGGACCGCTGTTCCGATCGCCGCTGTTGCCGGACTTGAGCGACATTCTGCCGCTGGTATCGCTGACCGGCTCGGATTCGCAGTCGCTCGACAATATGCTGGAAGTGCTCTTGGTCGGCGGTCTCGATCCCATGCATGCCATGCGCATGCTGGTGCCCCCGGCCTGGCAGTCGGTGGACATGATCGATCCGGACTTGAAAGCATTTTACGAGTACTACGCCACGCATATGGAGCCGTGGGACGGTCCTGCCGGCATTGTGCTCACCGACGGCAGGTATGCCTGCTGCACGCTTGATCGCAATGGGCTGCGGCCGGCGCGCTGGGTCATTACGAAGAATCGGCACATCACCATAGCTTCGGAAGCGGGAGTCTGGGACTACTCGCCCGAGGACGTCGTCGACAAGGGCAAGCTGGGGCCGGGCGAGATGCTGGCGCTCGATCTTAAGACCGCCGAGCTCATGACGACCAAGCGGATCGATGATTTGCTCAAGAGCCGCCAGCCGTACAAGGTTTGGCTGAAGAGGGGCGTGCGCTATCTGCAAACCGATCTGATTGATCCGCGGCTGGCGGCCGAGCCCTTCGACCGCGAAATCCTGGCGCAGTATCAAAAGATGTTCAATGTCTCGGCCGAAGAGCGCGACGAAATCATTCGGGTTCTGGCCGAGGATGAAAGCGAGGCGGTCGGCTCCATGGGCGATGACACGCCGATGCCGGTGCTGTCGAAGAAAGTGCGTTCTCTGTACGACTACTTTCGACAACAGTTCGCGCAGGTGACGAATCCTCCCATCGACAGTTTGCGCGAAAGCATTGTGATGTCGCTGCAGACGCAGATTGGCGCGGAAGCGAATATCTTCATACCTTCACCGCAACACGCGGAGCAAATCGTGCTGAGCTCGCCGATTCTTTCGCAGCGCAAGCTGCGGCAGATAGTGGCGCTCGCCGAATCCGGAGTGCCCAATGAGTTCATCGATCTGCAATACGACGAACATCTGGACCTCAAGACCGCGCTGCTCCGAGTGTGCGACCACGCGGAAACGGCGGTGCGCATGGGCAAGCTCGTGCTGCTGCTGTCGGATCGATACTTGGTGAAGGGCAAGCTGCCCATCCACGCGCTGCTCGCGACGGGTGCCGTGCATCATCGCCTGGTCGCCACCGGCCTGCGCTGCAAGTGCAACATCCTGGTTGAAACCGGCACTGCGCGCGATGCGCATCATTTCGCCTGCTTGATCGGCTACGGCGCCACCGCCGTGTATCCCTACCTGGCTTATCAAACCTTGTTCGACATGATGCGCAAGGGCGTGCTCAAGATGGAGGCGATCGCGCGTCAGGAATTGGGCAGAAGCTACCGGCGCGGCATTCGCAAGGGCCTGTTCAAAATCATGTCCAAGATGGGCATTTGTACCGTAGCCAGTTATCGCAGCGCGCAGCTGTTCGAGATCGTCGGCCTGGGCGATGAGGTCGTCGCCATGTGTTTTGACGGTACCGAGAGCCGCATTCAAGGCGCGGATTTCGCGGATCTGAAAGCCGATTCGGAATATCTGGCAAAGCGCGCCTGGAATAAAACCGAACCCGTCGAACAAGGCGGCTTGCTCAAGTACATGCACAACGGCGAATACCACATGTACAACCCGGACGTGGTCGCCACGCTGCAATCGGCCGTCACGACCGGCAGCTACGCGCAATATCTTGAGTTCGCGGCGCTGGTCAATGAACGGCCGGTGTCCTGTCTTCGCGATCTGCTGAAATTAAAGGCCGGCACGGCGCCGATTCCCCTCGAAGAGGTCGAACCTATTTCCGCCATTCTCACGCGCTTCGACAGCGCCGGGATGTCCTTGGGAGCCCTGTCTCCGGAAGCGCACGAGGCGCTTAGCATAGCGATGAATCGATTGGGGGCGCGCTCGAATTCCGGCGAGGGCGGCGAAGATCCGGTGCGCTATGGCACGGAAAAGAATTCCAAGATCAAACAAGTTGCCTCGGGCCGCTTCGGCGTCACGCCGGAATACCTGATCAATGCCGAGGTCTTGCAAATCAAGATCGCGCAGGGCGCCAAACCCGGCGAAGGCGGCCAGCTTCCGGGCCACAAGGTCAATGACATGATCGCGCGCCTGCGCTTCGCGCGCCCGGGCGTGGGACTGATCTCGCCGCCGCCGCATCATGACATCTACTCCATCGAGGATCTGGCGCAGCTGATCTTCGACCTGAAGCAGATCAATCCCAAGGCACTGGTGTCGGTCAAACTGGTGGCAGAGCCGGGGGTCGGTACCGTGGCAGCCGGGGTCGCCAAGGCATACGCGGATCTCATCACCATCAGCGGCTATGACGGCGGCACAGGCGCGAGTCCCCTATCTTCGATCAAGTACGCCGGCACGCCGTGGGAATTGGGGCTGGCCGAGACGCATCAGACGCTGCGCGCCAACGAGCTGCGGCATCGCGTGCGCCTGCAGACGGACGGCGGATTGAAGACCGGCCTGGACGTGATCAAGGCGGCGTTGATCGGCGCCGAGAGTTTCGGTTTCGGCACCGCGCCCATGGTTGCCTTGGGCTGCAAATATCTGCGGATCTGTCATTTGAACAACTGCGCCACGGGCATCGCCACGCAGCACAATGTGTTGCGCAGCAAATATTTCATCGGCTTGCCCGAGATGGTAATGAACTATTTTCGATTCGTGGCGCAGGAATGCCGCGAAATCATGGCTTCGCTGGGCGCGCGCAGCCTGGCGGAGTTGATCGGACACACGGAGCTGCTGGAAATTCTGCCGGGCGAAACCTCGAAGCAGCACAAGCTGGATTTGTCGCCCCTGCTGGCGAATGCGGCACTCAAGTCGGACAAGCCGCAATACTGCCTGGATCCGCACAATGAGCCCTTCGACAAGGGCGTGCTCGCCGAACAGATGCTCAGGGACATGCGCGCAGCGATTGATGCGGGGTCGGGCGGAAAATTTCACTATGCGGTGAATAATTTCAATCGCTCAATCGGCGCCCGCATTTCCGGCGAGATCGCCCGCCGCTGGGGCAACGCCGGCATGAGCGCCGCGGCCCTGACGGTAAGTCTGAGAGGCTCCGCCGGACAAAGTTTCGGTGTCTGGAATGTCGGCGGGCTGCACCTCAATCTCGAGGGCGAGGCCAACGACTATGTCGGCAAGGGCATGGCCGGCGGCAAAATCGTCTTGAGGCCGTATGCTCGTTCGAATTTTGTCGCGCGCGATACCGTGATCATGGGCAACACCTGTCTGTATGGCGCCACCGGCGGCGAACTCTACGCGGCGGGCAGGGCGGGGG
The DNA here is from genome assembly GCA_039924385.1 of Steroidobacteraceae bacterium. Taxonomy (GTDB): domain Bacteria; phylum Pseudomonadota; class Gammaproteobacteria; order Steroidobacterales; family Steroidobacteraceae; genus Bog-1198. The sequence continues at coordinate 42,028 of JBDTAV010000025.1, forward strand.
AAAGATTTGCGGTGCGCAACTCCGGGGCGCTCGCCGTCGTGGAGGGCACGGGTGATCATTGCTGCGAATACATGACCGGCGGCGTGGTCTGCGTTCTTGGCACCACGGGCGTGAATTTCGGCGCCGGCTTCACCGGCGGCTTTGCCTACGTGCTCGACATGGAGCGGGATTTCGTCGATCGCTACAATCATGACTTGATCGATATTCATCGCGTCTCCCCCGAAGGCATGGGCACGCATGTGCAGCATTTGCGCGGACTCATCGAGCAACATGTCGATGCAACCGGCAGCGAGTGGGGTGCGCAGCTGCTCAATGATTTCCGCACTTACATCGGCAGATTCTGGGTCGTGAAACCGAAAGCTTCCGCCATCGATTCGCTGTTGGAAAATCTGCGGCGCGCCGCCTAAGGCGCCCGCTGCGAACCGCCATGGCCGACAAGCATCTGCAATTTCTCGATATTCCGCGTAAGGATCCGGACAAGCTTGGCGTCGAAGTGCGCACCAAGCAGTTTCGCGAGATCTATTCACAATACAGCGCAGAATCGGCCGCCCAGCAGGCGGGGCGCTGCATTTCCTGCGGCAATCCGTTTTGCGAATGGAAGTGTCCGGTCCATAACTACATTCCGAATTGGCTGGAGCTGATCAACGACGGAAAATTATTCGAAGCGGCGGAACTGTCGCATCAAACCAATTCGCTTCCGGAGATGTGCGGCCGCGTTTGCCCGCAGGACCGGTTGTGCGAGGGCGCGTGCACTTTGAACGACGGTCTCGGTGCGGTGAGCATAGGCGCCATCGAAAAATACATCACCGATGAGGCCTTTCGCCTGGGCTGGAAGCCGGACCTGTCGAACGTGGTGCGAACTGGGAAGCGCGTGGCGGTGGTGGGCGCGGGACCGGCGGGTCTCGCCTGCGCCGACATCCTGGTGCGCAACGGCGTCAAGCCGGTGGTCTTTGATCGTTATTCCAAGATCGGCGGATTGCTGACCTTCGGGATCCCGCCGTTCAAGCTGGAAAAGGACGTGGTGGAGAAGCGCCGCGAAATCATGGAAGGCATGGGCATTGAATTTCGATTGAATGTCGAAGTGGGCCGCGATATTGCGTTCGAGCAAATCGCCGCCGAGTTCGATGCGGTGTTTCTCGGCATGGGGACCTACACTTACGTCAAAGGCGGCTTTGACGGTGAAGATCTTCCGGGCGTCCACGAGGCATTACCGTTTCTCATTTCCAATATCAACCGGGAGCTTGGCTTGGACAGCGGCGCCGATTTCATCGACATGAAGGGCAAGAATGTGGTGGTGCTCGGCGGCGGCGATACGGGCATGGACTGCAATCGAACCGCGATCCGTCAAGGTTCCGCCAGCGTGACCTGCACCTATCGGCGCGATGAAGAGAATATGCCGGGTTCGCGGCGCGACTATAAGAACAGCAAGGAAGAAGGAGTTACCTTTCTGTTCAACCGTCAGCCGATAGAAATCGTGGGACTCGATTCTGTGCAGGGCGTGAAGCTGGTGGAAACGCGATTGGGTCCTCCCGGAGCCCGCGGCCGGCGCGTGCCCGAGGTGGTGCCAGGAACCGAGGAAACCATCCCTGCCGACGCCGTGATCATCGCCTTCGGCTTTTTACCGAGCCCGCCCGCGTGGTTTCAATCGCAACGCATCGAATTGCACGGCAACGGCAGAGTGCGCGTCTCCGGCGCGGCGCGATCCCGTTTTCAAACCACCAATGCAAAGATTTTTGCCGGCGGCGACATGGTGCGCGGCTCGGATCTGGTGGTCACTGCGGTGTTCGAAGGACGCGAGGCCGCAGAGGGGATATTGCAGCACTTGGGATTGCGCGGCGCTTGACAGTTGGCTCTTGCGGCACTCAACTTTGGCGAGAGGAGCCCCTATGTCGACTCACTCGCCGATCGCGGTGGTTTCCTCGAACAGACCGCGAAACCCGTGACCATCAGCAATTTGCGTGCCGAAAATGTGCTCATCCGGCTTTTCGGCGACATCGCCATTATTCATGGCCGCTGGGTGTCGGACTGACCGCCATGCTGCCGCGCCGCGCCGATGCGGCGGACACCAAAGAATCGGCAGTCGAGATCAAGACGCGGGACGGAACCTGCGATGCCTATCTCGTGCATCCCGTGAAAGACAAATTTCCAGCGGTGTTGATCTGGCCGGACATCTTCGGTTTGCGTCCCGCATTCAGGCAGATGGGAAAACGCCTGGCCGAATCCGGCTACACCGTGCTGGTGATCAATCCTTTCTATCGAACCAAAAAGGCCCCGACCGCACCGGAACATCCTGACTTCAACGATCCGGCGACGCGTCAGGCGTTGATGAGTCTTGCGGGTACCTTATCGCCGGCAACGGCGCTGACCGATGCGACCGCATTTGTCGCTTATCTTGACAGCCAACTTAGCGTCGACCGTGCGCGCAAGATGGGCACCACCGGTTATTGCATGGGCGGACCTTTTGTATTTGAAACCGCCGCGGCTTTTCCCAATCGAGTGGGTGCCGCGGCGACTTTTCATGGCGGCGGCCTTGCGACCGACAAGCCTGAGAGCCCGCATTTGCTGATACCCAAAATGAAAGCGCATTGTCTGATTGCGATTGCGGAAAATGACGATCAGCGCGAACCCGAGGTCAAAAATATTTTGCGCGAGTCATTCGCGAAGGCACATTTGCGCGCTGAAATTGAAGTGTATGCCGGCACCAAGCATGGTTGGTGTCCGCCGGATTCGGCGGTTTACAACGCCCAGCAGGCTGAAAAAGCGTGGGAGCGCATGCTGGTATTGTTCAAGACGGCCTTGGCGTAAACGACGATAAAAGCCCCGGTGATCGATAGCGAAAACCGGGCCGATATCGAGGTCCGAAAACGGCGAGTATTTACCCCTGGAAGGGCTAAACTAACGCCATGGAACTCGATTCAAACGCCTGTTACCGCGCGGTTAGAGCGCGCGATCGTCGCTTCGATGGCCGTTTTTACGTCGCCATCACCTCGACGCATATCTATTGCCGGCCGATTTGCAGCGCACGTCCGGCAAATCGAAAAAATATGCGCTTTTATTCCAATGCGGCGGCCGCTGAAGGGGCCGGCTTCAGACCCTGCCTGCGTTGCCGTCCGGAAAGGGCGCCCGGCCTGGCGCCGATCGATGCCATCAGCCGGTTGCTCGGCGCTGCCATGGCCGGCATCGAAGAGCATGCCCTTTCCAGCGCACGGGTCGGAGATCTTGCCGCTTCATTGGGAATCAGCGACCGGCATTTGCGCCGGGTCACCGAAGCCGAACTGGGCGTATCTCCGATCGAATTGGCGCAAACGCAGCGGCTGCTGCTCGCGAAGCGGCTATTGCGCGAAACCACGCTCGATCTGACCGACATCGCATTCGCCAGCGGCTTCGGCAGCCTGCGGCGTTTCAACGCCTTATTCAAAACTCGCTATGGCTTGACCCCTCGAGCGATTCGCGGCAAATCGATCGATACCGACACCTTGAGCGTGCAGCTTGAGTTCAGACCGCCGCTGGCTTGGAACAGTCTGCTGTCCTATTTGCGATTGCGCGCCATTCCGGGAGTCGAGACCGCGGATGACACGCATTATCGGCGCAGCGTCGCCATCGGCGCTGCCAAGGGCTGGATTGCCGTGTCGCTGCACGATAGCGGCAGCGCGCTCAATCTGGAACTTTCGCCGACTTTGACGCGGGTCATCGGCGCGGTCATCGGCAGGGTAAAACAATTGTTCGATTTGGGTGCCGCGCCGGATTCGGTGAGCAGGGTGCTGCGGCAGGATGACATTCTCGCCGCCACGGTGCGTCGATTGCCGGGGCTGCGCGTCGCCGGGGCATTCGACGGGTTCGAGCTGGCCGTACGCACCGTGTTGGGACAACAAGTCTCGGTGAAGGGCGCAAGCACCATTGCCGGACGCTGGGCGCAAGCCTTTGGCGAGCCCATCGCAACTCCCTATCCGGAACTCATTCGGTTGAGTCCCACCGCGGAGCGCATGGCGGCAGTTCCTGCCGAGCAAGTCGCTGCATTGGGCATGGTCGGCGCGCGCGCCCGCTGCCTGACTGGCCTGGCTCAGGCGGTGTCGCAGCGCAAGATCGTGCTGGCCTATGCTGCGAATGTCGAAGAGCAGATCGACAATTTGATGTGCTTGCCGGGCATCGGACATTGGACCGCAAATTACATCGCCATGCGCGCGCTGCATTGGCCCGACGCATTTCCTACCGGGGACTTGGTGTTGATGCGGGCTGCAGGAGCGAATCAGAAGCAACTGCAACGGCGTTCCGAGGCCTGGCGTCCGTGGCGTGCGTATGCGGCGCATTATCTGTGGCAATCATCAGGAGTCGTGCCATGAACGTTTTTTGTTATGTCGAAAGTCCCATTGGCCGCTTGATGCTGACCTCCGATGGTACGGCGCTCACGGGCTTGTACATGAACTTGTACCGCAACAAGCCGGCCAAGCTGCCGGCGGTGGGCGATGACTGGATTCAGAATGCCACCATCGATCCCTTGCCGGCCGCCGCGCGCCAATTGAAAGAATATTTCGCCGGTAAGCGGCGCGAATTCGATCTGCCGCTGCGCATGGCGGGCACTGAATTTCAGCAGCGTGTCTGGCGCGAGCTGACAAAAATTCCCTTCGGTGAAACGCGCAGCTACGGCCAGCTCGCCAAGCGTCTGAACAATCCCAATGGATCGCGGGCGGTTGGGCTGGCGAATGGGCGTAATCCGATTGCCATCATTGTTCCCTGTCATCGGGTCATCGGCGCCGATGGTTCGCTCACGGGTTTCGGCGGCGGCATCGACCGCAAAGAATGGCTGCTGACTCATGAGGGTCGTCCCGGTACTCGCGAACTGGTATTCGGAGATCCGGCCGGCTCGGGGGTCGCGGCTTAGGCGCAGGATCAGATCAGAGGCAGCATGATGGTGAAGACCACGCCGCTGTCATCATCCCGGTTTGCCGCGACAGCCGTGCCGCCGTGAAATTCGGCGATGAGCCGCACGATGTATAGTCCTAAACCGAAATGCGGCTTGTCGTCGCCGCCCCGGCGCTGCTCGAACAACGATTCGAACAGGCGGCCCATTAATGCTTCGGGGATGAGCGGCCCGTCATTGGCGACTTGCAGGCAATAACTCGCCTGCACGCGCTCCAAACGCACCGTGACTGTGCCTTCCTTCGGACAGAAATCAACGGCGTTTTCGATGAGCTTGTCGAGCAGCTGAACAATCAGATCCGGCGCACCGCGTGCAAAGCACGCATCCTCCGGCGTTTGCAGGGCAAAATGCGCGGCGGGGAATCCATCCCGATAAGCGGCCACGGCGCAGATCATCAATTCCCGCAGGTCGAAGTTCACCCGCTCGGATTGTTTGATGCTCTCCTCCACCCGCGCCGCCGCGCCAAGCGCGCTCAAGATGGATTGCAGGCGCTGGGTTCCTTCGCGAGCGCGCGTAATGTAGCGGCGCTGATCGTCGCGCAGGCCCTCCGACTCAAGATTGTCCAGCGAGGAGCGGACGATGGTCAGCGGGGTGCGCAGCTCATGCGAGAGCTTCCCGCCCAAAGTCCGCAGATACTGGGCATGTTCATTCAGGCGCGCCAACAGCCTCTCGAAGCCTCGCGACAATGAGCCGATCTCATCCGCGCTTGCCGATTCCGGCATGGTCAGTTGAATTCTTCCATCGCTGCCCACCGCTGATTCTGCGGCGTCGCGCAACCTGCCGATACGCAAACTCAGCCAGGTGGCGAACGTGAACATGATGATGACCGCGGCCGCGGTTGCGATCAGGGTGAGGTTGAACAAGCGGCTCAGCGCGCGATCGCGCAGCGCCAACAGCTGATCTGCCGCCTGCTGCAGGACGACCGCGCCGTGCAGGTGACCATCGATCATGATCGGCGCCGCGGCCATCAGCAGTATTTCGCCTCTGTTGTCGCCGCGCACCCATTGTGCATGAGGATGCCCAACAAGGGCGGAGCCGACGCTCTCGCCGCTCAGGTGATCCGGTGCCATGGATAGAATCGGCATCTCGGAAGTGTCGACGTCCAAAAAATAGCGATACCAAATGGGTTCGGAGCTTTCAGTTTCGGCGCGCGTCTTCGAGACCACCGAACCCGCGCTGCCGAGCTTCAGGGCGTTGGCGTCGATGACGGTGGCGAGGGTGCCGTCGCCGATGAAGGTTTCGAGCAGTGAGTCGAGTCCCGCAGTCGCAAAAAATAGCCGGCCGCCCGCAGCGCTATCAGCCGCGAAGCCGGCCCTTCCCTTGCCGCGGCCGTCGAGCGCTTCCACCCAAAGATGCCGTCCGACAAAGCTCAAGGGAATGCGGGCTTCCAATTGGTAGCCGGCGGCCGCCTGCAGCCAAAATGCCTGAATTCGAGGCTCGGCCGCGACCCGATCGACGCCATCCTCGCCCCTGACCACGCTCTGCGCGGCGATCAGACCGGGTGCGTCCGTCCCAAAAAAATACGTTTCGCGTCCGTTTGGTCCGTCCAGTGCCAGATTCACGCGATCGAAGCGGTCTGTGTCCGGCCGCACGTTGTTGGGTTCCGCGTCGAAATGCGAATCGCGGACTTCGATGAACAGATAGAGGAAGCCCTCGGTCGAGCCGGCCTGAAGCCGAGCGCGATACCCGGTCGTGGTGGGCAGCGCGGTCGGCTCCGCCGGAACATCCCAATCCTCTCGATAGCCGTCGAGCAATGGCTGCGTCACCAAAGGGTAGACATACAGATCGCCTGCGCCGGCGGAAAATGCCTGAGTATCGCCGGCATCGTGGAACACTCGTTGCGGTTGCGCGGAAAGCGCATTGGCAATGGTGCCGGCGCTTGCCAACAAGGATTGTTCCTGCGAGCTGCGCAGCGCGGTCTCCAGTTCCCGGGCGTATTGGCATCCGGCCCAGGGCAACACCAGCGTGGTGAGCGCGACCATCAACAATTGCAGCCGGATGCTCACTCGACCCAGCGGTAACCCATTCCGTACACAGTCTGGATGGCGTCGAAAGCGGCATCAACCTGCTGAAACTTGCGCCGCACGCGCTTGATATGCGAGGTGATGGTGTTGTCGTCCAACACCACATTTGCCGCGTCCATCAATTGCTGGCGATTTTTTACATGGCCTGGATTCTTCGCCAATGCATGGACGATCCAAAACTCGGTTAGTGAAAGCGTCACCGGCACGCCGTCCCACGTGGTTTGCATTTTCTCGCCATCGATCGACAATGCCCCGCGGCGGACAATTTCAGCGGCATTGTCGGGACGGCGCAGGGCGTCGATGCGTCTGAACAGGGCTGCAACGCGTGCCGCCAAATGCGGCAGACTGACATCCTTGGTGAGAAAGTCATCGGCTCCCAATCGCAATCCGGACACCGCATCCAACTCGCTGTCTCGCGCGGTCAGAAAAATGATCGGCAATTCTGCGGACAGCGCGCGCAGATCGCGGCACAGATCGAAGCCGCCTTCGGCCTCGTCCTCGAGCGAGATGTCGATGATGGCAAGGTCCGGGCAGCGCGTCTTGAATGCCTGCATGGCCGTGCGGCGGTTGCCGTAGGTCTTGATCGAATAGCCGTGACGTGCCAGCGCAGCGGCATAATTTTCGCGCAAGGCCGGCTCGTCCTCGACGATGGCAATCTGCTTTTTCACCCCTGAATCATAGCTGAACGGGTCTTGGGTTCGGCTTCTTAACCAACCATTGCCACGATTGGTCAGATTTGGCCTGCGGATCGCCCGATTCGCGCCCTCAGAAACCGGCGCTTTTCCGCGGACACTGGCCTTGCGGCTTCAAGGAGAGCAGTCATGTCCAAGTTAAGTCTGGGCCCAAGGCATCCCGCCGGATCATTTTGGTCGGCGCGGCGCGAGGCGTCGCTCAATTGGCTGGCGCTGGGGCTGCTGCTCGCAGCCTGGAATGCGTCGGACAATGACGCGGCCGTCAATGCGCGCCCCCGACCGGGAGCGTTGCGCGGCTATTCCTATGTCTCAGTGCGGGCGGCGCAACGGTTGGCATCGGTCGTCGCCCGCTGAGCGCGGATCAAGCGACCGATCATTAGAACAACTTACCGCTGTCCTTCAATCGTCACATTGGCGAGGTCAAATCGCGTTACGCGAATTTCAATACCCATAAAAAAGCCGCCGAACAATCGGCGGCCTTGAATGGCTCAAAACCTTAAGCGGCTGCCATCAGGCCTTTCAGCTTGTTGATGGCATTGGATTCGACCTGGCGTACCCGCTCCGCGGAAATGCCGAATTCATCGGCCAATTCATGCAAAGTTGCCTTGTCGTCCGTCATCCAGCGCCGCTTCAAGATGCTGCGGCTGCGTTCATCGAGTTTTTCGAGCGCCAGCTCCAGGCGATCGCTCGAGTCCTCTTCCCACTCCGCGCGCTCGACTTCGACCGCAGGGTCGGCATTGCTGGCCGGCAGATACATGGCCGGCGAATAGGCCTCTTCCTCGTCGCTCTCCGGCGTCGGATCGAACGACATGTCGCGCGCCGATAGCCGCTGTTCCATCTCCCGCACATCGGCCACATCGACGCCCAGATCGCGCGCCACAGCCGCGGTTTCCGCTTCCGATAACCACGCCAAATTCTTCTTCATCTTGCGCAGATTGAAGAACAGTTTGCGCTGCGACTTGGTGGTCGCAACCTTGACCAGGCGCCAGTTGCGCAGCACATATTCGTGAATCTCGGCGCGGATCCAATGCACGGCGAATGACACCAGCCGGACACCCACGCCCGGGTCGAAGCGCTTCACCGCTTTCATGAGACCCACATTGCCTTCTTGAATCAAATCGCCCATGGGCAACCCGTACCCTAAATACCCTCGCGCAATGTGCACGACGAACCTAAGGTGGGACAGCACCAGTTGCCGGGCCGCGTCCAAATCGGCCTCGGAACGGAATCTCACCGCCAGAGCGACTTCATCTTCCTTCGATAGAACCGGAATCTGGGAAACGCGGTCTATATAAGAGTCCAGGCTCCCGACAGGGCCTGCGAATACCATTCCAGTTTTTTTAGAGACCAGAGCAACAGACATTTGATACCTACCTCCCGAGCAAATCTTCGTCTCAATCCACGCGGAATTATAGCACTCAAAGCATTGGAGTGCTAAAGCCGCTCGGAGTTCTGCGCGGCAGCAAAGTATTTAAAAACATATACTTATACCGGTTCGATCGCTCGGATATGGCGCGTCGCCGCAAGCCAGGAGCCGATCCAGGAGAGGCCCATCGAGAGCCCCAAAACCGCCAATCCGGTGATGATTTTGAGCCCTTCCAGACTGAAAGAGCTGCCGTATAGGAATGCCAGCTGTGCGACCGGCCGAGCCAGCACCGTCGAGGCGACGGCGACCAGCAGCAAGGCGAGCAAACCGCCCCCCAAACCGTACCAGACGCCGGTGTAGAGAAAGGGGCGGCGGGTGAAGCCGTCCGAAGCACCCACCAGCTTCATGACCTCGATTTCGGCGCGCCGGTTCAATATGTCGAGCCGTATGGTGTTGCTGACGATGAGCACAATGCCAATGCCTAAAAGGCCGCCGGTGAGCAGCACCACCCGGCGCAGCAGGTCGAGCATGACGTGCAGCCGCTTCACCCATTCCGTGTCGACCTGCACGGTTTGCACGTCGCTCATGGCAGCAATCGCGCTCTTGAGCGATTCGGTTCCCTGCGGCGTGCTCGCGGTCAGCGTCGGGGTCACGACCAGGGTATCGGGCAGAGGATTGTCCGCCAGGACATCGAGTGCCGTGCCAAATCCAGAGTCGCTTCGGAACTCCACCAGCGCCTGCTCCGCGGTGATGATGCGGATCGCGGCGACATCGCCGCGTTGACGCAGTTGCTTCGCGAGCGACTGCACGCGCGCGGCACCGGCCTTCTTGTCCATGTAGACCGACAAGTCGTAGGCTTCGTTCCAATTTCCCGTGGCGTTGCGCGCGTTCTGCAGCAGCAGGCTCAAAAAGAGAGGCAGGGCGAGGGCTATCGCGATGACGCCCATGGTCATCAATGCGGCGAAGGGTTGATGCACGATGCGGCCCAACGAGCCGATCAGCACCTGTGCGTGGCGCGAAAAGTAGGCGCCAATGCTCATGCGGCTGCCTCGCCGATGACGCGCCCGGCGCTCAAGACGATGCGCCTTGCGCCGACCTGATCGATGAGATGCACATCGTGGCTGGCGACGACCACCGTCACACCGACTTCACTGAAACGCTTGAACAGCTTCATGACTTCCAGCGCTAGTTCAGGATCCAAATTGCCGGTCGGTTCATCCGCAATGAGCAGCATCGGCTTCGCCACCACGGCTCTCGCGATGCCGACGCGTTGCTGCTCGCCGGTCGAGAGTTCCAAGGGCAGAGACTTCTCCCGGCCCAGCAAACCGACTTGATCCAGCGCCGCCCGCACGCGTTTGTCGATTTCGCGCCTTGGAATGCCTGCGATCACGAGCGGCAACGCGACGTTGTCCGCAACCGGGCGGTCATGCAGCAATTTATGATCTTGAAAGACCACGCCGATCTGGCGGCGAAAATGCGCTATCCCGCGCGGCTTCACGCCCGAGGTATTCTGGCTGTTGACGATGACCTGACCGCGGGTGGGCCGCTCAATCAGCGCAATCAGCTTGAGAATGCTGCTCTTGCCGGCCCCGGAATGCCCCGTCAAAAAGGTCAGCGCGCCGCTCTCGATGTTGAACGATACGCCCGCCAGAGCCTCGCGTCCGTTCGGATAGCGCTTGAAAACCTGGTCGAAGCGAATCATGCAGCCGCGTCGCGCGGTTCCGACTTCAACAGCGCGGACACGAATTCCGACGCGTTGAACACGCCGAAGTCCTCGGACTGCTCGCCGACGCCGATGAAGCGAATGGGAATTTTCAGGCGTTGCGCGATGGCCAGAACAACGCCGCCCTTGGCGGTGCCGTCCAATTTGGTGATGACCAAACCGGTGACCCCCAGGCCCTTGTTGAACTCCTCGGCCTGCGACACGGCATTTTGTCCGATCGTGCCGTCGAGCACCAACAGCACCTCATGCGGCGCGGTGGGGTCGAGGCGCGCGAGCACGCGCTTGACCTTTTTGAGTTCATCCATCAAGTGGGTCTGGGTATGCAGCCGGCCGGCGGTATCGGCAATGAGCACATCGATGTGCCGTGCACGCGCGGCGTTCAAGGCGTCAAAGATCACCGCGGCAGGTTCGGAGCCGGATTGATGAGCCACGATCGGCACATTATGGCGCGCCGCCCAAACTTCCAATTGTTCGCGAGCCGCCGCGCGAAAGGTATCGCCCGCGGCCAGCATGACGCTCTTGCCCTCGGCGAGCAGCCGGGCGCTCAGCTTGCCGATCGTCGTGGTCTTGCCCGCGCCATTGATTCCCACCACTAGAATCACGAAAGGTTTGGCGTCAGGATCGATCACCAGCGCCTGTTCCACGGGTGTCAAGATTAGCGACATGGCCTCCTGCAGTGCCGCGAGCAGCGCGTCGACATCGTTGAGCTCTTTTCGCGCCACGCGTTTGCGCAACTCCTCGAGGATTTTTGAAGAGGCCTCGACCCCAACGTCGGCCATGATCAGCCGCGTTTCCAGCTCATCCAAAATCTCAGCGTCGATCTTGCGGCCCGGAATCAGTTCCGCAATGTCGGTGGTCAGCCACGCCGGGCCTTGGTTCAATTTGGCGCGCAGGCGCTTGAAAAATCCGCGCACGCTTGGCCGGTCAGCTTCATTCGTCATGGCATGTATGATACCGGCAGTGGCAACTTCTAAGAGCGATTTACCGGCGCCGACCGGCCGCAATTCGGTGCGTATCATCGCCGGTGCGTGGCGCGGCCGCCGAATTCACTTTCCCGATATGCCGGCCCTGCGCCCGACGCCGGATCGTGTCCGAGAGACATTGTTCAATTGGCTGCAACACTCCATAACCGACGCCAGGGTGTTGGATTTGTTCGCAGGCTCCGGCGCCCTAGGGTTGGAGGCGTTGTCGCGGGGCGCCAGGGAAGCAGTGTTCGTCGAGCAATTCCCGGCTGCCGCGCGGCCTTTGCAGGAGCAACTGCTGCGCTTCGGCGCAGCCGCCAAAAGCCGCGTCCTGGAGATGGGAGCCGCCCGCTTTCTGCGCACGTCTGGGGCGCCCTTCGACATTGCTTTTCTCGATCCACCCTTTGGAACGAATGCCCTGGCCGAGTACATTCCGCTGCTCGACACCGGCGACTGGCTCAAACTCGGGAGTTTGGTTTACCTGGAGAATGAGCGGGCTGCAGGTGTTCCGGCACTGCCGGGCCGCTGGGAATTGCTCAAATCGAAGTCGGCCGGCGAGGTGGGGTATCATTTGGTCCGCGTCAACGGGCGAAAATAGAAATGCACAAAAGAAATGCCGTCTATCCAGGGACTTTCGACCCGATTACCAATGGCCACACAGACTTGGTGCGGCGCGCAGCTTCGATCTTCGATCGCGTCGTCGTTGCGATCGCGGCCAATCCCAACAAAGCGCCCATGTTCACGCTCGAGCAGCGGGTCGAAATGGCGAGTCGCGTGCTCGCCGACGTGCACAATGTAGAAGTGAAGGGTTATGCCGGCCTGACCACGGATTTTGCCCGCCAAAATGGCCTGTCGGTCATTGTCCGCGGACTGCGCGCGGTGTCCGACTTCGAATTTGAATTTCAATTGGCTAATATGAGCCGGCACCTCACGCCGGAAATCGAATCAGTTTTCATGACCCCGCAAGAGCAATACACATTCATATCATCGACGTTGGTGCGAGAGATCGCGGTGCTGGGGGGCAATGTCTCCGAGTTCGTGCATCCCATTGTGGAGATCGAACTGAAGCGGCACCGCAAACTTTGATTTTCCCGGTCACACTTCGCGCACGGCGTGTTGCCGGCCTGTGGCCGCTGCTCGCGATCGCCGCCATTGTCAGCGTCTCGCCGGCCGCGAGGGCCGATGCGGCCCGTCCACGCGATGCGGCCCGTACAGCCGTTGCGCACAAAGCCGCCATCGCCAGCGCCTACCCGCTCGCGAGCCAGGCAGGTCAGGAAATTCTCAAGGCGGGAGGCAATGCGTTCGATGCCGCGGTGGCGGTGGCCGCTGCGCTCGCCGTGGTGGAACCCACGAGCTCAGGGCTGGGCGGCGGCGGGTTCTTTCTATTGCATCGGCAATCCGACGGTTTTGAAACCATGGTCGATGCTCGCGAGAAGGCGCCGGGCGCCGCCTCGCGCGACATGTACCTGGACAAAGCGGGCAATGAGATCCCCAACAGCTCCACCAACGGTGCTCTGTCATCAGCCATTCCCGGCGAGCCCGCAGCATTCGAATATTTGGCACGCAAATACGGCAAGTTGCCGCTGAAGCAAAGCTTGCAGCCGGCGATTAGTCTGGCGCAAGAAGGATTTCCGCTCTATCTGCGCATGCAGTACGCCATCAAGGCGAAACGCGAAATTTTGGCGCGCTCGCCGGACGCTGCGCAGGTGTTTTTGACGGCTGACGGCAACGTGCCTGAAATCGGCACCGTCATCAAACAGCCCGAACTGGCCAAGACCCTCGAGGCAATCGCCAACGAGGGCGCCAAGGGATTTTATGAAGGCCGCATAGCCCAGAATCTGGTCGCCGGCGTGCGTGCGGGCGGCGGCATCTGGACGCTCGAGGATCTCAAGAATTACCGCGTCGTCGAACGCAAACCGCTTATCGGCAAATATCATGGCGCGCGCATCGTAACGGCATCGCCGCCCTCATCTGGCGGCATCGCGGTTCTCGATTCGCTCAACATCCTTGCCGGCTTCGATTTTCATGACATGGATTCCGCCACGCGCAAGCACCTGATCATCGAGGCCATGCGCCGTGCCTATCGCGACCGCGCGATTTACCTGGGTGATCCGGATTTCATCAAGATGCCGCTGCAGCAGTTGATGAGTGTCGATTATGCAGCCGGCCAGCGCAGCAGCATTCGCGCCGATAAGGCCATGCCCTCCGACATGTTGCCCGGAATCGAGTCGGAGCCAAAGGGCATGAACACGACGCATTTTTCCGTGCTCGATGCCGCGGGAAACCGTGCGGCCGTCACCATCACGGTGAATCTGTTCTTCGGCAACGGCTACATGCCGGCGGGGACCGGCGTGCTGCTCAACAACGAAATGGACGATTTTTCCACCAAGCCCGGCAGACCCAACGTCTTCGGGCTCATTGGGAACACGGCTAACTCGATCGCACCCAACAAGCGAAGTTTGTCGAGCATGTCCCCAACGTTCGTCGAAACGCCCAATGGCATGATGATCATCGGTTCGCCCGGCGGAAGTACCATCATCAGCCAGGTGCTTCTGGGAATCCTGAACTATGTGGACGGCATGAGCGCCGCAGACATCGTCAGGTACCCGCGCTACCATCACCAGTACCTACCAGACGAAGTCGGCTATGAACAAGGTGCGCTGACCGGCGATGAAATAGCGAAGCTGCAGTCCATGGGCCATAAGCTGCGGCTGTCCAACCGTCGGTGGGGCAACATGCAAGTCATCACGTGGGATTTTGCGAATGGAAAAGTCGAAGCGGCTTCTGATCCGCGCGGCGAGGGCGCAGGATTGGTTTACTAGAAAATCCGGCTAGCGCTGGCAGGTGGCGCACCAGTAAGTTGAGCGTTGGCCTTGAGTGAATTGCTTGACGCCGGATTTGCACACGCGGCAACGCTCCCCGGCGCGCTCATAGACAAATAATTTCTGCCGAAAATATCCGGGTAAGCCGTCCGCGTTGACGTAGTCGCGTAAGGTCGTGCCGCCGATTTTGATCGCCGCCTTGAGCACGGCCTTGATGGCGCCCGATAACCGGGTTGCCTGCGCCTTCGTCAGCCGGCGGGCCGCGCGCCGCGGCGAAATCCCCGCGCGGAACAAGGCTTCGCTGGCGTAAATATTGCCGACGCCAACGACCAGCTGCGAGTTCATGATGAGTTGTTTGATTGCCACCGTGCGATTGCGCGTGATCCAAAACAGGTACGCGCCGTTAAACGTCGCACTTAACGGTTCCGGCGCCAATTTCTTCAAAAGCGGGTGCTCTTTCGGGTCGTCTCGCGTCCAATGCAGGCTGCCGAATCGCCGCGGGTCGTGAAAGCGCAGTGCCCGGCCGCTATCTAGGACCAGATCCCAGTGTTCATGCGGTTTAGGCGGCGTTTTGCCGCCGATGAGACGCAAGCTTCCCGACATCCCCAGATGTACCAGGAGCGCGCCGCTTTCGAACCGGATGATCAAGTATTTAGCGCGCCGCTCGACGCTTAAGATCCGTTGGCCGCGAACGGCTGCTTCGAGATTCGCCGCGATGGGCCAGCGCAGGCGCCGATCGCGGACGATCATGTCGACGACGCCACGCCCGACAAGTGCGGGCGCGATGCCGCGTCTCGTGGTCTCTACTTCAGGAAGCTCGGGCAGTGTCTAGCCCGATTACTTGATCTTCGATTCTTTGTAGGCCACGTGCTTGCGCACCACGGGATCGAATTTCTTCGTCTCGAGCTTGTCAGGATGCAAGCGCTTATTTTTGGTGGTCGTGTAGTAATGACCCGTGCCGGCGGAAGATACCAATTTGATTTTGTCGCGCATGTGCGGCCCCTTAAACCTTGATGCCCTTGGCCCGCAAGTCCGCGACCACGACGTCCACGCCGCGCTTCTCAATGGTGCGCAAACCGCGAGTGCTCACGCGCAAGCTGACGAAACGCTTCTCGGATTCCAGCCAAAATCTGTGGCTATGCAGATTGGGCAGAAAGCGGCGGCGCTTGCGATTGTTCGCGTGCGAAACCGTATTACCCGTTTTGGGGCCTTTACCCGTGACTTGGCAAACTCGCGACATGGCTAAACCTTTGAAATGGAAGCTTTGAGAGAGCCGCGCTTTATACCAGGGTCGATAGCTCGCGGCAAGACCTGAGGATAAATAATGAATCATATTCAAGGAGTTGCGTGTTCCTCGGCGCCGCTACCGATATGATCGAGCGGTGACCATGATCGATGCCAAGGAATCGCGGGCTGCTGCTGGACTGGGCGCGGGGCGGGGTCGTTTTAATAGTTAGTCAATGCGGAGATTAAGTCAAAAGGTCCGGATTTGAACCATCTGTCCGAGTTGCTGAATGCGCTGGCTAGCCGGTCTTGGCGAGAACGCGAGCACCGGCCAAGTAGGCCCGGGCAAAAGCGCCGACTTCCTGTTCCATTTGGGCGGTGCTCTCGCTGCGACTGGCGAGCGGTGCGCTGCCGAAATACAGCGCGCGCGCTAATTGATCCGCATTGGGCCCGAATTGCGGATCGTCGGCCATCGCTGCGCTGAACATGTCCAGCATCTCCAAATCCAGATTGGCAAAAATTTCGCCGGCCATACTATGGGTGTAAGTCAGCAATTCCGCGGCGATGCGATCGCCGGCCCAACGCGGTAGCGCCAACTCATTCAGGCGCCGCGTCGTTCCGTCCTTAGAGGTCGCACGTCCGCGCCTGGGCTCCAGCAGATTTTCCTGCATCGAGGCTGCTTCATGATAGTAGGCGGCGATGGCGCCCACATGATCGCCGCCCACGACCGATGCGATGAAAGCGGCAACTCGTTCGCGGCTTGGCATACCCTGCAGTCCTCTAATTCGCGCGCACGCGCCATGTGAGAAAACGTTGATTGTCCGAGGTCACCGCCTCGGGCATATCTTGCCGCAGTCTCGCCGCCATTCAAGTCTTCAAGCAGATCGAGATCACAGTCAGCCAGATTAGCCGCGAGGTCCGCCGGGTTGAAGCCCGATAAGAACGGTTCGCCGATGGCGGCCACTCGCTGTTCCAGTTCGCGAAACGCCGCAGACCGTGCTTGAAACAGCCGTTCATCGAGGTAGGTAAAAACCAATTCGCTCCCTGGTTACGCCCAGCCAGGAAAAAAACGTCAACTGCTTCGCCTCAAACGGCGCGCGCGCGAGCGCCGCGGCGACGCTTTCTTGGGGAGAGATCGGCTGCGATGAAGTGCACGGTATCGGGCAATGACATGCCGCACGCATCAATTTGTCCGATCTTAAGCATTTGCGTGGCGGGAAAGTCGATCTCGAAAATCTGCAGATTCGCCGCAAACTCAGGAAGCGGCAGCGAAAAACTGTCGAACCCGGCGCCGATCAAGACGTACTGGCGAACGCCCCGGGATACCGCAGCTTGCAATGAATCCTCTGCATACCGGGTGCGCGTTATAACGTTGGCGTAGGAGCGGCTGCGCATCAACAGTTGGTCCAGCATTTCGTTGGACGAGGCCATGGCACGTTTCGCGGATTCGGGCACGAGCCGATCACCCCAGGAATCATCGATCAAGGGATGCGGATCAAGCCGCGTATGCGCCGCGCACCAGCGATGTCGCTAGGGCGGTTCTGCTGGCCGCTGGTCTTTTCACACTATTGTCCGCGCGAAAATGCATATCTTACGTGCGGCACGCTGCCCACCCTGCAAGAATTTGCCGCCGCAATCGTGGAGGCAGACACCGATGCGCGCCGTCCGAACGGACACGTGTCTTTCGTCGGACCAACCGACTAGACTCACCCGCACCCAACGAGGAACTCTCTGCATGGCCTTGGGAGAAGCACGCG